>NZ_JADKCX010000105.1 GCF_016718685.1 Haliscomenobacter sp. | reverse complement strand
TAAAATTGAGGGTGATGCCTTGGTCACTCACATTGACCGTGGCCAATTCATGGCCTTTTATATTTCCTCCCACTCTTTTCAAAATTTTCAGGTGTTGCTCCAGTGGGAAATCCTCTTTGAAGCCGGGGGCGAAATTGGCCTCGATCATCGCTTTGATCTTCTCCTCATCACCGGAGGTAATGGCGCTTAAAAAATTGTCAATCAGTTCCTGGTGAGGCGCTTGATCCGGACTAACCGCATTGCTTGCATCGCTAATTTTCAGTTCAGGCACAAAGGTTGGGTCAAAGCAAGTGCGGGCACACACCGTGGCCAGGCGGTTCCATTCGCGGCGGGTGGCATTGGTCAATAGGATCACGGTGATGTCCTCGTCCACGTAGCGCAGGAAGTCACAAAAATAGATGCCGTTGCCGCCGTTGTGGGCAATCAGGGTGGTTTGGCGCGTGGGGAAAATGGCCCAACCGTAACCATAATAACTTCCGGCACCTTCCCCTTCTTCGATGTGTTTGGCGTAGTACTTGGCTTTGGCCGCTTTGCTCAGGATTTTTTCGCCCAACAGGGCCTGGTGCCATTTGTACAAATCCTCCACATTACTCAGGATACCGCCATTTGCGCGCAGGTGCCAGTAGGGACCATCGGCAGCCCAGTTTTTTTCATTGATTTTGCCCCAATTGCGTTCGCCGCGGTAGCCGGTAGCCACCTGATTGCTTTCCCATTTGGGCAGTACGTAGCCCGTTTGCGCCATACCCGCCGGTTTAAAGAGGTGTTTGTTCAAAAAGGCCTCGTAAGACTCACCCGTGATTTTTTCGATGACAATGCCGAGTAGGCTGAAGCCCACGTTGGAATACTCATACTGTTTGCCGGGGGCAAAAAGCAGGGGTTCGGCGAAAGCCAATTTGGCAAAAGCGTCGGCGTTGATGCTGGCGTAATCATCGCCAATGGCCCCGGGGAATCCGGCGCTGTGGGTGAGCAAGTGGTGCAGCGTGATGCCTTGTTTGTCGGCAGGTACTTGCTCAAAGTACTTGGTGATGGGGTCTTGTACGTTCAACTTGCCCATCATCTCTAGTTTGAGGATGGCCGCTCCGGTGAATTGTTTGGTCACCGAACCGATGCAGGAGATGGTTTCAAGGTAAAGGTTTGGAGCTTCCCGATTGCTTGTTCCATAGCCTTTTTTGAATACCTCACCTTTCCAGGCGACCAGCACGCTGCCGCTGAACTGGTGGTCTTTGGCCAGGCCAGTGAGGAGTTGATCAATTTTTTGAAAAGCCGGGTTTTGCGCCCCTGCGCTGATGCACAGCAAAGTGAAAAGGGCGAATAGAAGATTCTTCATAAGTGAATGCTTTATTTTTCCGAAAAATGAGGGCTATTCGAAGATTTTTCAGAGGCTTTATGCCAAATGCCCCAGCTTTTATGTGAACCGGGCAATGATCTCGGGAAAAAAGGAGAATTTTGTGCCAGACAATGCAAACTTTGAAAACAATACAAACCAAGTACCTCGCGCTGCACCTCTTATTTTGGACCATCTACCTCGGAGTGCAAGCCCGCGTATACATGAATTTTTACGAATTTGAAACCATCAAAATCGTTGCCGAAACAGGGGCAGAAATTATCGAAGGATCTGGTTTCCCGACACCTTCTGGACTTCCTTGTGGGTGCAAGGTTTGGAGCTACCGGGGAAACTGCTGGCCGTATACCTGCATTTGTGGGTCATGGTGGAGGGCTTTTTGTTTCGCCGCCGCTTTGTGCAGTACCTGATTGGTCTGGTGCTCATTTTGTTGTTGGCCAATGTGGTACAAGCTGTGGGGATGCAGTTTTTGCCCGTACCGCCCTTTATGAAGATGCCACATCAGGCTCAGGTGTTTTCCCTGACCCGCAGTTTGCAATACATTTTTACCTGTCTGGCGGTAGTTGGATTTACGGGGGCTTTGGCGGTATTGCAACGCTATTATGAGGAGTACAACCGACGGCAGGAAGTAGAGAAACAGCATATTGTGACCGAGTTACAACTCCTCAAGGCCCAGATTCACCCGCATTTTTTCTTCAATACCCTCAACAGCTTGTACGGTTTGGCGATGGAAAAATCGGAGCAAACCCCAGGGATGATCCTGCGCTTATCCGAGCTGATGAACTTTGTACTCTACGAGGCCAAAGCCAAGGACGTGCCCTTGTTGCGCGAAATCGAAATCATTGAAGACTACATCGCCCTGGAAAAGTGCGCTCACGGCGAAAGGGGCAAGTAGCGGTATCTAAAACGGGATTGGTTGAAGTGTGGCGTATTCCCCCTTTGTTGCTCTTGCCCTTTGTGGAAAACGCCTTCAAACATGGCGTTTCACCCGAAGCAGCGCAAGCCTGGTTGAACATCAGCATCAGTGCCGAAGTAGGACACTTGAAATGTGTGGTCGAAAACAGCAGGGTAGGAGAGCGGCCCTCCAATGGAAACGCGGGCCTGGGTTTGGAAAACGTGCGCAGGCGTTTGGAATTGCTCTTTCCGGATCGGCACCGTTTGAGTATTTTAGCGGAGCGTGATTCTTTTATGGTGGTGCTTGAATTAAATGATAGAAGTTGAGAAAGTTGAGAAGTTGAGGCTACCGCGAGCGACCCGGTCACCGAGCGGAGCCGAGGTGTCGAGCCGCTCGCGGTAGCCTCAACTTCTCAACCCCTCAACTTCTCAACTTTTATACTACATGTATGAAACCCATCCGTTGTGCAATTGTAGAAGATGAAGCCATTGCCCGCCAGATCCTGAGCAGATACCTGGCGGAATTGCCCGATTTTGTGCTGGACGCCGTTTTTGAAAATGCACTTGTTGCCCAAACTTACCTGCAAGAACACGCCGTCGATTTGTTGTTTTTGGACATTGAAATGCCTGGGCTCAACGGCCTCTCGCTCTTGCGTTCTTTGCCGCAGCCGCCCAAAGTGATCATCACCACGGCCTACCGCGAATATGCTCTGGAAGGTTATGATTTGAATGCGGTGGATTATCTGCTGAAACCGATCTCGTTTGAACGTTTTCAGTTGGCGTTGCACAAACTTTTTGAATTGCAGGCTTTTGCGCCAGCGCAACTGCCATCTGCAACGGAGACTCCTGCTTTCCTTTATTTCAAATCAGGCCACAAATGGGTCCAAGTTTTTTTGGAAGAAATCCTCTACATCGAGGGGCTGAGCAATTATGTCAAAATTGTCGGGAGTAA
Organism: Haliscomenobacter sp.; assembly: GCF_016718685.1. Classification (GTDB taxonomy): domain Bacteria; phylum Bacteroidota; class Bacteroidia; order Chitinophagales; family Saprospiraceae; genus Haliscomenobacter. The sequence goes on along the minus strand of NZ_JADKCX010000105.1, from coordinate 37,919 downwards.
AGGAACGACGGTGGTGTACCAAAAAATGAGCTATTTGGAAGAAAAATTACCCGCCGGGCTTTTTTTGCGCATACATAAATCCTACATTGTGGGACTGAACAAGATCGCGGCCTTGTATGCCACAGATCTGGAGATTGGGGGAAAGTTGTTGCCCGTCGGGGAAAAATACCGCCCTCTTTTGAAAGCCTTGATTGGCAAGAAGACTATTTATAAGCAGACAAACACAAACAAAAAACATGAAGATTTACCGCACTTCTCAAGGCATCGTCATCGAATCCGACGGCCAGTTTTTTCTTTCGAACAACCACAATTGGGACAATTACATCAACCGTGACAACCTCTACCATGAAGTGTTGAACGAAGTCCAGTCATTGCGTCCCGATGGCGATTTGCAAAGCCTGATCAGTACCCAATTGCAAGCACCGATCAATGGCCAAGAAGTCTGGGCTTCGGGCGTGACCTACCTGCGCAGCCGCGAAGCCCGGATGGAAGAATCCAAAGACTCAGGCGGCGGTGATTTTTATGCCAAAGTCTACGATGCCGATCGCCCGGAATTGTTTTTTAAAGCGACTGCGGCCCGTACCGTTGGTTCTGGCGAAGTGGTACTGATTCGACGCGACTCGAAATGGAATGTGCCGGAGCCTGAGCTCACCCTGTTTTGCACCTCTTCGGGCAAAATTGTGGGTTATACCATCGGCAACGACATGAGTTCGCGCGACATCGAGGGCGAAAACCCACTGTATTTGCCCCAGGCCAAAAGTTACGATGCCTCGGCTGCGCTGGGTCCTTGCGTGTGGGTGCCTGAACATCCCATTGCGCTGGACACCGAAATTTCCATTCAAATCAAACGCGAAGAGGAAACGGTTTTTGCTGGCAACATCCAAATCAACCGCATGAAGCGGAATTTGCCAGAACTGGCATCCTGGTTGTTTCGCGAAACCTCTTTCCCGAATGGGGTTTTCCTGATGACAGGTACAGGCGTGGTACCACCGAATGAGTTTACACTGGAGGTGGGTGATGTAGTGAGCATACGGATCGAGGGCATTGGGGAATTGGTGAATATCGTGGGGATGCGGTAGCGAACTACCGCTCCTTGGCATAAGGCGATACGCTGTCCACAACGATAAATGGCCTTAGCTGATCATTATTTCCGTCGGCTGAAAGCACCATTTGATATGCTCCGGCCGCAAGAAAACGCTCGTAATGTACAAAGTACGGGTAGTCACTGTTTTGCCTGCTAGTCACTAGATCCCAACGAACTTGATTGAACCCTTTTTGCCCATTGACGGTCGTTTTCCAAAGTATTTTTTGGTCGGTATTGCGGATCGAAAGGGTGACAGGTTTTGGCACAGCCAGCCAAAAGGTTATCGGGGTTCTTTCCAGCGTTCGGTAATCTGGTTCACCTCCAGAAGAATTAAACCAGGGCCTTTTGGCCTCAGGGATTTCAAACAAGAAATCCTGATCCTGCGGGATTTTTCCAGCGGCCATTGCCTGAATTGGGCGGAGGTTGAGTTTGTAAATGCCTCGCCCGTGGGTAGCGACAACCAGTTCCATGGAGGCCTCGTGAATCTCCAGGTCAGCCACGGCGCTGGCGGGGAGGTTTTGCCCAAGATATGACCAACTATTGCCCGGTCCAAGGGGATACATAAACGCCGCGCAGACCACCTGCGTACAGCAGGTTTTCCTGGGTGGGGTCTTCTAAAATTACATTTAGGGTTCATCGGTAAACCTGCTGCGATGCTTTCCAGCTTTTTCCAGCATCTTCTGAAACGTAGAGGTAGCTGTGCAGATCGTCGGAATTGATGCCGGTCATGGCGATATAAACCCTCTCTTTGGCAAACCGCGAAGGGCAAATGCTACGAATGTAATGATTGGCCAGCCCTGCGGAATGTTCGCTCCAGTTGATGCCATCGTTTTTGGATACCCAAAATGCCCCTTTATCTGTACCCGCATACAACCAGCCTTTGGTCAATTTCGATTCGACCAGGGCGCCTAAAGCAAATGACTTTTTTGCCGGATTAGCAGAAAGCGTGAGGTTTGGGCTGACTACTTTCCAGGTCGTACCTCTGTCCTGACTTTTGAAGATAAAATTGCCTCCGTGGTAAAGCGTTTGTCCTTGATGGGGCGAGATAAAGTAGGGGGTGATGTAATTGAAACGCAGCGTGTCCGGGCTGTCCTTCGGTAGCGCTGGCTGAATGACAAAGGTTGTGTCGACATGTCGGTTGAGGCGAACGGCGTAGCCGTGTTGCATGCTGTAGTACACTATATTGTTGTCATCGGGATCCACCTGAGATACACAACCGTCGCCACCATCCCAGGGGTCAATCCAGAGGTATTTCCAGGGATCTGGAAAATTGAGGTTAATTTCCTTGGCTGGCCCAAAAACAGTGGCGTTGTCTTGAGTGCCGCCGTAGATGGTGAAATTGGACTGATCGATGGTGATGTCGTAAAATTCCCCGGTTGGGATATTGTTGTAGTGCATCCAGGACAAACCCTGGTCATAACTCAGGTAAAAACCGCCATCGTTTCCTAGGGCCATGTGCTGCGGATTTTGAGGATTGATCCATAACTCGCATTGATCAAGGTGCAATCCCTGGGCCAGGCTTGGGGTCATCCGGGTTACTTTTCCGCCGACGAAAGTAAAGTTTTTGCCACCATCAGTGCTGTGCGCAAGGCGCACCCCCAGGCAAAAAACATCCTCGTCGTTTTTGGGATTTACATATACATCGGTGAAATACCACCCAATGCCGGGGAAAATTTTGAAAGGGCTGGAGTGGGTTTTGTGCCAGGTCAATCCACCGTCGGTGGTTTTGTACAATTCGGCAGCTTCATCGCGGGCATTATTCAGATTGTCTACCAGCGCATAGGCTTTGGCGGGGTTGGTATACGAAACAGTCAGGCCTATACGTCCGACCAAAGGCCCCGTGGGTAAACCTTTAATACAGGGTACCCAGTTTTTACCGCCGTCAACACTGCGGTATACGCCGCTGTTTTTGCCGCTGATGCCTGGATAAACTTCCCACAAAGAAGCATACATGATCTGGGAATTAGAAGGGGCAATTACAATATCATTGGCACCGGTCATTTCATCTTTGTAGAGTACTTGTTGCCAGGTTTTGCCCCCGTTCAGGGTACGGTACAAGCCACGGTTTTTATTTTTGGACCACAAGTGACCCAGTACAGCCACCAGGACAATGTTCGGATCCTTGGGATGAATGGCGATTTCAGCAATGGCCCAGGAGTCTTCCAGTCCGATGTGTTGCCAGGTTTTGCCCGCGTCAGCGGAGCGATACATTCCTGTGCCGGGCAGGGTGAAGTTGCGTGGCTTTTTAGATTTTCACCAGTGCCGAGGTAAATGATGTCAGGGTTAGAGGGGGCGAGCTCAACATCTCCAATCCCAAAGGAAGCTTGGTTTTCAAAAATGGGGTTCCAACTTTGCCCATGATTGGTCGTTTTCCACAAACTACCCGAGCCAAATCCGACGTACATGGTGCCTGGACGGGTAGCATCTACCTGCACCACATCGGCTCGGGCGGAATTTAGGGTTGGGCCGAGCGGAATCCAGTCGAACTTATAGACCGAGGCAGCTTTCATTGCTTGATACTGACGGAAAGAAGCCTCCAAAGGAGAAAGTGGTTGCTGGGTAAATGCCGTGTTGAAATGGATAATGGTGCTGAAAAAAAGGAGGATTGCTTGGCGCATGGCACGGTTTTTACTTAAAAATACTAAGCTTTGTCTGAAATTATAAGCATCCCTGATTATATTTGACAACACTTGGTTTTCAGGTGGATAATTATCGGCTATGCGCTTCCGTCTTAAACTGGTCCTTTTGCTCCCGTTGTTGTGTTTTCAGGCACTTTCTACCTATGCCGACAATTACCCCAAGAATCTCAATATTGACATCCTCCATTATACCTTCGAACTCAAACTTTCTGATGCTACGGATGAAATTTGGGGGGTAACGACCATTCGTGTTTTATTCAAAAAAGAAGGAATCGACAAATTACGCCTGGATTTGGTCAAGGCAAACGAAGCCCTGCAAGGAAAGGGGATGACGGTTGAGTCCATCATGCAACAGGGTAAGACTCTGGCCTATTCCCACGCAGACAATGTGTTGTGGATCAGCTTGCCGCAGCCATCCAATGCCAATTCCGAATCACAACTCGTGATCACTTACCATGGAATTCCGGCGGATGGCTTGCGCATTGGCCCTACCAAATACGGAGACCGCAGTTTTTTCAACGAAAACTGGCCCAATCGCGCCCGGCATTGGTTGCCCACGGTTGATCACCCCTACGAAAAAGCCAGTAGTGAATTTGTGGTAACAGCACCGGCACACTATCAAGTGGTATCCAATGGCTTGTTGATGGAAGAGACCAACCTTGATGCCAGCACCAAACTGACCCACTGGAAGCAGGCCGTCCCGGTGTCTTCCTGGTTGTATGTGCTGGGGGTGGCCGAATTTGCAGTGCAGTACGTCGGCTGGTTTGAAGGAAAATCGATCCAAACCTGGGTGTACAACAAAGACCGGGAAGCTGGGTTTTACGACTTTGCGGAACCCACCAAACAAGCGCTGGGTTTTTTCTCCGATTATGTCGGCCCCTATGTGTATGAAAAAATTGCCAATGTCGAAACGCCGAGCGTAAAGGGGGGGATGGAAACTTCATCAGCGATTTTTTATGGAGAAGAATTGGTAGACGGAAAACGCAGTACCCGCTTGCGCAATGTGGTCATTCATGAGTTGGCGCACCAATGGTTTGGCAATGCCGTGACGGAATCCAGTTGGGATGATGCCTGGCTCAGCGAGGGTTTTGCTACTTATTTTACCATGCTGTTCATCGAACACGCTTATGGGCGGGCAGAATTGCTGAGTCAATTGCAAGCCGCGAAAAAAACAACTTACGCAAACCTGGCCAAAGACCCGGGTTACAAAATAGTCGCCGATCGTTCGCCGGAACTAGGCCCGGTAACCAATGCCTTGACCTATCAAAAAGGGGCCTGGATCTTGCACATGCTGCGGAACTTGCTGGGGATACTGCTTTTCAAACCGGCATTCAGGACTACTACCAGCGTTTCATCAATGGCCATGCCACGACCACTGATTTCAGATTGGCCATGGAACGGGCTTCGGGCAAAGATTTGATTAAATTCTTTGATCAATGGCTGTATCAAGGCGGATACATTGCGCTCAAAGGCTCCTGGACCTACGATCCCGGCAGCAAGCTGGTGAAAATAACACTCCAACAAACCCAGCCCAGCAACTACGTTTTTGATTTTTCAATTGAAGTGGGCTGTTACAAAGCGGGGGAACTGCTGCCCAGTATCACCAAATACCAGGTCAACGCGCGGACGATTGAAATTGCAATACCCGCTGCAAGCAAACCTGAAAAAATAGAACTCGATCCACAAATGGTACTCCTGGCGACTTGGGAATTTGTGGAGACTACACCTTCAAACACCAAAAAGAAATGATTGCTTTCATCTGGATTTCATTGGCTGTGCTGACGGCAGGATACAGTCTGGTTTTGATCAACGACGTCGTCAAACACAAAGACCAACTGGAAAACAGCAGCTGGCTCAAGACGGGTTTGATCGGGTTTGTCGTCAATTTTTTTGATGTATTGGGCATCGGGGCTTTTGCCCCCCAAACTGCTTTGCTGAAATTCAGCAAACAAACCGAAGACCGGTGTTGCCCGGCACCTCAACAGTGGCCAACACGATTCCCGTATTGGTGCAAGCCTTGATCTTCATTACGGTAGTTGAAGTGGAGCCCACTACCTTGATCCTCATGCTGGTTTCGGCGGCTGCCGGGGCGATCCTGGGGGCGGGCGTGGTGTCCAAATTGCCCGAAAAAAGGATCCGCCTGATCATGGGGTTTGCCTTGCTGGTCACCGCAGGATTTATGTTTGCCCGCAACATGGAGTGGATCCAGGGCGGTGGCACGGCCATTGGTTTCCGCACAGTACCAAGTTGCTGATTGCCGTGCTGGTCAATTTCATCCTGGGCGCCTTGATGACGGTGGGCATTGGTTTGTACGCCCCTTGTATGGCCCTGGTGTTTGCGCTGGGCATGTCGCCACAAGTGGCATTCCCGATCATGATGGGTTCCTGCGCATTCTTGATGCCCCCGGCCTCCATTCGCTTCATCCGCGAGGGCGCTTACAACCGCAAGGCCGCAATTGGCATGGCCATACCCGGTATAGTTGCGGTGCTGATTGCCGCATTTATTGTGAAGTCTTTGCCGCTGGATACCTTGCGTTGGGTGGTGATTGTGGTGATTTTATACACGTCGGTGGTGATGTTGCGAGCGGGGTATGGGGGCGAGAGGCATCGTGCTGATGCGTAATGTTAAATAACTTACTTACTCCTTCTCCGTCTTCCCTTCAACCGCTCATACGGCAACCAATCCACGGCATCTCTCCAATCCAGCCATTGCAAGCCATTGAAGCGTTTTTTGTAGTCATAAAACGAAGGCTCGTGGTGCGCAAAACCGGGGTAGTAAAACGTAACCCCCAACTGCCGCGCCGCGTAAATCTCAAGCAACATGGTGTGTACGCCCAAACTATATGCCCCATAATCGGGATGAAACATGGCGTAGATGCTAGACATCGATTTGGGGGTATGGTCGATGAGGCTGGAAGCAATCAATTTGTCGCCGTCGTACACGTCGAGGAGCAACCCACGGGTGGGCAGGCTTTCGTGGGTGGTGGTAATAAAGTCAAAAATGCTGTCGGGCGCATTGCGTTCGAAGCGCTCGCGGTGCAGCAAGAAGAGTTCGTGGTGGGCTTCGCTGGGGCGACCGCTGACCAGGTTCCAGCTGAAATCAGCATTTTTGCGCCAGATTTTGGCCTGGCTTTTGGTCAGGGTAAATTCCGCTACGGGGATGCGCAGTGGCAATACCTGCATGGGTTGGCCATTGGAAGCAATGTCTTCGTGGGTATCGTAAGAGTAGCGGTAAAACACATTGCCAGCGCGGCGCCAGCCATTTTCAAACATCAAATCCAATTCTTCGTCGCCGATTTGCAACAACCAGGCATGCTGGTGGTGGATCAACTGGCCGTTGAGCTCCAGCTGGTTTTCTTCGGAAAAGAGATAAGAATCGGGGTATAAGATCATACAATATCGATCGTTCGTGGTGCTGGTAGAGACGCAATCCAGCGCGTCTCTACCAGTACAAATAAACCAATTATTTTGTTCCCCGCGTCATTAATCATGAACGGGCACTTATTGCGCCGGAAAACGATAAACGGTCCGAGTAGCGTACGTTTGCCCGGGGTTCAGCGTCGTCGTTGGGAACTGGGGCTGATTGGGACTATCGGGAAAATGCTGGGTTTCCAGGCACAAAGACGAACGGAACACATAGGCTTGTCCACCTTTACCAACTTGCGCTCCAGTCAGGAAATTTCCACTATAAAACTGGATCCCTGGCTCTGAGGTGAGCACTTCCATTTTGATGCCCGTTTGGGTGCTCTGGACGGTGGCGATCAGCGGCAGTTCTCCAGCAGCAACTTTTTGGGGAACCAAGACAAAATTGTGGTCATAGCCTTTGCCGTATTTGATTTGCGGATGATCCGCATTTACCCGCTCACCAATGGCGGTAGGTTTGCGGAAATCAAAAGGAGTTCCTTCTACTGATGCCAGTTCACCCGTAGGGATGAGGGTCGGATCCACGGGGGTGTATTTGGAGGCGTAAATTTGCAACAAGTGGTCGTTGATGCTGGTATCGCGCTCGCCGTCGAGGTTCCAGTAGTTGTGATTGGTGAGGTTGAGCACGGTGGGTTTATCCGTCGTGGCGGAATACTGGATTTCCACACCTCGGTCTGCTGTCAAAGTATAGGTGACCTTTACCTGCAAATTACCGGGATACCCTTCTTCCATATCCTTGGACAAGTAGCTGAATTCAACACTGCTGTCGTCGATTTGTTTGGCGTCCCAAACCTTGGTACAAAAACCTTTGGGGCCACCGTGCAGGTGGTTGGCACCGTTGTTGGTGGCCAGGGTGTAGGTCTTTCCATTGAGGGTGAATTTACCTTTCGCGATGCGGTTGCCAAAACGACCCACGACACAACCGAAATACGACTCCTGTTTGAGGTATGGCTCAATGGAGTTGTAGCCCGTCAGCACATCTACTGGGTTGCCAGCCTTGTCGGGCACCAACATGCCAACCATCCGCGCCCCGTAATTGGTGATGGCCGCCTGGATCGGGCCATTTTTGAGGATGAACAGTTTGATGGCTTTACCCTCATGCGTGGTGTTGAATTTTTGTGGGTCAGGGAGGGCATACACTGCGGCGCTTTCGCTTTTTGCTTCATCCATGGTGCTACTTTTTTCTTTTGGTTTGGACTGGCAACCCAGGGTGATCAACCCGAGCAGGGCTAGGCCAATTAACGTTTTTTGCTTGCTTTTCATTTGCTTGCGATTATCAAAGGTTTAAAAAAAACGGCAGGCTTGTGTGATTAAGCCTATTTTAATTGGAAGGTATTGTATTTTTCCGAACGCTAAAATAGTTTTTACCAATGTCCGAAAGAATTTCGATTCCCGCCCGTGGCCGCAATAAAGATACCATTCTTGATGAATTGTACAAATTACATTTAAATGATGTGCCCTGGAAGAAAGGCCGAGCCTGGAGCATGGTGTGTATTACGTGGATGACGAGCATCAACACTTATTGGAGCAAGCTTACAACAGTTTTTTCTCCGAAAACTACCTCAATCCTTTTGCTTTTCAGAGTTTGAAAAAAATGGAACTGGAAGTCATTCAAATGACCGCCAGTTTGTTGAATGGAGATGAGAATGTGACTGAACCATGACTTCGGGCGGAAACCGAAAGTATTTTCTGGCGGTGTACACCTATCGGGAAGCGGGCGCGCCAGCTTTTCCCCCACATCAAACAGCCTGAAATTGTTGCTTCTACCACCATTCATCCTGCTTTTGAAAAGGCCGCACACATCCTGAATATTGTGGTGAAAAAAGCAGCGGTGGACCAAAACTTGCGTGCCCAGCCCCAGGCATTGGAAAAACTGATGAGCCCCAATACCATCCTCATTGCGGCCTCGGCACCCACCTATCCCCACGGCGTTTTGGACCCGATAGCGGAAATTGCGGCCTTTGCGCTAGCCAAAAATACCCTTTCACGTGGATTGTTGTTGGTGGGTTTATGCTCCCTGGGTGAAAACTCGGTTATCCCGTAGCGCCATTTGATTTTCGGGTACTAGGAGTTACTTCTATTTCGGCAGACGCACACAAATTTGGCTATGGCGCCAAGGGGGCTTCGGTATTGCTATACCGCAACATGAATTACCTCAAACACCAATTTATGTAGCTGGAGATTGGCTGGTGGGATTTATGCCTCGCCCACCTTGCTGGGCTCACGACCTGGAGGGGCCATTGCGGCTACCTGGTCGGCGATGCAGGCTTTGGGGCAAGATGGTTATCTGCGCATCGCCGAGGAAATTATGCAGGCGACCAGTCAAATCCGCAAAGCCTTGGAGGATATTCCGGAAATCATTATTTTGGGCAATCCGGTGATGAACATTATTGCCTATTCAACACGTGACAACCAGCCCGATATTTTTGTGATTGCAGATCAATTGGAACAAAAAGGCTGGATGTTGGATCGGCAACAATTGCCCAACTCCATTCATTTGACGGTCATGCGTCAAAACATTCCAGTAATTGATCAGTATATTGAAGACCTCAAAGCTTCGATTATCTTTGCAAAAGAACACCCAGCAGCGACAGCCAAAGGCAATGCTGCCCTGTACGGATTAATGGCACGAATTCCTTTTCGGGGGATGGTAGAAAAAAATGTGCGCAAAATTTTTGAAGAGCTGTACGATTTTTCCAAAACAGCCCCTCCTCAAGAAGAGGAAACAGCGTCCACTTTGCCCCCTGCTCCACTTTGGATGGGGCAATTGAATCGGGTATTGACCGCAGTGGCAAGATTGAAGGGATTCTGGAAAAAAAGACGATAAGTTTTACCGATTATATGCATTAGACTTGTTGCGACGGGAGACTGCTTGGCTCAAAAATGGTCTTTTTTCCCTGCTTTTCGTTTATTTTTTCGTCCGTAGCGCTGCTACGCACTCAAAAATAAGCCTCAATCAGGAAAAAAATCCCTTATTTTTGATCTCAAGCGCTCCCGTCGCAACAAGTCTATCACCAAAAAATCCATACACATGTTTAGACCCCTATTGCTAACGATTTTAGTCCTTTTATTCATACAGGCTGTGCATGCCGCTGATTATTACTGGGTGGGTGGTAGTGGCGATTGGTCAGACATCAGCCACTGGGCTACGACCGGTGGTGGCGCAACCAAGCACAACGTAGTACCTTCACCCAATGACCGGGTGTTTTTTGACGCCAGCTCTTTTTCGGCTCCCGGTCAAACAATCAAGGTCAACAACCAGTCGATTTTTTGTCTGGACATGATTTGGGATGGGGTGAGCAACAATCCAACTATTACTGCTCCAGCAAGCAATGTACTCAATGTATATGGCTCATTGCGGCTCAACGCCAATATGACGTTTTCTTTTTTGGGGTCGGTCAATTTTTTGGCCAATACGGCGGGCCATACCATCAATATGGCCGGGCACCGCATCCGTGAAACGACAACTTTTGCGGGTTTGGGGGGAGGCTGGACCTTGCAAGGCCCATTGCAGGTGGATACCACCCTGTTCGTCACCGCCGGAACTTTGAACACAGGCAATCAGAATATCTCCTGTTTGAAGTTGTTTGTGGTTCCAAGTTCGGCGGTAAGCCTGGATTTGGGCAGCAGCCGAATCACCGTTACCGGACTTTATTATCGGCGCTACGAATGGTGGGTGCAAGACTCGGCAGTAGTCGAATTTAACCGAACTAACCTCTCCGTTACGCCAGGTACATCCGTTATTGATTTGACCTCAGATAAACCCTTGTTTCGGGCGAGTGGAATGGGAAATGTAAATTTGGCTACTATTTTATATTCCAACACCCTTGGATCAGGTAAGTTTGAAGTAGACAATGGCGGTGGGGCTACCCTGACCCGCCTGGAGATGCGCAATGATAGTGAAGTGAAGGGAACGGCCAGTTTTGATGAATTGATTTTGGGGCCGGGTAAAAGTTTCAAATTTCAGTCAGGCTTTACTTATAAATTGAAAAAACTTGTTGCGAATGGCTTGTGTATCACACCCATTCAAATTTTCAGTAGTACCTCGGGAACTCAAGTTGTTTTGAAGCAACAGCGGATTCGATTACAGGTAATTTCCTTTCCTGAAAGACGTGCGCGGGTACCGGCGGTGCGCAGTTTTTGGTGCGCAACGCTGCTGATTTAGGCAACAATAATGGCTGGACTTTTGTGCCAAAATCAAACAACAACCTCTTCTGGGTAGGCGGAAATGGCAACTGGGGCGACCCCTACATTGGTCTTTACCAGTGGAGGCCCCGGTGGAGCATGCGTGCCTACGGCGGGAGACAATGTCTTTTTCGATGCCAACTCCGGGCAAGGTAGCATTGCGGTCAACATCGACGTTGAAAATGCCTACTGCCGAAGCATGACCTGACTGGCGCGGCGGGAACACCGACCTTGACGGGTAGCAAGGATAAAGGAATACACGTGTTTGGCTCCTTAACTTTCGTCAACAACTTGCGCCAAAATTTCCAGGGTAATTTTACTTTGAAGGTGCCAATACCGGAAACATCATCACCTCTGCTGGGCGGATTTTTAACAGGGATGTGTATGTGGAAGGTTCAGGTACCTGGGCTTTGGCCGATAGTCTATCGGTGTTCAATACCATTTATTTCAATCAGGGAGATTTCAATACGGCCAACCAGCAGGTTTTTGCGCATAATTTTTTGTCTAGAGAGAGCAGGATACGCAAACTTACCTTAGGTGGCAGTTTGTGGACCATGCGCAACCGTGAGCCTCAGAACTACAATGTACTGGACTGGAACATCAATCCCATCAACCTAAGCCTGGATGCTGGAAATTCCACCATCGATTTTAGTAACCAATACGGGTACATGACGGCGAATCCAACCGGCCCCGAATTAAAATACAACGTCGTGCTTTTTTCAGGGGGAGATGGAACGTTAAATAATTCTTTCCGCCAGAAACAGTCGTTTGATACCGTTAGCTGTGTCACTTCGCTTTGGAATTATGGGGCCAATTCCTCCAATGTGGTGATCATGAAGAATGTGAACTATACTTTCCAAATTAGTGCACAGGACACTTTTACCCTGGGAGCGCTCATTGTACCGGATCTTTGTACAGGCATGGTTGAACTGCGTTCATCAGCAAATGGAGGCCACGCATTTTTAAAAACCACCCAATCCATTACGGTTCAGCGCGTGATGATTCAAGACATCAATCGGATAGGGCTGGGCACCGCTACTGCCAACAATTCGATTGATTTGGGAAACAACCTCGGCTGGACCATCGTCGAAGCCACCGGGCGTGACCTGTATTGGGTCGGACGTGGAGGCAATGGAGATTGGTTTGATCCGGTCAACTGGTCTTTGAGCAGTGGTGGACCTGGCGGTGAATGTATTCCCTACTGCTAAAGACAATGTCTTTTTGATGCCAATTCGTTCGATGGCCCTAGCCAAAGAGTAAACAACCCTAGCCGTTTTGCCTATTGCAAAAACATGTCCTGGACGGGGTGACCAACAACCCCATTTTTGGCATGTGGGTGTTGAATGCTTTTGGATCAGTCGATTTACCCAACAAAACCCCTAGGCTCTTATCTTTCTGAAATCTCATTTCGGTCTCCAGGAAAAGATAGAACCATTCTTACCTGGGATTTGATGCGTTTAATGTCTTTTTCAGAAGTGAAGGTTCTTGGATATTGCAAGATACGCTATGCGTATTACATCTCCATACAATCTGGCGAGTTCAACTCGAATGATAAACCAGTGACAACGAATTACTTCTATATGTCCCATTATGGTTTTAATTTCAAACTTTAAAAATGGGAAAAGCCATTGGCGAATCAATGGAAATGGAGATCTAGCAGCTTTCAATTTTAATTTTTATGTTGGGCCAAATGCAAGTGTAGATGCTGGCACTTCATTGCTTGAGTTTACCAACACCCTACCTGTATACGTTACTTATGCCGACGTAAAATTCCATAACGTCTTATTCTCCAATGCAGCAGGTACTTCTACCTTGCGCAGCCTATACGAGGCATTCAATACCAACATCCCCCTAAGGTGAGCACTTTCAACAAAATAGAAATTCGCAACAATGGAATTATCCTGGGCAAAAACGTAATTGACTCTCTAATCTTTACTGCGGGTAAAACCTACACCTTGGATGTAGCTCAGTCTCAAACAGTCAACGAATATTTCCAGGTAATCGGCAACAATTGTAGCCCGATTGAACTCCGCTCTACAGTTGCTGGCAATAAAGCCGTCGTGAATATGAATGGCGGCGTAGTTTTGGGCGATTTTATCCAAATGCGCGATCAGCGTGGGGTAGGTTCTACCAAATTTTTGCCTGTAGCGAACAGTACCAACATCAACAACAGCAATGAAAAACTGGATTTTGACTCCCCAGTCGATTATGTCGATGAGGGCATCCTGGGGAAAGATGTGGTGTTGTGTAAAACAATTCCCTGACTCTTGATGCCAATACTTTTAACACCAGCGAAAAATACCTGTGGAGCAATGGCAGCACCCAGGCTACTTTACCCGTCAACAATGCTGGTACTTACCATGTCACTGTTACCTGGCAATGGATGTGTCCTGCGGGGATACGGTCAGGATTTAGATTTAAAACTGGTAGGCGCAACTTACCTATGGCAGGATGGTTCTACCAGTACCAGCATCAATGCAACGCAAGCCGGGAAATACAAAGTGATTGTGGAACTATCGGGCTGTACGGCTACTGACTCTACTACGGTGCGCATCATCAGCCCCGCTGCGATCAATCTGGGGCGGATACCACCATCTGCGATGGGCAATCCCTAATACTTGATGCTTCAAAAGCGGGCGGAGCACTTATTTGTGGAGTGATGGCAGTACTGCTGACACGCTGCAAGTCCGTGTGGCTGGTCTAGTTTGGGTGGAGGTCAACGATGGGCAATGTACCGCTCGCGATTCCATAGTGATCAGCGTACTTCCTAGTCTGGGCTTGAGCCTGGGAAGGGACACTAGCTTTTGCGAGGCAACCAGTTATAATTTGCGCTCTAATCTGGGTAACGCGATATACCGTTGGCAAGATGGAAGCAGCAGTGCCATTTTCCGGGCAACTACAGCAGGCGTGTATTGGCTTGAAGCGACTGCCAATGGCTGCACCGAACGCGACAGCATCAACCTGGTTATCCAGGCTTTGCCGCGGTTTGAACTGGGTGCAGATACCACTTTGTGCGACGGTGCGACCTTCAATTTGATCGGGCAGGTCAATACGCCAGGCAATGTGACATACCGCTGGTCGACAGGAAGTACCAACTCCAGTATCAACGTACAATCTAGCGGAGTATACACCTTGACCACCACCCTCAATTCCTGTACCTTCAGCGATCGCCGCCGCTTTACATTTACCCAGGGGCCTTCATTTGAATTGGGCATCAATCGTGGGTTTTGTATTGGTGAAGCATACACAATGGATGTTGCAAATATTGGAGCTACGTACCGATGGAATACTGGTGCAACCGCTTCGCGCATTCGGGTTACTCAAACCAACACTTACTATGTCGATGTTTCCTTGAATGGCTGTACCAAACGCGACTCGATCTTGGTGTCCTTTGCTCCAATCTTCAAGTATTCATTAGGTGGAGATACTACCCTATGCGCTGGAGAATCCCTATTGCTTGATGCCAGTCGGGTTAATGCAAGCTATCGTTGGAACAATGGCAATACTACGGCCACCCGTACTTTGACCCAAACCGAAACGGTTTGGTCAGATGTGACCGTGGGAGGATGTAGGGTGCGCGACAGCATCAAGGTGCAGTTTATTGATTTACCGAAAGGACTATTGGGCAGAGATACCAGTTTGTGTGACGGACAAAGTATACCTTTACAAGTCAATGTGCCGGGCGCGACGATCCGTTGGCAAGACAATTCGAGTGCCAATATATTTACCGTTACTCAAGCAGGTTTGTATTCGGTACGGGCGAGTGCGGGTCGTTGCAGTGTGGCTGACTCCATACGTGTAGATTATAAACCCATTCCACAATTTTCACTTGGGCGGGATACCATTTTATGTAACAATGAAAGGTTAAACTTGAATCCAAGTGTTGCTGGAGGTACTTACCGCTGGAACGATGGACAAACTACCATTCCTCGGCAAATCAATCAAAGCGGTACGTATTCGTTGGCTATCGATCTGAATGGCTGTTCGCGCAGCGATACCGTAGCCGTTCAGGTGGTCAATTTGCCGTCGCGTTTGTTGGCCAACGATACGACCTTGTGTGAAGGCCGCCCCCTGACCCTGCAATTGCAAGTTCCCGGGGCGAATTATTTGTGGCAAGACGGCTCAACTACGGCCAGCTTTACGGTCAATGGCGCGGGCATTTATTGGGCGCAGGCGAGTGCGGGGCGATGTCAAATCCGGGATTCGATACAGGTGGGCTACAATCCACTTCCGCGCTTCAATTTGGGGAAGGATACGGTGCTTTGTACGGGAGAAAGTTTGACTTTATTGGCTTTCCCTGGAGCCGACCAGGTGATTTGGAATACGGGCCCATCCACCAGTCCCAGCATCAATGTGGGCAATGCCGGGATTTATTCGGCCCGAGCGATATTGCTCAATTGCAGTTTTACAGATTCCATTAAATTGGATGTAAAGGCAATCCCTACGGTAACTTTGGGGCCGGATACCCTGATATGCGACGACAAACCACACCTCTTGCGGGCAAATGCCAGTACGGGGGCACAACTCCTTTGGCAGGACGGCAGCACACTGGCAACTTTGAGCACAACTACGCCGGGTATTTATTGGGTCAGGCCCCAATGACCGCTGTACCAGCTCCGATTCACTGGAACTGAGTTTCCGGCAATGTATCGTGTTTAAAGCATTTACGCCCAATGCTTTTTCTCCCAATGGCAATACCACCAACGATGTTTTCGTCCTTTTGTCAATGAATTTGTGGAGGTCAATGGTTTCGAAATGCAGGTTTTTGACCGCTGGGGAGGGCAAGTATTCCGCTCTACGGACATCAACACAGGTTGGGATGGCCGGATTAGGGACAGCACGCCTGCAGGGGCAGGGGCCAAAGAAGTTCTAAAATAAAGACCTCAAAATGAACGTTCATTGACAAAATGGAGAAAAGGACATGGAGTATAATTTGCAAGATTTCCTGTCAAAAGTGAAAGACTATCGCCGTAGAGCAGGTCAACGCTATCCCCTATGGGCAGTGCTAAGCATGATCATTATGTCGATCATCAGTGGCGGAACCGGATACCGTGAGTTTGCCCGCTTTATGAAGTCGAACCAAGATATACTGATTGAAAGTTTTGGCCTCAAACATGGGGTTCCTTCTCATGTGACCATTCGGTCAATTTTGCGCAAGCTTGATTTGTATACCCTCACTAAATCCTTTAGAACTTGGATGAGTGTTTGCTCCGTACCTGATTCGAGTGAGTGGCTGGCCATTGATGGTAAAGGCTTAAGTTCCACTGTGACTAACCCTCATGATTCTTTGCAGAATTTTGTGAACGTAGTCAGTGTTTTTGCACAACAGAGCGGCTTGGTATATGACCTTCAAGCTTTTGAGAATGGTAAAGCCTTCGAACCTCGCATTGCCCGTCAACTGATTCGGCGCCTGGGCTTAAAAGATGCTGTTTTTACTTTGGATGCCTTACACTGCCAAAAAAAACTTTAGCAGCTATTCGCAAAGCGGGATGCCACTTTTTAATTCAGGTCAAGGCTAATGCTAAACGCTTATACCTTGAAATGAAGCTATGTATGGAATTGAATCAACCCATTTCTTGGGTTGAAACTACCGAAAAAGGACATGGCAGATGCGAAACCCGTAAAATCGAACTTTATCTCAACAAAGCCGCAATTCCAAAAGGCTGGACAGGTATTGAGCGATTAGTTAAAGTTACTCGTAGTGGGCTGCGCAAGGGAAAACCCTTTAACTTCATCAGTCTGTACATCCTAAGCAAACCCATCGATGAGGCTCAAGTTGTAGCTCAAGGTGTGCGCTTGCATTGGGGCATTGAAAATCTGCTCCACTGGATTAAAGATGTAAACCTCAAAGAGGATGACATGACCATTAAAGAGACAAAACCTGCCACGGCTGTCGCTTGCTTGAATACCCTAGCCTTGAATTTAATCCGTTTGGCTGGATATAAACCCATCAAAGACTCTTTCGCCCTTTTCTCCAACAAAGTCAATGAACTTTTGAGGTTGTTCGTCCTCAAACGTAATGATTTTAGAACTTAACAGCCCTGCCCGCAGGGGGTATACATTTATTAGTTCAAGATTGAATATGGATGACAAAGGTGTGGGAAGTGAACTGATCCGTGGAGAGGTAAGTTTGATTCGCTAGGGTAGGCTAAAAATAAATATCCATAAATCTTTGATTAGTTGATTCTTTTTCTAACTTATGTTATTGCTTTCCGCCGCAGGCGGATGTTAAATTTTTTAAAGACAATCTTTAGGTTTGGGAAAATAATGTTGGACTCAATGATCGCTAATTTTGGGTCCACCCAAAAACGACAGGCATGTTTAGGCCCCTACTTTAATAATGTTAGTTCTAGTATCGGCCAGGCGGCTCGTGCCTGACTATTACTGGGTAGAAGATGCTGGTGATTGGTCTGAGCCAGGCATTGGGCTACGACTAGCGGAGGTACTACCAAACATAAGGCCGTTCCTACGATTAATGATCAGGTATTTTTTGATGCCAATTCGGGCAATAGCATCCGCACAACTATAGATGTGGAGCATGTTTATTGCCGCAGCATGAATTGGACGGGAGCTTTGGGCGCTCCAACCTTGAGCGGCACGGCAGATAAAGCAATACATATATTCGGCTCTCTGACCTTTGTTGCCACTTTGAAACAAGAATTCAAAGGAGACTTTTATTTTGAAGGAGACCATGTAGGCAATCTCATCACTTCCGCAGGTCAGTATCTTCAATCGAATGTACACGGTAGATGGTTCTGGCTCCGGACCTTAGCCGACAGTCTTTACGTATTTAATCTATCCCTATTTTGTCCGGGGTAATTTAGTACTACCACTCAGCAGGTTTTTACCCATAGTTTTATATCCCAGGAAGGAAATCGAACGCAATTTTTATTGGGTAAAACTTATTGGACGCTACGCAAACCAAGATCCACAAAACAATGCCAGGCTGGAATGGGCAATGAACCCGTCAACTGGCACTGGATGCGGGTAAATCCACCATTGATTTTAGTAACTCTTCGGGTTCACTGATGAGCGGTGCCGGTGGTCCGGGTCTACACTCATAATGTGGTTTTATTCGCTGGAGGCGATGCACAATTGAGCAATCAATCTAAGCAGAGCCAGGTTTTTGATACGATCAGCTTTATCGGTTCCCAAACAGTTATGGCAGCAATACTACCACTGTATTGAAGTGCTCAATGTCTATCAGATTTTTAAAATCAATTCAAATGATACCTTTTCCCTGGCAGAATGGATTGTTCCCAAAGCGTGGATGGCAGGATTGAATGAGTAGTACTCCTCCTCGGAAGGGCAAGCCTACCTCCATACGACCAAAGCCATTGCCGTGCAAAATTTGTCATCACAGGACATTCTTCGCATTGGTGAAGGCAACAGCTACGGCCAATAATTCAATTGATCTGGAAACAACCAGGTGGATCATCATTAACAAGGTTGGACGCGATCTCTATTTGGGTGGGAAAAGGAGGTAGGGGGCAGTTGGTAATGACCAGGCCAATTGGGTTGCAGTCATGGCGGAACGGGTGGAGAATGTATTCCCAATGATATGGACAATGTTTTTTGGATGTCAAATTTTCGTTTGCATGGCCCTTGACCAAAGAGTAGTCAGCAGAGACCAACAAGCATGTTGTAAAATCATGAGTTGGACTGGTGTTACCAACAATCCCATCAATTTTGGATATGTGATTTTAAATGCCTATGGGTCGGTTGACCCACCTGAAAATAAATTTGGAGGAATATCCGAATTGATGTTGCCTCTCGCCCGATCAAAATCAAAACTTACTCACCCGTGGATACCACATCTACAATGCCCACCTAAATGGTGCAGGCCTTGGATTTTACAGGACACGCCGGGCGCTACGAATTTGTACCAACGTTCCGGTGAATTTAATTCCAATGGCAAACCCGTTACGACGGAAACATTTTTTATGTTAAACGATAATTTTAATGGAACAACCCTTAAAATGGGCAATAGCCATTGGCGCATCACCAGGAATGGCTCCTTATCCTCATCTCTTTATTCTTTTATATTGGGCCAGAAGCAATTGTTGATGCGGGTACTTCACTATTGAATCTACCAATACCTCGTCCACCTATATCACTTTTTCTGATGTCAAATTTCACAAAATAGTTTTGTTTTCTAATGTAGAAGGTACTTCTTCCCTCCCGGGAGTAATTACGAAGCAGTTGGCGACAAGTTTCCTAAAAGCGAGTACTTTCAATCGAATAGAAATACGCAACAGCGGGATTATTTTTTGGGTGAAAATGTGATAGACTCTCTAATCTTCACGGCAGGTAAACTATGATTTGATGCCGCTCATGCTCAAACCATCAATAAGTACTTCCAGGCAGTTGGAAACCCTAGATTCCATTGCTCTGCGCTCCACCCAAATGGGAATAGGGCCATTGTCAAGATGGATAGTGGTAGTCCGGGCCAATTTTATCCAAATGCGATCAACAGGGAGTGGGATCAACCCGATTTTTTTGCCGGTGCCAAAAGCACCAAACATCAACGACAGCAATGAAAATTGGGCTTTGGCTCCCTGAATGTTGATGTAGGCATTTTAGGAAGATGGTCTTGTACCAAAACACCCATCAATTTCTGGATGCCTATACCTGAATTTATAACGAAAAAATACTGGAGCGACGCAGAAACTAGGCGACCTTCCGGTCAGTCAGATTGGAACCTACCATGTTGTTGTAACTGAGAGAATGGCTGTGCGCTGTACGATACGGTCAAGGTCTTAGCCCCAGCGCATTTAAGCTCAACCTTATCAATGACACTACTGTGTGCCTGGTCAAAGCCTGGTACTGGATGCCGATATAAACCTGCAAGGCGTAAATTACCGCTGGCAAGATGGATCCAGCAATGCACAAATCAAGGTCAATCAAGCGGGTATATACAAAGTGGTGGTAGACCTTTCAGGGTGCACTACAGTAGTGGATTCCACTACTGTACGCCTGATCAATCTAAGCGCCCTTAATTTGGGGCGTGACACCAGCATCGGCAGTGCTGGGTCTTTGCTGTTGGATGCTTCCAAAACGAGTGGTCGTAATTATTTATGGAGCGACAGCAGTACAGCTCCAACCCTGCGCGTCCATACCGCAGATACGTTTTGGGTGGTAGTCCGTGAGACATGGCGAATGCAATGCTCGATGCCATCGTGGTACGCGGCCGTCGCGGCCGTAAGGTGAAGCGAAGGGCCGCTCCTGTTGAACTTGAGTTTGGGGCGAGACTCCATCTTGTGTGCAGGTGCGAGTTTGGATTTGCGCTCGAACCTGGGCAATGCCATTTACCGTTGGCAAGATGGAAGTAGCAATAGGTCGTTTAAAGCTGACACAACCGGATTATACTGGCTGGTTTCTACTGTCAACGGCTGCGCCGATCGCGATATAGCATCAATCTTATGGAGCAATGCTTCATTTTGAGCTTGGAAGAGACACAATTTTCAGTACTGGTGAAACCTTACCTTACGCGCCACTCCGGGGGGTAAAATCCCCAGTTGCAGTGGAGTAATTGATCGGCCTGTGAAACCATCACAGTTTTCCCACCTGAAGCTTTTTGGGCTCGCCGTGGAAGGAACAATCAGCTTGTGATTCCCATCACGGCCAAGTACAAATCCAAGCTTCCCTACCGTGACACTAGGGCTGGATCCCGTCTGTGACGACATATCCCACCTCTTGCGGGCAAGTGCCAGCACGTGGTGCACAACTCCTGGCAGGACGGAAGTGCGCTCAATCTTTGAGTACAACTACAGCGGGTACTTATTAGGTCAGGGCAGCGAATGACCGCTGTACCAGCACCGATTCGCTGGAACTGAGTTTTCGACAATGCATCGTGTTTAAAGCATTTACACCCAATGCTTTTCACCCAACGGGAATACGACCAACGATGTTTTTCGGCCTTTCATCAATGAACTTGTGCAGGTCAATGGTTATGAGTTGCAGGTTTTGACCGCTGGGGAGGGCAGTATTCCGCTCTACGGACATCAACACAGGTTGGGATGGCCTGATTAGGGGCAGCAGGTCCTAAAGGGGGCATACATTTATTGGTTCAAGATTGAATATGTGGATGACAAAGGTGCGGGAAGTGAACTGGTTCGGGGCGAAGTGAGCTTGATTCGGTAGAAAAAAAGTTGAAGCGTTTATAGTTGAAGCGTTGAAAAGTTGTGGGTATTACTTTACCGTACTTACAAACTTCTCTTCAACTATAAACTCTTCAACACTTCAACTTTTTTTCCTGTTTACTCTGCAATCACCACTTTTTTCGTCATTTGCTCTCCTTCTCCGCTGATGCGTAGGAAATATACACCCGGGCTGAGGCGACTGCCTTCGTGCAGAGAGAAGCCTGCTTCAAATTGATGGCATTCATCTTCCAGGTTTTGAGCACTGCACCTGCAAGTTGACCAATTCAAAATGAAGCGGTGGATGCGCCTGAGTGATGGTCATGTTTTAGGTATTTGCCGAGCTGGAAACTGGATCTGGGAAAACCTTAACCATCTCATCGGACAAGCCAGCCATGCCATCCCGGGTAGATGTAGTCTTGCTGAAGTAAGTCTCGCCAAACGCAAAAGCAGCTTTGCCAATTTTTTCGCCAATGAGCCGCCCCGGAATGTCATCGGCGGGAGGATGAATGCCACCCCAAATACGGGACAGACTGGATTGATCCGAGGCATCTCGATAAGTGGCCCATTGCAATATTACATCTACACTGGGACCTTCTTCAAATTTCAGGTATTTGTTTTTCTGGGCCACAAATTCACCCAGACCGCCCGGAAAGTAGGGGTCTCCGGTCAGCATGGTCAATACTTCTGCTCCTGCACGAGAAAAGGTAGAATGCCCCGAAATCAGCCCAGCAAAAGGCGGGGAAACAAAAGTAGGTCGTTGGTAAGGCCACCATTCTTCGGCTAAAACCCAATCTACACCTGCATCAGTCGTTTCAGGATTGGGGATATAATTGGGCCCTTTCCAGGCGAGTATCTTTACTTTTCCCAGGTCTTTGCCTTTGGCCCAACTAAGCGTGTCTTTGGGCTGTACGGTTTCAATCAAACCGGGCACCAATTGCATGCCTTGTGGGGAATAATGGCTTAGGGTTTTGTCACTCGATTGACCTTTGGTTGCCATGTACCGAATGGCACTGATGGGGCGTACGTAATCATACCAACCTTTGATGCCCCAGGCGGTGATGGCGGCATCGTGCAGCGCACCACCCAAAATAAAATAAGCTTTTACATCCCATTCCAATGGAGCCAATTCGCCACCCTGGCCTTTGAAACGTCGTTTGAATGCGGGGTGGTCGGCTACATAATTTACCAGGGTAAACCAGTGCCCGGGCGGGGTTTCGGAGTCTGGCCCGTCCGCCCAAAATTCGGCAAGTACTCGGGTGTAATCACCGCGCGGTACAATCTGGGGCACGTAAGGCTTGCCAGTATAAGGGTTCATGGGATGGCCTTGCTGAACTACGCCTCCTTCCACAATTTTGTAAAATTTTTTGTATTCTTCAATCGTACGTGGCAAAGCACTCGAATTGCCTATTGAAGCTGGAGAAACATCCCACATCACTCCATCACGAGGGTCTAAATGCGCAGACCAACAAGAAACCAGGTTGAAGTTCCACTGGTAGGCAGCACTCGTTCCGCTCCCATTGCTACTTAAATAGGGCGGAGGTCCAGGATCGTGATACACAGGGTAGGAATTATTATTCCGGTTGAAAACTGTCAAGTCTTTGGTGCTGAGTGAAAAAGGAGTAACTCGACCCCACTCTGGTGAGAGGAAAGCCGGCGTGTTGATGGGCAATACATTCCCCGATTGATCGATGAATACATCCAATGAAAGGGGCTGCCAGCGATTGGGGTCATTCATTTGATTGCCCGAAAACTTGGTGACCAAAGGGGGATTGATCGGACTGTAAAAAAGATTGGCATAAGCACCCTTTTCATTTGAACCGTCTTGTAAACCAAAGGCAATCAACTGTTCGGCGATGTAATTGCCCAAAGCAGCAGGAGAGCCCGAGGTATAGTTGGTGGAGGTGAAACTTTTATCATATCCCAGTGCGAAGAACAAACTATCAATGTAAGGGATACTTTTACTAGCGCCTGGCGAACCTTTGAAGCGATGAAAGAGCAATCGATACGCGGCATAGCTGATGGCTTCATCGCGGGCGTTTTGTAGATTTTCTGGCACAGATATGCCCAAAAATGAGCAAGTGTAATTGCCCAATTTTTTGCCCAGAAAAAAAGTTTGGGCATGTTGATCGTAAACTGCCCAGGCATCGTACATCGCCATGGCCGTATGAAACAGGTTGCGGGCATGCACAGTCGGGCGTGCAAAATCATTGCGAATGGCCAGCAAGGTTGCCTCGTTCCACTTCCTGGCTACCGAATGCACCTGTTGTGCTGGTAAATTGGCAGCATTGAAGAAGGTCAGGAATAAAAAAAGGAAAATTGAGTAAGTAGTTTTGTTCACGTGGATGGTGTTTTATCTTGTGGTGAATTTAGGCTGCAACCTTAGGACGGCCAAGTATTTTAAAAAATTGGTCTTCTATGTGCCAAATACGTACCCCAGTGCGGTTGTTGCATCATAAGTTAACGTAAAAAAATACGATGAGCAAAAAAATGTTACCCACTTACAAATCAGGGGCCTGGTATTGATGCTTGTGTTGCTGGTAGAATTACTTTCGGCACAAGCCCTCAATGTAATGACTTTCAACATCCGGTACAACACTACGCAAGACGGTGAAAACCAGTGGCAAAAACGCAAGGAAAAATCTGGCCAGTATGTTGCCTTTTTTACGGCGTAGACATTTGTGGCATGCAAGAGGCATTGGTCGGCCAAATCAAGGATGTGGTCAGTGCTCAGCCCCAGTATGCCTACCTTGGTGTTGGTCGCGACGATGGCTTGGAAAAAGGCGAATTTTCCCCCATTTTGTACCACAAAGACAAATTTGAGGTACTCAGCAGTGCCACCTTTTGGTTGAGCGAAACGCCAAACGTACCGAGCAAAGGCTGGGATGCCAACCTCAATCGAATTGTCACCTGGGCGAAATTCAAGGACAAAAAAAGCAAGAAGGTGTTTTATTTTTTCAACACCCATTACGACCACATTGGCAAAGTGGCCCGGCGGGAAAGTTCAAGATTGCTCTTGCAAAAAGTCAAAGAAATTGCTGGCACCACTCCTGCCATCATCACGGGTGATTTTAATGCCGTACCCAGCGATGAGCCCATCACGGTTTTGGTGGAAGCCAACAACCCTGATAAACTTACTGATACCGAAGGCCTTAGCCTCTCGCCCCATTTTGGCCCTTACAGCACCTTCAATGGCTTTACGGTGATGGAGCTGGAGGGCAGACACATCGATTACATTTTGTCAAAAACCCGGGTAAGTGGAAGGTACTCAAACACGCTACTTTGACCAATACCTGGGCGGGTAGGTTTGCGTCGGATCACCATGCAGTGCTGGCGGTGTTGGGGTGGTAGGTCAATCTACCAACAACTGCGTCACCGCTGCCGTATTGATCCCCCATTGCGGGGTATACACTTCATCCGCTGCATCCGGAGTATCAACCAATTGCAATTGTTGCGCCTCTGCTTTGAGTGCCAACAAATTGCCAATACTGAGCTTACTGTCCAGTTTTTTCAAAAGCGCGGTCACGTTTCGGTGGTCCAGACCTTGTACCACTTGGCCACCGAATGGCATTTCCAGCCAAACAATTTCGGCGCAGTCCACGTCCAAGACCCCAAAAACCAGGCCTTTGCTCAATCCGGTCGCAATCCGTACTTGATGCTGTACACAGGAAGGATCGTAGGCCACACCCGTAGTTGCGGAAATCTGCATGGGATGGACGCTGTTCATCCACCCTACCACCAAATTGGGGGTAATGCTGCCGAAGATATAGGCGTTGCAAGTAAAAACGACGTACTGAGCCTGCATTTCCTGCAAGACCTTCAAGTCAATGTTGATGTATTCGGCGGTACCCACCAAATTCGGGATGACACGGATATCGCCGCTGTGTTGGCAAGCCGGCGTAACCAAATTGGAGTAGGAGCAAATTTCTACCCGATTAATATAGGTGATGGAGCAGCTCAAATCCATATCGAGGGCTTGAGCGGGTAGTCCCACTCCCCACTGCATGAACAAACGTACCGTATCTCCCTCCAGCGGAAAACGGGTGCCCATCAGCGCGGCGGGCAAATCTTGTACGGTTTCGCTGCGGTCGCCAATGGATATGGGCATTTTGAACAACAAGGGATCGATATACATGCTGCGATGGGTAGTGCTTTGGGCGGCAAAGCGTTTTTTTACCGCCAAAACACCCAAGTCAAGCACGGCATCTTTCATTTCCTGTAATTCCTGTTCCGTATACTGTGCCAATAGCGGATGGGCAGGTATGTTTTTGCTCACCGATCCCAGCGGCTTAACACTGCGGGGTTGCCCGGGGGTAAAATAGAGCTCGGCGTACATGTTCAACGTAAAGACCAAGCGGGCAGGCACCTGGTCAATCACTTCCCGAAAAGCCGCCAAACAAGGCGCTGGACCAAACCACAACATGTTGGAAAACAAGGAACGAGCAAATAAACCAGGGCGTTGCTGCAGCAGTTTCAGCGTTTGTTCGCGGTCTTTACGCAAACGAAAATGGTTGACCTGGCCTTGCCAAACCGGATAATCTTCGCGGTAAAACAAATCGAGGGTAGTTTGTAAATGCTCAAATCCCACCCTTTGACCATATTCCGCCAGGCGCAGCGCCCGAATGAAGCGCACCCACATGCTGCGTTTGGGGTGCATAATCTCGCACATTTTAGCAGGTTCCAGGGACAAATTGTTCAGCCAGGTGGCCGCCTGCAAGCACTCCTGTCGGGTAAATTTCAGCTTTAATTGAGCCTTGGCATCCAATTGCGTCTGGGCACTTTTGTCGAATGGTTTGTACAGATGTTTGGCGTTGTTTCTTTTGCGTTTGCTGATGGTTTTTGGCTCCAAAACTTGTAAAAAGCCAGTGTGCTTGTACCACAAATAGCGCAGCACATCGTGGGGTGTACTGAACATGGCTTGTGCTCGGTCCGCCTGACCATTGACGACCAAGACGTCAATCACGGCCATGCGGGTTTCTTTCATGCCAATGGCCACATCCGCAGGCAAGTCAAATACGTCCAGGAGCAACTTCAGGCTTTCCAGCTGCGTTGCGTCCAGAGCGGTTTTTGAAGCCAGCAAATCGGTAAAAAATTGCTCCGCTTCGGCATCTCCCCAAAGGTCCAAAATGCGTTGCTTGCTGCCCTGTGCTTTCAGTGCTAAAGCCGTATCCGTTGCAAAAGGAGTACCACAAAAAGGGCAGCCGTTGTAGCGCTCCAACGGAAAGGTGTTGGCCGGAATGATGTGCCCACAGGCAAGCGTGGTTCCTTTGATTTGGAAAATATTGGCCAACCAGGTCATGAAATGATCCCAGGACGACTCACCAGTTGGGGTATTCCAACCTTTGACCAGGGAAGCCAGTTTTTGTTGACCCTCATGACCTCGCGGACCTGTTCCAAAATCCGGTTTTGGTATTCTGTACTGCAGCGATCAAGCGCACGCAAGGCGGGTTCACTGAGGCCAAAACCCAATTTGGCCAAATTGGCTACCAGCAGCAAAGTGGTCTCACTGAGGTCGGTATCCCCAGGCGGGCTGAGGACCGCAGCAGGGATGTACAATGCTTTTTGCCTTAGTCCGACTTGTAACAACTGGTTCATAGTAATGGCATAAAACCCGGTAATTTCAGCACTTTATTCAGTCGTAGTGAGGAAGTAAGTGCTGATTGACCTGAGTTGTGTTGTAGTATGTTGTAAGGCAGAAAGGATTCGAACCAATACCCCCCGGTACCTAATTAGAAGTAAGTTTTGATTGACCTGGGTGGTAATGTCAAAACTTTTCCCGGTGCTCTTCCGATTAAGCTACTGCCTCTGCTTACGTGTTCCCAAAGATAAACAACTGGAAGGAACATGATAATCTATGGACAAGTTCCAGAATTGACAAATATAAGCCACAAAATAGGGTGCATTTACAAATAATTTAGGTTTATTTAGCCTTTGATACAAACCTACAACCACATGCTCACCATTCTGTTTACCCTTGTTGCACTCGCCTTTATTCTGGTGGCCATCACCAAATACGACATCCATCCTTTTTTAGCCTTGTTCGTCGGCGCGATCGGGTTTGGATTATTGGTTGGAATGCCCACCAGCTTGATTATCCAGTCCATTAAAGACGGCTTTGGAGGCGTCATGGGCAACATTGGTATCCTCATCTTATTGGGGGTAACCATTGGGGTGTTTTTGGAAAAACGGTGGTGCGATGGTGATTGCGCAGAAGGTGCTGTCCTGGATTGGCGAAAAATCGGTGATGCTGGCCATGATGCTGAGTGGCTATATTTTGTCTATTCCTATCTTTGGGGATAGCACGTTCATCATGATGAACCCCATTTGTAAATCTCTTTCCCTAAAAAGTAAAGTGCCCTATGCCGCGGTCGCCATTGCCCTGGCCCTTGGTGCTACCGCCAGTCACTCCTTGGTGCCACCTACGCCGGGACCGATTGCTGCGGCCGGGATTATTGAAGCCAACCTGGGAAGTGTCATTCTATGGGGCTTGTTGGTGAGTTCGATTACCTTGATCCCCAGCTACTTCTTCATCAAAAAATTCGTGATGGGTATCCCCTTGGAGCCTAAATTTGCGACGGATGAAAATGTAGAAAAAACCGGCAAACAACCCTCGGCGTTCAAAGCATTTCTACCCATTGTTTTTCCATTGATCCTCATCATTTTTGCCTCAATTGCCGATTATCCCACCAAACCATTTGGCACGGGCGCGTTGGCCCAAACGATTTTATTTGTGGGTAGTCCAATCATCGCCTTGTTGATTGGCGCATTTTTGTCTTTCTTTTTGCCCGAAAAATTTGACCGCAAATTGCTTTCCTCTACAGGTTGGATTGGCGATTCCCTGGTGCTCGCTGCACCGGTTATCCTCATTACCGGAGCGGGTGGTGTTTTTGGTAAAATGTTGCAAAATTCGGGCATTGGTGATCTGGTGAGTTCCAGTTTAAGTGAGGCGGGTTGGGGCATTTTTTTGCCCTACATCATCTCGTTTTCCCTGAAAACGGCGCAGGGTTCCTCAACGGTGGCCATGATCACTACGGCCTCCATCATTGCACCACTGCTGGTTACGCTGGGTCTGGATTCTGAAATGATGCGAATTTTTACGGTATTGGCCATTGGTTCGGGTGCAATTGCCATTTCACACGCCAATGACAGCTTCTTTTGGGCGGTGACGCAGTTGACGGGTTTGACGATCAAGCAGGGGAATTTGTCGCACAGCATCGGAACCTTGGTGATGTCAGTGACAGCAATTTTGGTGATCTTTGGGTTGACGTTTTGGTGTGGATAGGGCGACATGTATGCGGCGGCTGCGCTGCCTGTTCTTAGAACAAAAGCGACATGAATGGGAGCCCGGGGTACAAGCATGATGGGGATTGTGTTTAAGGACGGATTGAACTGGATAAGTTCAAATGGGTAGGAGCATCAAATAACCGCGCCGTCCAGCCCCATCTACCGTAACCATACTCCCGACCATATAACTCTGCGGCATCACTGGCCAAAAAATCGCTGCACCTGAATTTCCTTCATTTCGGCCCAGCGTCCCAAGGCCGTTGCGCCTACCACAAACTTTTTGCCCTCTTCCGTATCGGCGATGGGCAGGTTCATTTCAGTTAAAAAAGGCCCGGGGCAAATGGCATTTACCTTAATGTTGAAAGGTGCCAATTCCAGACCCAGCGCACGGGTCATTTGTACCACCCGCACCCTTGCTGGAGTGTATGGGCGTCCGATTGGCGAGTCCTACGAGACCGAGCGTGCTGGCCAAATTGATGATGCTCCTGAACCCGCTTTTTCAGGTGTGGGAATTACCGCTTTGGAGCACAACCAGGTACCCGTTACGTTCACGGCCATGACCTGATTAAAATCCTCAAGGCTCAATTCATCAATTGCGCCACGGATGTTGATGCCCGCGCTGTTGATCAATATATCTATGCGACCGAAGGTGTCCATTGCTTTTTGCGCCATTGCTTCGGTTTGCTCCTGTTGGGTCACATCGGCGGCAAAGGAATGGGCACGAATGGAAAAGGCTTGCCAATTCGGTGGCAGCCTGGATGCCTTCTGCCTCATTGCGATTGACGAGCAGGAGGTTGGCACCAGCCGAGGCCAAACCTGCGGCCATGGCCAGGCCGAGCCCTTTTGATCCGCCCGTGACGATGGCCGTTTTGCCACTCAGGTCAAATAATTTTATGCCGGGAAGTTCTTTGAGTGCTTGATTCATTTTTATATAAATTTGGTTGAGGAGTTGAGGGGTTGAGAAGTTGAGGCTACCGCAAGAATGGGTTTGGGTGTGATGTGTGCGTGTGAAGGTGTGCGTGTCGCTTGCGGTAGCCTCAACTTCTCAACCTCCTCAACTACCTACCCTAAACCTAGTGTATTCTTGCTGTACTGTAAACATTCCAGCACATTTTTTTCTTCAAAGGCTAACTTTTCTTCAAAGGCCAAATTTTTTTTCACGGAAGGCAAAGCCCCCGCGAATTTTCGTCCGTACCATTTGAATGATTTTGGCCAATTGTGGGCAGGTGTTTGAGGAAAGTTGGCCAATAGCCCTCACTGAAACAAGGAATTTCCAAGGGATCCCGCGTGATCATTTCCAGATTGAACGTAATGCCTGGATTCATTTTTTTGCATAAAGCCACGGCTGCGGACAAGTCCACCACACCGCTCCCCAGAGGCACTTCCGACAACAAAAAGCCCTGCTCGTACTCGCCCAGACCCATGTCTTTTACGTGGGTGGAAAAAGCGTATGGGGCCAGGGTGGTAATGACTTCCATCGGATCTTCCAACAGGAGATGTTGTTGCCAAAATCGAGGGTAACGCCTACCCAGGGGCTGGAAATATTTTTGATGATGTCTACCAGTTCCTGGGCTTTCCAGTCTTTGTGGTTTTCTACCGCCAGTTTTATGGGTGTTTTGACAATCGGTTCTGCCAGCGGATGGATTGTAACGATTGTTCTTTGAAGGCCTTAAATGTCTCGGCAGAATGAAAATTTTCGTACCGGCGTCCATTCAGACAAACGGTTCGGAGGATTTGGACACCTGCTTCTTTGGCGGCAAGCACTTCTTTTTCAAAGGTGGCAACATCCGCGGAGGCTTTGGGCAAACCAATACTCCCTTCCAGATAAAGCCCCAATTTCTCCCGGCTGTCCCGTACTTTTTTGGCAAAATCCTGCGTCCAGCCGCCTACCACCACCTGGATCCCGCCGGCTCCGATGCTGTGGCTGTGCTCCAGAAGTTGAATGGCATTGGTAAAGGCGGGGAAGTTTTACTTTCCGTTTTGGCATTCCAACGGGTGGCGTAAGAATGAACCACAATGCCCATCGCCGTTCCCCCAACCAGGGAAGACAGCATGGAAATGGGGCTGGACAAAGCGGCCAAGCCCAGGCTAGCGGTTTGTACAAATTCCCGGCGCTTGATGCCGTGTTTTTTGGCGGGATATGGTTTGATCTGCTTCATTTTCTTTAATTTAGCGTAAACAAGCACTCAATCTTACCGAGCTGCCTAAGGTGTAGCTAAGGTGGCTCAGGTTTCTTAGGTGGTAAAGAATAATCTGCTGCGCAGATTTCTTTCACCACCTAAAGAAACCTCAGTCACTTTAGATACACCTTAGAAATTATTTTCAGCAGCATAAGCCATCGTTACTTTTGGCCTTTGGAAGTTTTTCCGAGGGCCATTTGGCTTTCACGTATTTATCCAGATCCTTCACCGTCCAGGGGATGACCCGTCCTTGGGAAGTATGTCGGGTGCTGCCTACGGTACCTGCTGTGACGGGGTTAGCTTGGTTGCCCCATTCGTTGCGGATGTAGGTCAAAATGGCCGCAATATCCGCGTCATCCATGATGGAATGAGCGGGCATCATGGGCAAGATATCAGGGGCATCGTATTTTTTACCCAGCACCACAATGGGGCCTTCCAGTCCATGCAACAAAACCAGCGACAATTTTTTTTCGTCACCCAACACCCACTCAGAACCAACCATAGGCGGACCAAATCGATCCATGCCCCGGCCGTCCGTGCCGTGGCAGCCCGCACAGTTCGTGAGGTATTTTTGTCTGCCCGTGGCAAATTGTTTGCTGGCTTTTTCGTCCAGGGCATGTTTTGAGACCCTGGAAATCTCGGGATTGAATCCTGGCCAGGTAAACAGGTTTTTCAAGTTGGCCACGCCATTTTGATCCAGGGGAAGATCGGGCCTTTTTAACAATTCCGGCTGCGCACTCAAGGCGATGGGGTTTGACCCTTTAAAATTGAGTGCGGCTACGGCCAGACCATTCAACACCACTTGTTCTTTTTTACCAAATGTTTTTCCTTGATGGTGCATCAGCTCCAACAAAGTGAGCAGTTCAGTAGGGTCTTTTTTTCGGGCAATGGCGCTGGCCAGCATTTCCAGAAATATTTCCTGGGCTTGCTCTGGACTCTGCCAAAGTGGAGCAACCCAGAGTTTTTTCAAGAGGATAAACTCCTGATTTTCAATACTGCTCATCACCGCATCCCTAATCAAGGCGAGGGTGCCAAAACGATCGATGATTTCTTGATTTACGGTCAAATTGACTTCCGAGCTGAGCAGATGAGCGCTCAACGCACATTGTAACGCCACTTTGATGTTGGCGGTTTTTGACAAGGCTAGCACTTTCTGATCCAATACTTGCTGCATTTGGGCATGCTGGGTGGGATTGATTTCCAACAAGCGCAAGGCGGTAGTTTTGATGAAATCTTGGGGATCGTCCAGCAATTCCAGCAAAAGGGCAGGCTTCAGTTGTCCCAAACCTTCCAGCGTCCACAATGCATGAAACCTGGCGAGTAATCAGCCCGCGGTACATGTCAGCAACGTAAATGGCTCCATCGGGTCCAGTGCACAGATTGACGGGGCGAAAGCGTTCATCCGTTGAGGCCAAAAACTCTTTGCCAGGATTGGGGTCGTAGGCATTTAAAAAAGCCCCACTTTCTTTGACTACATTTCTTTTGATCAAATTACTGGATGGTTCACAAACCAGGGCATTGCCATAATACTCCTGGGGAAACAGGCTGGATCTCAAGACCAAAGGGGAACAGGCCGCTGTGAATTCCAACAATCTCCCTTTTTTGTTCAAGGTTCCGGGAATGTAACCCCGGTTAACGGCCGGGGTTGCCCGGATGGGGAATACCTTGCGGTCGATGGTCAACCCGTGGTCGATGCCCGTGGAGGGACTGTGGTTTTGTTTCGGGAAAGGTATTGGGGGGCACCAGATCCGCGTGCAATTGCGACCAATTGTAGTTGTAAAACAAGCGCCCCTGGTCATCGTGGCTTAAGCCCCACTGGCCTCTGAATTCGGTACTGTCCCTTTTCCAGACACCATCAACCAGTCGATACCGGAGCCGAGACTTGACATTGTAGTACCAGTTGTCGGTATTGAGCAGTAGGCCATTGTCGGAATGTTCGGGCAGGCCATTGCGGGCATAAGTGGAATCCAGCAAGATTTGGGAATCGCGCCTCCTTTGATTAAACCTAAAGACCGGGGCATGACCAGGCTATCGAGGTAGATGGTACTTTGTCCATCAGTCCATCGCCATTGGTGTCTTCTAAAACGGAGATGCGGCCAGAGGGCAATGTTTTTCGCCCTTGCCATCGATGTCGGGCACGAAGCCCCGCATTTCAACCACCCAGAGGCGGCCATCTGCATCGAAGCTCAGGGCTACTGGCTCTTGCACCATGGGTTCGGCGGCAACCACCTGGACTTGGAATCCTGGTTCTACTTGAAAGGTGGCCAATTCTTCTTCCGGTGACTTGGCGGCTGAGGGGTCGGCAAATGTTATTGGGTTTGATTCTTTGCCGGAAATCAAAAGAAAAAACAGGATTGAACCAAGCAGAAGGCGTAAGAAGAACATATTCAGTTGGTTAAATGCGTAATCGCAACAGGTTTTCCACGTGAGCAGCTTGCAGAGGCAGGAAAAATTCTTTTCGTGGCCTAAGTTCAATATTTGATGTGAAAAATGGAGGGAGTTCAAAATAAAATCAAGCGAAAGGGGAGTAGGGTATTATATATGGTCAGGAAACTGACTTCGTTAGACTCATTTTTTTCGCCCGCAGATCACGCAGATTTACGCAACCGCTTTCAAATCATCTGGCAAGCTTTTGATACAGGAATCGAAAAGATGCTAGACCTCGAAAAACCAGAAAAAAACGGTTATGCTATTTGTAGAAACTATCTTGACTACGTCGCTAAAAAAGTGACTTGAATGCCGTTTCATGACCTCCCCAAAAACGCAACAACCAACATCCAGACATTACTCCGAACATTGGTTGTTGATTACTTTTCGCTATTCACTTTTCGCTTTTCACCGCGCCGTCACCTGCACCCACATCCCTTTCGTATTCGCACTAATCGAGTTATCGTACATCGCCGCACAAGACACCGCTGGCAAATAATACCGCCCCGGATAAGCTGCGTTCAAACGCACCCGGAAGGTTTTGCTTTGGCTCTGGCAAGTCGAAGAAGGTATTCCGCCCGATCATCCCGGATGTCCTGGTAATCGAAGGCCGATTGAGAGGTACTTTCGATATCCGTCATGCGGCTGTTGCTGATCTCCCAGCCCGAGGGGAAAGTCTGGTTCAAGGCCAGCTCCAGGTAAGGCACAGGGAGCGAGTTCGGGTGATTCACCCGTACTTCGGCGATAAAGTCTTTGCCCTGGGGCAGGTTGGCTGGATCCAGCGCTTTGCCACTCATGTCGGTGTAGGCAACCGCAATTTTGAGGTCGTTGGCCTGGGCTGATTCCTGTCCAGCGGTGGGTTGACCACGTTGCACCACCCGCATAAAGAGCTTGCTTTGCTGGTATTTTTCACGGTCAGGCTGGTATTGCTGCCACCGGCGGGCAAGTTGATCTGCATGATGGCGCTTTTGGAGTTCGCCGAAGTACTTTGGCCTCCACTTACCGCATAGCTGAAACCAAAGGTCTGGGTCGCTTTTTGGTCACCCAGATACTTGGATACCGCCATCAAGGTGTACGCAACGGTTTGGGTGGAGTACCAACGCTGGCTGCTCAATCCTTGTGAGAGGTATTGCACCAGTGCCCCGGCTTTTTTCATGTCCTTTAGCAACACCAGGGTTTCGAGGATCATGGCGCGGTCGCGCATACCCGAACCATACGTGTAACTCATCTCGGTATATTCGGCCACTTCGGTGGGTTTGTCCTGGATCAGTTCCTTGGCTACTTCCGGTTTCCCCGCCAGGGCATAAGCCGCAGCCAGACGCCAGCGTGCGCTCAGGTTGATTTTGGGAGTTTTCGCGCGAACGGTTCATCGACGCCATGTCGCGGCCTCGCCCGCCAGGGGCCAGGGTGTACAAGCGGGTGGGCCTGGCTCAGTTCGTGGCCTTCGATGCTCCAGAAGCCGTAAGCGGGTAATTTGGAGTCCCACATCCGCGCTACTTTTTTCTGGAATTTGCTCCAGTCTTTGATCAGGTTTTGCGGCACATCGTAGCCTTTGGCTTTCGCCTCCACGAGGAAATGCCCCACGTAGCTGGTCGACCAATGATCGGGCCATTGCCTGGCCAGTAAGTAAAGCCACCCTCGTTGGTTTGGAAGGTTTGGACCCGTTCGATCGCCGCTTTGATGTTGGTGGCGACTTGTTTGACGTTTTCGTCCAGTTCCTTCAGGCGTTGCTCACAAACAACTGCGGGAAATGCCGCCGATATCGGTTTGTTCGATACAGCCATAAGGGTAGGAGAGGAGGTAGCTTCAAACGTTCACCAGGTTCAGGGGCGGTACATTGGATACTTCCAGCATGGTACTGCGGGTTCCCGCCGAGCCAAATACTTCGATGGCTTGTTCCCGGGATTTGCGTCGGGTCTACTACCTCGTAAACACCCTGGTTTGGAACTGATTCGGATTGCTTTACGTCGATTTCGGTTTCTGTCTGCAGAAGCGCCAAGCCAGTGGCCACAATCTTGAATTTTGCGATCTGGTCCGGTCCTCGCCTGATTTTGGATCCAGTAATTTGAATCCATTTTGCGGCTAAAGCTCATGTTTTGGTCGCCGTCTTTAATCGACACCAGGCCTGTAACTTTCGGTCACTTCGAGCTGACATTGCGAGTTTTGGCATCGGTGACAAATACGTTAACGGGCAGCTCAAACTGATCTCCCGGAGAAATCACCTCGGCAGAGGTAGGGCGAACCATGAGCGGATTGCGTACGGGAACACTTATCGGCAGCGCCGTAGGCATTGTCCGGGCGGCTACCACCATCACCCAACTGCGTCGATGTAGTTGGGTATTTTGATTTGGTGTTTGTTGTCAGCCCTTGGGCGCCAGCCACGGTTATATATCCAAACCACCTGGGTTTGAAGCGGTTGGCCGTATTGTTCAGGGCACGATCAGTCACCACGCCATCTTCGCCAGTGCTGCCTACCATTTCACCGGTAAAGCACCGAGCACTTTGTCGTAATGTCCCAGGTTTGACACCCAGGGCTTCGCGAGCATAAAAACATCGTGCGGATTGGGCAAGCGAAACGGGTCAGCCCCAACAAACCTCTCTGTCAACCACGGCCAGACTATAGGCCATGGCTTTGCCCGATTTTTCACCGACGCTGACACTTACGGCTGTTCTGGCCGGAACCTGCTGGCGATTCTGACGGTCGGGCTAAGGATGGTCTCTGCATTTTCGATCTGATGGGCAGCGCAGGCTGAATCGGCAAGTCGTTTTCACTTGCCCATGTGGCTGGATCAGGGCCACATTGGCGTACACCGTCGGCGATATATCTGGGGTGGTTTTGAAGGCATTTTGTTTTTCACCTTCTACCGATTTTGCCCAGAATAAGCCATGCAGGATTTTGCGCCTGTTTCAGGGAAACCAACACTTGACCGTTTTTCTCTCACTCCGGGATGGTCAAGGTCACCGTTTCGCCTACGTTGTATTTTTCTTTGTCTGCCTGGAAACTCAGCATGGCTGCGGCTTCGCGGAAATTGTCGTCCATGTCGTCACCTTCGTACCAGGGCGTTCCGATGTAGATGAATCTGCCCGTACAGGCCACTTTCGGCATCACAAAAAAAAACCCGGATCAAGTAACGCCCCAGGTGCTGGTTTGAAACTCCAGGTTGCTTCCCTTTGGCGTTGGTGTTACCGCAGCGGTTTGTACCGCGCCAACGTGCTCCCTTAGAGTTGTAGTTGGCTTGTTTTCTGGTATTGACTTGGACCACTCAGCCTTGTTCTACTTTGTACAAACCAATCGAGAGGCGACGTTTACCGACGATTTGATATTTTATCCACATCCACCAAGCGGATGGTATTGACGTCAACTTCAAACGGCATCGTCATTGTTTTCGGAATTTCCATACCCGCATAACTGGTATAAGGCGAGTATTTCACCGAAACGTTGTCGGTAGCTAGTCGCCGTCTTTTTTCAAACAATTCGGTTTGAAAAGATGCGGTCAACATGCCCGGTGCCAGGTCTTCCAACAAAGTGGCGCTGATATTGGCTTTGCCTTCGCCATCCAGTACATTGTCAAAAATGACCCGTGGTTCGGTTTTTGGTCAACTTGCGCGCAGAACGTCAAAGATGTAGCTGGGGTATCGGGAAACCCGTGTAAGCTTCCTGCAATTGGACTTCTACGCCTCCAAACCACTGGCGGGTGACGGTGTCAGCCAATCGGCTTGCAAGCTGAGCATTCATTTTGCCAGTCTTCAGCCTGCAATCATTTCCGCTTCCGGTATTCAAATCTACCTTGATCCGGTTGGGCTTGACGGTTTCACTTTGAGGATTTTTTTCAAAAACCGCCCTCCCGCTTTTACTTTTACCCGCCAGTTTCCGTAGGGGCGTCAGGGTTGGTCGCAAAATAGAGGATAAATAATTGCACCCAGTTTTGGATTTGAAGTTCGTTTTTCCTGTAATTGCCCTCGGGCGTTGTACAACCCATAGTGAT
Organism: Haliscomenobacter sp.; assembly: GCF_016718685.1. Lineage (GTDB taxonomy): Bacteria > Bacteroidota > Bacteroidia > Chitinophagales > Saprospiraceae > Haliscomenobacter. The sequence continues at coordinate 573 of NZ_JADKCX010000105.1, read as the reverse complement.
GGGGCAATTTTCAGGTAGGCGTTTTTCGTGGTCTTCGATCATGAAATTGAGGTACACCGAATCGCCGGCGCCAAACGCTACGTTCGCCGTACAACAATCCTTTCAAGGCTTTCTTGCAACCGAACCGCTACATCAAATTTACTGAGGGAGAGTGCGATTCCCTTCTTCGAGGCGGATGTAAACTTCGTTGGCCATCAGTGACGATGGCTACAAAAGGATTGCCTTTGTAGGCCACATCGGCAATACCGTCTCCATTGCTGCTGCCTCGCCAATGGATTGGTTTTGGCGGTCAAAACTTCCACTTGTGCTCCACTGATGGGATCGGTACTGCGCAGGTCGCCGACGACACTTTCGAGGCAGAGTTTATTACCGCCACTCCTTTTTTGGCAATCAAAACCCAGGTTGGAGGAAATGACGTTGCGTTGTGGCCAAAATGGCTTTGAATTGTAGTATTCCTTGCATGTGGATCATCCTGATTGTCGTATTCTTCCAGCCACCATAATAGCCTTCGCACCATAATAATGGTCCATGATATCCTCGAGGGGCTCGTCCTCATCCTCGCCTGTGCGGGAG
>NZ_JADKCX010000104.1 GCF_016718685.1 Haliscomenobacter sp. | reverse complement strand
GAAATGATGGAAAACAAGCGATCCTTGAAGCGATTGTTTTCGGCAAGTTGCTCGGTTTGTTCCTGAATCTCCTGGTTTTGCCGACTGATTTCCTCATTTTTTTGGGTCAGTTCGTCATTAACGATTTTATCCTGCTTGCGCTTTTCGTAAATGAAATAGGCCATGATCCCTACAAACAAGAGGGCGGCGATCAGCAGCGAACTCAAAAAACGCTCTCTGTCCAGGCTGCGTTTGTTTTCAAGATCCTGGCGCTTTTGGGCTTCCAGCAATTCCCTTTCTTTGAGGTCAAACTGGAATTTGGCCTCCAAACGGGCCGTATTGTTGTTGATGTCTTCATTAAAAAGGCTATCCTTGAGCCTGTAATGTTCAGTTTGGTACTGGATGGCTAGACCGTATTGCTGCTTTTGCTGGTAAATATTGAATAGTGTAGCGGCAGATTTCATTTTTGCAGGCGATTGTGGACCTGTACGGAGCGCTGGTAACTCCACAAAGCATAATACTCGGCCTGTTTCAGGTTTTGATTTTTGAGATATAGCTCGGCCAGAGAAAGAGCATATTCGGCACCTACAATTGGTTTTTCGGTTGCTTTGGCCACCTTTAGCGCCTCTAGAAGGGCTTGCTCCGCCTCAAAAAAATGACTCAACCCAATTTGGGCAACAGCTACATCCCGAAGTGCATTGCTGATTTGTTCCTTGCTAGCCCCAATTTTCCGGCGAATCCTTAAAGATCGTTCGGCGTGATCAAGCGCCCTATCAAATTCTTTTTTTTCAGCAAATACCCAGGACAAATGGGTGTTTGCGTAACTTAGCCCTTCCTGGTGTTGCAATTTTTGAAAGATTGCTGCCCCTTTTTTGAAGTAGCTTAGGGCTTCATCAAATTGTTTTTGATTGAAACGGGATACGCCTAAATTGTCGTAACAAAACGCGACACCCTCCTGGTCATTGATTTGGGTGGACAAATCCAGCGCTTTGAAATACCAGTCTAATGATTCTCTAAAAAAAAAGTAATGGCGGTAGGCCAGTCCGATGAATCGACAGATTTCTGCCTCAGCCTTTTTGAAATGGAGTTTTTTGGCCAAGGCGATTCCCTTTTGACCATAATCGATGGCACTGATCATGTCCTGGTTGCGGTATTGCCAGCAGAGTTCTTTATAGAGGAGTACTTTATTGGAATCAGGAGCTGACTGGGGAAGCAAGAGGAGCAGGCTGTCAATCTCCGGGGTCGTTCTAGTGGCTTTTGGAATATTATTCCCTGCTACCCAAACAAATGGGTAGAGGCAGCAAAACAGCATCCATGGGAATATTCTAAAGGCCAACGGCGTATAAGATGAAAAAGTGAACAATGGTCGATTGGGTATGTAGATGCGCCCATACCCAACCGCACGTATTGTTCAGAGGTGTAAACGTTCTTTGCGCCCCAAAAGTACCGCTTCATCTTCTTCCCGCTCCGGATCTGGTACACAACAATCAACGGGACATACCGCTGCACATTGAGGCTCCTCGTGGAAACCTACACACTCTGTACATTTATCGGGAACAATATAATAAAATTCATCCGATACTGGATTTTGTTTATCGGAAGCATCTACGGTACTGCCATCTTCCAGCACATAATCGTCGGTAATGCTGGTACCATCCGAAATGGCCCATTCTACGCCACCCTCATAAATTGCATTGTTCGGGCATTCTGGTTCGCAAGCGCCACAGTTGATGCAATCATCGGTTATCATTATTGCCATGGGTCAGAGAATTTTCATTGTAAACGACCAAGGGCTGCCCCTGGTTCAGATTTTGGAAATTTAGCCGCAAAAATAAAAGGAGTTCTCATTAATTTCACAAAATCCATCAATTCGATTTTATTTCTGCTGTTTATACCCCACGCGGGATGATCAGGTGATTTTTGTCTCTTTCTTTTTTCGCCCTGCTACGTTGCAAATGCTCGCCGTAGCTTTAGCTCGTCTGGCGCTTTGCGCTTCCAAAAAATAATTCGCCAAAATTTCACCTGCCCACCCCGCGGGGGTTTATCTTCACGATCTTTTTTACTCCAAAAAGCACGTTACCCCCCAAACATCCACCGCCATGTCTGAAAAAGTGACTCCCTTGATGGAGCAATACAATAAAGTAAAAAAGTACCCTGATGCAATCTTGCTGTTCAGAGTAGGAGACTTTTATGAAACTTTTGGCACGGATGCGGTGACCACTTCAAAAGTACTGGGCATAGTACTGACCAGCCGCAACAACGGAGGAAATGACGTAGAACTGGCCGGTTTCCCCTTTCATTCCCTGGATTTGTACCTGCCCCGCCTGGTGAGAGCAGGGTATCGGGTGGCCATTTGTGAACAATTGGAAAAACCCTCGCCGCTGAAAAAAATTGTCCGCCGGGGTGTCACCGAAGTCATCACACCCGGGGTGGCCGTAGACGACAAATTGCTGGATCATCAATCGAATAACTTTTTGGCATCGCTTTATTTTGGCCGCAAAGACGATTTTGGCATCGCATTTTTGGACATTTCTACGGGAGAGTTTCTGGTCAGTGAAGGTGATTGGACTTACATCGATAAACTACTCCAGGGATTTAATCCTTCGGAAGTTATTTTTTCCAAAGACCGCCGCAAACAGTTTGAAAGCCGCTTCGGAGAAAAATTTTACCTCTACACCCTCGACGAGTGGGTTTTCACCTACGATTATGGCCGGGAAAAACTGATCAAGCACTTTGAAGTGCAAAATTTGAAGGGCTTTGGGGTAGATGACATGGAATTGGGGCAAATTGCCGCCGGGGCCGCACTCCATTACCTCGAAACTACTGAAAACAAAAACCTCAAACACATCTCCTCCATCACGCGCATCCATCCGGATCGCTACGTGTGGCTGGATCGTTTTACCATCCGCAATTTGGAGCTTTTGTCGAGTCCGCACGAAACCGGGGTGTCCTTGCTCAAAATCATGGACCAGACCGTTTCGCCGATGGGGGCACGATTGCTCAAAAAATGGATTGTTTTACCCTTGAAATCAAAGCTAGCCATCGATTCCCGGCTGGAAATGGTGGCCTATTTTTTGGAAACCGAAGACAAGGGCCGAGAAGTAGAAAAATCCCTGCGCTTGATGGGTGACCTGGAGCGCTTGATTTCCAAAGTACCGCTGGGAAAAGTAAATCCTCGCGAACTGGTGCAACTCAAAAGGGCGCTTATCGCCGTCGGGCCACTGAAAGACCTGCTGGCTAGTACGGGACACCTGGAGTTGGAAAAGATTGCCGATGGCCTCAACCCCTGTCCTGGACTCGTGGAGCGCATCGCCAAACAGATTGTCGAGGAGCCTCCGGTAAACCTGGCCAAAGGCGGGGTCATTGCCGATGGTTTTTCCAGCGAACTGGACGAGTTGCGCCACGTCATTAACCACGCCAAGGAACTGCTGTTGGGCATTCAGGAAAAGGAGATTGAACGCAGTGGCATTCCCAGCCTTAAAGTGGGTTTCAATAGTGTATTTGGGTACTACCTCGAAGTGACCAACAAGTACAAGAACCAGACGCCAGCGGAATGGATCCGCAAACAAACCTTGGCCAACGCCGAACGGTTTATCACCGAAGAACTCAAAGTCCTGGAAGCCAAAATCCTGGGTGCTGAAGAGCGCATTCTGGATTTGGAAGAGCGCCTGTTTCAGGAGTTGGTGCTGGATTTGGCGGATTACATCCACACGGTGCAACACAATGCCACCCTTTTGGCGCGTTTGGATTGCATTTTGTCTTTTGCCAAAGTGGCAACCCGGCACCAGTATTGTCGGCCACAGCTCAGCGAAGAATTGGAAATTGACATCCGCGAAGGGCGCCACCCGGTGATCGAGCAGCAACTGCCCCTGGGTGAAATGTACGTACCCAACGATGTTTTTCTCGATCATGAGCACCAACAAATTCTGATGATTACGGGCCCCAACATGGCTGGTAAATCTGCCCTTTTGCGGCAAACAGCGCTCATCTGCCTGATGGCACAAATGGGGTCGTACGTACCCGCACGATCGGCTCATCTGGGGATTTTGGACAAGGTATTTACCCGGGTGGGCGCTTCGGACAACATCTCTTCTGGCGAGTCGACGTTCATGGTAGAAATGAACGAAACGGCCAGCATCATGAACAACATCTCGGACCGCAGTTTGATCCTTTTGGACGAAATTGGTCGGGGCACCAGCACGTACGACGGCATCTCGATTGCCTGGTCAATTGCCGAATATTTGCACAACAACCCTTTTGCACGCCCCAAAACCCTGTTTGCCACTCACTACCATGAATTGAACGAGTTGTCGGAAAAATTCTCCCGCATCAAGAACTACCACGTGGCCACGAAGGAGGTGGGGCAAAAAGTGATTTTTCTGCGCAAGCTAACCGCCGGGGGTAGCCAACACAGTTTTGGTATTCACGTGGCAAAAATGGCGGGAATGCCTAAAATGATCGTTGACCGCGCCAACCATATCCTGGAACAACTGGAGCAGAAATCCATTACCCAGGAAAGTATTGGGGGAGAAGGCCCCAATGTAGAAAAAGCCAAGACCAAGGCCATCAACACCGATGCCATTCAGTTGAGTATTTTTGAAACGGTAGACCCGGTTGCGGGAAAATTGAAAGAATTGCTGCAAGAAGTTGACCTCAATACCATGACGCCAATCGATTGTATGCTCAAATTGCGCGAATTGATTCACATGATCTCGAACGAAAAAGGGCAGCCATAAAGACTGCCCAGATTGGTTTTTTGGAGTTTTTGGAGGTATAGCTGTGCGGGTTAGGTCATACAAAGGGCACAAAATATAGTACTGGGTTGTTTTGGGATATTGTCCATTTTGACGAGTATTCCATACAAAGTCACTCACATTTAGAAAAAATTTTTCATGAAAATTGCGTTAATCGGTTATGGAAAAATGGGCAAAGCCATCGAGCAAATTGCCCAACAAAATGGCCATGAAGTGGTGCTCCGCATCGATGTGAACAACGTTGCGGATTTTACCGCAGAGAACCTGCAAAAGGCCGATGTTGCCATAGAATTTACCCGTCCGGAAACGGCATTCGAAAATTTGCAAAAATGTTTGGAAGCGGGGACACCGGTGGTTGTAGGCACCACGGGTTGGCTTCAGCGCCTGGAAGAGGCAAAAGTCTTGTGTGCGCAGCACCAGGGTGCCTTGTTCTATTCTTCCAATTACAGCATTGGCGTCAATGTTTTTTTTGCGGTCAATCGCTTTTTGGCCCAAATGATGAATGGCCACAAACAGTACGCGGTGAGGATGGCCGAAACCCACCATACCCAAAAGCTGGACGCGCCCAGTGGTACGGCCATCACCCTGGCGGAAGGCATTTTGGAACAGCTCGAACGCAAAAGCAGTTGGGTCAACCAGCCTGAAACAAAAGCAGACGAATTGAGCATCCTATCTTATCGTGTTGATCCGGCACCTGGCACGCATGAGGTGTATTATGAATCGGCAATCGATTCCATCGAAATCCGGCATACTGCCCATTCCCGGGAGGGATTCGCGAGCGGAGCGGTACAGGCGGCGGTTTGGCTGGTGGGTAAGAAGGGGGTGTTTACGATGTCTGATCTGTTGGGTTTTTAACCTAAAAATTTATTTGTAGGAAAAAAAACGAACATGAAAAAGCTACGCCTGCTTTGGCTACTGCCTTTACTTTTTTTGGTTTACTTCTTTGGCGTGCTCCTTTACGGCACGTTCACCGATTATCAGCCGCAGAGTGTTTTACCCGCTGAAATTGCTGCACATGCAGCTGGAAAAACAGTGAAAGACAGCGTGGTATCTTTGATGATCTGGAACCTTGGGTATGCTGGACTGGGTGCTGAAGCCGATTTTTTTTATCAAGGCGGTGGTTTTTTTACCTCAAGAGGCCGAATGGTTCGGCCACCCAAACCTCTGGTTGAGCAATATTTTGCAGGTACTACGGCGGCGGTCAATCTCTATCAGGCGGATTTTTACCTGTTTCAGGAAGTTGACTACGCCTCCAAGCGGAGTTATTACCTGAACCAGTTTGCAGCCATGCAACAAAAAGTCCCAGGTTTTTTTGCGGCGTACTTTCCCAATTACCGCGCCAAGCGGGTACCACTTCCACTTTTGGAACCCTGGAATGCTTATGGCGCCGTCAACAGTGGACTGGCCACTTATGCAAAATTCGAGCCCACAGAAAGCAAACGTTTACAGTTGCCCGGAAAATTTGGCTGGCCCAAACGCCTGTTTATGTTGGACCGTTGTTTGGGGTTCACCCGCTACAAAACCCAATTTGGCAAAGATTTAGTGGTCATCAACATCCACAACGAAGCTTTTGACAAAGGGGGGATCAAACGTCAGCAGGAGGAATTTTTGCGCGACCTCGCACTGCAAGAATACCAAAAAGGCAATTTTGTGATTGCCGGAGGAGACTGGAATACCTGTCCGCCATTTTTGCCCCATGATGTGTTTATGAAGGGAAAGGCCCCAAAAGGGGAGGAAGGGCAGAACATGAACCCGGCACTTTTCCCGGCTGACTGGCACTGGATTTATGATCCAACCGTGCCGACCAACCGCAATAATGACCAGCCTTACCAGGCCAAAAAAACCTTTGTGACCCTGATCGATTATTTTTTGGTTTCGCCGAATGTAAAAGTGCGCAAAGTGAAAGGCATCAGCCAGGAATTCCGGTTTTCGGATCACCAGGCCGTGTGGATGGAAGTGGAGTTGGTACCGTAGGGTTTACTCCAGTTCGGAAATTTTTTCGAGTAGCCAGTCGCGAGAAGGGATGTTCTTGGTTGACACAACTTCCTCTTTGATTACGGTCAAAAGTTTAGTGTCAGAAGGAGGGAGGCTGATTAACCTCTTCGTGAATTTAATCAAATTTTTGTAATTGATTTTTCGAGCGCTGGGTATTTCTTTGTTCCTGTTCAGGTATACCCTGAAACTTTCCAACAGGTTAAAAAGTGGATCTATCTCACCAACTTCATAATAAGTCATCAACAGGGTGGTTTTCGCGTTCAGGTTCGTGATGTAGTCATTGTATTCGACTTCTTGAAGAATGCGGATCACATTTGAATATTTTTTTTGATAGAAGTACAATTGGGACAAATTAAATGAGCGGGTATTTTCCCTGATCTCAGTAGGCAAAAGTTTGATATAATTATTGATGAAATTTTCGGTCCATTCATATTCGCCCATTCTTAATCCAACGACCACAATATTACGGAATTCCAAAGATTCCATCCTTCCTTCAATGGTGAAAAAACCTTTTGCAATTACATCCTTGTACACCCCGAATAATTCTTTAAGAAAAAGGCTGTTGCCTTGGTTGAGTTGATTGATACAATAGTTCTGGGCAAAATCATAAAATACCTTTTCTTGGCTACTGGGAAAAAAATGAGATGATTCTGATAACAGATTCTGAAATTTATAATAATGATTGACCTCTTGTGGTTCGACATACATCTTGAAAATTTGATAATATATTGCTATAAAGGGAATTTCTTGATATTCAAAGCGCTCTGCAAAGCTCAGTATTTCGTCAATTAGCGAGATATCATATTCATGTTTTGCGAATTTTTTTCTGGAGAGGACTTCACAATAAATTTTTAATTTTTCACCAATATAAAAATAATCCAGGAGTTTCGACATCTCCTCCAGGTTGTTTTTTTCGGTCTTTTTTTCCTCAAAATCGCTGATCAATTGGTCATAAGAGGTTTCCACTAAAAATTGACCCAAATAATAATTTCCATCCCGATGGGGGGTCTTTTCAGGGATTTCTTTTACCGTTTTAAGGGTGGAATTGTGCAGTTTCCGGAGTTTTTTCTTTTTGATAGAACGCAGCAAATAAGCTTGAGAAGCAAAGGTGTCTGCCTCAAATTCCTGCTGAATGAGATATTGCTCGATCAATTTCAGCAAATCGGATTGATACTTTCTTAGGCGGGTATCGTCATAAGGAAGTTCAGTGGCCAGTTTAGCCCAAATGCGTTCCTTGGGCCATTCACCCTGAGAACCAGCATTGATTTCAGCAACGACCAATTCAAATAAGGCTAAAACAACTTTGTCTTTATTGAAATAGGGAGAGCTGATGAACTTGCGGATGCGGTTTTGTTCTAACTTGTCAAACTGGGAAAGTATTTGAAAAAGTTTAAAATTTCGCATTTCTTAACATTGTATTTTCGGGATTATTGACCGATTTGATTTGAGCCTTGAACAAAAATGAATGGTTTTTTAGCCGGTTCATTTAGGGGTGAAAATTAAGGAAACTTTTCTTTTTTTTCCCCTTACATTTTTTAGACAATTCCATAGGAGAGTTGTATCTTAGCCCCAAAGTATTGTGTCGCGTTTTTTTAGCAATGATGTAAATCCACGAAACCATGAATGTATTTGTACCAAAAACTGTGTTACATGCCCTATTTAGGGTATTCTTATTTCTATTAGTCCTTTGCTTTTACCCGCACAAACCAAGCAACTCGATTCGTTGGTAACCTTGAAAGATACACCATCAAAAGTCATTTTTGAAGGTGTGATGAGTACAGGTGTCTTTGTTCAACCCAAGCATGGAAGGGCCTATCTCGATCCTTCAATGACCGTCAATGGTTCCAGCAACACCAGGATCTACACCTTGGTGTATGAGCCACAAGCGGGCTACATTGGTTTGGATACTTTCGCTTACGCCGTCCGTACCTGTATTACCGGCAACAGCTGTTTTAAAGAAGTGACCGTAGCCGTTACGGTTAAGTTGTCTAAAGTTGAGGCCTATCCCGATTTGTATTATATACCTTCATCCGCGACGCCCGTCAAGTTAAATGTTTTGACCAATGATATTGCAAATTTAGGTGGATTAGAGATTGTAAGTGTATCCACCATCAACAACGGAACTGCCAAAATTACCAAGGGTGATCCCAATATTGAGTTTCAGGCAAAAGCAGGATTCTCAGGAACTGCTAAACTGATCTATACTGTTTGTGATAAGGTTGGTTCTTGTGACCAAACTTCGGTAAGTATTTTTGTTGACCGGAATGACCGCTCAAAACCAGATACGGTAAAGATTTTCACCCTCAAGAATGAAAGTGCGCCCATCCTTATTCCCTTGGTTTATGGATTGGTAGAGCAACCCCAAAGTGGGTTTTTTAATGGAGATTTAGACGTACCGGTGTATACCCCCAATCCTGGGTTTAAAGGGTCAGATTATTTGACCTTTGAAGATGGCAATGCAAAGATCGTTGCCCAAATTGAGGTCCTGGATCACGTGCGCAATAAATTTGCGATAGATGACCGAGCAGACGTGTTACCTGGAAAAAATGTGGAGGTTGATGTACTGCAAAACGATGGGTTTGAGTACGGCGCTGGATGTATAGATTATTCACAACCCAAATATGGTCAGGTAAGTTACGATTCACGCAATAAAGGAATTTTCACCTATAAGGCTCCTACGGGCTTCATCGGAGTTGATCAGTTCACCTACCGTAGTTTCCCTCCCGGTTGTGGTGGTGTTGCTGAAGTAGCAACGGTGTATGTTTACGTAAGCAATTACGAGCCCGCTTATGCCAAGTTTTTGATGAGCACCGCTAAGTCTACACCTTTGGTCATCGCCTACAATATCCCCATTGAAACGTATTCCTTCAATATTGTCGCTCAAGCCAAACAGGGTAAAGTGGTATTTTTTCCCGGATTAGTGAATCAAGTTGTTTCTGGGCGCTTACTCCAGGGGTCTAACATACTGGTGTACATTCCTAACCCAGGTTATACCGGGCCAGACGCATTCGAAGTCACCTTGTGCATGGCTGATAGCAAAGATTGCAAAAACCGTAAAAGCATCAAGGTCGAGGTCGATGTGCTCAATGTTGGACACCCGGTGTTGCCTTCTTGTATCGAAGATTGTGTTTGGGCAGGTGATACCAATCAGGATGGCATTGTAGACATGAACGATCTATTGCCCCTGGGCTTGCACATGGGTGAAGTTGGTTTACCGCGTGGAGAAGTTTCGCTGGAGGAGTGGTACGGGCAGCACAGCAGCAACTGGGACAATCCTTACGTCACCAGCTACGATCTGAAACACCTGGATACAGACGGCGATAGCCTGATCATGGATCGCGATACCTTGGCCATCAGCAAATTTTATGGGAATACCCACGCTTTTGTCCCTACACCCATTCCATTTTACAACTACGAAATCAAAATTGTATCTGATCAGGAACTGGAGCCAGGCAAACCTTTGAATTTGATTTGGTCATTGGGGATCAAAAGAGCCCGGTGATTGATTTATATGGTTTTACCTTTGCTTTGCCCTACAACGCCAAATTGTTTAAACCACAGTCTTTTAGCATTGCGCTTAGCGACGACAGCTGGTTGGGGTACAACTCTCCAGTATTAGCCATGACGCGTGATGACCAAAAGGGATTGTTGGAAATGGCTTTTACGCGCACCAACAAATTGGCGGTGAGTGGTTACGGTCGAATTGGGAAAGGAAAAGGAGTGGTGATCGATGCCATTGAAGGCTTAGGGGTTCCTGATTCCAACGAAGAACAAGAAACCATCATCAAGTTCCCTGGGGGCACTGGTACCGGCGTTTCCAGTTCCGGCCAAACCTTTGGTATCCGTGTAGCACCTTTTGAATTTAAATTCAAAAAGAGCAATAAACCTTCTACACCCAACTTGGGTCGCCCCTTGGAGCAGAAGTTGCCATCCGTACGTTTGTTCCCCAACCCAGCTTCCAATATGGTGCGTTTGGATTTGGGGAAAAATGATGCGACCATTCAGCGTTTACAAGTTTTTAATGCACTTGGGCAAATGGTGTACAATACCCTCGGCGATGGCAATCCCTATGCCGAAATTGGGGTAAGCCATTGGCCTGAAGGTATGTATGTGGCAAAGGTGTTCACAAACAAAGGGGTATACAGTGAGAAATTTGAAGTTTTTAAATAATTGATTCTCGCATGCGTAATAATCGCAGCAGAAGCAGCGTTTTTACTGAACCCCGAGTTAATCTTTGCTTAGCTTATTATTCGTGGAATTATAATCATTGCTAGTGAGAGCCGTGCAGTCTGATGCGCGGCTTTTTTTTTGCAATTTATATGCTGCGGATTTGCTTTCTAAAAAAGAAAGTGAAATATTTGTATTTACCTAAATCAATGGCTGTGTTGGATGCAGGAGCGTAAAGGAAGTGAAACACAGCCCGGCGAAGCAATTCGCCCTCAAGGATTGGATATGTTCATGGGATTATAATTATCGTACGGCCATGTCAATTGCGACATGGCCCTTTGGATTGAATCCTTCTAGCTATAACTTGTTCTTCTCAATCATATCATTCAACTCATCGCGGTAGTTTTTGCCAATCGGCAAGTGTTTAGGCTGCGTTTTTTCAATGACTTCAACCATGTTGCCCACTATCGCATTGATTTTATCAATGTTGATGATGTACGAGCGATGAATGCGTTTAAAGCGGTTGGAAGGTAGCTTGTCTTCCAAACTCTTCATGGTTTGCAGGGTGATCACCCGTTGGTTTTCCATCCTGATGATCACGTAATCTTTTAAGCCTTCAATGTAGATGATGTCATGATAGTTGACTTTCACCAGTTTTTTGTCGGCTTTGACAAAAATATAATCTGGATGTTGGTCTGCCTCGGCTGCCGCCGACCCTGCAGCGCCCGGCTCATTGCGTTGCAGCTTAATCTGTTCAACCGCCTTGTTCACGGCTTTGATAAAGCGCTCCAATGAAATGGGTTTAAGCAGATAATCCAGGGCATTCAGCTCAAAGCCTTCCAATGCATAATTGGGATAAGCTGTGGTGAAAATAACCAAGGGCGGTCGGGAAAGGGTTTTTAAAAAATCAATACCCGTAAGTTGGGGCATCTGAATGTCCAGAAACATCAAATCGATGTCTTGACTCTTTAACACTTCGTTGGCCTCCAAGGCGTTGTTGCATTTGCGCACTAAGCTCAATTCCGGGAACTTTTCTACGTAAGTTTCCAAAACATCTTGAGCCAGTGGTTCGTCATCTACGATGATTACTTTGATCATGACCTTATTTGGTTATTCTTCTAATTCAATCATTAAATCGACAACATAGGTTTTGGGGTTGTTGTCAATTTTTAACTCATATTGGTTGGGGTACATCAAGTTTAGTCTACGGTGTACGTTTACCAAACCGATTCCACCGCTACGTCGATTCGGATCAGCAATAGGAACTTTCTCCGGTTTGCTGTTTTCAATGGAAAAATGCACGGTTTGCTGGTCTACCTGGAGCAGCACATTGACAAATCCTCCGTTGGTAATATAGCTATTTAATCCGTGTTTGAAACTATTTTCCAGAAAAGGAATAAAGAGCAGTGGGGCAATTCTTTGCTCACTGATTTGTCCTTCTACCGTAAAATTGATGCTTACACTGTTGCCCTGCCGCAATTTTTCCAGATCAAGGTAGTTCTGCAAATAAGCAACTTCTTTGCTCAAAAGTACACGCTTTTCGTTGCAATCATAGAGCATATAGCGCATCATTTCCGAAAGTTTAATGACAATTTCGGGCGCCAGGTCTGATTTCTTCAGGGTCAGTGCATAAAGGTTATTGAGCGTGTTGAACAAAAAGTGTGGATTGATTTGCGATTTTAAAAAACGCAACTCCGATTGCATGGTTTCGGTTTCAAGTACCTGTTTTTCACGCAAATAATAGAACCAATCTGTCACAATTTTGAAGATGGTAGAACCCGTGGCAAACAAAAAATTGAACAGGAAGAAGGCCAGTTGGTTGTTTTTGATGTCTGCTTGCTCCAGAGGAAAGTGGGAGAACTTGAAGTAAAAAATCAGGGTTTTGATCGGACTAAGTATAATCACCACTAAAATCAGCAGCAAGGCATAAGTCAAAAAACGGTTTTGAGTCAGGTAATTGGGGATGAGATACAGCAGGTTGATGTAGACAATCAGGGCCGAAAAAAAAATGGTGATTAATTCATTGGTGATGGTAAAAACAAAGCCATGACGTGTTCCTTCTACAATCGTTAGAATGAGCAACACGATCGCCCAAAAGAGCATATGATACGCTCCTCTAGCCGAAAATATAAGATCTGTGATCCTTTCGCCTGATTTTAAAGGATTTCTGATAACCGTTTCCATAAATTTTAGCGCTGGCACTACTTGCTTATTCCAGGTAGCGCCAAATTATCGGATAAACTAATGAACAAAATAGTACTTTTGTACCGAAAAAAGTAGTACTGCATGAAAGCTTACATTTTTCCTGGACAAGGTTCCCAGTTTGTGGGAATGGGAAAAGACTTATACGAAAGCGCAGCGATAGCGAAGATGCTTTTCGATCAAGCGAATGAAATTCTGGGATTTTCGATTACGGATGTGATGTTTGAAGGCGCTGAAGAAGACCTGAAACAAACCAAAATAACCCAACCCGCAATTTTTTTGCACTCGATTGCCAAAGCCCAAATGGCTGGAGATTCTTTTCAACCTGACGCGGTTGCTGGCCATTCTTTGGGAGAGTTTTCGGCTTTGGTCGCGTCAAAAGCCTTGTCGTTCGAAGCAGCACTCGTTCTGGTGTACAAGCGAGCGATGGCCATGCAAAAAGCCTGCGAAATCCAGCCCAGTACCATGGCCGCAGTATTAGGATTGGCCGATGATAAAGTTGAAGAAATTTGTGCGTCCATTACCGATGATCTGGTGGTTCCTGCTAATTACAACTGTCCCGGGCAATTGGTGATTTCTGGCACCATCAGTGGCGTAGAAAAAGCCGTAGCTTTGTGCAAAGAGGCTGGAGCACTAAAAGCAGTTTTGCTACAGGTGGGTGGAGCTTTTCACTCCCCCTTGATGCAACCTGCCCAGGAAGAACTCGCAGCAGCCATCAACGCGACGGCGTTTAGTACACCCATCTGTCCGATTTACCAAAACGTCAATGCGTTGGCAGAAACGGACCCTGAACAAATCAAACTCAAGCTGATTCAGCAGCTAACTGCACCAGTACGTTGGACCCAAACCATGCAAAACATGATCCAGGGCGGGGTGAGCGAGTTTGTTGAAGTAGGCGGAACGGGTAAGGTTTTGCAAGGATTGGTGAAAAAAATTGATCGTGCTTTTCCGACGAGTGCTTTATAGTCCCGAACCCATAATCCTATGAAGGCGCTTAAAATTGGTAAAATTCTTCTGGCTGAACCCTTTATGCTTGATCCAAATTTCAAACGGGCTGCAGTCATCCTCTGTGATCATGGCGGGGAGGGGAGTATTGGGTTTGTCATCAATCGGCCGCTCAACCACCAGATTAATGCCATTCTGGAGGATTTCCCGGAATTTGAAGCGGAGGTCTTTTTTGGCGGCCCAGTTGAAGCGGATTCCACCCTGCATTATCTGCACAATGTTGGAGATTTGCTGGAAGGCAGCGTCAAAATTTCCAACGGCGTATATTGGGGCGGAGATTTTGAAAAACTCAAGTTTTTGATTTCTTCCGAATTGATTGAACCCCAGAACATCCGCTTTTTTTTGGGATACACGGGTTGGGGCGAAGGCCAGCTTGAAGAAGAAATGTCGACGGGGTCATGGGTCATTGCCGATGCAGACGCCAATTATTTGTTCAAAACGGAACCCTCGGAGTTGTGGCAGGAAATCATGCAAAACAAAGGAAGTACGTACACCGTGATTGCACAGATGCCTGATTCGGCGAATTGGAACTGACATGAGTTAAAAGTTAGTTTATAGTTGAAAAGAGGGCACTGTGCTACGTTTTGCACAGTGCCCTCTTTTCAACTATTCAACTATTCAACTTTTCAACTCCTAAGGAGCGATCGTCTCCACTGGAATCTCCTTCAACATCTCCAGAAATTTGTCGCGCAGTACGGCAAATTTTTCCATCTCCGCTTTAGGCAGCGGCTCGGGTGGAGGTAGTTTCAACATGTTGTGGTTGACTTGTTTGCCGTTTACCCAAAAACGGAAACACACGTGAGGACCAGTGGCCAAACCGGTTGCGCCAACATATCCAATCACTTGACCTTGTGATACCCTTGCACCTGGGTGAATCCCACGGGCAAAAGCCTGCATGTGTAAATACTGCGTTTGAACCTGGCCAGTGTGTTTGATTTTGACAAAATTTCCGTTGCCTCCCCGGCGGGTAGCTTCCAGTACAGTACCATCACCAACCGCAATGATTGGCGTACCATAAGGTGCCGCGTAATCGGTGCCAAAGTGCGGGCGAACTGTTCTCAAAATAGGATGAAAACGGCGCAAGTTAAATCCCGAAGAAATGCGCGCATACTTGACCGGAGCACGCAAAAATCCTTTTTTCATCGGGCGACCTTCCTGGTCGTAATAACCAGTATAATGTGGGCTTTCGTAGTAGAAAGCATAATTTTCTTTGTTTTCACTTTTGTACAGCGCAGCATGCACGCGACCCGGATCAACAGGTTGCCCTTCCACGTAATGTTGATCATAAACAGCCTTGAACTGCTCCCCACGGTTGAGGTGGTGGAAATCCACACTCCATTTTAGGGCATCTTCCAGCGATTTGATCAGCGCGGGATCAGCACCACTGCGTTCCATCGATTCCCACAGTGAAGACTCCACGGTGACACCGGAAGATCGGATTGCCGTAGTAATGGGTCTTTCCACTTTTTCAATGAACAGAGAATCCTCATTGTTGAGGTGGAAAACGTAGTATTTGTACACACTGGGCTCATAAATGAGGTAATCAGGCCCTTGGGTTGAATCCTTCGACAAAATCAGGTAGGGTTTTCCAGCGGTCAGGTCGCGTACGTCGAATACGTCTTTGCTGTTCCGTACCAGGTTGTCGATGTCGGCGTAAGTCATGCTGCGTTTCATCAGGATATCTCCCAAATTTTCGCTGCTGCGGAATTCCGATTCGTACACCTGGAAAGTGTCTAAGGCAAAACCATATTTAATCGTAGGGACAACCACCGGGAAGGAGCCAATCAAGGCATTGCGGTCTTTGCCCAATAAGGAGGCTTTGAGGTGGCGGGAGGTACTAGGTGAAACAGCGAGCGTCAGAAGCAATCCTAAGCCCAAACTACCGATTATGATCCATGTCCAGTTCAGCTGCGCAAATTTCTCACGCAGTTTAAAAGGAATTTTTGTGTTCAACACAGTTTGCAGTTTATAGGATTAGTGTCTCTTGATCAATTATCAGTGTGATAGGGGGGATAAGAGTAGCACTACCTAATGTTACGAATGATGCCATTGATCACAAATATAGAACACAGAATGGAAGGACAAAAGGAATATTGTAATTTTTACACCATCCAAGCGATTCTTTTTTGCGTGTAGCGCGATCGGGTCGGTACAAGTCTTGTATATTTGCGGCAGATTCGACTTGTTGTAACGAGTCTATTCTTCACCAATGTTGTTCAACAAAAATTGACAATGGAGCAATACCGATATGATCAGCGGGGTGTTTCGGCAAGCAAAGACGAAGTACATGCAGCGATCAAAGATTTAGATAAAGGATTGTACCCCAATGCTTTTTGCAAGATAATTCCTGATGTGGCGGGGATGGATCCCGCTTATTGTAATTTGATGCACGCCGATACTGCGGGCACCAAAACCAGCTTGGCTTACCTCTATTGGAAGGAAACCGGTGACCTGAGTGTTTGGAAAGGTATTGCCCAGGACGCCATTGTCATGAATCTCGACGATATGGGCTGTGTAGGGTGTGTAGACAACATCTTGCTATCTTCCACCATTGGACGCAACAAAAACCTCATCACGGGTGAAGTCATCAGCACGCTCATCGCTGCGACTACCGAGCTGGTTCAACAATTGAATGAACTGGGCATCAGCGTGTTTCTGACCGGTGGTGAAACAGCCGATGTAGGGGATATAGTGCGTACCATTGACGTGGGGTATACCGCTTTTGCCCGAATGCCGCGCGCCAATGTCATCAGTAATGCCATTCAGGCGGGTGATGTAGTAGTGGGCCTATCTTCTGCGGGACAAACGAGTTATGAAACGGAATACAACGGGGGCATGGGCAGCAATGGCCTAACCTCGGCCCGGCACGATGTGCTGGACAAATCTTACGCCACTCGCTATCCCGAAACCTACGACCCGGCAACGCCCCAGGATCTGGTGTATTCCGGCAAGCGTAAACTCACCGAAACCCTCCACATCAATGGTCAGGATATCCCCATTGGTAAGCTGATTTTGTCGCCTACCCGTACCTTTTTGCCTTTCATCAAACCCCTCTTGGAGCAACTCCGCCCACACATTCACGGCATGATTCATTGTACCGGTGGGGGGCAAACCAAGGTGTTGAAGTTCCTGGACAACAAGAAGGTCATCAAAAACGATTTGCTGCCCACCCCTCCCCTATTCAGTTTGATTCAGGCCGAATCCGGAGCAAGTTGGAAGGAAATGTTCCAGGTTTTTAACATGGGACAAAGATTGGAAGTCTACCTCCCCGCAGCCTATGCCCAACAAGTCATTGATCTGGCGCAATCCTTTAACATTGACGCAAAAGTAGTTGGACACGTCGAAGACCATCCATTCAATCAGGTGACCATCCAGAGCCAATATGGAAACTTCGAATACCAATAAGCCGCCCCGGGCGCCGGGTCGCCGCCAGAAAGCAGCGGCCATCCTGCAAATTTTGGAGGATTTATACCCGGAGACCCCCATTCCGCTGACCCATCAGGACCCTTATACCTTGTTGATCGCGGTCTTGCTTTCGGCACAATGCACCGACGAGCGGGTGAACAAGGTTACGCCCCACCTTTTTGCCCTGGCCGATAACCCCGCCGGAATGTATGCCCAAAGTGTAGCCACAATTGAGGACATCATTCGACCCTGCGGCCTGGCGCCGCGCAAAGCCCAGGCCATTTGGGAACTCTCCGGAATTTTGCTCGAAAAACACGGGGGTGAAGTCCCCCAATCATTTGCCGATCTGGAAGCACTGCCCGGAGTAGGCCACAAAACAGCATCCGTGGTGATGAGCCAGGCTTTCGGGGTGCCTGCGTTC
Source organism: Haliscomenobacter sp. (assembly GCF_016718685.1). Classification (GTDB taxonomy): domain Bacteria; phylum Bacteroidota; class Bacteroidia; order Chitinophagales; family Saprospiraceae; genus Haliscomenobacter. Next base: position 7,863 of record NZ_JADKCX010000104.1, on the reverse strand, counting down.
CCGGTGGATACCCACATTCATCGTTTGGCCGAGCGTTGGGGCCTCAGCGACGGTAAAAATGTGGAAAAAACGGAGAAGGACCTGAAGGCACTTTTCCCCAAAGACAAATGGAACAAACTGCACCTGCAGATCATTTTTTTTGGCCGGCAATATTGTCCGGCACGGGGGCACCAACGGGAAGCATGCCCCATTTGTAAATTGTACGGACGTCCGTGACGTTTAAAACGGCATACCCAAGCCCAAATTCAAGTTCATGCGTTGAAACCAACGATTGGGTGGATTCCAAAAGTGAACCCCATCCCAGCGGTAAGGATACCTGATTTTCATCCCCAGATCAATCCGTAAAATAAAATAAGTCAAATCCAGCCGCATCCCAAAGCCGCTGCCGATGGCAATTTGTTTGTAAAATGGATCGTATCGTCCTCTTCCCGGCGTTTCGGAAGGTCGATTGGGGTCACTAAAGAAGAAAGGGGCACCAGGGGTTTGGGGATCATCGTCAAAAGTCCACACGTTGCCCGCATCGAGAAATATCGCCCCATTTAAGCGCGAGTACACATTAAAACGGTATTCTAAATTTCCTTCCAGCCACAGGTCTCCGGTACGGAAAAGATTGAGGTTGTTGCCATTTCCGCGCTGAATAGACAAACTGTCGATAAAGCCTCCTGGCCCCAATCCCCGCGCTGGCCAGGCCCGAATACTATTCGGTCCACCGATTCCAAACTGTTTCAAATAAGGCACCACTTCGGAAGCCCCAAAAGGCCGCACAATGCCAAATCCAAAGCGGGCGGCAAAAGAAGATTTTGGGGTAAACTGGCGATAGTACCGCAAGGACATTTCCACCCGATTGTATTGCGCAAAATCCACCGAATCAATGCGAAAAGTGTCCTTTTTTTCGGAAATTCCATTGAACAAACGGTTGATGGCATAGAGTTCACTGCCGGCTGTTTCGAAGTTAAAAGAAGTATGAATGGCGTTGCCACGACTGTCGGGTTTACCCGTGAAATTGTAGTTGAATTCGCGGAACAGTAAACTGATGATGAAGCGTGATTCCAGACTTTTGCGCAAAAACGCACTGCCTATATTTTTGGTAAAATTTGAATCAAGGGAAGGTTTGAAATAATCCGCCACCAGGTGATTCAATACATAGCTCCGTTGTTTGCCCCGGTTGTACTCAAAACCATACCCGAGGTTGAAGATGTTCCAGGAATAAAAATCGAGGAAACGGGTGTAGTTGTACCCCGCCGAAATTTTGGTCTTGGCATTTTGGGTCAGCGCCGTATACAAATCGGTGCCTTCCTGTTTTTTCGCCTTGTTGAAGGGCAACTTGTAGAAAAATCTCCACAAGCCTAAATAATCTTTGAACCGGGGAAAATACAAGTCGCTCTGAAAACCCAAATCGATGGTATTCCAAAAACGCACGCCTTTGCTCAAATTTGGGTTGACCTCCACCCCGGCGCGAATGCTGGTAATCAGGGTTTCCGCTCCGTTAAAAATATTGCGGTTCCTAATGGAAGGGCGCAAGGAAAGCCCAATCAGGTTAAACGTTCCGGTATTGATCGAGCGGTTGGTGAAGTTGACTTCAAAGTCGGCCCCCAATTCCAGGCGCAGATTGGGGGTCAAAAAAATCAGGATATCCAGTTCATTGGGTGCAGTGGGACTCAACACCTGTTTGATGCGTACAAATTTAAACACCCCCGACGCCGAAAGTTCTTGCTGGGTAGCTTCGATGTCGGTTTGTCGAAAAGGGTCACCACTTTTGGTCTTCACCGCGAGCAAGAGCACACTCTCTTTAAAATACAAGGCTTTTCCCCGCTCGTCCCGAAAAATCAAGCCTTGAATGGTGGAGTCCACCCCCACAAAATCACTGGCTTCTTGCTCGGGGCTGTAATTGGGATACACCACAATTTTTCCCACTTTGAAAACCTGATGGATGCTGTCTTCTCGTGGGGGCAAAACCTCCAGGTTGACCAGCGCCTGATAGGGTTTGAGGCTGGTGTCGGCGGTGAGTTGCGCGACGTAGTTGGAAAAAAAGTTGGCGTAGCCCTGGTTGCGCATGTACAAAGCGATCCGTTCTTTTTCCAGGTCGTAAAGACGACTATCCAGGGGTTCTCCTTTTTTGAGCAAACTTTCGCCCTTGATCGCTTGCAGGATGGAATCGATTACTTTATCCGAGGATCGGAAAATAATGGTGTCGATGTAGGTGCGTTTTTTGGGGAAAACGTAATACGTGACCTTGGCTTTTTTCTTGCGCAAGGTCTCTTCATAAATGGTTTCGCAATTGAAATACCCTTTGTTGTTGAGGTAGCCCGTAATGGCATCGGCGGTTTTGTTGCACAGGCCTTCGTCAAAAATGGCGGGCACCTCACTGAGCACCCGACGTTGCCAGCGTTTGAATCCGGAGGTGTCCCCGGGTTCGTTGGTTTTGAACCAAAACCACTCCCGAGGAAACACAAAAAACAAATTGCCGTTCGGTTTTTGTTTGTACAAGGTCTCCATTTCATAGGTGAGCAGACCTTGGTTGGGCATCTTTTCTTCGGTTTTGAGTACCAGCTGGTTTTTTTTCAGCATAAATTGATCAACATCCAAAAACTTTGTAGTATTACAGCTACTCAGCAACAGGCCCAGGGCCAAACTTATCCACAGTGGGTTGACTTTTGATTTCGACATGGTTTCTACAGGATCACTATGCTTTCAAAAAACAAAATTAAATATATTACGGCACTACAAAAGAAGAAGTTTCGCAACGAACTGCAATGCTTCCTGGCCGAAGGTGATAAAATAGTGCGTGAATTAGTGGCTTTTCCGCTGTGGGAAGTTGAGTGTATCCTGGCGGTACCAGAATGGTTGGAAAACCATCAAGGCCTGTTTGCCGGGCGAAAAATAGAAATCATTTCCATCACATCCACCGAACTGGAAAAAATCTCTACGCTTCAAACGCCCAATCAGGTGCTGGCTATTGTTAAAATGCCGCCCGAATTTTACTGGAATACACATTTTTCTACAGATTTGGCCCTGTACCTGGATGGCATTCAAGATCCGGGCAACCTGGGTACCATTTTGCGTATCGCCGATTGGTTTGGAATCCTGCAGGTGTTTTTGTCGCCGGATTGTGTGGAGCTCTACAATCCCAAGGTGATCCAGGCCACGATGGGCTCTTTTTTGCGGATCAAAACGGCGGTGGTGGAGCTGCCTACGCTCAAAGCAGGAATTCCCGGATTGACGACTTATGGGGCGCTGTTGAGTGGGGAGAATGTGTTTTCGGCAAAAGTGCAACATCCCGCTTTGCTGGTCATTGGCAATGAAGGCAAGGGGATTCGGGAGGAGTACATTTCATTGATTGATCGGGCTATTTCGATTCCTCGGCATGCGGATGGTGGGGCGGAATCTTTGAATGCGGGGGTGGCTACGGGGATTATTTGTGGGGTGATACGGAATGCGATAGTGAGTCATGAAACGATATGATTGGCATAATGGATTTCCGGCTACTAAAGGTTTGGACAATCCTCATATCAATTCCACAATCAGTAATACAAGCCATACAAAACCTAAAAAAATCATTGGTCCTTCAAGCAATTTCTCTATGGATACAAGCAGTTTTTTTCTTTCGTTTATGAATTGTGCTTTCATCTGGTTTCATTTTTTACAACATTATAAAAAAATGATAACTAATCATGCCAAGGGGTTGTCAACGCACCAAAAGCACGCACATTTTTTTTTCTACGGATACAGTCTGCCCACTCATCTCGGATAATCCTCGTACCCTTCTGCCTCCAGCTTACGGTACTTCACGGCCACCTCTTCTTCCAGCTTTTTTTTGTACACCAATACCTTTTCCTGCACTGCCGTATCATGGCTCCTATAATCTGCGCCGCTAAGATTCCGGCATTTTTAGCGCCATCCAGCGCTACGGTGGCTACGGGTACCCCACCAGGCATTTGCAGAATGGATAAAACCGAGTCCCAGCCATCAATCGAATTGGAGGATTTAATGGGCACACCAATCACGGGCAAAGGCGAAAGTGACGCTACCATCCCCGGCAAATGCGCCGCACCACCGGCCCCCGCAATGATGACCTTAAGTCCCCTTTGGTGGGCATTTTTGGCGTAATGAAACAGGCGTTCGGGTGTGCGGTGAGCGGATACAATCGTCACTTCACAGGGAATGTCAAAGGTTTTGAGGATATCGGCAGCTTGCCGCACGATCGGTAAATCGGAATCCGACCCCATAATGATGCCAACCATAGTTTTTACTTGAATTGCTTAGAAAAGTTAAAGTTATGCCCCGCTTTATAATTCGGTTGCACTGAAGCATATTTTTTCCATAATTTTGCACAAGTTTTTGGCACAGTGGCCATGACTTATTGCATAAAAATAACGTCTAATTGTCGAATCCTTAGACCTTATGAACAGAAGGTCGCTTGACAAAAATAAAATCAACGCATTGAGTACGGTCTCTCCATCTCTTCCTTGCCTTCAGCAACGCCCAAAAAGCGTATCGTATTTCTGGACGTATTGCGGGCTTACGCAATCATGATGATGTTGCAAGGGCACTTCGTTGACACCATGCTGGATGATAAATATCGAGATTCAAGTAGCTTGATTTATTGGACCTGGCACTTTATGCGGGGCATGACCGCACCCATTTTCTTTTTTGTGAGTGGTGCCATTTTTGTGTTCCTCATGTTGCGCGACGTTCGTCCTGGCACAAAACATCCGCATCCAAAAGGGTTTGCGGAGGGTGGTATTGCTGCTATTTTTGGGCTACGTGCTCAAATGGAATTTTTTCTACGTTTTCAGTTTCAAATTTTTCCCTTCCTTCTTTTTTGTAGACGTTTTTCACATCATTGGCCTGGCGATTTTGACGGTCATCGTGGTGTTTATTGTTTACCAAAAAACCCGCATCCTCACCCTTGATGTACCTGGGCTTGGCCTTTACTGCGAGGTTTGATTTCGCCGGTTGTCAAAACCACTGATTGGTCTGGTCTGCCGATCGTTTTACAAAACTACCTCATCAAGGATCATGGCTCCACTTTATCCTGTTTCCCTGGATCGGTTATTCCTTATTTGGGGCAGTAGTGGGCTGGCACATGCACAAACAACCCAACTTTTACCATACCCATTGGGCCCCCTTGCTCTTTTTGGTCTTGGGCGTATGGATTCACTACTCGGTCAATGACATCTTAAACGGATTGTATCGCCTCACCACCATTGATCATTTCCGTATGGCGACCTACAACAACGCCTCCTTCTGGCGTTTGGGTCATATTTTGATTGTCTTTTCCATCTTCATCTGGATCACCAAATTGTTCAAAAACATCAATCCGTTGATCCTCAAGATTGGTGGCGAAACCCTGGTGATTTACAGTGTTCACTATGTGTTGCTGTACGGCACCTGGTTTGGAATCGGGGTGCGTTCATTGGGCAGCCACACCTGGAGCCCCTGGCCTACGGCGATTGGCGCGATTGTGTTCCTGGCCTTTTTTGCCTTCCTGATTTACCGCATCGAAGAAATACGGTACATTTTGTACCATATTGTTCCACATTACGCTGGCCTTTACTACCGTTTTTTACGCATCAAGCTGCGCCGTTTTTACATCGACAAGCGAGAGCAACTGGCGGCAATGTTTGCGGGCAAAGTGCGCTAATCACAATGGAGCTTTTCTCCACCTTTTTGTGGAGTGGAACCGAAAAGCGGAAACTGCTGAGCCGTACCAGGGGGTGCAATTCCATGACCAGACTCCTTGCTTTGATGGCAGGGATCCGTCTCGGTCAGCTTTTGGGCTTCTTCGATGGAGCGTACGTCAAAAAGTAAATCCCTCGGATTTCCGGTATCGTCCATAAATGGGCCTGCTATGAGCAATTTTCCTTCTTCGGCCATCCGAAAATATTCTTCAGGTGGGCCTCTTGTTTCTTGCCGCAGCCGTGGAATCAAGATCTCGATTGGGGCCTGCTTTTAAAAAAGCCATGACGTAGGGTTTCATGCCGTAGTCATCAGATCCCAGTTTTTGGGCAAGAAGGGAATCATAATCCGTGTTTTCCGTGATTTCTGCGTAGTAATCTTTCGGCGGCTCTTTGGGTGCCCCTCTGTTTTGGGCAGTAATCAACGCCCCAAGGACTAAAAACCACAATAATTTTTTCATGACAATGTGTTTTAGGTTGATTACACAAATTTATACTTTTGTTTTATTTAAAATAAAAATAAAATAAAAATTTCAGTACTATTAATTTTGATAACAATTTCAGCCGTGATGGTTAAGAAAAAATCAAAGTTTTGAAATGCCTTAACTTTAGCATATTACTTTGCGTCCTTAGTTTGTATTTTAAGCGTCCCAAACGACCAAATGTGCAGCAATATGAAACAGATACCAACACCTCGTTTTTTCCAAATCTTCCTAGTTTTTAGCGTTTTTATGCTGGCCCACCAGCCTTTCCGCACAAAAACTGGATAGTTTACTACAAAAACGCCAGGCAAACCTCGTCCACAAGTGGAAATCAAGGAGGTCAAAGAAGATACCGTCAAAGGCCCAGTTGGTACAGATTTGGGTACGATTGATGAGCTGCTCAATAAGGCCCAGGGCAGTGCCGACGTCGTGAGTTTGTTGCGCCAGGCCAAGGAACGCTGCCTCAGCACAAAACAAGAAGATTGTGAGGGAAAACTCAAAATTGCCTTTAGCCGCGAAATCAAACGTTTGTTGGACCTGAACACCCAGGACAAACTCAAAGACGCCAAGGAACTCTGTGACTTGTATCCCGTGGACAATTGCAGTGAACGCATTCGGGAAAAAGACGCGCAGCTGAGGTTTCAGGCGCTGATTGATGCGGGCAAAAACGCCAATGGTTTTGAGCAAAAACGCAGTAAATTTCTAGAAGCCAAGGCTTTTTGCGAAAAAAATAGTCTGGCCGTCCTGAACTGGAATTGCCAAAGTATCGCCGATGATCTACTGCAAAAATTGCATACCGATCGTTACCAAGAGCAGCTCAGCAGCCTGGCCAGTCTCCGCAACTTTGACGACAAGATGAAGTGATCAACGAGCTGGAACTTTTGGTTAACGACAACCTAACCACCGGTGGTAAAAAAAACCGAGCTGAGCGACCGCAAAGGGTTGCCTTACAGGAAGAAGAGATTACCCGCTTGCGCAGCAGATTTAGTCTTCAGAGTGCGTTTTAAAGACAAAGAACGCCTACCTGGACGCCATTGATTTTGTCAAAAAGTACCAACTGAACGAAAAATCACTGATCGATTTTGATTATAAAATCAAGGATGCCGCGCGTACGGAAATCCAAAACGTGCTGTACCGCCGTCGGCAATTTGATTACCGCCAGCGTTTTGCCCAATTGCGTTACGCCATTCGCCTCAACCGCGACTACGCCGCAGAGCAGCTGAGTCGCGACATCTACACCGTCATTTTTGCGCAGCGATAATCCTAAGTCAGGCCGAAACCGCGCTCAATGATTTGCGCAGCATGCAACGCACTGCCGGATTTCAGTTCATCAACACCAACGACATGTTGATTGACCTGCACTATAAATACTTGCGCAAAATTGGCAACTTGCGCGATCAGCAACGCTTCCAGGAAGGATTTCGGGCGTTGAGTAGTGTGGAAGGACTGGAGCAGCTAATGGTTGGCGCTTTGCCACAAAACAACAGCCGCGAAGAACGGCGCCGCCTCAGCCAGGATCATTTTAGTTTTTTGGTCAAAGAAGCCAATCGCTGGATGTACAATGAGGGTACCGCTGAAACGGCCATACGCCGTTTCAATTCCCTGGATTCGGTGCGCAGCCTCTACCGGCAATACCTGGCCGAGTCACAAATTGCCGAAGTAGCCCGCCTGCGCAAAAGTTTCAGTTTGCGTACCCTGGGTTA
>NZ_JADKCX010000103.1 GCF_016718685.1 Haliscomenobacter sp. | reverse complement strand
GGGATCGGGGTAGGGATAAAGGGCATAATCCATTATTTCTGGCGGAAGAAAATGCTGATCGGAACGCCCGCAAAATTATAATTTTTGCGCAACTGGTTTTCCAAAAATTGGCGGTAATTTTCTTTTACATGAGAGGGATGGTTGCAGAAAAAAGCAAAAGCAGGATAAGCCAGAGGCAACTGGGTAACGTATTTGATTTTGATGTGTCTGCCTTTGTGTGCGGGAGGTGGCATCTTTTCAATCAGCTCCAGCAGCAATTCATTGAGTTCGGAGGTTTTAACCTTGCGGTTGCGGTTTTCGTATACCTCTAGCGCTACTTCAATGGCCCGGAAAATACGGGTCTTTTCATGCACTGAGACAAACACCACCGGGACATCCGTAAACGGTGCGATGCGCTCCTTGATCACTTTTTCCACATCCCGGGCGGTATTGGTGGATTTTTCCACCAAGTCCCATTTGTTGACCAAAATGACAATCCCTTTATTGCGGCGTTGAGCCAGGCGGAAGATGGCCTGGTCTTGTGATTCAACCCCCGTTTGCGCATCAATCATGAGGATACAAACATCACAGTCCTCGATGGCTTTGATGGCGCGGAGTACCGAGTAAAATTCCAGGTTTTCGTGAACCTTGGCTTTTTTGCGAATTCCAGCCGTATCTACCAGAATGAATTCTTTGTCAAATTTGGTGTACAGCGCATCGATTGAATCCCGGTGGTGCCCGCAATTTCCGTAACGATGTTGCGGTCTCACCCAACAAGGCATTGGTCAGGGAAGACTTGCGACATTGGGCCGCCTAACGATGGCAAAACGAGGAAGGGAATCTTCTTTGGGTTGTTCGTCTTCGCTAAGGTGATCGGCAACGGCATCCAGAATCTCTCCACTTCCACTTCCGGTCAGGGCACTGAGGAAAAGTGTATTTTCAAAACCCAGGCTCCAGAATTCATTCGCTTCAAACAAGCGCTGGCCATTGTCTACTTTATTGACCACCAAAAAAACCGGCTTTTTGCTTCGCCGCAGCAAATTGGCGACCTCTTCGTCCAAATCGGTGATTCCCGTGGTAACGTCCACCAAAAAAATGATTACCGAGGCTTCATCCACCGCGATTTTCACTTGTTCGCGGATGGCAGCTTCAAATACATCATCGGAGTGGGGAACAAATCCTCCCGTATCCACCACGGTAAAGTTTTTGCCGTTCCAATAACTCGCCCCGTACTGGCGATCACGCGTCACCCCAGATATGTTGTCAACAATGGACTGGCGTTCGCCAATCAGGCGATTAAAAAAAGTAGATTTTCCAACGTTGGGACGGCCTACTATGGCGACGATATTGCTCATATACACTTGTATTCAGCACCTGTTTAAAGCAAAAAAAATTAAACATGCGCTCAGAAAAGGCGGCAAAGATAACAAAAACAACTGGTTTCTTTCGCTTAAATTTTCTTCAATTTTAAGGACTTATATAAAATCTTAGCCGTTTTTTCAAATGTACGGCTTTATTGGCAGAAATTCCAGGCTTGATTTCGGGAAGCATTGACAATCGCCGATTTTTATTTACCTTTTGTCCCCATATTTCTCAGGATGAAAAAAGCAACCCAAGGCTTATTGTTCCTATTTACCCTGGTATTCCTGAGCTGGACATATTCCGGCCGGGCACAAAGTAATGATGCCTTTTACCCAAAACTCATTGGCTTGGGTTTTGATTCGTGTACTTTGGGAAAAGAGGTGCAAGTGTTGGCATCAAGAACTGCGCTGCCCTTCGATGTCGCGCTAAAAAGACTGCAAGCTAATGAGGGCTTACCCTTGGCAGGTGCAAATGCAATGCGCCCTCAGGGAAAGTTTTCCGACGCGGACCTTTGAATACTGGCTGAGTTTAAGGTGAAAATCAAACCGAATTACCTTTTACGCTGGGCATTGAACATCATTTCATTACTGGTGCCTGGGTAGTAGCGGAAAAAGAAATCGAGCCTTTAGCAAAACCTGAGCGCTACAAGCAACAGACCGTGTTGTTGAACCTGGCGACCAGCGAGGTTTACCAACAGCAAATTCCGGCTGGAGCAACGTATACTTTTTACTTGCGCATCAAAGACCATCGACTGGGCCGCGATTTGGCTCCGGTACTGTGGGACATGGATGCACTGCGTATAGCGCAAACAGGCTAAACTTAAAAATACCGCCTTTGGACAAACGATTTTCATCAGCTTGTTTTTCACTTTGGCCATCGTCGGAACCATTTTTTTCCTTTCGCGTCTACGTGCAGTTTTTGGCTGGTATATGGTTTTTAAATGGGCCCTGGCTTGCTATTTTTTACAGGAAATCATTGATTACAATGCTACCCAAAGTGGACAAGTCCCGTTTATGGATTGGACCTGGACCAAAGCCAGTCTCATGATCCTCGTGTTTTTTTCTTACCTGCAGTTCATCCATGCTTACGTAAAAGGCCGGAGTGGTTCGGAGTGGATTGTAAATATTCTCCCGCGTTGTCATCTTTTTTTGCTGGGGTACTTCTGTGTAGACATGCTGCTGTTGTTGTTGAACCAATGGTACCTCAGCTGGGTTCTTTTTTACATTTTTTTGTGGGTCGTGGTGCTCTTCAGTGGCCGGGTAATTTGGCAAATAAAAAAAATAAGCTATCCGCCCACCAAATATTTGCTGCGTGGTCTAATGGCGCTGATGACCGGTTTTACCCTTTCATTACTGGCCTTTACTTTTTTTGAAAACCTGTTGAGTGCTTTTCGGGGTGTAGAACTCGGGTTTTTACCCATTGGCATGGGGGGACTCCTGGAAAGTTTTTTCTTTTTTGTTAGTCTCGGTGAACAGGAAAAAGCCTGGTTACAGGAACGTTTGGCTTACCAGAGCCGGGAAACCAAAGCCATCGATGCCCGCCGCATTTACGAACACCAGCTCCAGGTGGTGTTGGAGCAGGAACTTTCGGCGGTAAAAAGACAACTGGATGCCCAGGAGCAAGAAATCCTGAGCAATCGGGAGTTAGACCTGAAAAATCAGCGCGCACTGGCCTACAAACGGCTGCAATTGCGCACCTTGCGTTATGGTTTTTTGGCTAAAACCAGCGACGATATTCTCCAACAATTGAATCATCATCTGGCCAATGACCAGGTGATTACCGCCGATGAGCAACTCACCCGCTTTGGTGGATTTGTACGCGATTTACTTTTTTTGGCGGGGGAACCCTCCAATACCATCTCGGCAGAATTGCAACTGTGCAAACGTTTGGCGCAACTCAATGATTTTCAAATTCAGTTTCCCAACGAAGGGCTTCAACCGCAGTGGCGGTGTCCGGCCTTGTTGTTTTTGTCTTTGGTGTACCAAAGCGCCCGATCAACTGCTAAAAGTGCAACAAATGGACGCATTGTTCAAGAAGAAAAAGAAGACCAGGTAAGCCTCCAGTTCATCAGCGCAGGCGCTTTTGCCCTTTCTCAACAGCATCAGGAAATTTGGCTGGATGCACAAGAGCAATTGAAAAACTTCAGCCTGGGGTCTGAGTTTGAAGGAGCGCTGAGTGAAGAGGATTCGGGCTGGACGGTCATCATTCGCAAAAAAAAGGTCATGACTTAAAAGTGGGGAATTATTTGATAAGTACATGAGTTTGTTAAAAAGCCGGTTCAAAAGTTTCAAAAACACCTTAGTATGACGCAAAAAATTACTTCCCGATTTTTTTTGAGGCTTTTGAATAGAAAACTCACTTGAAATGAGCCGTTCGACTTCCTATTCAAAACCCAAAATCGGGAACTTAGTTTTTCTGCGTTACTTAGCATAGCAAAAAACCTTACAGTATGAAAGCGGTGTCCAAACAGGGGTTGATGGTTTGCTTGTGCTGTATGGTGCACTGGGTAGCTGCGCAAGAAGCCATCCATACTTCGGCGGTACTCAATCGCCCTTTGACGCTCGAAGGCTTGGCTTATCGTTTTGTACCCCAGGTTTTTGCATACGACAAAGCATTGCCCATCGACGCCAAAAATGTGGCCAGCTGGTACCGCATGCAGGGCAAGAATGGGGGGCTACAACGGGAAAAACTCCCCCTGGATGGAATGCAAGTACTCAGTGTTTTTGTACTCAAAAACCCTGGAAAAGATACCTGTCGACTGATTTTTCCCCTCCCCAGTTTAAAAACCAGATTGAGATTTGGCATGCTGCTTCGTGAAGGGGCAAAACCGGTGCATTTTTACCATGAAATCAATAGTTGGAAGGTACAATCGCACCATACTTTGGTGTACCGTCCAGAAGAGGGGAAAATTTTGCTGGTGATTCCTCCCGGCCGGCAGGACACTGTACTCACCATTAGCAACGTGGCCAAAAAGCACGATTATGTGCTGTATAGCGCCCGTGGTTACCAGCAATTGACCGCCATGCCCGCTATTCGTTACATGATGTTTTATGTGGCCATGCTGAGCTTTTTAGGGTTTTCTATCTTGCTGAGCTTCATTCAATACGTACAACAACGCGACGTGGCTTTCCTCTACTACGTACTCTATTTGAGCCTAATGTGGCTTTTACTTTTTCGGCGGCTGGAAAAAGGTCAATCCTTTTTGGATCTGGGACTCTACCTGGAAGGCAGTTCCTGGTGGTGGCAACATTTGCGCGCGCCAGTTTACATCCTTTCATTTGTGGCCTATCAAATTTTTATTTATTACCTGTTGCGGGATAAGGTGCGCTGGCCCTGGCTACAGCAATTCATCCTTTGGAGTAACCTGATTTTGGTTGCTTTGATTCCGGTACATTACGTCATTAAATTTTACTGGGAAAGACTGGATTTTATGCAAACCGTATTGGCACCGCTGGCGATCTTTTGGCTGTGGAATTTTTTCAAACTGTATCAACGCAAACTGGGACTCATGGTGAGTTGGGTGCTTTTGGGCTCCTTTTTCGCCGCAGTCGGGACGATTCTGGGCAACTATGTCGGAACCCGGGTAGGTCAGGAGAGTCCTTTGACTTTTCTGCACATTGGAGACATGCCTTTGCATTTTGCAGTGGTAATCGATATCCTGTGCTTGGCGGTAGCCCTCAGTTTTCGGCATCATGCCATTCTGCACGAACGCAATGAGGCTCAAAATCTGGCCCTAAAAACCGCAAAAGAGAATGCTACCCACGCCAAAAAACTGAGTCTGGCCAAAAAACACGAATTGGACCTGCGCAAACACGAGCTCCATCAACAAAGTGACGGCCTGATCCAACAACGCATTACGGGTATTGAAACCCAAAAACAGCAGGCCCTGGCTGAGACCGAACTCCTGGCGCTCCGCGAACAACTCAAGCCTCATTTTGTCGCCAATTGTATCAATTCGATTCGCAACCTCATTGCTCGGGATAAAACAGCTGACGCCAGTCTTTATTTGTCCAAACTGGGCATCCTGCTGGGGCAGATTTTTGAAATGACCGAAAAATCGGCCATTTCCCTGCAAGAAGAACTGGAGCTACTAAAATTGTACCTCGATCTGGAGCAATTGCGTTTTCGCGACCGCTTTAAAGTGGTATTTCAAATTGACCCAGAAGTATCGCTGGACCAGCTACAGTTGCCCCCCATGTTGTTGCAACCTTATGCCGAAAATGCGATCAAACATGCATTTAAAGACAACCACCCGACACAGGAGCTCAGCATTTCGGTAGAAAAACAAGCATCAGGAGGGGTGATTCTGGCCATTGAGGACAATGGAATTGGCCGTCCTGCTGCGGCATTAAAAGCCAAAGAAGGAATCTCTGCGGGTACAGGAGTGGGCATGGGTTTGTGTGCCGATCGACTCAAATTGTTCAACGAACGTTTTAATGTACAATCCAAAATCGACATCATCGACTTAGTAGAACGTGGTGAACCCCGTGGTACTCGTGTTGAAATCCTTTTTTCACTCCATAACCAGCGAATGAACCCCCTCAGTGCTGGTGGTTCATTCGCTGGTCAATAAACCCAAAAACAATGATGATCAAAACCATCCTAGTTGATGATGAACAAGATGCCCTGGACATCCTGGAGCGCGATCTGGCCAATTATTGTCCCGACGTAGTGGTCATCAAACAATTTCGCTCGGCCATTGAAGCCAAAGCCGCCATTCTAGAGCTTAGGCCGGATCTGGTTTTTTTGGACATCGAAATGCCCGAAATTAAAGGCATTGACCTGGCCAAAAGTCTGAAAGATGAAGGGTTTTCACCGGCCATCATTTTTGTAACGGCTTATCCCCAGTTCGGTGCTCAAGCCTTTGAAGTTGATGCCGTAGATTTTTTGCTAAAACCGGTAGAATCAGATCGTTTGAAGCAGGCCGTAGAGAAATATATGGCCCATAATCTGGAAAGCCAAATTGCGGAGTTGAACAAAAAAGCACCGACCTACATCCGAATTTCCAGTCAATCCGGTTTTGATTTGTTGCAAATTGAAGACATTTGTTACCTGAAAGCAGATGGCCCCATCACCCGTTTTTACCTCATTGATAAACATACTGTGGCTGCGGGCCGGAATCTGGGAATTTTTGAAAAAACACTGGCGGGTCAGGGTTTTTTTCGGGTACACAACGGCGATCTGGTCAATTATAAGTTCATTCGCCAATACGACAACAAAGAATCTTGTATCGTTTTGAGTACAGGGGTCAAAGTCCCGGTGGCCCAGCAGCGACTGCGCGATTTTTTGATCTGGATCGATGCCTTTACGGCGTAGCAATTTCACGTAAGAGTAGTGTGTTTTTAAATCGGCACAAGTTGTTAGTCGATCCTCAATGTTCATGTCTTTCCTGTATTTCACTGATGGACATCGCCTATTTTTGAAACATGAACATTGACAACACCTAAAATCCCAATTGAATCTACCAAACTCCGGTTTATGTAAAGCTAAACCACCTGTTCTTTTGATCCCTACATGTAATCCTTTTAGGTAAAACAAAACACCTACCCAATCCCCTGCGGTGCCACAATAGAACATCAAATACTCATTTCTTCTTTCACCGCAGGGGTGTTTTTCTCCACCCTTTTTTAATGCTTGTTTAAGTTTTCAGTAAGTTTTCAGTTGATGAATGGTGCCTTGTATTGAACCTTTCAACGGCTCGCCATTGGCGTTTTTGATGTTGTAATCGATGGTGATTACGTCCACTTTTTCTAGGTTTTTAATGCTTAATGTCAAACGCCCTCCCTCCGCTTGGGATTTCCTTACCTCCAAAACTTTCTGGTCTAATCGTTCTGATCCATATTTTTTACTTCTCAACAATTGCCAGGTTTTTACTGCAAAATTGGTCAAATCGGAGGCGGCGGTTTGGTCCAATTGGGTATCGAAATCCAGCACTATACTCCCTTCGAGCACCTGCATTTTCACTGGAATCGGGAGTGTTTTGCCCGTATAGCGCACCCGGTACAAACCGCCGCCACGCATCATTTGGTTGGTGCCCCAGGCCGACATTCCGCAAGCGTACAGTTGACCATCGGCTGGATTAAACCTGCCCCGCATGACCCCGGTAAGGAATTTTATCCCCGGCAAATCTATCACCGCCCCTTGTTCTTGCCCATTTACGGATTCTTTTAACACATACTGAATCTTGCCATAGCCGTAAGAAAGGCTCAGCAGGCCACCATTCAATGCGCCCCATTTTTTACTGTCTACCCACACCATTTCGGAGGGCGAGCGGTCATATTGCATATCGACCCACACCAAGGGCTGCTCCATGGCTGCCCGGGATGAGTCCTTGGGCGGATTGTAGCCCCACATATTGCCATAAAACTTGCCTACCCCTTTGACCCAGTTGATGCGGTTCATCGGGTTCCAATATCCCTGCTGGTCGGTTACGATAAAGCTACCATCAGGATTGATACAAACCCCATTGGCTGCTCTAAAACCCGTGGCAATGATGTCTGTTTGGGCGCCGTCGGCACTAACTTTTAGCAAAGTACCGTGTTGTGGAATGAGCGCCTCCCTGGCGTGCCTGCCACTTTTGGCGTAATAAAAATTACCGGCCTGGTCGGTTTGCAACCCCATGGCAAATTCATGGAAATGATCGGTTACCTGATGATCATGGTTGAAGCTTTCATAAAAGTCGGTTTCCATATCTCCGTTCAAATCCCGCAAGCGTACCAATTGGTCCCGGCAAGTGACGTATATTTTTTCATCCACTATCTTAATGCCCAAAGGTTGAAACAGTCCCGAACCAATTCGTTGCCAGGTCAATACCCCTTCAGGGTTTAAAAGCCCTTTGATCAACCAAATGTCACCATCGGTGGCACAGGCAGCGGCGGTATTGGCATCTTTGAAGAAATCAATGCCACTCAATTTCATTCGACAAGCCCAGGGATTTTCAAAGGGTGGGGTAAGTTGATCAACGGCAAATGGACCATCTTCTTTCCCTTTGATCGCAGCGGTTTTAATGATTTCAGGATAATGAGCACGACTTTTTCCTGTGGTGTATTTGAGCAAGGATTCGGGCTCAGCCAAATCCTTTTCAGAAAACTCAGCATCCTTATCGCCAATGAATACACAAATTTTTACGGCCTCTTTGGCATTAATCTGCATGAAAATCTGCCCATTTTCCTCTACCAGCGTAGCTCCTTTACCCTTGACACTTACTTTGGCGGGCAGATTGGCCACACGCATTTTCAAAATTGAACTGGAAGGTGAAACATTCAGGGTGCGGGTAAAAACAGACGGGTTGACAAATCCGAATTTTTCTAAAATAGCCGATTCACCAACGGTATAAGCAAGGATGACTTGGTCTTCAAAATGATAAAGCCCCTGGTAATTGGCCCAGGATTTAGGCAAAGGGCCAAACTTTCTTCCATCACGCGCTTCAAAGCGAGGGTCGTCAAATTTTCCGGTGCTTGGGTTTGCCCAACCTGGGCCTACGGGCGTTTCAAAGTGTAGTTTACCGATGGTTCGGGGGTAAGTTTCGTGTTTGTCGTTGAGCAATATGGCGTTCCAATCGATAAAACCTTCGCCAGTGTATGCCCCCGCCACGCGCATGAGGTCGTGGTCAAAAACCATCCATGCTTTGCCTTTTGAAACCCCACCGGCACCTTTGTCCAAACGTACGGCAATACCTTTGTAAGCAAAATTGTTTTTCGAGTAGTCTTCGTCCCGGAAAGGGGATGGGCCGGGGGAATGATAGCGGGGAATCCCCGTTTTTTCGTCTGCCAATTCGTAAGTATTCATCAGGAAATTCCCATAATCCATGTCTGCCCAAGGCTGGTAAGGTTTAATGGCGGGGCCTCTCGATGTCCCTTTGGGCAGCGCAGAAAGGTATTCGGGCGTTACTTTTGGCAGCGTTGAAGTTTTATTTTTGGATACAAATTCGGTTTGAATGTAGTGGATTACGTCGTATTTTTCCTGGGGACTGAGGGCCACTTGCGGTGGCATGGAGCCATAGCCTTTGGTAATGGTTTGATACATGGCATATGCATCATTACCTGCTTTGAAGGGCTCGGACCAAAACTTTAAGGACAGCGGAATGGAGCCTTCGTTTTCTTCATCTCCATGACAATTGATGCAGTTGGCATTGTAGATTCTTTCCCCCCGCGCCAATGCTTTATGGTCAAAATCGCGGATAAAGCCTGCGTGATCTAGGCCTTTTTCGGCATCGGCCAGGTCTTTTGAGGAAAGATTATAAGCTAACTTATTGCCCGTTTTGCAATTGATCAGCATCAATAACAGTACAAATAAAACATAGACATGGCTCTTTTTCATCTTAATGAGGGTTTTCATAGGCATCTAAGATTACAAAAATTTAAGCTTGAAAGCCCTCAAATCTACTACAAAAAAGGCACGCTAACGCCAGTTCCAACAAGTTGGTGCCCCACTCAAAATTCCTAAAGCTTTGGCCTTCCTCTCCCCCGTGCTTGTTTATGTTTGCAAGCAAATTCAATCTTTATGTTCACCGGCATCATCGAGTCACTCGGCACAGTCAAACAAATCCGTCAGGAAGGCAGCAATGTGCATTTCAGCATTGCCTCTGGCATTTCTCCCGAACTCAAAATCGATCAAAGTCAAAGTGTCATCCCAGGCGGCTTCCTCAGTGGGCATTGAGGAAAATGTACACACGTGTACGCAAACCCTGAAGCGCAGCAATTTGGGCCAATGGCAAGTAGGCAGTTTAGTCAACCTGGAACGCGCCATGCTGTCCAATGGTCGCCTGGATGGCCACATTGTGCAAGGCCATGTGGATGGAACGGGTGTGTGTACCAAAGTGGAAGACCGCGATGGGAGTTGGAATTTTCATTTCCGCTACACGCCAAGCGAGGAGCATTTGTTGGTGGACAAAGGTTCAATTTGTATCAATGGGGTGAGTTTGACGGTGGTGAGCCCGGTGGATGATCTGTTTTCGGTGTCGATCATTCCTTATACCTATGAACATACCACCTTTCAATCGATTCGCGAAGGGGATTTGGTGAATCTGGAATTCGATGTGATTGGGAAGTACATTGCGCGGTATGCGCAGTTGTATTTTAAGGCGATGCCTGGTTAGTTACTAACTCATATTACGCAGCAAGCAGCTGCGCTGCTTTTTTTATAAACACGACGTCACGACGGAACGACGACACGACGGAACGACGACACGACGAAATGGCTACCGCCTCAACGACGCAAAGCGTCGATACACTGAGCCGTAGCGCAAGATCGGGTCGTGTTCCGTCGTGACGTCGTGTTTAAACGATTTGGCGAAGCCGAATCCAACCCATTCGTTGTGTTTATGTAGCTGCTAAACCTTTTGATATAAAGACTGCGTGAGAGCTATTGCACCCGAATTTCCCCCAATTCAAAATCCACCTCAAACCCCAATCGTTCCATCCGCTCATTCTCCAACAGCAACAAATCCTTTTTCAGCGGATCGCTGGAATGAGTATCCACGATGCGGACGGGCTGAAATGCGGCAATTTGTTGCCAATAATCAGCCAAAGGCGAAGTACCATTACTGGGCAACAAACCTTTTTCCCCTATCGCTTCAAAGTAGGTCAGCGCCGCACAAGGTGCCAGGTATTTCAAACTGATTAAGGTCCAGGCTGCGACCAGAGCACTGTGCTGTCGCGGATCAATGGTATCCGCAGGATTGGGGTTGTTGCGCGCGCGCAGGGTAACTGGCGAGACGTAGATGGGCTTGCCCTCGGCAAAACTTTGAGCTGTACGCACCACATCGCGTTGTGCGACCAGGTTTTCAATCAAAGTGCGGGTATCCACCGCGTGTACTTGTGGGTTGAGGGAAAATTGTAGAAAATCAAACTGGGTCGTTGAGGGACGATTCCGGTTCAACACCGTAAAAAAACCATCCGTACCAAGCCCTACTGGCAATTGCGGGAAGGCCTGTTTGCAATGCAGGTAAATGCTTTCCTGTAATTCGACACCGGGGACAGGATCATTGGCCGACAAAATACACAGGTGATGAATGTGCTGGAGCTGCGGCTTCAATGCCTCCAAAAGTGTGAACAATTCCGTCTCTTCGCCAAAAAAAACCGATATCCCCAGTTGAATGGACAAGGATTGTGCGCTGGCCAAGGCTTTTTTGAGGTGTTGTAAAAAATCCGCATCGTCCAGGCGCAGCTGTACCTGCAAAAAAGACAAACCTAGCTGGTTCATTTGATCAAAAGCTCTGGATGGCAGGCCTCCATGATTGATCACCGTGCCCAAAGCTGGAAAAGGAAAAAATTTCTCCGTCGGGTAAACCTGAACGTTTTCATCCAAATTACCGGGTTCAAATGCCGGACTGACCTTGCACTGCAAAACCAATTTTTGGTAGAGCTGTTCACCTTTTTGCACCTCCACCGGAATGGGAATCCTCAAAGGGGTGCTGTAGGTTTTAAAAGAGGTATCGGTCCAGTTGCGCTGGTCTTCGGTTTCAAAAATTTCTCCCTCAAAATGCAGCTGAATTTCTACACCATCCTTCGGGCTCCAGGCCATGGCCTGTATCTCCAAAAAGGGCTGATGAGGGCTAATCAACTCCGGAAAAACGGATTGCGTTTGGGTTTGATCGGGATGGGTAATCGCAACCGGTTTTCCCACACAGGGTTCAATGGGGTGAAGGATACACAAACCGATGCGGTTGCGCCAAAAGGTGCTCAAGGCTTCGCCCTGCATTTCCACACTTAAGGTCCCCTCGGCGTCGCCTTTCAGCGTATAAGTGGCGCGATAATCGATCTCGTTGAGTTGATAGCGTGCGGTATATTCAATGGAAAAAGTGTTTTCCTGAATGTTCAGGTTTTCGGCAATAATTTCCGCAGGCGCCGTCGACCAATTTCGGTCCCGAATGGCCGGGTAAATCATCCGCAGGATTTCGGTTTGCCCGATGCGTAGGTAGCGCAGTTTTCCTGCTTCGTACACACCGCTCAAGGGGCCTGCTCGAAAAGGAATCAGTTCAGGAAGTGGGGCATCAGTGCCAAAATAACCCATAATTATTGGATGAATTGTGCAAAATTGGTTTTGTCAATTTCTATCGATCCGGTGATGACCGTACGTGGAATGGGTACCACCCCGGCTTTGGCATCATTGGCCGATAATTGTAGTGTTCCGTGCCGCATATCGTACAAAAACTGGGCTCCGAGGGCCGTAAACAGTTCCCGTTTTTGCCCCACCAGGTAATCGATCACCCCGGCTTGCACCAGTTTTAAATGTTCAGGTTCGGCGTCAACCGTGGTCAGTTTAATCCTCCCGATCCGATTGGCTTCTTTTACCGCCAGAGCCATGCCCGGGCCGGAATTGGAGTCAAAACCAGCCATACCCGCAAGGTCAGGATGAGCGGAGATCAAGTCGGCTGCAATCCGGGCCGCTGTTTCCACATTGGCCTTGTCATCGTATTTGCCCAGGTATTCAATGCTTGGAAAAGGCTTAATCGCATCCAAAAAGCCCCTGAATCCAGCTTCCATATTCTCCATGCCCAAAATACCCATCACCGCCACTTTGCCCTTGCCTTTGAGGAGTTGGGCCATTCGTTTGCCCTGTAAATACCCCATTTCGTACCAGTCACTGCCAATGAAACAATGCCGATTGGAATTGGGGATCTCCGAATCGTACACCACCGTAGGGATGCCCGCCGCCACAGCTTTGCGGATCGCCTGGGCAATGCCCGGATCGGTGCCATTGATCAACAAACCCGCCGGGCGTGAAGGAATGACCTGTTCAAGGGTGGCGATCTGGGTGGGAACGTCCCATTCGGCAGGCCCCAAGATAGTGGTTTTGACGCCTTTTTTTTCACCCCAGGCTTTAAATGCCGCCTGATCGTGGTTGACGTAAAGGGGGAGGTTAATCGCGGTGGTGACCATGATGTATTCCTCATCAGCGGATGGCGTGGTGGCAGTTCGGAAGGCTTCTTGTGTATTGATGGCTTTCCCGGTTCCTTCCTGGTTACGCGGCGGTAGCTCGCAGGATCCACAAACCAGAATCAGGAGAAACAATAGCGTTCTGGAAATATTTTGAATGAGCATAGGCTTGGCTTTTAGTTCCTACAACACAAAATCATGATATTTTTTTTGCAGCCACAAATGACACAAATATGCACAAATTAAACACAAATTTCATTTGTGTTCATTTGTGTTATTTGTGGCTAAAACAATGTCGCTTTGGTTAAATACATGTGGATGAAAAGCTTCTTTATGGTCATTTTCTACTTACCCTGCGCAGCAACAATTGATCCATCGCCACCGCCAAAATCAAAATCACCCCCAAAATCACTTCCTGCCAATACCCCGACACCCGGCCAATGATCAAGGCATTGTTGATGATGGCCATAAATAAGGCACCCAGGAAAGCACCCAGAATTCGCCCTTGGCCTCCCGCAAGACTGGCACCGCCCAGAATTACTGCCGTAATTACCCGCAATTCGAGCCCACGACCCGAGGTAGATAAAGCCGCCCCCAAACGTGAAGACAGCAGAATCCCAGCAATACCCGCTAACAAGGCTGAAATGACAAATGCCCATATTTTCATTCGCTCAACCTGAATGCCTGAGAGTCGTGCCGCCCGTTCATTGCCGCCAATAAAATAGTAACGACGGAAAAAAGTCGTACGTTGAACCAGAAAATTAATGCCCAATACGATGAAGAGCATGTACCAAACGGGCGTTTGCAATTGTAACAATTTAGACTGCCCAATCACGATAAACTCCCAGGGAAAGTTTTGCAAGCCCGCCCCACTGAGCATCAAGGCAAAGCCCCGTACAATCCCCATCATGGCCAGCGTTTGAATCATGGGATTGATGCCAATCCGGGCAATCAGCCAACCATTGACCAAACCCACCAATGTAGCTCCACTCAAACCCGCCAATACGGCCAGCGCCACAGGCAAATCCTGGTGATACATCAGGTAACCCGCCAGGCCCCCTGAAAAAGCCACGACCGATCCGACCGACAAGTCGAACATCCCTCCGATCATCAGAATCATCATGCCCACTGCAACAATGGTATCGATCGAGAGATTGAGTAAAACCTGCGAAAAATTGTCCCAGGTAGCAAATTGTGTCGGGTAAAGTAAGGTAAGCACCAGCATCAAGAACACAATGGTGAGGGATAAACTGAGTACCCGGTCTTGTAAAATGTTGTTCAAGGTAAACTTTTGTGTGGTCATAGTGGTCGGGTTTTAGGCGTGAGTACCTGCGGCCAGGCTCAAAATCAGGGTTTCGGATGCTTCGTCTTTATTCAGAACTTGTAGCAATCGCCCCCGGCGCATCACGCCAATGCGATCCGCAAGCAACAGTACTTCGGGCAGCTCACTCGAAATCAGCAAAATGCTCAGTCCTTGTAGGGTCAGGTCTTTCAGGATTTGATAAATCTCGGCTTTAGCGCCCACGTCAATACCACGGGTTGGTTCATCAATGATGAGCAAACTGGGTTGGGTAGCCAGCCATTTGGCCAGCACGACTTTTTGCTGATTCCCGCCGCTGAGTAGTCCGGCTTTTTGCTGGAGGGAAGGCGTTTTGATGCTCAATTTTTCCCAAAAATGAGTAGCGGCAATTGAAGCGGAGGCATCCAACCAGAAAGATTTGGACAACAACGCGGCTTGTACATTTTCAGTAATGCTATGTTCCAAAAATACCCCGACTGATTTGCGTTCTTCGGGTACATAGGCGATGCCCTGGGCAATGGCTTCACTAGGATTTTTAAATCGGACTTCACGGCCATTGAGTCGTAGCTTTCCAGTACGAATGGGGGCATCCCCAAAGAGCGCCAGCGCCAACTCCGTACGCCCAGCACCAATCAAACCGGCCAGCGCAAAAATTTCGCCCCTTTTGATGTCAAAGGATATCTCCTGAAATCCAGGACCACTGATTTGGTCTACCTCTAGACAAGTTTCATTTTTTGCATCCGTTTGGAAGCTTGATGTTGGTAAGGCTCGACCCACCATTAGCTGAATGAGTTGTTGAGGATTCAGCGTGGATGCCGCAAAACTCCCCTGCCCTACCCCGTCTTTCAGGACGGTAATTCGATCGGCGATTTGAAAAATTTCCGCCATGCGGTGCGAGATGTAGACAATGGCGACGCCATCCTCCTTGAGTTTTTGTAAGATGTTAAACAAAACCGTGGTTTCTTTTTCCCCAATAGCCGAAGTGGGTTCATCCAAAATCAACAATTTAGGTTGAGCGGCCAGAGCTTTGGCAATTTCGACCATTTGTTTTTGGGCGGGAGAAAGGCTGCTGACCATGCCTTGTGGGGCCATGTCCTCGAGGCCCAAACCTTGCAGCAAATGCAGCGTTTGTTGCCACAGCTGTTTAAAATCAATGAGCCCCCAGCTCGTTAGTGGTGGTTTTTCAACGTAAATATTTTCCGCCACACTCAGTTCATCTACCAAACTTCGTTCCTGGTATACGATGGCAATACCCAAATCTGCTGCTGCACGAAAGGAATCGAACCGGACGGGGCGGCCTTCCCAGATCAGTTCTCCATCATCAGGATCAATATTGCCCGCGATGATGTTCATCAAGGTACTTTTCCCGGCTCCGTTTTCGCCACAAATGGCGTGAATTTCCCCTGCCTGAATGTGCAATGACACCTGGTTCAGCGCCTGAACGCCGGGATAAGCCTTGGAAATGTTTTTTAACTCCAGCATGCCATTAAATTAGGTTGATGAGGGTTGATGAAAGTTGATAAGGGTTGACGGTTGTAATCTGAAACATCAACCCTTATCAACCTTCATCAAGCCTTATCAACTTTAGCTAAAACCTGACCACCTGCCCCGTTTTTGCCGACTCATATGCGCCCCAAACCAAAGCCACCGTCTTCAAGTTGTCTGCCCCCGTTGTTTCACATGGGCCGCCTTGCAAGCCGCTTAGGATATCCTCGTTGCAATCGACAATACTGGAATGTACCACGGCGTATTCCGGATCCAGCCAGGGATACATTTCTGGGTAGATTTTTTCGGTAAAAGTGCCCTCCTTGGTGGTAATCTTGAGCACAAAATCGTTGCTGAGGTGGGCGGAGCCCAGGGTACCTTCCACCAATACCAGCGTTTGTGGAAAAGCTTCTTTTTCCAAAAGTGAAGCATAGGACATTTCCACAAAACAATGCACCCCATTCTCCATTTCCATCAGCACATTGGCCACGTCTTCTCCTTTGATGCGGGGATTGACCCGTTTGGTCAAGGCATACAAAGATTTGGCTTCGCCAAAAAGAAAACGACAAACATCCAGCACATGCGAGCCAATATCGGTCAGGATAAAATGTTCCAACCCCGCCAAAAAAGGTTGATTGTCGAATACGGGGAAAGCAGAACAAAAAGTTACCCTAGCCTTGAACACCGTACCAATTTCGCCACTATCCAATACCTGCTTCAACTCCCGCAGGGGTACTTGCCAGCGAAAATTTTCGTGGATAAACAGTGGACTATGGTGACTTTCGCAAAATTCAAGCATGGCCTTGGCCTCATTAAAAGAAGGGGCCATCGGTTTTTGGCAAATCACCGCTACGCCTTTCTCCGCGGCCTTTTGGGTAAAATATACGTGCGTATCTACATCCGTAATGATGTCGACAAAATCAAGTTCTTCCTGAGCAAATAAAGCATCAATGTCGCCATACACCCTGGGTACTTTAAACTGCTTGGCCAATGCTTCGGCTTTGTGCAAGGTACGATTGTACAAGGCTACCAATTCAACACCCCCGATTTCCAGCCAGGCGGGGATCTGGTATTTGGCCCAAAACCCGGTTCCAATCACAGCAAATCGCAATTTTTTCATGGCGTGTTATTGTGGTGCTTTGTAGCCTTTGCTGCTGTCGTCCAGGATCAACACCCAATCTTGCCCATAACCATTGCCGGGAGGGGTGAAGGTTTTGGAACCTACATTGGGTATTTTGTCTCCTGCTTTGACTTCGCCATTACGGGGGTTGTACCAGGTAAGCGCCAGGGTTTTTCCGCTGATCTTGGCCAAGTTTACGGTAAAAGGTCGCCCTTGGGAAGAATACACCATGAGGTAATCCTTACCCCGGGTAGCCTGCACCCGATCGTGCTCAGCACGGGCATTGGTGATCAAGGATTGGTCAGGAATACGATCCAGCATGGGACGCGACTCGATCAAGCGGCGCAGAAATTTCATTTGGCCAGCGCCCGGCAAATCCAGGGCTTCTTGCCAGGTCAAATGTGGCCCATTGACGGGTTCGCGGGTTTTATCGTACATCTGCCAAATATCGTGACAGCCGTAGGTATGTCCACAAGCTCCGGCAAATACATCCAGATAGGCGTGTTTGCGTACATCGTAAGCGCTGGAAGTGCCCAGGTCTTTGGCATTGAAACAGACAGGGTGGTCTTCATAAATGGTTTCGCCATCCAAAACCGGTTTGATGGGTGTCTTTTTGTAGGCGACTTGAATGCGGTCCCAAACGTTGTTTTCGCGGCAATGCCCGGTTTGAAACATGTTGAAATCCAACCAGGTGTCGTTGTGAAACCATTTGGCGGAACCCGCATCGGCCAGGTCATTGGGTTGTGGGTGGTATGTCATCAGGGCCTTGTCTGCACCGCCAACTGCTGCGGTGATTCCTGCCGCCATCGCACGCCAAACAGCGAGGTCTTGATCATTGCGTGGATTCCGGTCGCCGCCCAAAATCCAGACGATGTTTTTGCGGTCTTTGTAGCGAGCACCGATCCACTGACCGAAAGTTCTGGCGTTTTCTGGGTTGAAGATTTCAGGCCCCATGCCCCAGCGGTCTTTAAATACTTTATCCCCCCAAGTGGGCAACAAGCCAATAATTAGGCCCAATTCCGCCGCTTTGTCCACTATAAAATCAACGTGTTTGAAATAGGCCTCATTGGGGGTAGTGGGGTCGTTGTTCAATAAAGGTTTATCTCCGTAGGAATTGGGAGTGTTCAAGCCGTCCAACTCGGCGAGCGCTACGGCCTGGATGACGGTAAAGCCTTTTTCAGCCCGGTTACTCAGGTATTGCGTGGCTTGTTCGCGGTTGAGGCGGTGAAACAGTTCCCAGGCGGTGTCACCTAACCAAAAGAAGGCTGTGCCGTCGGCTTTGACGAGATAGCGCTGGTTGGGGCTTACTTTGAGTGGGCCTTGGGGGTAAGCAAAAACGCCAAAAAGCATTGCGCAGATGAAGGTGATTTGTTTCATGAATATTGCTTTTGAATTGTTTAGAGGACTGAAAATAGCTGATTCAACGTTCGGTGATGTCGCGTACCTGCTCACGGATATCATCCATCTCAAAAATCTTTTGCCAATTTTCTCTGAACAGGATCGGCTTGGCGCGTTTGCTGATTTTGTAAGCCGCATCTGAAAAAGTACCATTCACTTCTTTGAACAATACTGCGATCTGAATGCGTAAATGTCCCAGCACGAAGTCGCGGGCCGCAGCTTCGGGGACACCCAGCTTGATGATGCGGTCAAACCCTTCTTTGACCACTTCCATACAGGTTTGGGCCAGGGTTTCCACCATCGCGGGTTCCAAAATGGCCATTTGTTCCAGCGTAATGCGGTAGGTTTGGTCAATGGGGGCATACATATCCTGAGATACTTTTTCACCCAGGGCATAATGGGATTCCGTTCCAGACATGAGCGCAACCACGATGGATTGTTTGGCGGAAACACCGCCATAAAAATCGCGAAAAGCGGCCTCGGTAGGTTCCCAATTGAAGATGGAAGGATGACAAGGATGGGCAATGACGTAACCCAAATCCTCGCGATGGGCGATTTTTCCATCCAGGGGCGCGGCGGGATCCAGCGTAAGAACAAGTGCACCTGGCTTCATCATTGGGATCAATTGTTGGGAAATGGCGCCGATGCTTACATCCGGTACGCCGAGGATCACGACATCGGCGTGGGGCACACAATCTTCGGCTTGCCGTAGTTTGGATGCCCTTAGTGCTTAGTCGTTCTATCCCCACTGGTGCGATTTCGACATAGCTGACCTCGTAATGTGGGTATTTAAGAAAATTATCGCTAAGCCGACAGCCCATTTTTCCGCCTGCTCCGATTAAGGCAATTTTGGTCATGGCATTTGTTTTTTAGGCCTGGTTTCACAATATTGTTTTCAGGTAATCCAGACTTTCCAGTACCCAATTGTGTTCATTTTGTAAGGTTTCTGCTGCGGTAAGTTGTGGCGAAGACCATAGTTCCAACGTTAGCGATTCACAACGTGGGTATTTTTTCAATTCAGCAATGATTTCCGGACAATTCAACACCCCCTGCCCTGCTGGACATCCCTCCACCCGGAAGCCCATCAAATGTGGCCAACGCTGGATGCGAATGTCTTTGAGGTGTAAGTTAACCGTGTAGGGAGCCAAAGTTTCCAATACGGTTTGAATGCCTTCGTTTGCGGCTAGTGAATTGGCGGTATCCAGACAAATACCCACCCACTCAGGATCAGTTTCTTCGATGATGTTGCGCAATACCCGCGCTGGAAACCGGTCATGGTTTTCGATGGCCAAAACAACACCCGCTGATTTAAATGCAGGTAACATCTTGAGGATAATGGCTCGAATTTGATCTGGATCAGGACAATAATTAAGGTCATCGATGACTACCCGTAAAAATGAAGAGCGGAAAATATGGGCAAAAGCCAAATAGTTTTCCAGGTTTTCGATGGATAGCCTCCGGGTTCCTACCTCAATTTGTATGCCCAAATGTCCAACTAGTTGAGTAAGATGTTCCAACGCGGCCAGGGTCATGTGGTGGAGCGGGCAGTTATCACCCACCTGTACCCGTTCCACTTGGTGCTCATGAGCAAAGTGAAGCAGGTCAGGAAGGCTCATCTGGGGTGGATAGCCCAAATTGGCTACCCCGAAAGCCCAGGGAAAGGAATAGGTGCTCAATCCAAGTTTCAATCTGATCTTTTTTGCTCCAACAAATATCCAGTTGAAAAGCCAATAATCTTTTCACATTCTTTTCATAAATTTGAACTATATTAGCAAAAGCCAAAGATTTTATGGCACAAAGGGTAAATTACAGTATAAAATGACAAAACCATCTTATCGTTTGATCAATCCACAAGCCAATCGCTCCTTTGTGTTCAAGTGGGAAGCCTTTGATTTGAGCACTCGTTGGCACTATCATCCTGAGCTGGAATTGATTTATTTTATGAAAGGGCACACCAATAGTGTCATTGGCGACGGGTTTGGCGAGTTTGCAGAAGGCGATCTGGTGCTGCTGGGCGCTAACTTTCCGCATGTTTTACAGGAAAACCCCGCCTTCAAGCGCCAATACCCTGAAGAACGGCCATTTGGTTTGATTATCCAGTTTACTCGAAGATTTTTTGGGTGAACCGTTTAAAAACGCGCCAGAAATGCAGCCGCTGCGGGGTTTGTTCCAGCGGGCCAGACGAGGATTGCATTTCGGAGAAGCCCTTAGTGCCGCTGTAAAACCTTTGCTGCACGACATGTACTACCAACACGATACACGCAAGCTGGTGCAATTGCTCAATGTGTTGGTTACCCTGGCGGAAAGCAACGATTTTAACTATTTAGTCAATCAGGATTATTATTTCGATTTCAGCAAAGATGAGGAGCGGATGTGGCGCATCAACCAGTACGTGTACGCCAATTTTCAGGAGCCGATTAGCATCAGCAAGGCAGCGGAAATAGCAAACATGAGTGAAACGGCTTTTTGTCGTTATTTCAAAACGCGCACTTTAAAAACTTTTACCCGTTTTTTGAATGAAATCCGCATTGCCTATGCTTGCAAGCTCTTGCAAAAGAAGGACAGCACAGTAACAGTGGCTTGTTTTGAATCAGGATTCAATAGCCTGTCTTATTTTGACCGGACGTTTAAAGAGGTGATGGGGAAATCACCCCTGGAGCATCGGAGGATGCATGAGGGGTTGTAAAGTGAGCAATACAAAAAATAGAAACTACATTTGACACTTTCAAAAAAAAGGTTGAGTTCAAATTGAACCCAACCTTTTCGCTTCGAAAGAATTGGCATAGCCTAGCAATAACGCTCAAATGCCATTTTTAAATTCTCTGCAATGATCTCTGCTGAACGACCCTCGATGTGGTGTCTTTCCAGGAAGTGAACCAATTTTCCATCCTTAAACAGCGCAATCGCTGGTGAAGATGGAGGGTAAGGGAGCATGTATTCACGGGCCTTTGCCGTTGCAGCCTGATCAACGCCAGCAAATACCGTCACCAGATTATCCGGTTTTTTGGCACCTTGCAGCGCCATTTTTGCTCCTGGACGAGCGTTTGCTGCCGCACAGCCACACACGGAATTGACCACAACCATGGTTGTTCCAGTGTCTTGATCCAGTGCATCAATAACTTCTTCAACAGTGGACAAACCTTTGAACCCGAAGGAAGTCAGGTCCTGAGACATTGGCGCGACAATCTCGATTGGATACATATTGTGTCGGTTAAGTTGTTTTTTATGAAAAATTCAATCCATCCAGCGCAAAGATAATGCTTTGTGCTGACTTGCATAAATATACATTCTAATCGACAGTTTGGTTCATTGAATACGCTGAAATAGATGAAAAGTTTAGGGTTGAAATGTTGAAGAGAAGTTGAAGGGTTAAAAAGTTAGATAGGCGATTTTTACAGATCTTCTAATTCACTTATCAACTTTAGAACTTCTCTTCAACATTTCAACCCTAAACTTTTCAACTTAAACTTTTCCTTTGCCCTGTAGCAACACCAGCACCGTATAAAACAGGATTTTGAAGTCCAGCGCCAAAGACATGTTTTCGATGTACAACAAATCGAATTTCAGGCGCTGAATCATTTGGTCAACGTTGGAGGCGTAACCGTATTTGACTTGTCCCCAGGAAGTGATACCGGGGCGCACCTTGAGCAGGTGCTTATAATGGGGCGCGCGGGGCACAATTTGATCGATGTAAAATTGCCGCTCGGGGCGTGGGCCCACCAGCGCCATTTCGCCGCGCAGCACGTTCCAAAATTGGGGCAATTCATCCAGGCGGTATTTGCGCATAATGGCTCCCCAGGGCGTTACCCGGTTGTCGCCATCTTGTGAAAGTTGGGGCCCCTGGTTTTCCGCATCGGTGTACATGGAACGAAACTTAAAAATAAAAAATGGCTTGCCATTGTGCCCAACCCGTTCCTGAGCGTAAAAAATCGGGCCTTGTGAAGACATTCTTACCCGCAAGGCAATGTAGGCGTACAGCGGAGCAAAAACCAGCAAAAACAAGGAAGAAGCCACCAAATCGATCATCCGCTTGATGATGACCTGCCAGTTCGCCAACAGATCCTGGCGAATTTGAATCAATACCGCCCCGTATACATGGTTCATTTTTACCGTTCCCAGCATGATGTCGTACATATCGGGAATGATGTTGACTTGCACTGGTGGGGTAAATTCAAACAGGGTATTGAGGATTTCGCGGATGCGATTATGCTCGCTGGTTTCGATGGCAATGATGACCTCCTCAACGTTGCAATCCCGCACCACTGCCGGAATGGTATTGACGTGTCCGAGTTTGGGCAGATGCCTGTGGAGTTCATTAGAGCTTTTGCCGTTGGTGTCAATGAAACCCAGGAAATTATAGCCCAAACTTTTTTTGCGGGAATGCATGTCCTGGTACAATTCTACCGCGCTGGCATTTCCTCCAATGATCAGGGTATTGAAACTCACCTGCCCGGACTTGAGGCGTTTGCTGGCCCGGGTGAGCAAAATCATCCGAACCGTAGCCGTGATCAGGAAATGCAGGGTGAAGAGGGTAAAAAAAGAAGCGTAATACGTATGATAACTCGGAATAAAATCATCCAGAATGACGGCAAAAAACAGAAAAATCGCCCCAAAAAAACTCAGGAATAAAGTGCGGGCAAGCGTAGACAAACGCGAAAGCCGGTAAATGTCTTTGTATTGGTCAAAAACGGAATAGAAAAGCGTCCAACCCAGTGGAATCATCACCACCCCGTACCAAAAATTCTGATCCGCCACTACATCCATCGGGAAAGAGCCACTTTCGACCATCACCTTGCGGTAACTAAAGAAACAGGCCCAGGTCAACATGGCAGCTAAAAAATCGGCAAACTTATAGATCAGGGTGTGCTGCTTGCGTGTACGCGCAGCTTTGAAGTAGTCAATTTTAGAAGTGGACAAGTTTAACGTTGTCAAGCCAGATTCTCGCGTTGGGTCGTAAGGTTGTACCATCTGTGTTTTTGGGTATTTCTGTTTTTAGTATGATCTGGTAATCGTCCAATTTGCTGTCTGCAACTACGCGAGAAAGGTTAAAATAAATTTTATTCCAGTTTTCACTGGGATTGAACCCTGCCGAATAAAGGATTTGCCCCCCTCCACTCAGGTTTCCCGCTTTGTAAGCAATGACGCCTACACTGAGCGGAACCTCGGATTTGTAGTTGAGTTCCAAATACACTGCCGACCCTTTGGCCAGCAAACCGGAGTAGGCATCGCGGGTTGCCAATTCTACTGCCGGGTATTGGGTACTGAGTTGGATCAAACCAGATCCACTGCCTTCAAAAGCTCCTTCATTGGTAATGCTCATCCGGTTAGACTCATTACCAGTGACCAGGGTTTGAAAAACGTGGGAATTACTTTCAAAATTTTCTACGAAAGCAAACCGAATGCCACTTCGGTAAGTGGCTTTCGGGCGAATGCTGTCTATTTCATTGGCTTTTAGCTCAATGTTGAACTCAAGCGGCTGAAAAAAAGGATAAATCTCCGGTGTGGTACTGATGCCGTTGTCTTTGATGCCTGCTTCCAATTTCACCAGTGTTGCCCCGGTTTTGAGGATGGGAATCCGCGCTGGCAGCGCATACACGCCAAAAAAAGAGCCATCAACACTCAGCCACACTTCGGTGATTTTGGCCGAAGCACTACCCTGAACTCCGGTGGTTTGTACCTCAAAAGGCGCTATCCAGATGTACGCAGGAATATCCTCCACTGGATTGATCAGGTTGCATGCCGTTCCACACAACAGTAAACAGAGCAAAGTCGGAATCAAGAACATCGATTTCCGGGCTGCAAAATCCAACTTTTTACCCTGAGTACTCATTATTTTGAGTTAACGCTGTATTATCAAATGATTACTCCTTTGTAAAGTCTGCTATCCTGGTCAATTTCCCGAATGATCTCGTAAGCAAGCGTCAAGGCCTGATACCCATCTTCAATGCTGACCTTGGGCGTGGTATGGTTGATAATACTATCCGCAAAAGACTCCAGTTCCATTTTGATGGCATTGACCGACTCAATGGGCGGCATATCAATGTGCAACATTTTTATCCCTTGTGGGGTATGCCATTCCAGCAGGTTCGCATTTTCGGGCAAATTCGCGGCATCCTGGTCGTACAGACGGACCACTTGTGCGTTTTTTTCCAAAAAATCGAGACTGATGTAAGCGTCGCGCTGAAAGAAGCGCACTTTGCGCATTTGTTTCATCGAGATGCGACTGGCGGTCAGGTTGGCTACACAACCATTGTCAAACTCGATGCGCGCGTTCGCAATATCTGGCGTTTCGCTGACCACCGCAACCCCGTTGGCGCTTACTTTGGTCGGCCTGGCGTCAACCATACTCAAAACAATGTCCAGGTCGTGGATCATCAGGTCGAGCACCACCGATACGTCCGTTCCGCGCGGATTGAATGCGGCCAGGCGGTGCGCTTCAATGAACATGGGGTTGAGGTCGGTGTTTTCGAGCGCCAACAAGGCGGGGTTGAAGCGCTCCACGTGGCCAACTTGTACTTGTACTCCATATTCTTTGCTCAATCGAATCAGTTCTTCGGCCTCCGCGATGGTATGGGTAAGCGGTTTTTCGATAAACACGTGTTTACCCGCCTGGATGACTTGTACGGCCAGGGCAAAATGGGTGGTCGTGGGCGTGACAATATCTACCACATCCACAGCCTGGATAAGGGCTTCGACCGACTCAAAGGCTCTGAGTTTGAATTGTTCGGCTACTGCTTTCGCCATTGACGGATTGGGGTCGTAAAAACCCACCAAATCATACGTTTCTACCGCCAGTTGGATGCATTTCAAGTGAATTTTGCCCAAATGGCCTGTGCCGAGTACACCTATTTTTAACATGGTTGCTTATTTATAATACATCAAAATGGCCCCAAACAAAGTGATCAGAAAGGTCAGCACCGTAGCCATCCGAATCGAATATTGCATGTGGTTGACAAATGCCAGGATGTGCTCCCGCATGTGGGGATACCGGGAGATGATCTCCTCCTCCATTTTTTGTTTGTTAAAAATGTGGGCTACCCCAAATTCTACGCGGTTTTGCACCAAAATTTTGTAGACTTTGAACACTTTGACCCGGAAGTACATTCAAAAAAAGCATGGCGGCAAACAGTGCCAAAACCAGCGTAAGAAGCAGTGTCATCATTTGCTTCGGTTTGATGAAGATAATGGGGCAAAGGTACAGGGAAAAGTAGGATTGCGGTGGTGGGGAGATAAAATAAAATGGGAAATGATAATTTCAGGACGAGACAATTCTTTAAGAAAAAAAGTGACCAACCCGATATGTTGGGCTGGCCACTTAACCTTTTATAGTTAACTACACTATGCAGCAATGAAACCATCCACCAGCGCCAGCACCTGGGCGGTGGTCAGCGGTTCGTCGAAGCTCTCGCTGGCAGCATTGGCTGAGATGCTCTGCCCACCGATGTTGATGATGTTTACACCTGCTTGGGTAGTGAGTTCTTCTCCATCATAATTGGCTTGTACCAGCGCGCCGATGCCGCCAGTGTCTTTGCCCGTAATCCAGGGTTTCACATCGCCAAAATTGTTGGCTTTGCGCATCTGGCGAACGTGTGAAGCGTGGCGAGCTTCCACTGAGTGGATGTTCAGCGCTGCTTCCAAGACGTCATCGGAGCCGATCAGGTTACCCGCCTGGCCTTTGTAGGCGCGTACCCCAGTGTCTTCCAGGGTTTGAGCTACCGCCAAAAAGAGTTGATAGTTGGAGAAGGCCGCAGCAAAAGGCCCGGTACCCGTACCATTACCACCCGAAAAATCGAAAGTTGGTTTGGCTACAGGTGTTCCACCCGACCCAGTAATGGCGGTCTTGAGAAAATTGACGTGCGCCAATTCATGGTCGCGGATGGTGGTAATGGCGGCAGTAGCCGCACCAGCAGGAATCAAGCCCGCGCTGCTGGTTGCCTTCAAATAGAATTCGTATTCCAGGTATTCCAGGGTCAGTGCAAAATTCAGCACGTCGATAACGGAACTGCTTGGCGACTGACCGTAAGCTTTATTGAGCACGGTACCCAACATAAAAGGGGCAGAAATCAAGGCAATTTTTTTACCCAAACCGCTGAAAGCATGCATGGCCTTACGGCGCGTGTCGATCCGGTCAAAAATTTCCGGATCCTGCTCACTAATGATATTTAACACTTTTAGTGTGTTCATGGATGTGTCTTTTTGATGGATGAAAGTTAAGCAGGTAGGCTGCTCGCGTTCAGTTTGGTTTTGATGTACGTTTTGGCAATGTCCAACACTGCCCGGGGCTTACGAGACATTTCGAGGCCGTTGGCATCGATTACGGTGCTGTCGGCAAAAGAACCATTGCTGAGCAAATCACGAATGTAGGCGGCATGGCGAGCTTCAACGGATACAATTTTGCCAGCCAACAATAGGTAATCCACCGAAGCAATGTAGCGACCAGCGCCATTGTAGGCAGATACACCGAGGTCTTCAAAAGCCTTGGCCGTCATCAAGACACTATCGCGGCTGTTGAAATTCACGCTGCTGAAGTCTACTTCCAGTGCCTGAATGGCATTGGTACCTAGTGCAGCTTTGAAAAATTCGCGGTGGGCGATTTCATGATCGCGGATGTCAGTGAGCAAGCTGCTTTCGGCGCTTGAAATACCCGTATAGGGCGTAGTGATTACCTGAATGTAGAAAGCCGCTTCGAGTTGTTCGAGCGCGTAGGCGTAATTGAGGATGGCGAAGTCACCTGACCCAAAATTTACGCCATCATTGTCATCGTCTTTGTCGCAAGCAATCATGGAAACCAGAGCCCCGGCGGTCAGGGCAGCTCCGGTATTGCGCAGGAATTTCCTCCGACCCAGGGCTTTTTGTTGCAGGTCAAAATCACTTTGGATTTGACGCTGATCATTTGTTTTTGTCATAAAATAGGAATTGGTAGTTAAATGATACCTCTTGACGTACGCAGCAAAAAATGGTTTTGGATTGGATTTGTCTGAAAAGAAAAATTAAAAAAAAATCATTTCCCTGGTTTCTTAGGCTAAATTCTCAGGTTACTCAGAAAAATAAAGTACATTTTTCAGGCTTAGATATTTATCTTGTCTATGTTTAATGCTCATTTGGGAAAGTAAAAAGGTTGAAGCATGGACAGCACCCCTATCGATCAAAACCACCGATCTGCCCGCCGAAGAACCCGGGAGTTGTGTGCCAATTGTGGCAAAAAAATGGCCAAGAAGGGTAAGTTTTGCCCACATTGTGGCCAAAACGTTTTGAGGGTCGGATTCCCTTGAAAGAATTGACCAGCAAATTTTTACACAAAGTGACCAATCTGGACAGCAAGTTACTGCGCATGGTGTGGCGCTTGTTGATTCCTGCCCAAGTAACGCTGGATTATTTTTCGGGAAAAATCAAGCAATATCCCCATCCTTTCCAATTTTTCTTCGTGGTCATGTTTTTCCTTTTGTTGGCGTACACCAAAATAGGCGATCCTTCCAATAGTGTGATACAATTCAATTTAATAGGGGAAGCCCCCAACACATCACGGAATGCCGATGGCTCAAAAAAACCGGTTCAGGAAGATGAACAAACCGATTTCTATTTTTTGCTGGAACGTTATGTTTT
Source organism: Haliscomenobacter sp. (assembly GCF_016718685.1). Lineage (GTDB taxonomy): Bacteria > Bacteroidota > Bacteroidia > Chitinophagales > Saprospiraceae > Haliscomenobacter. The sequence goes on along the minus strand of NZ_JADKCX010000103.1, from coordinate 9,696 downwards.
TAGTCGGGAAATAGAAACTGGTTACGATTCATTGCCTCCTACCCTTCAAACGCCGCCTGTCAAAGAATCCTGAAAATCATCCTAGACAAAACCAATGGCAAGTGGACCAAACAAATGGAGGAGATCGTGCGCGTAACCAAAAGCAAAGATAGTCTCGCTATGAATTTTGGCTCACGAGTACCCAAAATTGCTTATAAAGACATTGTTGAACACAACCCGGATGAACTCATCCTGATGTATGGCATCAAGGATTGGCTGGGAAAAACTTTACTTCGTCAAGGCATTAGATCCATTCAAAACCCCAATGACCTGATCTCCGCCTACATCGGCAGTTTCTCTTGGACGATCCTGGCTTTAATCATTGTCATGGCTGGGGCGATGCACTCTTTTTATTGGCCGCAAAAAAGGTATTATGTCGAGCATTTTGTATTGCTGCTACACTGGCACTCAGGTGTTTTCCTGATGTTAACTTTAATTCTTGTTTACAACTATTTTCTCCCTCTGGGCGAGTGGTGGGGCTTTGTCATCCTAGGTGCCGCAGTCTTCTTGTTGTTGACCATGAAACGATTTTATGCGCAAAACTGGTTTTGGACTACCTTCAAATGGTTTTGGTTCATCATTTTTTACGCAATTGGTTTTTCGATACTTTTCGCATTGGGACTCTTGGTGGTATTCACGTTTTTTTAGTTCAATGAGGTAGAACGCCCCGGGCTGTATGCTAAAATCCGACTCGAATATGAAATATACCTGTGCAATTAAAACACTATTGACCAGTTGGCTGGCTTGCACACTTGGTCTTGTTTTGGCTCAAAATGGTGCCAGTATCAGCTTTGAGCAAGTCATCGCCTTACGGAGTGTGGGCACACCCATCTTGTCGCCCGATGGCAAACACATCGCCTACACCGTAGGCAGTACCGACTGGAAAGACAACAGCTACGATACCGAAATCTGGCTGGCCCGCGAGGGTGAAGAACCCTTTCAACTCACCCGCAGCACCAAAGGCAGCAGTACCTCTCCCAAGTGGTCGCCCGACGGAAAGTGGATCGCTTTTGCCAGCAGCCGCAATGACAAAAGCCAGATTTTTGTCATCCGCCCCAACGGCGGCGAGGCCCAACAAGTGAGCAATGAAGACGAAGGCGTGAGCAACTTTGAATGGTCGCCGGATGGCAAACAATTTGCCTTTGTCAAAGCAGAACCAGAAGACAAGGAAGAGAAAAAACGCAAAGAGCGCTACGGCGGCTGGGCCGCCGACGATGCCGAATACCACCTTTCTCACCTGTGGTTGCTGGAGTTTAAACCCGACATGATGCCTTCACCCGGGGAGTTGCCTTGTTATGATGAAAAGAAGGATTCCACCGCCAAAAATGATTGTATCACCTACCCTAAGGCCACTCGCCTGACCGGGGGAAGTTTTACAGTGAGTGGTTTTGACTGGTCGCCCGACGGCAAAATGATTGTGTACAATCGGCAGCCGAATCCCTTGATCAATTATTCCATGTACTCGGATATTGAAGTCATCGACGTGGCGAGCAAACAAATCAAGTACAAAGTCGCCAACCCTTCAGTGGATAATTATGCGGCCTGGTCTCCCGACTCCAAAAAACTGTTGTACACCAGCAGTCTGGACGATACCACTTCTTTTTATTACAAAAACGACAAACTGTTTGTAGCCGACTTGACTGGAGGAAAACCCATCTCGATTGCACAGGATTTTGACGAAGACATCGGCAGCATCGTTTGGAATGATTCCGGTATCTTTTTTGCCGCATTTCAGCGCACCAAACGCCAGCTCTTCCGGATTGATATGAGTTCAGGGCAAATAAAAGCCCTCACCAATGGCAAGGACATTCTGGGCGGCTACAGTTTTTCCAAAGATGGCAAAATCCTGGCGTACAGTGCCTCAACGGCTACTACCCTCAGCGAGATTTTCAAAACGCCGCTGCTCCCTTTCAAGCCAGTGCAAATCACCAACATGAGCAAGCAGATCGCTACCTGGAAAACGGCAGTGAGCGAGGTCATCAGTTGGAAGAGTAAGGATGGTGCGGAAATCGAAGGCGTCCTGCACAAACCCCAGAATTTTGATCCAAGCAAAAAATACCCCCTCCTGGTGATGATCCACGGCGGCCCAACCGGGATTGATCTGCCCCAACCCGTGCCCGGCAGTGTATACCCCGTGCTGCAATGGCTGGAAAAAGGGGCTTTGGTGCTGCGCGTGAACTATCGTGGCTCGGCGGGGTACGGCGAAAAATTCCGTTCACTCAATGTACGCAACCTCGGCGTTGGCGACATGTGGGACGTCCTGTCGGGGGTCGATTTTCTGATTGCCCGAGGTAGCGTGGACGCCGACCGCATGGGCTGTATGGGCTGGAGCCAGGGTGGCTACATCTCGGCTTTTCTGACCACCAACACCGACCGCTTCAAGGCCATCTCCGTGGGCGCGGGCATTTCCAACTGGATGACCTATTACGTGAACACCGATATTCATCCCTTCACGCGCCAGTACTTACAGGCCACGCCCTGGGATGACCCGGAAATTTACCGCAAAACCTCGCCGATGACCAACATCAAAAACGCCAAAACCCCCACGCTGATTCAGCATGGCGAATTTGACCGCCGGGTGCCGATTCCGAATGCGTATGAATTGCTGCAAGGTTTGCAAGACAATCAGGTGCCCGCTAAATTGATTGTCTACAAGGGATTTGGGCACGGCATCAACAAACCCAAGGAGCGGCTGGCTGCCTTGTGGCACAATTGGCAGTGGTTCAATAAGTACATTTGGGGGGAAGAAGTGGAGATGCCGGTGGGGAAATGACGAAGAACGAATGAAGAGTGACGAATACCCTGCACTTCGGCTTCGCTCAGTGACCGGGTATTCGTCACTCTTCATTCGTTCTTCGTCATTTTTTCAGCCCCCGATCGCCCCCCAAAAAAACCTCTCCCCCCCCATCCAACTTATTCCTACAAATTCCGTACCTTTGCGCATGGATACGCAAAATTACAACCTGGACAAGTTTTTGGGCGAGGCGCTCACCTTCGACGACGTGTTGCTCGCCCCGGCATACTCTGAAGTATTGCCCCGTGAGGTGGACATCACCTCCCAACTTACCCGCGAACTAAGATTGAATGCACCGATTGTGTCGGCAGCCATGGATACCGTGACCGAGGCCAAACTGGCGATTGCCATTGCCCGGCAAGGCGGTATTGGCATCATCCACAAAAACATGAGCATTGCCGAACAAGCCGAGCAGGTGCGCTTGGTCAAACGTTCGGAAAGTGGCATGATCATCGATCCGGTGACGCTACGACCGGATGCCACTATTCGCGATGCCAAAAGCCATATGGAGCGCTTCAAAATCGGGGGTATCCCGGTGGTGGATGCAGGAAATCATTTGGTGGGTATTCTGACCAACCGCGACCTGCGTTTTGAAACCAGTCTCGATCGCCCGGTGTATGAGCTGATGACCTCCAAAAATCTGGTCACGGCACCCGCTGGTACCACCCTGTATCAAGCCCGCGAAATCCTGCAACGCAACAAAATTGAAAAACTTCCCGTGGTGGACGACCACAACAAGTTGGTGGGTTTGATCACCTACAAAGACATCATGAAAGTGATCAACTATCCACTTTCGTGCAAAGATACCTTTGGCCGTTTGGTGGTAGGTGCAGCATTAGGGGTTACCCAGGATATGATGGAACGGGTGGAAGCCCTGGTTCATGTAGGCGTAGATGTCGTAGCGATCGATACCGCCCACGGGCACTCGCAAGGTGTACTCAATGCCGTAAAAGCAGTCAAGAAAAATACCGCGATCTGCAAGTCATTGGCGGCAACGTGGCTACAGGTGCTGCCGCGCTGGCGCTGGTAGAAGCCGGAGTAGACGCCGTAAAGGTTGGCGTTGGTCCCGGCTCCATTTGTACCACCCGCATTGTAGCTGGTGTTGGAGTACCCCAGTTGACCGCGATCAGCTGGGCGGCTCAGGCTTTGAAAGGCACGGGAGTTCCCATCATTGGCGATGGTGGCATCCGATATACTGGCGACATCGTCAAAGCGCTTCCCGCAGGTGCCAGCACGATCATGGCAGGCGGATTATTTGCCGGAGTAGAAGAAGCACCGGGCGAAACCATTTTGTTTGAAGGCCGAAAGTTTAAAGTCTATCGCGGCATGGGCTCACTAGGCGCCATGCAAGAAGGTTCTAAAGACCGATATTTCCAGGATGTAGAAGATGACATCAAAAAACTGGTTCCGGAAGGCATTGAAGGCCGGGTATCATTCAAAGGCACCCTGGCCGAGGTGATGGTGCAATACATTGGTGGCTTACGCGCCGGGATGGGCTACTGCGGTTCATTGACCGTAGAAGAACTGCAACAAAAAGGACGATTTGTAAAAATTACGGCGGCTGGAGTGAAAGAAAGCCATCCGCACAACGTAAACATTACAAAAGAAGCGCCGAACTATAGCACGAGGTAGGTTCGGGGTTCGGTTCGAGGTTCGTTTTAGCGCGCCCCTCGAACCTCGAACTTAGAACCTCTTTACATTCCCTTTCCACGCCCACAATCAAATCCATGTGGATGCGAATGAGGTCGTTTACTTTGATGGTTCCCATAAGCGCTTTGGGTGGTATGAGTCCAAATTCGGTCATCAAGATATTTTTGTCGCTGACGAAGCGAAAGCGATCGGGATCGGTTTGCTGAGCGCGTACACTCAATTCAATGGTTTTCCTTACGCCGGCAATGGTCAACGCTGCTTCTACCAGCTGAATGGACCATGCGCCCGGTTTAGATTCACTGAGTTGTTTGACTTGTAGCAACTCAATCCGGATTTCAGGATATTCATCTCCTTTCAAGGTCTTGTACATGTCTTTGTTCGCGAACTTATTTCACAGTCCAATGCCCCTGCGCGGATGTTGAGGATCGCATTGGAAAAAGTGGCCGATGTCCCATTTTTTCCCCGATTGAACTTAAGGGTAGAACGAGGAAACTCATCGGTACAATTACATTGAAATTTGTTGATGTTACTGGAGCCAAACAAGGAAAGCTGGCTGGAGGGATGAATCATCACGACTGTGTCGTTTGAAATTCCAAGAACCATAACCCAACACAAGAGGATTAAAGAGGAATACCTTCTCATGGTAATATTTTGTGGGACGATTTAGGGAATCAAAGCAACAATGTCGGGACAACCCATTTGATGCTCCCCGACATTGTGCAAAGATATGATAATTCGTTAAGAATCCAACACTTAGAATCAATCACTGCTTCAACCATCATACCGTTGAATTTGCCTGAGTTGCGGATATCTGAAGTTGGGGAAATCCAGGTATTTCTGTGAAACAATTTCTCCTTTCAGCAACAGGTTTTTTTGGTTAAACCAACCAGCTACCAGCGCCGTACGATTGATGGTTACATCCTTGGTATATGCTGCTCCACTTGGCCGCCCGGAAACGGTGTTGTAGCGTGCGCCAAGGTACAGTTGTTCGTTAGGTAGCAGGCGGAGGATGCCTTCTACTGCAAGCTGGTTCCAGCTACGATCGCTGGTTTCAGCGTAGGTTCCCCTTTGATGGTTTCTTAGGTACCGGAATATTTCCAGTCCTGAATTTTACAAATGGGTTAATACTAATCGCGTAATGCGGTTGGCTACACCTGGATTGATACGACCAGGAAGTGAAGTTGGTCGAATAGGTAATGGCAGACCCTGCAGGTTCAAGCATCATGAAGTAGTGAGACCCCGTACGGTCACCAGAGTAAAGTGTATTCCGAGCACTGCTGCCGTTGCTGTACATGGACGCCGAAAGCCGGAATCTCAAATCACCAAATGTATTGTCGTACGCTGCCTTCAAGGAAATTGAAGGATTGCGCTTGGTCGCTTTTTATTGGTCTTCCGCTGGAGTGCTTGGGAAGTTGTCCACACTACCGTTGATCAATCCGGATCATCCCGGCCATCAGCATCAAACCCCAGGGAAAAAGATATACTTCTCCACCAATCTCGGTAGTGAATGCATCCAGAATAAGGTTTTCAGCAAAGGCGTTAAAGATGGCATTACCACCATCGGTACGGCGGAATTGTTGGTCACAAGACACTGGAAGTGGCCAATTTTTACCGGTACATAATCGGTAAACCCACTCTGGCTGCCAAACAGGCAGTTTATCCATCTGAATGTAACCACCCTTCACCCAGAATTCGTTGTGGTGACGGGAAGACATGTAGTTTTCCAAACAAACCCGGATACCATCTTCAATCTGGAAGTCAAAGTTCAAGTTGGCCATTGCCAGGTTAAAACCGGAGAGTTTGGCAGAAACGCTGTCTTCAGCAACTACAGTACCAGGCTAATTCTTTTTATACGGTCTGTTTTCGTGTCAAACTCTGATAATCCTGCGTAAAGCTACCGCCGATGCGTACAGAAAGACCTTTGTATTCAGGTTAATTCACCTCCTTTGATTGGTTCAAAAACATTGATCCTTCTTTTGTCCTGTATGGCGGAATATTGCATGTCTTGCTGCTGAGCAGCCAAAGGAAGAGCAAATGAAATGGCACCAAAACCTGCCAACAGGTTAGAAAAGGATATCTTTTTCATCTTGTTGGAATTTTAGTCGTTAGTTAAAGAGGGTGTGGAATGAGCTGAGCATTATTCTGCCCAAAACAATATCGAAGTGAACCGTGATTTCGTTACGGTTTTGATGGTCCCCATCAGGGCCGTAGGAGCTCCATTTTAAAGTCGCTCATTTTGAGCTTTTTATCTCCTTTAAAGGAAAGATTTCCACCATTCAGGAGTTTACCTTTTACGTTCATATCAATCGGGAGTTTAACCCCGGCGATGGTCAAAATACCCAGTGCTTTGATGTCGTATTCCGCTCCATTTGGCGTGATCGACTCAATCCGGGTCAATTGATAAGTGATTTTGGGAAACTGAGTGGTTTTCAACGCTTCCCAGGTTTTTTTGTCCATCATCGCACCCTTGGGTGCTTTGATTGACGTTGCATCTACTTCAACCGACATGTTGTTGATGGCTTGTCCAGCTTCGTTGATCGTGATGTCGCTCTTGACGCTGACTTTGTTACGCCCGATTCCCTAGTTGTGCAAAGTAGTAGTTCCGGAAACAGACATTTTGAAACTTTGAGTGTTTGACTACCAGGGTAATCCACATCAAGAGGAAGTACGAGTGCGGTGGTTGGAATAAGAGAGATGCCTTGTTTTTCAGCGGCGTATTTTGCTTTGATACAGTGCAAAGGTAAGGTCACGCTCCAGTGCCCTGGCATGAGCTTGAGACTCCCAAACAGTGATTTATATCACACTTAGCCATAAAAATTCAAGAAAAGCCGTGCTGACCTACCAAAGACTCCAGTAACACTCATTTTGTTCAACATTTGTGCTAACTCCCTCAAATAAGCCGTAAAATCGCTCTTTCTTTCCCGCAAAACTGCCGGATATGACCCTAGTAAAACACCTGACAAAGCGCGGCAAAACTGGCCGGTTTGTCCCTTTTTGCAGCAGAGTTTATGATTCAAAGCAACTTTTCGCCCAGCGAGGCCACGCCTTATTGATTTTGCGGTGCGTGATCACCTGGAGGCGTTGGCAAAATTATCAAGATTTCCCACCGTGAGCTTTACCAAATTCCGAAGAAAGTTATAATTACTGGAAACAAGAACTTGCTGTTCCATTGCTGAACGATCCGCACCCTTGCTTGAAGCAGTGATCAAACGTTCGGTCAGAGTGCATCATCCGCATTACCTGGGCCACGGTAGCCGTTGGCGGCACCAGCGCGGCCTTGGCAGGTCTGGTGAGTACCCACGTAATCGGGCGAATGGCCTCGTATGAAATGGTCATGGTTTCGGTGCCCAGAAAGGTTACAAGGTCACCGAGCTGCTCGCAATAAAATTGGCTACGACTCCAGCAGCAACGAACGCATCTTGACCTGAGGCAACCTCCTGGCCAACCCTCTCACCGTCATTTTTATGGCCAGAGCCATGAAGGCACCTCAAATGTTTGGACGGAGGGCCATCAGGGAAAAAGTCGCCAATATGGTCAGTGAAGAAGCCCATTACTGTGGGATCGAGCCGCAACGCGGCTTAAAGCAGGGATCATCAACCGCTCCACTGATGAACGCTTCAATGCGCGAGTTTAAGAACACGTCATGCCAAGTCGCAAGAGTTGGGTATCGTTTTGCCATTCGCAGTAGTTGTTGGTCTACCCTACGGGTTCTCACTTGATTATTTGCTCCGCTACTGCCAGATTTCTCGGAACGCCACAACATTTGGTTCCATGCCGATGGTGCCCACGGTGGAGCGGCAGTTTTTTCCCAAAAATATCGCCATCTGTTGAATGGAATGGAAAGAGCCGATTCAGTCGTGGTAGATTTTCACAAAGTACTGATGACTCCGGCTTTTATTACGGCCTTATTCAAAAAAAGGGTCATTAGATTGGGTTCATAATATTCTTCCAACAATCTAGCTAACAATTTTGGAATTCCAGTGAAGCAGATCATGCTAAATCCGCAACACGTTTGAGTGCAACAATACATGATGTCCTTAAAAATATTTGTCCTATTGCGGTTGTATGGGGAAGCCGCATTTGCAGCAGCAGTTGATCGTTTGTACGACGGGAGCAGTAATTTGGCGTATCCGATTAGCAGTGAGACGAGACTTTGAACCTTCGCCATGCCTCCCGAATGCAACATCGTGTGCCTTTGTGAATCGCAAAAATGGCGTGCAAACCTCAATGCTCACAATCTTCAGTGTCGGCAAAAACTGCTGAGGCCATTTATACTGTAATAAAACTAAGTACTTTCGTACAAGTCATTGCTGTTTATTCTTACATTTTTATCATGAACTCCACTACCACGACCGGAAAATGGATTTAGTATTTACTTTATGAATTAATTTGTTATACAACATGAATCCTGAGCAAAATTTCCACTCCACTTTACATCGAAGAATCCAACAACCGTTTGTGGGGGCAGCATTTTATTGTGCCCGCCCCCGTTGTACAGGCCATTAGTGGTCAGGAAGATAGTGTGGTTGTGGTGCACCATCAATAGCTGTAAAGGCTTCTGGAACAACATCAATGCACATCTCTAGAGGTGAAGGAATATACATCATCTATGAACAAAGCCCGCATGAAACAACCTGCTGAAAATTGGGATCATGCAGGCAAGCCTCGTAAAAAAGACGACAGGATATGGACTGCCGGTTCCCCGAAGAATTTCTGGAAGTGATGGAGCAAGACCTCGAAGCAGTGCTTTCTTGGGAAAAATCCTACGCCGGGCAAAAATCCAACCATGTTGTAAATCAAAGCCGTCCCGCGCTCCAAGGGCTCGGACTTAAAGATTGACGCGCCCTGGCTTATAGCAGAGCATTTGAAGGCCTTGATGGAAAATCGGCCTCCGCGCTTTCAATGACATGTTAAAGAGTTGATTTAATCCGCACTCCAAAATCCAACGATGACTTTGTTCCTTTTTCTCCAAATTCCAGCTCTAGCTCGTAAGGATTACCTGTATTGTTTACTTTGGTTCTTTGGTTTTGCATTCCGCACAATTTTAAATTTTTGGCATTGCCCAAATAAAAGAGCGCAAGACTACCAAGGCTTGAGAGAAAGTAGCGTGTTATTTGAAATGCAAAAACCGAGTCACCCCACCTTTGTACAAAATCAGTTCAAACTCGCCGTCAAATCCCGGTAAAGCCTCCGTTTGGTAACTTCCACAATGC
>NZ_JADKCX010000102.1 GCF_016718685.1 Haliscomenobacter sp. | reverse complement strand
AAAAGAACCATTGATTTTGGCAGTGGCTAACATTTTCGCTTAGGCTTTGAAGCCGCGTTCACGCTGCCTTCAACCAAAACAAATGGGCCATTACCTAAAACCTACTTATCAAGCTTTTAAAGCCAGCTAACCCTACGACCAGAACCCAGGGAGGTACGGGCCAATTATCGTTCTGTTGAAATCCCCATAGGTTTGCGTTATCACCTGTATTTGAACAACCAAACCAGCGTCTTTGCCAACGCAGCAGCAGTAATCGACATTGCAGCGGGTTCAGGTATAGATTTTGACATCAGCGAAGACCTGAACTTCAATTCCAATCCAAGTTTGGCCTTGGGGCTGGGCCTAAAATTCAACAACTACAGTCTGGAACTTCGCCGAGGCATGAAACGGCATGTGATGAAAAACTACAACTATTGGGACAGTGAATACAAATCTTTTTCGCTGGTGCTGGGGTATCAATTTTTTTAGGCTAACTTCTTGAAAAACGACAAAACACCACCAGTGATGATGCCATGCCAGGAGTAAGTTACCCCCAACATCCTTTATGAACCTTCATCAACCCTAATCAACCTTCATCAACCCTAATCAACCTTCATCAACCCTAATCAACCTTCATCAACCCTAATCAACCTTCATCAACCCTAATCAACCTTCATCAACCCTAATCAACCTTTATCAACCTTTACTTAACCTGCACATGAATGTGGTCATCATGCCTTACCGCCTGGCAGCCATGAAAACGGATGTTATCCATTCTCCCCAACCCCAGGCGGCCCTTTAAATGGGGTTCGATGAAAATTTTTTCGGTGAGAGGGTCGTCGGCCAGTTTTTGCAACAATTGAGTGTTGAGTTCGGCATCAAATTTATACCGTTGTGGATTACTGCGCACCCATTCCTGTAGCAAGTTGTATTGCCAGGCGCCACGCTTCCTGCAAATGTTGGGTTGGTCCAATTCTCCCGGCAAAGGTGGCTCCGAAAACCCGTACCCCAAAAAACTGGGATAATCGGTGGTACTCTTTTGGCTGCGGGTATCATAACGGAAAAAGGCCAGATCCAGTTTTTTCCCATCATCGTGGCTTCGATGAGGAAAAAGAGGAAAATGGTCGCCAAAAGGAAAATTGGCATCGAGGTATACCAAATGCAATGCGGGGTCTATTTTTTGCAGGGCATGGCCTTGTTTGAGGGGCCAAGTGATACAAGGCTGGGGTTGACATAATGGCGATTGGCCAAGCAAGTGAGTAATGTTTTGGGGCAAGTGCGTTTTGATTACTTGCTCCCCAGGCAGGGCCATCCGACCATTGAAACGCGCGAGTAAAGGAATCACACACAACCGCAAATAAAATAGAGCAACCCAAAAGTTAATCCACGCTAGACCCAGCCGCCTTTGGTTGTTTCGCCGATACCACAAGGCCCGATTGAGCAGCCAAACAGATACCCACCCGACCTGGGTGAAAACAGTGAGCAATCCAGGAAAAGTATTTGTAAAAGAAATTAATCGTTCGCATTGGGTCTGGTTTTTGGAAGTAAACAATTATTTTGATCATTTTCAGACAATTATTCTAATCCTAAGGAAGGAAAAGTACTGCTTTCAAATTTTATTTGTTTACATTTGCGTCGTTTTTCTTCAAAGTTAATTAGAAAAGATGGCTCTGATTAGTACAATTCGCAAGAATAGCGCTTTGATTGTGGTGTTGATCGCGCTTGGCCTACTTGGCTTCATTATTCAGGATATGATGGGTGGCCAGAATAGTATCTTTGGCAGCATGCAACCTAGCATTGGCAAAATTAATGGCCAAAAAGTAGACCTGAATGAGTTTAACCGCACCGAAAGTATCCTCTACGCAGGGTCTGCTGGTGATATTTATGCTCGTCGCAGTGCGCTCTGGGATTATTTCGTGGAAAAGGCGCTGATTGATCAGGAAGGCGAAAAGCTGGGCCTGGGGGTTAGCAAAAACGAATTGAACGACCTTCAATTTGGTCCAGAACCCAGTCCCATCATCATGCAGCGTTTCATGGACCAGACCACCGGACAGCTCAACCGGGAACAATTGAATTCCCTGAAGCAGCAAATAAGCACCAATACACTTCCTGCAACTGCCCGTTCTTACTGGGCCATCCAGGAGCAGGAGATCATAAAGGATCGCATTCAGACCAAATTGATCAATATGGTCTCCAAGGGGATGTATACGCCTAGCTGGGTCGCTGAAATGAGCCAGAAGGAAAGTGCAACCATGATGGAATTGGTGTACACCCGCATTCCATTTGATGCCATCGACAACTCCGAAGTTTCGGTTTCTGACGAAGATTATGCCAGCTACCTGAAAGAAAACCCAGGGTTGTTCAAATTTACCGAAGAAGCCCGCAAAATCGGCTTGGTTACTTTTGAAGTGAAACCAACCAAAGCTGACTCGCTTGCACAACGCAAAAAAGTTGCAGGCTTGATTTCAGACTGGAAAAATGCCCCCAACGATACGGTATTTGTGGAGCAAAACCTGGGAACCATTGATGGTGCCTATGTCAAAGAGAAGGCTTGTTGCAATTTGCAGACAGCATTTTCAACTTGCCAATTGGTGGCATTTTTGGCCCATATGTTGAAGGGCAATGCTTACCGTGCCGTAAAACTGCTCGACCGCAAAATGATTCCGGATAGTGTTAAATCACGCCATATTTTGATTCGCCCAGATGCAGCTACTCCATTGGCGGTGGTCAAGGCGCGCATTGACAGTATCAAAAGTGAAATTGAAACGGGCAAAGCCACCTTTGCCGATATGGCGCTGCGTTTTGGACAGGATGGTACTTCTACCAGTGGTGGTGATTTCGGTTACACCGGCCTAGGTGGAATGGTAAAACCTTACGATGACCTGATCTTCTTTCAGGCGGAGCAAGGCAAATTGTATACCGTTGAGACCCAATTTGGGGGATGCACCTGGTTGAAGTGACGGGTAAAAAGATTACTTCCAATGCATCCGGCGTAAGGTGGCGTACATCGGAGAGGTAATCAAACCTTCGAAAGAAAACGGAAAACCGCAAATTTTGAAGAAGCGCAACGCTTTCTGAATGCCAATAACAAAGACGTTGAAACCTTGCTGGCTGCGGCTAAAAAATAAAAGGGCTTGCCCAGGAAACCAGCCCTGCGGTGAATGCCAATGAATTTTTCTTGGGTTCTTTGGGCGCTGGTCAAACTTCCCGCGAAATCGTTCGTTGGGCTTTTGGCGCTGCTAAAAGTGAAGTTGCTCCCGACATTTATACTTTCACTGACCCAACCGAGTTTTACACCAACAAGTATGTACTTGCTGGTATCAAAGGCATTTTAGGACCGGCAAGGAGCCACTGCGGATCAAGGTGAAAGAAGACATCGAAACAGTGGTCATCAACCGCAAAAAAGGTGAACTGATTGTTGACAAAAGCAAAGGCAAAGGAGTAGAAGCTGCTGCCGCTCAGTACAGCGCTAAAGTGGATACCCTGCGCAACATTCGTTTCAACCAGTCTTTCCTGCCGAATAATGTATCATTTCTACGCCTAACGGCTTACCGATCTCAATCAACTTAAAACGACCTTGTCGGGTAATACCCGTGCACAGGTTTCCAACCGATTCATGCCTGCTTTCCGCAAGTCGGCTAAAATCTCGGATAAGCGTTCGAAATACTTCTAGGTTTCAGCAGTAAAACCTGGTACAATCAAAAAGGGCTGATGAAGTAAGATTTACTTCGTCAGCCCATTTTTGACCTGATCCAGAACGCCATCCCGAAAGTTTTAAGATTTTCGGGATGTTCAAGTGAAGTAAAATGTACACTTCTGCGCAATATTCTGCACATCAAACATTTCGAAAGTCTTGAAACTTTCGAAATGGGTTTCAGATTTAAGCTGGGCTGTCGGATTATTATCATAAGTCTACCAACTCCGGATTCCGCTGCGCAAACCCCCTCAATTCGTCAAAGGTCTGTCGATACGCCAGCCAATCATCAAAAAACAAGCGTACAATTGATCGGGGCAGCGTTCCGGCCTGCCAGGCTTGTAGTTGCCAGGCGGCATCAGCAGCCAGGAATATACTTCCATCGGGTGTTGGTACTACCGCGCCCATTTGGCCACGTCCATGCCCGGGAAGGGCAAACAACTGAATACTTCCATCACCCCAAAGATCGTAGGCCTTGTGTTCATCCGTCAGTTTCCCCAACCCATGGTCATCAATGGTTTTGGCCCGCTGGATCAAATCAAGAGGCAACAAATCAGGTAGAATCCCTTTACTTACTGCTGCCCAGCCCTTGACTGAAGTAGCTTGTTCCAGTGCTGAAGCGCTGCACGATCCGGGCATTGGGGAAATCTTGAGCCCGTAATGTGATCCCCGTGGAAATGAGAAAGGATGACCATACCGATTTGCGCGGGATCGTAGCCCTGGGCTTTGAGTTGATTACAGGCGGTTTCTTCTTCCTGCAAAAACATTGGGGTCAACCAGGCGTACAATTTGTAAGGCCAACGCGCAGTAGCAGCACGAAAACGCGGTGCATAACCCGTATCAAAAAGAAGGAGGCCCGCTTTGGGGTGTTCAATCAAAGCCCAGGTGGCGTAGAAGCGGCAGTATTTTTGGCCATGAAGGGGGTCAGCCACCTTCCCGTGGGCGACACAATAGCCAGAATGAAAAATCCTTACCTTTAGCGGGGTTGAGTTTTGTACCATGTCACAAATTCGTTGATGCCTTCCAGCGTGGATTGAATGGGCTGATAGCCCAATTTTTCGCGGGCTTTGCTGATGTCCATGGTCATGGCCGTAGACAAAATGCCGATGCTGTAGCGGGTCAGGGCAGGTTCACGCCCGCCTAAAAAATAACGGTGTACAAACTCATTGAGCGAAGCCGCTACCAGGGCAATCCTTGTGGGGATTTTTTGGTAATAGGGGGTAAATCCAGGGCCTGCAAAAAATGTCCGATCGTTTCCCAAAGGGGTTGGGGTTCGCCATTGGTGATGTTGTACACCTCGCCAAAAGCGCTGTGCTCCGCTTTGAGGCAAGCTTCCACCGCTGCGATCAAGTTGGATGCGCAGGTCATGTCTACAATGTTCTTGCCGTCTCCTACTATCTTGAGTCGTCCTTCCTCGTAGGCACGCAAGACCCGTGGAAAAATCACGGCATCCTCTGCCCCAATGATGGCCCTCGGGCGTAAGGCAATGGTCTCAAAATCGGGTCGATTGAGCAAGGTCTCCTGCTCAGCCTGGTATTTGGTCACCGCATAGTGATTGACCATCGGATTGGGCAGCGGATCAGATTCTTTGAGGTTGAACCGATCCTGGTAATTGAAGTAGACGCTGGGTGTTGAAATCAGGATGAATCGTTGGGTGCCCTGGGCTTGGGCGGCTTTCAGCAGGTTTAAGGTAGATTGTACGTTGGCTGCGTAAAATTCGGGGTAAGTTCCCCACGGGGAGGACAACCCTGCACAATGGATGATCACATCTGCCCCAGCGACCAAACGTTCACAATCGGCAAAGTTAACCAGATCGCCTGGTTGAAATTGGCAACCCAGTGCCGAAAACTCGGCTTGTCGTTCGTTTCGGCGCCCCGTACCCAATACCAAAGCTTCCGGGTAGGTCAGGGTCAGGCTTTTCAGCAAACGGCCCCCTACAAAGCCTGAAGCGCCGGTGATGAGGATTTTTTTTGGCATACAATTAAGTGAAAAGTGAAAAACGAAAAGTGAAAAGCAACAAAAAACGAAAATAGACAATCGGTCAATGCTTGTGACTTTTCACTTTTCGTTTTTCACTTTTCATTTAATTAAACGATTGTTCTCATCCGGAAAAACCACACTCGGCACAAACGTCTTTGCCTCTTCAAAATCCATCAATCCGTACCCGATGATGATGAGTACGTCACCGACTTGCACCCGGCGGGCGGCAGCCCCATTGAGGCAAATCACGCCGGAACCCCTTTCCCCCTTGATGATGTAGGTTTCGATGCGCTCCCCGTTGTTGTTGTTCACAATTTGCACCTTTTCGCCTTCGATGAGGTTGGCGGCATCCAGCAGGTCTTCATCAATGGTGATGCTGCCGATGTAGTTCAGGTTGGCCTCCGTGACCTTGACCCGATGAATTTTGGATTTGAAACGTTCGATCAACATGATACAAAGGTAGGTATTTTTTGAAAGGTGGAAGGTGAGAAAGTTGAGGGGGACGGCCGCGGATGAAAAGCAAAACATCCGCGATCCACGCTTGGTTTTCCACAGGCTGTTAATTATTTGCTGACAAAAAATAAATGATAAGCCTTACATTTGTGGTTTAACCTAAGTAACTTACCCAGCAAAAGGCCTACACGTTATGAAGTTCAGCGTATCATCATCAGAGTTACTGAAGCAGTTGCAAGTTGCGGCCGGCTCAATCGGCTCCAACCCCGTATTGCCCATTTTGGAGGACTTTTTATTCAGCATAGCCGATAACAAGCTCACCATTTCCGCCACCGATCTGGATACCGCCATCACCACCCAAATGGACGTTATGGCTGATACCGACGGCACAATTGCCGTCCCCGCAAAAATTTTACTGGATACGCTGAAAGCGCTGCCCCAACAGCCCATTACATTTTCTATTGACGAAAATACCTTTGCCATCGAAATCACTTCGGCTTATGGCAAATACCGTTTATCGGGAGAAAATGGACAGGATTTTCCTACCATTCCCGAGCCGGAAGCAGGAGATGATACCATCACCATTCCATCCAATGCCCTGATTCAGGGGGTGAACAAAACCTTGTTTGCCACCAGCAACGACGAATTGCGTCTGGCCATGATGGGGGTATACTTTCAGGTCGATTTTAGCAAAATCACCATGGTAGCTACAGACGCCCACAAATTGGTGCGTTATACCTTTACCGATTTGAGCAGTGAGGTGAGTACTTCCTTTATTTTGCCCAAAAAGGCTTTAAACCTGATCAAAAACGTGTTGCCTACTGGCGATGAGGTGAAAATGTCTTTCAACAAAGCCAATGCGTTTTTCTCGTTTGGCAACACGCAGATTTCCTGCCGTTTGATCGATTCCCGGTATCCCGATTACCACGCGGTGATTCCCGTAGACAATCCCAATCTGCTGACCATTGCGCGGGCTGATTTTGCGAGTTCTTTGAAGCGGATCGCCATTTACGCCAATAAAACGACGAACCAGGTCATCTTGAATGTTTCGCCAGGAACCCTGATCGTTTCTGCACAAGACCTCGATTTTTCCAATGAAGCCACTGAAAAATTAAGCTGTACCTATGATGGCGATTCACTGATGATTGGCTTCAACGCCAAGTTTCTACTGGAAATGTTGAATGTTCTGGAATCTGACGAAGTGCGCATGGAATTGTCCACTTCCACTCGGGCAGGTATTCTGTTGCCGGTAGAGGAAGTACCCGGTGAAGACATCCTGATGTTGGTCATGCCTGTTATGCTGAGCAATTGATCCAAACATAGACTATTACCCAATAAACCATCAATGAAATACGCAATCATCCTGCCTTGTTTGGCCGTGGCTGCGCTGGCAGCTTGTACCAAACAAGCCGAACTCCCCAAAACCCCTGAAGAAGTTGTTAAAGCCTATCAAGCTTATTACGACCAAAACCGATTTGAGGAGGCTAAATTACTCAGTACCGCTGCCGAACAAAAGCGCCTGGTTGAATTGGCCAAAATGATGGAAGAACAATCTCCGGATTCCACTCAACTGACTACCGTTTTTCTTTCCATAAAATGCCGCACCAAAGGGGATTCTGCTTTTTGCGACTGCCGTTGCAAAGACCAATACGAGACTTACACCACTGAATTTGTACTTTTGCGCCGTAAAAACCAGTGGCGCATTGATGCCCCTAAGGAAGAAAGATACGAATACAACAATGAGGATATCGAAGGGGTAGTCGATACCTTTGTTTGATCTCCTGGATGTTGAACAACAACAACAGCAATAGTTGAAAAGTTAGGTGATTTTGAAAGTGCCCCTTCACCCTGAACACCAACTTAAGCATTCAATTTTCCACGGGCATGAAGCATCTAATACCATGATGAGTACGGTCAAAAATGCAAAAATTGGGCTTTTTTTTGGGTCGTTTAATCCCATTCATGTTGGTCATTTGATCATTGCCAATTACATGGCAACTCAAACTGATCTTAAAGAAGTTTGGCTGGTGGTATCGCCCCAAAATCCACTCAAATCCAAGGATTCGTTGGCGAGAGATCAGGATCGCCTGCATTTGGTACGAATGGCCATTGATGACAATCAGAAGTTAAGGGCCAGTGACATTGAGTTTTCCTTGCCTCAACCTTCTTACACGATCGATACCCTGACTTATTTGCGCGAACGCCATCCCGACAAACAATTCGTGCTCATCATGGGCGGAGACAATCTGCCAACCTTGCCCAAATGGAAAAATTACGCACTGATCCTGAGGGATTTTGAATTGTACGTGTACAAACGTCCAGAGTATGCCTTGGGGGAACTGGAAAACCATCCTCAAGTCAAGGTGTTCGATAAAGTACCCCAAATGCAAATCTCGGCGAGTTATATTCGCGAAAGTATCGCTGCTGGTTTACCGGTTCAATACCTGGTCACAGAACCTGTACTGAAATACCTGGAAAGTAGTGGATTGTACAAAAAAAATCGAAAAAAAGAATAATCTGGAAATGGTTTTAGGGTTTTAAGTTTTAGGTTTTAGGTTCCACTCACCGAGTGGAGTGAGGTGAACAACCTAAAACCCTAAAACTTAAAACCCTAAAACTTAATATAAAATTCCCAATGCGCCATAGCTTCATTTTCATCATCCATTTGTCTGTCCTCCTCGGTCTACAGGCCCAAAGCGATACCAGTAAGCTGGCCATCGGCCAATGGAGAACCCATTTGCCGCTGCGCACCGGGCGATTTGTTACCCAAAGTAGCGAAAAGGTCTATTATGCCGCTGAGCAATCCATTTTAGTGATCAACAAAACCGATTTTGAACTGGAGGAAATCAGTCGGGTACACGGACTGAGCAATACCCAGGCCAAACTATTGGCCTATGTGCCCGGTAGCAAAACACTTTTGGTGGTGTATGAAAATAGTGTGATTGATTTGGTGCCCGAAGAAGGCCCGATTTTTACCCTCAACCAGATCACCAACTTCAGCAATTTTGTAGGCGATAAAATCGTCCATGGGATCAGTGTTGAGGACGCAGAGAATGTTTTCATCTGTGGAAATTACGGGTTGTCGCGCCTGAACCTCAACAAGCGGGAGTTCTCTTTTTCCACCTTTACTGGCCTGGATGTGTTTGGTGCTGTGGTATTTAACGGCTTTATTTATGCGGCAACCGAAGGGGGTATTTACCGCGTAGCCCTTACTGAACCCAATCCGCAAAATTTCAGCAACTGGAATTTTTAGGCCCTGAATCCGGCTTCCCCAATAGTTATGAATCCAAAGCGATTTCGATTTTTAACAACCAACTCTATTTCGATGTCAACCGCAGTTTGTACCGTATGGCCGCCGCTAGTCCCGAGTTGGTGTATACCCGAGCCGGTTTCTCCATCCAATACCTCAGTGCTGAGGGTAAAAACCTGTTGGTTGGATACCGCTGCCAAAGCAACTGTGATCGGGGCGCATTGGTCGCTTTTGCTACCAATGGCCAGCGCCAGGAAGCCAGTAACCTATGCATGGGCATTCCCAACTATGCCGTGGAAGACCAAAATGGCCGCATCTGGATGGGCGATGAATGGATGGAGTTTCGGGTGCTCAATCGTTTACAGGACGCCAATTGTACCAATTACGTCTTCAATTCCCCATTCTCCGATAAAGTATGGGAAATGGCGGTGCGCGATCAGGAACTCTGGCTGGCCAGCGGGGGGGTAAACCGCACCTTCAGTTACCTCAATCGCTCGGATGGGTTTGCTTCTTACATTGACGGGCAATGGAAGGTATTCACCCGCTTCAATAGCCCTTACCTGCAAGGGGAAAAAGCCAATGACAACTCCGATGACCTCACCGACGTGATGACCGTCGCCTTACATCCCAGCAATAAAAAAGTGTACATCGGCTCATTTTATGAAGGTTTGGTTGAAATTGACGGGGAAAAATTTCAACTGTTCAACGAAAAAAACTCGACACTCAACAACGCCATTGGCGACATTGCCCGTACCCGAATCAGTGGTTTGGCTTTTGATGAGGAGGAAAACTTATGGGTAGCCAATCACCTGGCCGCCAATCCCATTTCAGTATTGACCAAAGCCGGAGAATGGAAGAGTTTTAAACCTTCCTGCGGCGTTACTTCATTACACCAATTGACCATTGACCAAAATGGCTATAAATGGTTTTGCTCCAGTTCTAATTCCGCGGGTCTGATTGTTTTTGATTCCGGCAAACTGGACGACAACACCGATGACAAATGCCGGGTATTCACCACTGCCAACAGTGAATTACAAACCAATCAGGTCAACTGCGTAACTGCCGATTTGGACGGGGATGTATGGGTAGGCACGGGTGAAGGGGTCGTCATTTTTGAGTGTGGCTCCAATGCTTTTGATGAAAACTGTCGGGGTACCCGTCGGGTGGTCGAAATCATCAATGGACTGGGTGCTTATTTATTGGAAACAGAATTTATCACCACCATTGCAGTGGATGGAGCCAACCGCAAATGGGTAGGCACCAAAAATGGGGTTTTTGTCCTCTCGCCTAGTGGACGGGATCAACTTGCTCATTTTACTACGCGGAATTCGCCGCTGTTGAACAATGCCATTTTAGACATTGTCATCAATCCTAAAACGGGAGAAGCATACATTGGCACTGAAAGTGGAATCATCGTGCTCCAAAGTGATGCCATTGAAGGGGGAAGGGTGCACAATGCCGATATCAAAGTATATCCCAATCCGGTACGCCCCGACTATGACGGCCCCATTGCCATCCGGGGATTGGCGCGTGATGCCGCTGTCAAAATAACCGATGTAGCCGGAAACCTGGTGTATGAAACGCGTGCATTGGGAGGCCAGGCAATTTGGGATGGCCGGGATTACAAAGGAAGAAGGGTACAATCGGGCATCTACCTGGTGTTCAGCTCTAGTAATCCACGCGAAGCAGGTTTTGGAAAGCCCAGTACAGCTACCGGAAAAATTGTCGTCCTACACCATGAATGAGGAAAGCGCTCGTTTATAGATTTATTTTTTTCAATGTCTCTAAAAACTCTTTTTGGGTACTGTAGGTTTTGTCCTTGGCATACCAACGTTGAACTTTGGTTTGAAATTCATTGAACCTGAGCTTGTGTTCGTGCTCATCGGGAATGGTGTCCAATTGTTTTAAGTTTTCCAGTACAAAATGCTGAAGTTCGATTGGGCGCGGGCCCCAATGTCCCAATACTTTTGAGGAGTCTTTTTCCAAAAAAAGAGTTAGTGGTATGGATCGGGTGCCCTTGGTGAGAAATGCATCCATAACTGCGGGTTGCTGCTCTCTGAAAATCAAACGGTGTTGTATTTTGTCATTCAGTGCAGCCATTTTTTGAATAGTGGGTAAAATTTGTGCCGCATCTCCACACCACGCTTCGGTGATTGACAGCCAAATCATAGGCTTACGGATTGCTGCCATTTGCAAGCGTGTTTGCGCAGTCATGCGGGCAGTTTTGTCCAATCGCTCCATTCGGATCAGGTTCAGCCGAGTATTATGGGTGTCCGTTTCGATGCTCTTCAGCGCTAAATAATGGCTTTGAGAAAGGAATTTTTCAATAAATGCATGATATTCATCGTAACCAATAGATTGGTCAAGAACATTTTGGTCAATCGTTCTCATAAGTTTTTGAGCTTGTAATTTTGGTGAATAGGTGTCAGTTCTTTGGCGATGGGGTAAATTCTACCGCAAATAAACGCAATATTCTGGGTTGTTAGTTTTCCTAACAAATGATAATTTTTTATTAACAATACATTTGTCAGATATAAGGCACTCCACCTGATCTTTTTTTTGAAAGACAAAGTGAAGTCGCTACAGGCAACATTTTAGCGGTGTTTAGCGTCTTCATTTCAATGCATACATTTCAAAACAAATTTCATCCCCTTTGACGGGGTATGATACATATGTGTAATTTTGTGCCCAAAATCTAACATCATGAATTTAGCTGTAATAGGCACCGGTTATGTAGGTCTAGTAACTGGAACCTGTTTTGCCGAAACGGGAAACAACGTAACGTGTGTTGACATTGACGTAAACAAAGTAGAACGGCTCCGCAAAGGAGAAATAACCATTTTCGAGCCCGGTCTTGATGTCTTATTTGAACGCAATAGTAAACAGGGTCGCTTAAAGTTTACCACTGATCTGAACGAAGCGATAGCCGCTGCACAAATTATTTTTCTGGCGCTGCCCACTCCTCCAGGTGAGGATGGCTCAGCTGATTTGTCTTACATTATGGGGGTTGCGAAGCAACTGTCTCACCTCATCAAGGATTATAAAATCATCATCGACAAGAGTACAGTTCCCGTTGGAACAGCGGAAAGGGTCCATGCCATTATTGCAGAAAATACAAGCGAAACCCTTTTTGACGTGGTCTCAAACCCCGAATTTCTGCGCGAAGGCGTCGCAGTTGATGACTTTATGAAACCCGACCGCGTGGTCATTGGTACCAACTCGGAGCGAGCCCGTAAAGTAATGAAACAACTTTACGAGCCTTTTGTGCGCCAAGGGAACCCAATTTATTTTATGGATGAGCGCTCGGCAGAAATGACCAAGTATGCCGCCAACTCTTATTTGGCAACGCGCATTTCATTCATGAATGAAATTGCCAATTTGTGTGAAAAGGTTGGGGCCAACGTTGATATGGTTCGAATGGGCATGGGTAGTGACTCCCGCATTGGCAAGCGCTTTTTGTTTCCCGGTGTAGGCTACGGAGGCAGCTGTTTTCCAAAAGACGTTCAGGCTTTGGCCAGAACTGCCACGGATTTCGATTACGATTTCAGGATTCTGAATGCTGTGATGGGCGTAAATGACCAGCAGCGCTACACCCTGGCTGAAAAAATAAAGGCTTATTTCGGGCAAGACCTCCGCGGACATACCATCGGGATTTGGGGTTTGGCGTTTAAACCCAATACCGACGACATCCGCGAAGCACCCGCTTTGTACATCATTGAATCCTTGCTGGCGGCAGGTGCCAAAGTAAAGGCTTTTGATCCCGAGGCCATGAACAACATCCAACGGTATTTTGGCGACCAGATCGAATTGTGTAAAGACCAATACGAAGTGCTCATCAATGCCGACGCACTGGCGATCGTTACCGAATGGAGTTTATTCCGAACTCCTAGCTTCCAGGTGATGAAGGAGCTGATGAAACAAGACATCATTTTTGATGGCCGCAATTTGTACGACTTGGAGGCAATGGCTGAACATGGTTTCCACTACCACAGCATTGGTCGTGAGTCCGTAGGAAAAAAAGCAGTGCAATATGAAAAAGACATTTAACTATGGCCTGTGGCTGGGGTTGTTTTGCTGGCTTATGGCCGCTTGCGTGAACAATAACTCCACTACGCATGATGATACAAACAAGCTACGACTCCATTGAGGCTCCGCAAACTTCTGCGGCCCTCGAAACGGTGGAAGAAACCGATCCAGAGGGTAATCAACTCCAATATACCCGGCGCGACAGTGATGGCCTGCGCGAGGGTGTTTTTACAAAAATGAATGCCAAAGGGGCAAAAATAGAGGAAGCAAGTTACAAGAATGGGAAACTTGATGGTATGCGCATCCTCTATTATCCCAAAGGAGACACCATGATTCTGGAGAGTTACCAAAATGATTTGTTTGAGGGGATCTACAAATCGTTTTACCCGGGTGGGAAAATCAAAATGCAAGGGGAGTATCGCAACAATACGATGGAAGGCACCTGGATTCAATACCATGAAAATGGCCAACTCAAGGAAGAGGTTTTGTTCAGCAACAATGCTGAAAATGGGCCATTTAAAGAATACCACCCCAATGGGCAATTGAGTGTAGTAGGGACGTACAAGGATGGTGCAAATGAAGAAGGCACCCTCAAGTTTTATGATGAAAAAGGAGTACACTACAAAACGATGGAATGCAAGACGGGGTCTGCTGCACCACCTGGACACAGGAAAAGCCAAAGGGGAGTAAGAAAAAAGGTAAAAGATCTTAGTGCTTGATAAAAAAATTTACTACGATGGGTATCCGTACATACTTGGTGTTGGCTGTTTTAAGCCTGGTATTGCCTTTGGATGCTCAAATTACGGGTGGACAAAGTACATATGCTTTTTTGGGCTTGCCCACTTCCGCCAGGGTTGCTGGTTTAGCCGGGAACCTCATTACGGTGGTTGATGATGACGTGAGTTTGGCCTGGACTAACCCTGCGGCATTAAATCCATTGATGCATCAGCAATTGGCCTTCAATCATGGCTTTTGGGCAAACAAAATGCAGCACGGTTCTTTTAATTTTGGGCAGCAATTGGGCCAAAAAGGCACTACCCTGCACGCTGGGGTCCAATACGCACGCTACGGCGAAATTGAACAAACGGATGAATTTTTTCAAACCCTGGGTACCTTCAATGCCGCTGAATACGCCATTGTGGCGGGAGTAGCCCATCCGGTATACGATCGGCTTAACCTGGGCGCCAACCTGCGCTTGATCAGTTCGCAATTTGGGCAGTACAATTCTCTCGGCCTGGCCAGTGATTTGGCAGCAACTTACCGTGATACCGCCAAACGTTTGACGGTAAGTATGGTATTCCGCAACATGGGGCAGCAATTGTCGACCTACGACCCCAGTATTGGCAAAGAACCCTTGCCTTTCGATGTACAAATAGGCTTGTCCAAACAGCTCAAATATTTGCCGTTTCGGTTTTCTTTCATCTACACCTCGCTCAATCGTTGGAATCTGCTCTACGATGATCCGAATCTGGAAAGTGGCACTATTTTCCTGGGTGAAGAAGCCGCCGAACCAGGCGCCTTCAACGTATGGTTGGACAATTTTTTTCGACACCTGGTCTTCAATGGCGAATTGCTGATTGGTGCCCGCGAGAATTTTCGCCTGCGCTTTGGCTACAACTACCGCATGCACCGCGAAATGACTGTACAAGGTTACAGCAGCATGGCCGGATTTACGTTTGGTATAGGCCTGAAGGTGAGCCGGTTTAGAATTGATTTTGGACGAGGCATTTATCACCTTGCGGGCGGGCAAACGCAGTTGGGCATCTCGACGAATTTCAAGGAGTTTAAAAAGAGATGAAAGATGAAAAAGGAAATTGTGTCTCACAACTTTTCATCTCTTACTCTTCCCCTCCTCCGACTACCGCTCTTCGTTAGGAGCTTCTTCCAACCAAAAATTATTGGCGCCCTCACCTTGTAGTACTTTTATTCTGCTGAGGTTGACCATATCCAGCAGCGCCAAAAAGGTAATGATGGCGTGAATGCGGTCTATACATTCCCCAAAAATGGCCTTAAAATCGGCACGCTGGCCGTTGCTGATCCGACTGTAAATGAATTCCTGTTGCCCTTCGATGGTGTAGTTGAAGCGGGCGATTTGGTGAACTGCTTTGGGAGCAGGAGTCTCAAATCGCTGCATCACATTTTCAAAAGCGCGCAACAAACGGAACAAAGTCAGGGTTTCCAGCTCCGTATCCACCAAGGCTTTGGTGGCAATCTGTTGCAATTCTTGGGTGATGTTGCCCCTGGTTTCTTGCATGGAGCGGTGTTCTTCCATCTCGCGCATTTCGTCCAGCACACTTTTGTAGCGTTTGTATTCCAGCAAGCGTTGAACCAGTTCCTCGCGCGGGTCAATTTCGTTGCCACTTTCGTCGAGTTGCTTGCGGGGCAGCAACATTTTGGCCTTAATGCGGCAGAGGGTAGCTGCCACCAGAATGAATTCACTGGCCATGTCGATGTTCATCCGTTCCAGGTGGTGCAGGTACTCCAGAAAATCATCGGTGATGGTGGCAATGGGAATATCGTTGATGTCCAACTCATCGCGCTCGATGAAAAACAACAACAGGTCGAAAGGTCCTTCGAATTGTGGGAGGTGGATGGTATAGGTATCGTTTACTGCCATGCGAGGCGAAAGATAGGAGAATTTTGGAAAAATAAAGCGCTACCTCTCGGTGAGTAGCGCCTTATTTACTTAAACTACCTTTGGCAGTACAAAAATCAAAATGTAAACCTTAGCCCACTCTTGCCTGCCAACGCGACAGCAAGCTGAAATCATCGGCAAAAGTATTCTTCAACGAAGCATCAAATGAATAAGTAGGAACACCATTGGTGACACTTACACCCAGTGGTTGGGTGTTGATGGGCAATTGACGTACGCCCCAATTGGAGTTGAGCATGTTGCCAAAGTTGAGGATGTCCAAGGTAAATTGGAGTGCCTGCCCGCTTTCAAAACGGTAATCCTGCGCTACCCGAATGTCCCACTGCGAGTACCAGGGGGCGAGGATGCCATATTTCTCAACGTACTTACCACGGTTTTCGCTTAAATACTTATCCTGCTGAATATAGCTACGGAAAGCATCACGCTGTGCCGCAGTTTGGAAGTTCATCTGGGTCAATTGTGCATCGGTTGGGATAAAGATCAAGTCGTTGAGACCCGAGCCGTCGTTGTTGATGTCGCCAGAGTAGGTGTAGCTGAAGCGAAAATCGGCTACGTTGTCGTTTTGGGTGGTTCCGCCCTGCGCATACTGGAAGAAGGTAGACAAAGTAGTTGCCCAAGGTCCGTATTCAAAGGTTTTGAAAGCAGAGCCAATGAAGCGGTGTTTGGTGCCAAACAAGGAAGGCGCCAACAAAGCATTGTTTACGTGATTGATGGCCGGGTTGCGATCAAAGGCGTCGCTGGAGATTTCCGCTTCTACCGAAGAGGCATCCTTGGCATCCAGGAAATTGTAGCCCAACATCAGCTGGCCATTTTTGAAGTTGCGGCGTAGTTGTACACTGGTGTTGAACGAATAGCCTACGTTGGTGTTCGAGAACACGTAAGCATTGGTGGCTCCACCGAAGACCAGGGTACGATCGGCGTTGGTATAAATCGGACGGGTGTCTGGCCCTTGCAATTTACCTGTCGGTGGCTTCAATCCGTAGTTGCGCACCATAGCAGCCTGTAGGTCCTTGGTGTACAAAATGTCGAGGGTAAAAGTCCAGTTGCCCAATTTGCGGTCATAACCCAGGTTAGAGCGCCAAACTTGTGGAAATTTGAAATTGGGATCGGTGTAGTTGTAGAAGAAGAAGTTGGGGTTAGCCACCTGATTACCTATCCATACAAAAGGCAAACGTCCGGTGAAAAGACCCGTACCACCTCGCAATTGAGCGGTTTTTCCATCCTTGCTCATGTCATAATTGAACCCAATCCGGGGTGAAATCAGCGGTGTCTGGTTGGGGAGTTTGGTATGGTCGAACTTTTGCGGATCACCCTGCTCGTTGTACCAGGTAATGGTGGGGTCGTAGCAACAGTTGCGGGCGATATTCTCCTCTATCTTCTCTGGAGTATTGAAGTATAGCGGCATGTCCATCCGAATGCCATAGTTCAACGTAAATTTATCATTCACCGTCCACTCGTCCTGAAGATAGAAGGCAAACTGGCCTACATTGGTTTCGGCCAATGCCCAACCTTTACCGGAAGTGCCGCCTTCGCCACCGTTTGCATTGGCAACAGCGCGTGCCGCCGCTACATCGTCATCGTAACGCCCGGTGCTGATGCTATCCAAAAATGCCGTGGTACTCGCGAAGCCTGGTCCAAATGTACCCCCATAGGCATTCAAGTTGAACGAGTTGTCAAAACTGAACACTTCCAAACTCGTACCAATGGTGTAAGTATGTTTACCCTTGTAGATGTTGAAGTTATCGGTAAACTGGAAAACGTCCTGATTCAGACGGTTGAAAATGGAAAATGGCTCATGACCAGCCACGATGTAAGGAATCCCGTCTTTCTGAATATTGATCACCGGGAAGGGATTGGAAAATGGGTCGCGGGCATCGCGGAAAGTGGTATAGCCTACTTGCAATTTATTAGCAGCCGTATTACCGAAAATAGAGCGCAATTCGATGATTCCGGAATTGATTTTGTTGTTGATTTGATAGCCGGAATTGAAGAATTGCAGGGTGGTAAGGTCGGGGCCACGACGACCGATAGCCGATGGGTGGGCAGGTTTTTGTTTGAAGGCATCAAGGAAGTTATAGGTTGCCGTTAGAGTATGGTTCTTACTGATCTGGTAGTCGAGCTTCAGAATGGCCTTAGTACTATTGGTATTGTGAAGGTAGTCTTCGTACACACCAGGATCGTACTGAAAGCGGGTTTTTAATGCATTCGCCACCGCATCCAAATCCGTCTTGGCAACGCGCGATACATTGGACCCGGTGCGACCCGGCGCTGCGGCAATCGCAGTCGAGCCCAAATCGGTACGTTTATCAACTTCTGCATTGACAAAAAAGAAGAGTTTGTTTTTGACAATCGGGCCACCCAAAGCAAAACCATACTGGTTTTGGGAAAGATCAGGTACGACCAATTTTTCACCGCTGATTTTTCCACCGGTCAGATCCTGGTTGCGGGTATAACCGAATACCGCTCCTTTAAATTTGTTGGTACCTGATTTGGTTACGGCGTTTACCGAAGCACCAGTGAATCCCGCCTGGGTTACATCATAAGGAGCAAGTGAAACGGTGATTTGTTCGATGGCGTCTAATGAAATGGGTTGCGCATCGGCCTGTCCACCCGGCGTAGCTGCATCCAACCCGAAAGGGTTATTGAAGATTGCTCCATCGATGGTAAAGTTGTTGTACTGGTCGTTGCGGCCAGCAAAAGAGACCCCATCAGATGCGGGTGTTGCCCGGTAAAAATCTTGCGCAGAACGGCTAATGGTAGGCAATTTGGTCAATGCTTCAGACCCAACGTTGGTTTCAGAACCAGTACGGCCTTTACCAAAAATTGATGCCCCTTCCGAGGTAATGGTTACCCCCTCAAGGAGTGCCGCATTTTCGGCCAACTTGGCATTTACCGTGTATTTGCTGCCCAATTGTAAAAAAACATTGTCTACCTGAAAATCCTTGAAGCCTACGTAAGTGATTTTGATGGTGTAGGGACCACCAACCCGCATGTTGGGAATGTTGAACCCCCCGTCGGCGCGGGTATCCACGCCATAAACAGTACCCGATTCAATGTGCGTAGCTACTACACTGGCAGCTACCAAGGCATCGCCTTTTTCGGAAGTGGCGGTACCTTGAATGGCCGAAGTAGTTTGTTGTGCATTTGCATTTAGGCATAGGAATAGCCCTGCAAACAAAGTCAATAGTCGTAAACCTTGTTTCATTAATAGTGAGTTTTAATGGGTTAGGGAAAAAGTCCTTTCGAGAGCTAAAAATAGTTAATGATAATTTAACCTTCGGTTTACTGAAATTAAGTTATTGTAAATTTTATCTAAAGCCATTTAAAAACCCGAACTTGTAAGCTCTATAAGTACCCCAAAATCACCACAGCTTATGCAAAATCAATTCCTGCGCTGGCGCGCCTTATGGCACCCGGAAATGTATCACGGTTGGGGACGGACAAAAAACTACTTCGAAGGCTGGTACTTCAAACTGGTTGATCCAGGTGGAAAGCACGTTTTTGCGGTCATTCCCGGAGTTAGTTATGATCAGGATGGCCAGGCACACGCGTTTATCCAGGTTTTGGACGGCATACATTGTAAGGCGTACTACCACCAATTCCCTATTGGCGCATTTCAGCCAAATGCCGCAAAGTTTGAAGTGCAACTGGGGCAGAATTTTTTTTCCGCCCTAACAATCACGCTGGATCTGCCCCAACTGAAAGGTACTTTAACCTTGGCCGAACAACATCCCTGGCCCAAAATGCTGGGCGCCCCCGGGATCATGGGCTGGTTCAGTTTTGTACCTTTTATGGAGTGCTACCACGGGGTGGTCAGTTTGCATCACACTTTACAGGGCGTATTGGAAGTGGACGGTACAGCCGTTGATTTCAGCGGGGGCATTGGGTACATTGAAAAAGACTGGGGGGTATCTTTTCCCAAGTCCTGGATTTGGATGCAAAGCAACCATTTTTCCGCAGATAAACCCATGTCTTTGATGGCTTCTGTGGCGCATATTCCCTGGTTGGGCAGCCACTTCATCGGATACATTGTCGGTTTTTTGTGGGAGGGCAAATTGTATCGTTTTGCTACGTACACCGGTGCAAAAATGCAGGTTGAGTTGGGCGAGCGTCAGGTTAAACTTACTTTTTTTGATCGCCGCAATCGCCTGGAAATTACCGCTCATCCTGCCCCGGGGGCAAATTTACTTTCTCCAATTAGTGGCCAAATGACGGGGAAAGTCAATGAAAGTATGCAAGCGGTATTGGAAACTGCATTTTACCAAGGAAATACACTGCTATTTAAAGGCAAGGGCATCAATGCCGGGCTGGAATTAGCGGGCGCGGTCGAGGCCTTAGCGGGGAAAAGTAGATAAGGAGTGGGAAAAAATGTTACTTTTGTAGGAGTTCCCAAACACCCTGATTCCTAGCAATGCCAAGGATATGCTAATCGCCGTTCGAATCATAATCATTCTTTTTATTGTTGCCCTGATGGTCTTTATGGGGCATCTCTCCGTCCGTATTGAAAAGCGTAAGCGAGGCGAGAAATACCGGAATTTTTTTCGGGACACCCTGGGTTCAATTTGGACTACCGGGGGAGAAAGCTTTCTTCCTGTACCCTATTTGAAGGAAGAAGCCGATCCTTTTCTGGAACGCTTAAGGAAAAAACGAAACTTGATTGTAAGTGTATTTTGGCTGATTTGGGTGATCATTGTTGTTTTTTTTATCATATTATAAAAAAAGGGGAAGCACAGTACTTGTGCTTCCCCTTTTTTATGCAAATTGATTTAGCGCTTAATTCTGCTCAATCAAATCGTGCATGATGCGCAAGGTTTCCCGAATGTAAATGTCTTTCGACACACCCTCGATAAAATCTTTGTTCCTGGCCAAGGTCTTTTCTTTGTCAGGGGTAGTTTCCATCTTTTTTACGTCTACGGCGATGTTACGCGCCCCTTTGTTAACAACATCTTTAAAGGCATTGCGGAAGTCAGCAGAAAGTTTTCCCTCTGCAGCTTCATCCTTGCGAAATTGGTCAATGTTGAGCATCACTGCCGAGTTCTTGCGCTCAGCCTCAATGTATTTGGCGTGGCTCAAAATTTTCTGGAAGCCTGGATCTTGCTCCAAACGTGCTTTACTCCGCCGCTTTACTTCTTCCAGGTTTTTGATTTTATAGGCATTTTGGCTATAAGAAACCGCTGGAATTTCAGTCCAGTTCAAAGGATAATCTTCCTCGCGCTCACCCACGGGCAGGTAGTGGTAAGTGTCTGGCAAAATGATATCAGGGATCACTCCGCGCAGTTGATTGGAACCACCATTGATCCGATAGAATTTTTGAAGGGTGATCTTAATGTCTCCGAACGGCTTCAGTTCGTCATAGCCAGTAATGGCCTGATCAAGGCTAAATACTCTCTGGACGCTGCCTTTGCCATAAGTTGATTTGCTGCCTACAATTACAGCACGACCATAGTCCTGTAAGGCTGCTGCCATAATTTCGGAAGCCGAAGCCGAGAAAGAGTTTACCATAATCACCAGTGGGCCGGCGTATTGAACCGCTGGATTGCGGTCATAATTCACCTCTGGTTGAGCTGAGCGGCTTTTTACCTGAACAATTGGGCCACTTTCGACAAAAAGTCCAGACATCTTCACTACGTCATTTAGCGAACCTCCGCCATTGTTACGCAGATCAATGATTATGCCTTTGACGGTTTCATCTTTTAGTTTTTCCAGCTCTTTGGCAACGTCCTGTGCACAAAAACGGCCATCTGCACGCTGAAAGTCAGCATAAAACGTAGGTAAATAAATATACCCTATCTTCTCATCTGGACTTGCTCCATCTAAAATTAGCGATTTTACGTACGTATCTTCGAATTCAATCACATCCCGGATGATGCTAATTTCCTTAGTCGTACCATCAACTTTTTTAATCATCAAGCGCACTTTCGTCCCTTTCTTGCCCCGAATATGGGTTACGACTTCATTGGTGAGCATACCTGTAAAGTCGACCCATTCTTTACTGTCTCCCTGTGCCGCTTTCAGAATCAAATCATTTTTTTCCAATTCTTTCGCTTTCCAAGCTGGGCCACCAATGACTATTTCAGCTACTTTGGTGAAATCGCCTACATTGTTCAGTGTAGCGCCGATTCCTTCCAAGCGGCCAGAAATTCTGAAATCAAAATCCTGTTTATCGGCTGGCTCCAGGAAATCGGTATGGGGATCGTATACGTGAGTGAAACTATTCAGATAAAGGTTCAAACGATCTGATCGTTTGGTTTTCATCATGCGTGAAAAAACCTCCTCATAAGCCTTGAGCACCGCCTTACGTGCTTCCTCTTCAATTAATTGTGGCGTACTAGCCGGGGCTTCTTCACCTGCTTTGGCAGATTTGAGTCCCTCCTCTTTATCCATGATGCGCGAAAGGGTTTCGTACTTGAGGATTTTACGCCATACTTCTTTTAATTCGGCATCAGTCTTCGCATAAACCCGTTTTTCCGGATCAGTTTCGAAGGACTCGTTGGCTGTAAAATCAAAAGGCTGAGCCAAAATTTCGCGGTAATAGCCTTGAGCTTTCAGGGCGGCACTTTCTACCAAACCGACGGAAAGGTCAAAAAATCAGTGTTGCCGCTGTTGATAGCCTCGTCCAGTTTGAGGCGATAGGCTTCGAGTTTTTTGACATCTTCCAGCGTCAGGAAACGTTTGCTTGGGTCAAGTGACTCCAAGTAAAGGTTATAAAATTTTTCTGAGAAGCCATCATCCATCTTTTTTGGATCGAAATGAAGTTCGTCCAAAAAAGATACAATCAACTTCATCAACACAGCATCTTTCTCTGCTGATTCTGCTGCTCTGCGTGGGTAGAAGGCTACCAGCAAAAAACCGGCTACCACCACGGATAAAAATATTGATCCTCTAAACTTCATAATCACCGCTTTTAACGATTGTAAATATGTCTTTTTAACGAATTGGTTCTGTTCCATGGGTTCTGTGCCAAATATTTAACGAATAAATAACAACTCATTGGAGAAATTTTCAAAAGTTGTTATAAGTTATTTGGGAAGCAGCTTTCAGCGCATTCAAGATAAAGTAATTAACAGAATAATGGTCATACAAGTTGAAAAATTAATTTTCAGTATTTTCAAAAAATATTGAAAATTAAGATGGTTTCCCTTATCTTTGCACTGAATCAATTCTGAAAAGCTATGGTATCTCGTTTGCGGATGAAGCTTGATTTGCTTGTACAGAGTACGTTGATGGTTCTTTTGGCTTTGGCAATACCGCTCGAACCACTACATGTCGGATTAAAAATCGCACTAATTGTGTTGGTCTTATTGCAAATGCTGAGTGCTGCACAGCTTTGGTTGTGGCATACCTATCGACCTGCCAAAGCGTATTTATGGGCATTTTTTTTAGTAGGACTGCTGTTGCCAATTGGATTGTACTTTATTAATTCAGCTGCTTGGCTATTTTTACTTGCTTTGGCCATTGTGTATTTTGTGCATACCATTCGGATAGCGGCAGTTGTATTACGCAGGCCCAGATCTTTTTGGGATATCAGCTAAAAGTGTGCATTTTTTGCGGCTAATCATGTTGCTATCACTGAATTATAGCTTTACTTTTACGTCTCCAAAAAAATTAAATTTCCTACCAAAAGCCGTAAAAATCCACCCAAAAACCTAAAAAAAGTAGATGGTTTCAGAATGTACGTTTATATTTGTCCTACTTACAGTTTAATTGTGAGATTTAATAGCGACTTTGATTTTACAGCTCCAACTTTCAAGGATGCTGGTCTTCATAAAAATATTCTTGGCAACTTGCACACTTCACGTGTGTTTTGTCAAGGGTTTTGGGAATAGGAAGTTTGGTTGCCCCACTTCAGGCCGGTGAGACGGTTTTAAGTGGGCAACTTTTTTTAGGGCATCCCGTTGTACACAATTGTTCTTTCCATTAGCATCATCCAGTCCTTTAATATTACCTTTGAGCCATAGTGTTCAACAAGCACTCGTACACCTAAGTCAACAGTCCCATGCTCAAATGTCTAATCGTAGATGATGATCTGATGGCGCGTACCGCAATGGAGAATCTTTGCAAGCGTGCCGAGAACCTGGAAATTGCCGCCAGCTTCGCCTCTGCGGAAGAGGCTTTGCAGTTTCTCAACAATGAACGTGTGGATCTCATTTTTTTGGATGTAGAAATGCCTGGATTGAGTGGGATTGAATTGATGGATCGTTTATCCAGTTTTCCCCACATCATTATCACTTCTGCCCGCACGGAATACGCCTACGAAGCTTTCGAATACCAGGTGGTTGACTACCTCAAAAAACCCATCACTTTTTTGCGTTTTCAACGGGCCATGGAAAAAGTGCTGGATGCAGAGCGACGCATTCAAAAATACAAAGAAGAAGCCAAGGACGTTTACATTAGGGAGGAAGGCAAATTGGTGCGCATCAGTTTGGACGATATTCTTTTCTTTGAAAATTTAGGGGACTACGTCACCATTCGTACAGCCAACGGAAAACGCCACATCATTCATGGTACGATGAAAGGCATCGATTCCAAAATGAAAGATCCCCGATTTGTCAAAGTGCATCGTTCTTACATCATCAATTTGGACAAAATCAAGGACATCGAAGAAAACACCTTGGTGATTGCAGAGACCGTCATCCCAATTAGCAGAAGCCATAAACAAGGGCTACTGAATCGGCTCAATTTTCTATAAACATGGATAACATCTCACAAACAGAGGAAAATTACCTTAAAGCAATTTATAAAATTTCAGAACAAAGCGGCGCCAAGGCAAGCACCAATGCCATTGCGGCCGACATGAATACCAGCGCAGCTTCGGTAACCGACATGATCAAGCGGCTCAATGAAAAAAGTTTGGTGCTATACGAAAGCCGCCGAGGAGTAAGCCTCACCGCAGAAGGCCTGCGCATTGCTACCGAACTCATTCGCAAACACCGCCTTTGGGAGGTTTTTTTGGTTGAAAAATTGCGCTTTTCCTGGGATGAAGTGCATGACATTGCTGAGCAATTGGAACACATCAAATCCGAGGAATTGGTCAAACGTTTGGATACCTATTTGGCCTACCCCAAATTTGACCCTCATGGAGATCCCATTCCAGATGCAGATGGTAATTTTACTTTTAGGAAACAGGCACCTTTGGCCGAATCAAAAGTAGGAGACAAAGTAATTGTAGTAGGGGTACAAGACCACGCACCCACTTTTTTGCAGTATTTGGACCGACTTCAGCTGGGTTTGGGTGCTCAACTTGAAATCCTGGATTACCATGAATACGATGGATCAATGAAAGTTCGCCTAAAAAACGAGGGAGAAGAAACCCTCTCGCGCAAGGTAAGTGAACATTTGCTGGTGCAAAAACAACAAAAAGCATAAGCATGTATTTGGGTTTCTGGTTCGCAGGCGAAAATTCTGGCCATTTGTAGCGCGAAACATAAACCCCAAAACATGCTAAAGCCGCAGAGAACCCCCACGGCTTTTTTGTAAATATAAATCAAGCATTCCAATTGAATGAAAATTATGCCCGCTTGTGTATCAACTCTGTTTCAAACATCTCCTGGGCATTAAGGCTATCAAAAGTATATCCCTCGGAAGTAAAATGTTCCAACATTCTGGGAAGCGCATATTCGAGGCGCTCTTGTGACTTGATGCTGTCATGAAATACCACGATCGAACCTGGTCCGGCGTTTTGCACCACGTTGCGAAGTACTTGCTCTGGAGAATTGGTATTGTCAAAATCTCCACTCAGTACATCCCACATCACGATGCGGTAATGCCGCAACAAAAACTGGGTTTGTTTGGGTGTAATGCGGCCATATGGCGGGCGAAAAAGCACGGACTTGGCTTGTCTGGCACCTTGTCGAATGTTGTGAAAGTAGGTCAGGTTTTCGGAAACCCAACCATTGAGGTGATTCATGGTATGGTTACCGATGGCATGTCCAGCGTTTTTCACTTGCTGGAAAATCTCGGGATTCTTGCTGAATGTTGTCCCCCACACAGAAGAATGTCGCTTTGGCATTGTATTTTTCCAATTGCTCCAATACCCAAGGTGTAACTTCAGGAATAGGGCCATCGTCAAAAGTGAGGAAGATTTGTTTCTCTTCGGTAGGTATCCGCCAAGTGAAGTGGGGAAACAGGTTTTGGATAAAATGGGGAGTTTTGATCAAATACATAAGTGTTGATTTTTTAGGGTCGTTGCCATACATGTGCAACAACACCAATGTTCACGGGATAAAAATGATGCTAAAACGGTGTTTGTCTATCGCTGAGCAATGAAATACTCAACAGTTGCATACCAGACCCACTTAAATTTGTACTTTTGTAGACCTAAAATGCGCAAGCACTGTTTTCTGTATAACGCAATAAATCGAAAATGGGCTGCCCTGAAGCGCATTTTTTTTCAGAATTTTTTGAAAATAATACTATCGCTCACTTTTCATGGAAAATATTCGCGTTCGTTTTGCCCCTAGCCCAACCGGAGCCCTGCACATTGGAGGTATCCGTACGGCTTTATACAACTACCTTTTGGCCAAAAAAATTGGCGGGACATTTATTCTGCGCATCGAGGATACGGATCAAACCCGTTATGTACCCGGTGCCGAAGCATACATCATTGAATCCTTGCGTTGGGCGGGCATTGTCCCCATGGAAGGCCCCGGATTTGGTGGAGCATACGGCCCCTATCGGCAATCTGACCGCAAAGAAATTTACCTGGAATATGCCCAGCAATTGGTGGACAGTGGCCATGGCTACTACGCATTTGACACCCCCGAAGAACTCGATGCCGTGCGTAAGGCCGACGAAAACTTTAAATACGATAGCAAGACCCGCCTCAAACTAAAAAACAGTCTTACCCTTAGTGCTGAGGAGGTCAAGCGCCGGCTGAATGCCGAAGAACCCTATGTCATCCGCTTAAAAGTACCCGAAGATCAAAGCATCCTCATTCAGGATTTAGTCCGCGACGAAGTCTCTTTTCAAAGCAACGAACTAGATGATAAGGTGATGCTGAAGGGCGACGGCATGCCCACTTATCACCTCGCCAACGTCATCGATGACCGCTTGATGAAAATTACCCACGTCATTCGGGGTGAAGAATGGTTGCCCAGTACCGCCCATCACGTGTTGTTGTACCGCGCATTTGGCTGGGAAACAGACATGCCCCGCTTTGCCCATTTGCCTTTGATTCTCAAACCCGATGGCAAAGGCAAATTGAGCAAACGGGACGGATTTCGTTTGGGTATTCCCGTTTTTCCCATTTCCTGGAATGGTGAAACCCCGGAAGATTCTTTTATCGGATTCAGAGAGTTTGGATTTGATCCTCGGGCGATGGTCAACTTTATGGCTTTTATGGGTTGGAATCCCGGTACAGAGCAAGAGATCTTCAGCATGGACGAGCTTGCCGAAGCCTTTACGGTGGAGAAAATCGGCAAATCGGGTGCCCGTTTTGATTTTGACAAAGCCAAGTGGTTCAATCAGCAATACATCATGGCGACTCCGGATGCAGACTTGGCAAAAACCGTTCGTCCGATCATCGAAGCACATGGCCATCAACCTGCGGAGGACTTTCTGCGCAGTTTTGTAGGCATGATGAAAGAACGTGTGATTCTTTTCCCCGATTTCTGGACGAATGGCGCGTACTTCTTTGAAGATTTTACCGTTTTTGATGAGGCGACCATTCGCAAAAAATGGAAAGCTGAGGGTAGTCGGGCCATTTTTGCCCCCCTTGTGGAGCAATTAGAGGCATTAAGTGATTACACCGCAACAAGTGTGCAGGGTTGTGTAGAGGCATTTACGGCTAACGCTGGCTTGAAATTTGGTGATGTACTGCCCATTTTGCGCGTTGGCCTGACGGGTACTATGAAGGGGCCGGCAGTGTTTGACATGATGGCCCTTTTAGGCAAAGCCGAAAGCCGAAGAAGATTGGAAAGAGCTTTTGATTTGTTTGATAAAGTGAGTTGAAGAGTTTAGGGTTGAAAAGTTGAAGAGATTGGGCACCTCGGCTCCGCTCTGGCGGCAGCCCCAACTTCTCAACCTTCAACTTTCGACCTAAACTCTTCAAGTAAAATATTACGCTATTTTAGGGCAACCTAAAATGGCATTGACCAAAAACCGATTACATCTCATGGACCAAATGTACTTTGTCCAACAGAATATTATTCGTTCTACCCTGAACCGGAAGGAATCCCACCGTTTTGCCTATATTGTAATCACTGCGTTCAAGATCCTTATGGTGTCCGTAAAACGCATAACTTCCGTTTTGGTATGAAGCAATTGGTTTACTCCATTCCAATATTGGCGCTGTGCCTGCTGAACATAACTTTTTTGCAGGGCAAAACAGCAAAAATTGCAATCAGTCATCCCTCATTTCGAATGGTTGGAGATACGACCATCGTGGCGTGTGAGGATGTAGATACAGCGTACAGCACCTGGTTCAATACCTTACAATTGCAGGTGGTCTTGCCTGCGCAGTTGAACGGCCATACTGTGGCCATTACTCCGATGCCTCCCGAAGCATTGGTATTTTCTGGTCCCTGCACAGATACCTTGCGCCTGACCTTTCGCGTAACCAATTCCGGCGGAGGGGTGGTCTCCAATGATACGTATGTTTTTATCGTTCAAGATATTGTAGCGCCACGCATTGTTTCAACTATTGCCGATTCATTAATCCTGGGGTGTAAAGATCCCATACCTGATTCTTCTGTTGTTAGCATCACCGACAATTGTGCCCTGGAAACGGTTACCTACAATCAAACCGAGCAAGGCAGTGGCAATTGCATCTACCGCCGTAAATTCATCCGCACTTGGGTGGCCATTGATGCCTGTGGCAATCGCAGCAACTACCGACAGGTGATCATTTTGACCGACGATGACGCGCCAGCGTTTGAGCAATTTCCAAATGATACCACCATCGCTTGTGATGGTTCATTTGTACCCGAACTGCTGGGCGTTCCAATTTTGAAAGACAATTGTGACCCCAGTCCGGTGTTGAGTTTTACCGATGAGGTGGTATTCACTGGCGATCCCAATTGCAAAAAAACGTATGAATTACAGCGTTTGTGGAAAAGTGAAGACGTGTGTGGCAATAGCGCCGTACGCAGACAGATCATTGAGGTGATCGACAATGTAAAACCATCTTTTACGCCTCCCCGCGACACCCTTATCGATTGTCGTTTTGGCGATGACCCACAATTTTCAGGCAAGCCCAGCAAGCTCCAAGACAATTGCAACAGCCTTACCGAGGCCAACCTCAGCTATAGCGATGTACTGCAAAATGGTGCTTGTGACAACAATTACATCGTCCTGCGCACCTGGCGATTAAGTGATAGCTGTGGCAATTTTATCACGCATCAACAGCGCATAGAAGTAGTAGATCGTAGCGCACCAGAAATTACCCGGGCACCAATCAACCTCATTTTGAATTGTGATGCCACGCTGGATGCTGAAACGCGCTTCAATTCCTGGATCAATACTTTAGGCAACGCGCTGGCCGTTGACAATTGCACCACGCCTGCGTCGGCGTTGCGCTGGATTCTTCAAGACGCGGTAACGGGCGGTGCGGTAACTTTTCCTATACTGCGCTGTCTTACTGGTGACAGCATCATCCTGGAACGCCGCGTACGTTTCATTGTAGAAGATGAATGCGGAAACCGAGATACAGCAATTGCTGTTTTTCAAGTAATTGACGATCAGGCTCCTGAGCTTAGCAATTGCCCCATTGATGTCGAGCTCAATACCGACCCGGGACAATGTACCGTAAATTATACCCTGCAAGCGCCACAAGTAGATGAAGTGTGTGCTTTGGCCGCACCCAACGATGAAGATTTGTTGTACGGGTATACCATAAATAATGGGCCGCTTAAGCCTGTTGCTGGATTTGTACCCGTGCAAGTCACCTTAAACATTGGCGCTAATCTCATCACTTATTACGTACAAGATTGTGCTGGCAACATCGACTCTTGTTCCTATACGGTAACTGTACGTGACCGCGAACGGCCCGAAATAGTATGCCCTCCTGATTTTGAACTCATCCTGGCTCAAGGTGCCTGCGTTGCACCCCTGACCTTACCGCGCCCTGCGGCTATGGACAATTGTAGTTTAGCGGGAAGTTACAGCAGGACACTGCCTTTGGATAGTGCTGCTGCTTTTTTGACCTATACCTTTACTGCTGCCTTGAACAGTTACATCGCTGGTGGCAAAACTTTGCTGTTTGATGGCGTAGCACCGAATGCTACCGGAGATGCCGATATCATTGTAAATTATAAAGGAGATTTTGACTCGCCTAATGCGATCCTGGAGGTTTTTGGAGAAAATGGGCGCTTCCTGGGCAGTTCAAACCCCGGAGATGCCAGCTGTAGTCAAGCTGGACAATTGAATGTAAAAATCTCCCGGGATACCTTCAATCGTTGGGCCGTAGACGGCATCATCAACCTGCGCGTGGCACCACGACGGATCAGCACCCCCTCCGGACAACCCGGAGAAGGCGTAAATCCATGCAACCCGGCCGCAATTGTCAATGATGGCGATACAGACCGGAAAGGATATATTTTTGCCAATTTGTCTTACCCTAGCGTCTTGCCTACTTATTTTGCCCAAGGTGCTACGGTCATCTCCCCAACCCGTATGCCACTCCCTCCCGATAGTGTTCGGGTGCAGTTCGCGTTGGGCGAAACCCGGGTATCTTATCTCATCCAGGATGCCAGCGGCAATGCCGACACCTGTACCTTTAAAGTTGTGGTACGCGATACCGAACTCCCCGTCGCACTTTGCAAGGCGACCACCTTATTTATCAATCCTTCCGGGTTGGAAACAGAACAGGTAAACGCCAGCGAGATTGATGCGGGCAGTTCCGACAATTGTGGGATGCCGACCTTGACCCTGAGCCCTAGCACTTTTACCTGCGCTCAAGCAGGAACCGTCCAAAACGTAACCTTGACCGTTACCGATCGAGCAGGCAATGTAGCCAGGTGCTCCACCATCGTACGCATTGAGAACGAACGTCCCGCACCTGCGGCCAACTCAGGTTTGTGTGGCAATGATACCCTTTCCCTCTTCGCCAATCCTCCTTTGGCCAATGGCGGCACGGTATTTACTTTCCGATGGATGGGGCCCAATGGATTTACTTCCAATTTACGAAACCCCACTATTCCAAAAGTAAGCTCCCGCAATGCCGGGTCTTATTCGGTGGAAATTACGGGCATCACCGGGTGCAAATCGACTGGAACAGTAGAAGTCTCCATCGAAGACCTGCCGGTAACCCCTGCATTGTTATTGACCAAAGAAAATTATTGTGCCGAAGAAGACATCGTACTCAGTTCCTCGATTGCGCCCTCCGGTTCAAACGTCATTTACCGCTGGTACAAAGGAGAAGCACCTTCTGGCACGCTGATCGGTCAAACCATTGTACCCAGTTTAACTTTGCGCGCTCCCCATGCCGAAAGCCAGGACAATTATTACCTGAGTATTGAATCAGGCGGCTGCGAGTCTCTGCCTTCGGCACCCAAAGTAATTCGCATTTTTAAAAAACCTTTGGCGATTCCCAAAACAACCAGTTATTCGGTTTGTGAAGGACAGCCAATTGTATTTGGTACAGAGGTTGCTGGCCCGGGAATCACTTATCAATGGACTGGGCCTAATGGGTACAATTCCACCAGTCAATTTCCTGCTGCTATCAATGCGGCTACCGCGGCCAGCTCCGGGGTATATTCCCTGGTGATTTCTCGTTTTGGATGCGCATCGGATCAAACTTTTATTCCGGTAAGTGTGCTACCCCGGCCACAACAACCTCAGTTGACCTACACTGGTGCCGTATGTGAGGGTGGGAAAATTACCTTGCGCACCAATGCCACTGCATCATTTTATACCTGGATCAGTCCGGCGTTGGAGGAGTTTCGCACCAGCGTCAACAGTTTTGACCTCAACAATGTGAACAGCACCCAGGAAGGTCCCTGGCGCTTGTACGTGACCAATCAGGAATGTAGCTCGGATCGTTCCCAAGCCCTGGAAATCGTTGTTTTTGATCGCCCCCAACCCAAAGTTTCTGCCAATCCACCCAATGTTTGTGAAGGCAGTCGCCTTGAATTAAGGGTTACTCCGGCTACACCCAACGCGTCTTTTCAGTGGTCTGGGCCGAACGGATATAGTTCGGTGGGGACCAGTGTGGCCATCGACAACGTTCGCCAAGCAAATGCGGGTCGGTATCTGCTGAAGGTAACCAATAACGAGGGCTGTGTAGGTAACGATTCTGTAGAAGTTAGCGTCATCAACAGCATTCGCATTTTAAATGTAAGCAACAACGCGCCCCGTTGTTTAGCCGGACCAACTGACATTATTTTATCCGCTAACTTTTTCCCGCTGGACGATGGCAATTTTCGCTACAGTTGGACAGGTCCTAACGGATATGCTGCCAATACCGCCCAGGCCATCATTCCAAACGCAACCCAAGCCAACAATGGCAACTATTCAGTGGTCATTACAACGGCAGGAGCTTGTACCTCGGAGGTGGTGAGTACTTTGGTCAACGTCAGTGATCCTCCGCTTACCCCCTCGATACCTAAACTGTCGGAAACCACCGTACAACCGCTTTGTGTTGGCGGAGCAATCACACTATGTACCAATGCATACCAAGGCAGCACGGTGACCTACAACTGGATTACACCAAATAAGGGAGTCATCTTATCCAGTAACCCTTGTTTGACCATCCCACAAACCACTGCGGATGATTCAGGAATTTATTCGGTATTCGTGAGCATTGATGGCTGTAACTCCCGTGAATCTGGGGAAGTGCTGTTGCAGATTACCCCAAAACCCAGCATCAGTGCTTCGACCAGCGGGCCAGTTTGCCAGGGTTTACCCATTGAACTCAAATCCACTTTTATCCCCGGTGCACAATACAATTGGAGTGGACCAAATTTTAGCTCCTCACAAGCTAATCCAGTTATCCCTGAAGCAGATTCTGCACAACACGCTGGTAATTATTCAGTTTTTGCGACGCTCAATGGTTGTAAATCCGAAATCATGAC
The DNA here is from genome assembly GCF_016718685.1 of Haliscomenobacter sp. Taxonomy (GTDB): domain Bacteria; phylum Bacteroidota; class Bacteroidia; order Chitinophagales; family Saprospiraceae; genus Haliscomenobacter. Next base: position 5,631 of record NZ_JADKCX010000102.1, on the reverse strand, counting down.
CACCAAGGTGGAAGTGCTACCCGGTGCCCGTCGGCCTTCCCTGGTTGCCAATAGCCCCGTTTGTATCAGTGGAACCGATACTCGCCTGCGCTTATCCTTGCGGCCGGGTACGGCTACGCCGGGAGCGGTATACACCTGGTCGGGACCCAATAGTATTGTATTGGGCAACAGTTCTACAACTGATTTTGATGTCACAGATTTCAGCAATTATGCCGAAGGCATCAATACATTTACCGTAAGCGCAAAACTCGGCGTGTGCAATTCGCTGGTTTCAGAGCCATTCCCCATTTCATTCAGCAAAATACCTCCAGGGCAAGCCTTCGCCGGGACAGATCAACTCATTTGTGAAAAAAACTCAATCACCCTGAGCGCGCAGGCCCCTGCTTTGGGAACCGGCGTTTGGAGCCTCGCTGAAGGGGATACAACGGGGGTGCGCATCGTTGGACCAACTTCCGCTACAACATTAGTAAATGGACTAAAGGGCGGACAGAATTATACTTTTCGCTGGTCACTTTCGAATGGAGCCTGCTTGAATTACGGCAATGATGATGTCAAAATAACGGTCAATAAAGCGGACACCGCTTTTGCAGGCACCGACATTTTGGCCTGTTTTTCCCGAGAAATTAAACTTGGTGCCCGGGCGTCGAACAGCGCAGCAGGGAGATGGACTCAATCAGAAGTGCAAGGCCTGCTGGGGGTAACCATTCTGGATCCAAGTTCGCCCCAAACCGGCGTAACCGGCATGCAACCTGGCAATTTGTACGCTTTCTCCTGGACTTTACAAGCTGGTGGTTGTGGCAACATCAGTGACGAAGTGCTGGTACTTATTTCCGATCCTGGGCCTTTTGCGGGGATGGACAACTCGGTTTGTAATACCGAACCCGTAACCCAGCTAAATGCTGATACCCCAACTGACGGCAGTCGGGGTCGCTGGACCAGTTTGACCCAAGGTGTGACCATACCCAATCCGGACGACCCCAAGGCGCAAGCCCGTAACCTGAGTATTGGCACCAATGTATTTGTATGGGAAGTGGACAATGGCATCTGTGGCCGGGACTCCCGCGATACGGTGGTCGTCACTTACAAGCGTTCGCCCAAAGCCGTTAATGATGAAGTGAACGGAAACTTTGGGGTTGAACTTCCCATCAACGTTTTACTAAATGATACGGTTCCGGCCAATACCCAAGTCACCATCATCAGAGCGCCTTTCAACGGTATCCTTACAACCAAAGGCAATGGATTGTTCAGCTTTTTACCACGTACCAATTTTGTTGGAGAAGATAAATTTCTGTACGAACTCTGCAGTGCAGGTTGTGCCTGTTCTCAAGCTGAAGTCAGCATTGAGATCGGTTCTGGCTCTGATGAGGTCTGCAAAATCCCCTCGGTCATCACCCCCAACAACGATTTGGTCAACGATGTATTTACCGTTCCCTGTTTATTGGATGCGACAGCGTATCCCGAAAGCCAGGTGATCATCTTCAACCGCTGGGGTGATGAGGTGTATCGATCTGGCAAACCTTACAAGAACACCTGGTCGGGTACCTACAATGGTGAAGATTTGCCTGCGGATACCTATTTCTACCTAGTCGATTTTGGAAAAGGGGAAAAACCCAAAAATGGATTTTTAGTTATTGTAAGATAGACTTACAGTGAGGAGTGGTCTATGATGAGAAAAATGTACACATTGTTGATCCTTTTAGGGCTTTCTGTAGTCGCCAAAGCCCAGCAAGAAAACCAGTTCACCCAGTTTCAACACTACAAACTGGGGTTTAATCCTGCTTACGCGGGTAATGCCGAAGGTATTTCCATTGCCGCCTTGGTGCGCCAACAATGGTTGGGCATCAAAGGTGCTCCACAAGTTCAATTGGTATCCCTGAATATGCCAGTACTCAACAACCGAGTGGGGATTGGTGCCAATTTTGCCCGGGCTTCCATTGGAGTCACCAATCAGTATACCGCTGAATTGGCTTATGCCTACCGAATTCCGGCTCCTCGTGGCCACCTCAACCTGGGTTTGATGACTTCTATCCGCAATTTTCAAATGAATTTTTCGGAACTCGAAGGCTCGCAGCCCATTGCCAATGATGGGGCTATTCCAGCTGGTTTGCAAAGCAAATACGTTCCTAATTTCGGAGCGGGGATCTATTACAATGCCCAAAATTTTTACATCGGCTTGTCGTCACCTCGGTTATTGAATGTCAACATTGATTTGTCTGACGGTAGTGGTACGATCTCGCGTGAAACACCCCACTTTTTCCTGATGACGGGTGTGCTGATTCCACTGGGAGACAATTTAAAACTCCAGCCCCAAACCTTGCTCAAATACGTCAAAGGTGCGCCCTTTGATGCAGATGCCAACATTAGCCTCATTTTTAACGAACGGGTGACGATGGGGGTATCTTACCGTTTGGGGGGCTCCCGGGCTACAGGTTTGGGTGAAGCTGTATCGGGATTGTTCAGCGTGCAGATGGGCAAAAATCTTTTGATTGGTATGTCCTACGATGCCACCTTATCGGAGTTGCGGAAGTTCAACAACGGCAGTGCCGAAGTAGTGCTGCGGTACTTCATCAATGGCCGGAGCTCTGGCGATGTGATTTATGACAACCCGCGGTTCTTTTTTTAGGTTGGTTGCTGCCTCTGATGACTCCTTTCAATAAAATTACTATGTACCGTTTCTACATCCTGTTTCCATTTTTATGCATTGGCTTTGCTAACCTGTGCGCTCAAAGTACGGTCTCCATCCGCAACTGCACCCGCATCAATAGCTCGGCGCTTGAGTTCTCTCCTTCATTTTATGGCAATGGAATGGTGTTTGTATCTTCACGAAAACGCAGCGGGGAGGTGGATAAAATAACCGGCGAAACCTATTTTGAACTTTTCTACGCCGATTTTGACGAAGATGGCATGCCCATCCATCCAGCGCCCTTTTCAGCCGAAATCAACTCTGATCGCCACGAAGGACAAGTGAGCTTCACCAAAAGCTCCGACAAGATGTATTTTAGTCGCAATAGCATCAGCAAAGGTGTACCACAAGCGGGTAAAGACGATACGGTGCGCATGCGGGTATACGAAGCATTTAAAGGAACCTATGATTGGGAACGAGTGCGCCCTTTGCCCTTTAACAACCTGAATTACTCTTGTATGCACCCTTCCCTCAACTACGACGGTTCGCGTTTGTTTTTTGCATCCAACATGCCAGGTGGATACGGCAAAATGGACATCTATTTTGTGGATTGGGATGGTGACAAATGGACTGATCCGATCAATCTGGGGCCAGAAGTCAACACCTCTGGCAATGAAGTATTTCCTTATGCTCACGACAATGGTGCGCTGTTTTTTGCGTCCACCGGGCACCGTGGGTTGGGCGGATTGGATATCTACATGATCGATCTCAGTGGGGATGAATGGGGCAATGTAATCAACCTGGGCCAGCCTTATAACAGCAAAGCCGACGATTTTGGACTGATTTTAGACAAAGAAAGCACCCGTGGGTTCTTTTCTTCCAATCGCAACGGAGGTTTGGGTAAAGATGATATTTATGCTTTTGAAGCCCCGGCTGGTTTGCAAGGGTTAAAGCCTGTGGTGCAAGTTTCGCTGCATATTACCGCCATTGATGAAGAAAACAATGCCAGCGAGCCCAATGTCAACGTCAGGGTATTTGAGCGCGCCAATGATGGTTTGATTAAGGACGGCAATACCTATTCGGCGACTTTGGTGCCCGCTACAGATCAATCCCAAGATTTGATCATGCGGCTCAACCGCAAAAATGATGAGGAACTGGGCAGCCCTACAGGAGTAACAGGCCGAGATGGTTCGGTTACCTTGAATCTGGCTGCAAACCGGGAATACGTCTTGCTAATTTCCAAAAGTGGTTTTAAAACCCAGGAACTTCCGTTTATTCCAAAAGCTCAAACCCTGAAAAACACCATGGAGGTGCGCATGGCCCACATCAATTGTATTCCCCTGCGGGGCATTGCCCTTACCGACAAATATGAAAAACCTATTCCCAATGCCAAGATACGGGTCATTAGCAATTGTAATGGTCAGGAAGTTTTGCTTACCTCCAATTTAGATGGCAGTTTTGACCACTGCCTCGACCTGGGTTGTACGTACACCATTTTGGCGGAAAAATATGGCTTCAAACCCAATCAAACCCAGCTTTCCACTGAAAATGTACGCGGAAGCCGATCCTTTTCCATCAGCATGCGCCTTGCCCCCATCAGCGAAGAGGTAATGCGCAAACCACTTGCAGAAGGTACGGTAATTGTAATGGAAAACATTTATTACGATTTCAACAAGGCCGCCATCCGTACCAGCGATGCCCGTGACTTGGAGGCACTTACCCGCCTGATGCTCAAGTACCCAACCATGGAAGTAGAGCTGGGTGCTCATACCGATTCGCGGGGCACCACAGAATACAACCAACAACTATCGGTTCGGCGGGCTGAAGCGGCCAAAGAGTTTTTGGTGCGCAAGGGAGTAGCGGCCAATCGTATCCGCACTACCGGATTTGGTGAAACACAAATTCGCAACCATTGCAAAGAAGGAATTGAGTGTGCCGAGAAAGAACACCAGTTTAACCGTCGGACGGAAGTGAAAGTCTTAAAAATCAATGAAGCGGCACAGTATGAGGTGAAGCCGGGGGGGAATTAGTTGAAAAGTTGAAAAGTTGAAAAGTTTTTGGCCTTCCATCCTGTAAATGAGTACATTAATATTGGACTGCCTCAACTTTTCAACTATAAACTTTTCAACTTTTCAACTACAAATGTGAGGTCATCAACAAATCCAGGTTGGTATATTTGATTTGAAACCTTTCGCTAAGGTATTCATTGCATAAACAGCCTTTGTAGGTATAGACGCCATGGCGCAAGCCAGGATTGCTGAACAACAAATGCTCGATGTTGCCCGTGTTTCCGGAGCGCAGCAAAATAGAGGTCAGGATGTTGCTGATGGCCATTGAAGAGGTGCGCGGCACCTGAGATGCAATATTGGGTACACAATAATGAATGATGCCATGCCGGATGAAGGTTGGTTTGTCCAGAGAAGTGACCTGCGAAGTTTCAAAACAGCCCCCCTGATCAATGCTCACATCCACAATTACCGCCCCTGGACGCATGCGTGAGACCATTTCTTCACTGACAATTACCGGGGCGCGGCCACTTTTGGAGTGAATGGCGCCAATGGCTACGTCCGCCGTCAATAATTCTTCATTGAGGTAATAAGGGTCGATGGAAGAGGTATACAATTGTCGACCAACCTGATTTTGCAGGCGTTTGAGTTTATAGATGTTGTTGTCAAAAATGCGCACTTCGGCACCCAGGCCCAGGGCAACCCGGGTGGCATTTTCAGCTACAATTCCGGCGCCCAAAATGACCACTTTGGCGCTGGGCACCCCAGATATACCACCCAGCAGGATTCCCTTGCCTCCACCAGTGCTGGTCAACAACTCAGCCGCGGTCAACATGGCTCTAATACCTGCCATCTCACTCATGGTGCGTACTACGGGGAAGTTGTCCAGGTCATCCTTGATGTATTCCATCGCCAGGGCGATTACCCGCTTTTGGCGCAATTTATTGATGTATTCTCCAGAAATGATGGGCAAATGTAACGGAGAGATCAGGATTTGATTGG
>NZ_JADKCX010000101.1 GCF_016718685.1 Haliscomenobacter sp. | reverse complement strand
AAGGGCTGATCGGCCCTGATGGCCGTTGGAGGCCGATCGATTTTTCAGGCATACAAAAACTGCCCGATAATCCAGTTGACAGGCTAGTAGCAGTAAGGGATCACGAGGGTAATATCGAAAGGGAAGCGGAATTTTTGGATCGTATAATTACAAGCAAACAAGAATCGACTGGGCCACCGCAGGTGGCGGCTGCAGACCAAATCGATCCGATTCCGGATGGGTCGCCGTACAGGATACTTGACACTCAAATGGCACGGAAAAAAATGGATGCACAAGTACCTCCTGCCCCGGACGAAAGGGTTGTCAGAACTGTGGCGTATGAATTAAGCGAAGCAAAAAAAGCAGCAGCTAATCCTTTTGCCGAAGTGCCCTTGACTGATGCGCCTGGCAAACAAAAACTGGATAGCATTCTGGCGGAACTCGACAATGTACGAGTAGGCAAATCCGGCACAAAAGACCGACTGATAGTCAGACAGGCATTGGTTGTTTCGCGTCACCCGCAAACCCCGAATACGTTTGTCACTAACGATTCGGATGTTTACCAAAGGATGACCTCCTTTTCCATAGCCCCAAAATTCCCGGCTCCTACCAGGGATTTAAGATTTTCCGGGCGTACGCTTCAGGAATTTTGAATGACAAAGGCGTAAAAAAGTATTTGATAGAAATCGAAGGTTATCAGTTGTATATCGAGCCTGTGTTTTGAATAGACTGCGAATGAACTACCTCTGAGGTGGTTCATTCGCAGTCTATTGTCTTCTATGATTGGACAGTATAAAATGACAAAAGAGCCGAAACAACAAACAGCCGCCAAAACCGACAAGCGGCAATCCTTTCTGCAGCAAACCCAAGTCCGTCCGCAGACCGGCCTTCATTTCCCCACACCACACCTCCGCCATCCAGCCAAAACTCACCATAAACCAACCCGGTGACGCCTACGAACAGGAAGCCGACCGTATGGCCGAACAAGTCATGCGTATGCCTCTGAAGAATGCAGCGCCCCCGATGATCAGTCGGATACACGCCGGAGCGCCTGTACAGCGTATGTGCAGCGCCTGTGCAGAAAGTGGGAGCACGTGCAGCGATTGCGCTGAAGCGAGTAAAGACCCAGAAATCCATCGTAAACCGGAAAATGCCGATCCTACCCATGCTTCCGATGCGGTGACCCAACGCCTGAGTCAGCGCAAAGGCCGGGGCAATACTTTGCCGCCTGCCTTACAGGAACAGATGGGGAAGGCATTCCAGTCCGATTTAAGCAATGTGCGCGTACATACGGACTCCGAAGCGACCGCGATGAGTCGCGACCTGAACGCACAGGCTTTTACGTATGGTCAGGATATTTATTTTAATGCGGGGAAATACGAGCCGGGCACGGCGGAGGGGAGGGGGTTGTTGGGGCATGAGTTGACGCATACGGTGCAGCAGGGGGGAGATGTTATTCAAAGATTAATCACCTTGCCCGATGCAACCCATCTTGACTTAACGGAATTGACCTCTATTTATAGACCATAATAAGACCGCTTCCTTAAATGCCATTAAAAAATTGAATGCGAAGATGAAAGATTTGGCTTTGGGGGATAAATGGCTTAAAATAATTGCATTAAGAGGAGGAGATGATTTCGGTGATGAAAGTGTTTACGAACTAATGCAAGCATTTCTCGAAAACGGGTATAGAAATTTATACGGATGTCTAAACTGGATGCTCTTTGAACTGGATTTAAAAGACGAAAAAGAAAAAAAATGGCAGTGGATCACCTCTTTAATAGATATGCATCCATTCCCCGAACGGACCGGCCTCCTGTTTAGCCCGATTCATAGAGATTATTTCGCCAGTACAATCGATATCGGAGATGAAAGCATGTATAGGCTTATGCTGGCCTTCTCGACTGGTGGATACCAAAACCTAATTGGTTTCTGGACTGGATGACTTATGAAGGTACAAAATTAGAATATGTTAAAGAAATTCTTCGTATTTCCACTCCTGAGGAGAGAATCAAGATAACAGAAGAGGAGGTGTTGTTGAAGAAACTGGAAAAAGCGCTGGTAATTGACAAGGAAAGCCTGATCAGTTTAATACTTTCTTATAATAAAGCCGATTGGCTTAATCTAAAAGCAAAAGAGTCGCTGCTACAACAAATATCGGGCGTGCAAAAATGGGTAGAAACAACCGTGGGTGGAATAGCCGGCGGAGCTGATAAAAAGTGTTGGAAGATTACGTTGCTACCAACAAAACAGCAGCCTCGGAAGTCAATGCCCTGGGCAAAGAAATATGGCGGCAAAAAAAGCTATTAATGTCTTATAACCAACTGTGGGACGAGTATGTTCCTCCGGTAGGAATGCCCTCGCCATGGTTGTATGGTGATACTACCAATGTATCAGAAGAGTACATAAAGAAAAAATTTGACCGGACATTCCTGCTTAGTAAGGGATTTCCCGTGGAATTCCCCGATTTTCTCGAACTGCTCAATTCGTTAGGATTCGCCCGAGAGGCAACAGAAGACGAAATCATCGCACATATTTACCAGTATACTCACGAATACCAAGCCTTGGATTATGGGTATAAGGTCTTAAGAGATCGTGGCGAATACAGTTTTATTGGCTCCCATTCGACACCATCCGAGGTATGGACTGGGAAGGAATACAGCGAAGAAGAAGTATTGCAGATCGGATATGCTAACATCATTTATGATGAACAGCAGCGCGAAATAGCAAAAATATCCTTGGATCTTGAAAGAAACATGGAAGAAAGCCGGTTTGCCGACCCCGAAGCAAAAGCAGTGTTGGATCTGGGTTCGACTAATCCAGCCTATAACTTCCGCGCCTTAAGATTCCTGATTGAGCGCCTTTTCAATGAAATCTCGTTAGGCGTGCAACAAAACCAGGCTATTTTAAAAAATCACCTTCACCGGTTTCCGCTGCTCAGGATGTATGTAACCAATCCTTTAGCCTTGCCTCATCTTTTAGGCAGCTCGCTTCCACAAAATTCTTGGTCGAGGCAGATAATTGATTTCGATATAAATTTCGATGAAATTATTATTACGGACAATATTTCGGCTGAAAATATTCCGGTGAATTATAGCAAACTACAAACGGATGTCAAGAGCCTGGAAGCCAATATTGAGAGCACTCGGGACTTTGCCGGTTTTAAAGCACCGTTGTTGGATATTTATGACGAATTTCATTTAGAGGATTCGGATTCGAACCCGATAACAGCAGTAGCAGGTGGAAGAACCCGAACGTCAGCTAATGCTTCGGCAGGTTTAAACTCTATCGAATTAAAATTAGAAAATACAGATCCCTCCCAAAGAAAAGCTGCGCTGGACGAATTGTTAATGCAAAACAACGAAGAGTCCTGGCAGGCCCTGTTAATGACATACGACAGCCCGCACGAAGATGTCAGGTCGAAAGCACAACAAACGATTAAAACAAGGCTTAAGAAAGACGCTACTTTCAAAAAATATGTCGTCAATTTAGTAAATACTCCACAAGGGCTATTATCCGATTTCGCTTTTAATTTATTGACGCTCTATAATAGTACGGAAGAAATAAATGAAGATCATTACCGGAAAATAGTCCTGCAAAATTTACATCAAGCCAACGATTTAGTCGGCATATTTTGTATCTAAGGTTCAGCTATATTTCGAGTATCTTCACAGAAACGATGCCATCGATTTTCAAATTGATACCACTTGGATCAACGAAGGCATAACAAATATAGAAGAAACCTATTTTCATGATTTGGGCTCTCTGGGCATCCGAACAACAAATTTTATTGAACAACTAAGCATTGGCCTGGAATCGATTGAATCGATGCAGGAGTTTATTCCTACTGAAATAAGTCAAAGGGGTAAGTTAAAAGTAGAAATCCATCCACAGCTGATAAATCTTATCACACTTTCTTCCAAGTTAGGAGGGGAAGATGCCCATGAACATTTTCAAAGTATATTAACCTCACTCCAAGCCTGGCCGGGCAAATTTGCACAAGCATTTTCTGAAGACCTTTATTCGACCTTTACAAGGGTAAAGGCAAAGCTCCAGAGTTCCCTGAATTCCAAAGCTTTGTCAAGTTTCAAAAGTGCCTGGGCGACCTTTAAAACGGACATGATAACCCCTTTGTTAACCGACACGGACGTAATCATACTTAAACTTGAGCAATTAAAACTAACGGCCTCATCCGCCCCCAATAAGTTCTTTGCCGAATTGGATACACTGTCGTATCAGATTGAATCTATAACCGAAAAAGCGCAATATGCTTTGTCAGCAACAGACCTGATGGATACTTACTCGGAATTTGCTTGGAGAAATGAAGTTTTCAAAGACGAGTATTTAGAAGAGGAGCAGACTATAAAAAATGCCTGGGGTCTTATCGCGTTGGCTGCTTACAATAGAGATACCGATCCGGAAGGAGCACGCAGACAGTTCAATCAAGTGATAGAAAGTGAAGTTTTAAAAGATGTAGATGAAAAAATTGCAGAACTATATAAATTCCAACAGGGTGAATTGGATACCTTTATGGATATAATGATTCTGCTGGTAAGTATTAAAACCGGTGGATTGGCAGGTGGGGCGGCCAGAACCGGGTTAGGTTTTTTAACGCGCGCCGGGGCTTCAACATTTGCGCGCCAGGCGACCGTGGCAATTGCTACATTGGGAGCGGAAGCAACTGCTTTTCACTTGACGAGTCGCTCCTTGAAAACCTTTGGCGAATAGAGGCGATTTTATGGATGATACTTTTTGGGAGGATTACCTGGAGACATTTTTAATGTTTGGAGCAATGAAAGGCGGTGGCGCATTATTCCAGAAGTTCCTGGCACCGAAGGCTGCAAAATTTATGCAATCCACTAAGTTTCCCAACCTGGCCAAAGCCACGAGTTTTCTGGGAAAACAGGCCACAGTTTTTTCTTTTTCAAGCCTGGACAATCGGCGCACATTGGATCAAAACCGGAGAGTTTATTAGCCCTACAGATAAAGAATTTTGGCAAATTGCCGCGCAGAACGCTTTCTTCTTGGGCGCCATCCAATTTGGAATGGCCGCTACCAGACCCTTGGTAATGCCTAAACAAAGTCAAGTTCCTAAAGAATGGTTAGAAACAAATAATGCTGAGGGTGGGATGTTATCCCGGCAAATGGCAGCTTGGAAATCCAATAAACAAGCATCCAATGCAGAAGCAATGGAAATAATGAAGCAGGCAAAATCAATTCTTGAGCGAAGGTTGGGTATATTCGAGCGAATACATGCTAATTATCCTGCAGAATTATCGAAGGTAGAAATTATTAAAATCCGATCAGAAATAAATAGCCTTATTTCGTCCATCAATAACACGTTAGCGTTTGGGAATGCCAAAGTGAAACCGTCGGCGACTCATCCAGGAACCTATTATTACGAAGGAAGTTTTAATCAGGTTGCTCCCTCCCTCCGTGAGCAGGGATTTGTTGTGGCGGAATCAACAGTTCCCGGACAAGTCAATGTGGACAACTCCCTAACTGGAGAAGCCTCAACCTTTTTAAGCCTGCCATCGGGTTCGAATCCTATCCCAGCAGGAGGAATTTCCGTCGCGGAACGCCTTAACCAATTGAAAGCAGAGGGTAAAAGCGGTGGCCCAAGAAAGCAAGCAATTGTGGAAAATCCCGATGCATATTATTTCGACCTGGCACGCAAAGGCGGTAAAGGCGAATACAGGCTAAGACCCGGTTTACCGAAGTCCCCTTCAAGCCCGGGTCAAATCAAATTTAGGACGGCAAAAACAGCGTTACCCAGAAACCTCAACGAACCGCTTGCCCTCTATCATTTGTCGAGGTCCGTTCACAATGTCGCTCCGAAATCGATGACTACCCAAGGTAACATTACGATTGAACAAAGCACCGTATCCATTGTAAAAGTAAAATTAGCCGATGGTACGATGACGTTTTATGCTTCCGGTAATAACGCCTACCTTACTCCGAATCAACGTGTACTCCTTAAATTGGCAGGTGTACCAGAGAAGAATATTCTTTCCGGGGAGGAGTTTAGAGTAAATGACAAGCTCGAAAATCACGCAGAAAAAGTCATTTTGCGGAACTTGCCAGCCGGAGCAGTGGATTTGGAATGGGAATTTCTTGGGCTGGTGGTCAAAAGGCAGCATCATGTTCTCATTGTGCGACAGTAGTAGATCAAACAAAAATACAAAGACACAGGCCATGAATGCACCACTCTATCACACCATCTGAGGCATACAGAGCGAACTACTATTGCAGCCTCCTCTCTGCAGCCCAAGTGATAAAACAGATTTCGGCATATCCTATACGTATCGCGAATCAGCCAAATTACCATATCTTCAACCCTCCAAAACCACTGCAATTCTGCCTGCATTAAAATGAAGTACTCACGCCTCAATCCAACATTTTTACTAAATTTGAATAACCACCTTCAGCACTAAAAAAACGAACTGACAATGCCTCTATCCAAATATTTTGAACGGTCGTTTCAACGCAGGTTTCAGCAATCTGCCGCCGCCGTTCAGCCTGATGAATCGGAAATTAATGCGCTTGCTTTTTTTTCGGAAAAACTCCCGGAACATCACTTGACGCCCGACGACCTCTTTCTGCTCACCCTCGCCCTCATCCCCCATCAAAACCCCGTCCTCCTCGACCGCCTCTTCGCCGACATTCTGGGTGAAGGCGAATTCCCTCAACTCGGCGGCATACGCGGCAAACAACACCGGGGCATCCTGCCCACTGGTGAAACCGCCCTGTTCCTGTTGGCTAAAGAAGATTCTGAGGAGCGGATACGCATTCAAAAAGAGTACCTTTCACCCAACCATTGGCTTTTCCGCGAACAGGTGCTGTATTTGGAGCCAGCCCTCGACGGAGAACCTCGCCTCAGCGGCAAACTCCTGATGAACCCTGATTATGTAGAGTTGTTCACTACTGGTGAAGTCAGTCCACCGCGGTTCAGCACCGACTTTCCGGCTCAGCTTATTTCCACCCGCCAGGAGTGGGGCGATTTGGTATTGCACCCTCATACCCGTCAGCAGGTGGAAAGTTTACAACATTGGCTCGAACACGGCAACCGCCTACTGCGCGATTGGGGGATGGACCGAAAATTCAAGCCCGGCTACCGGGCATTGTTCTATGGCCCGCCTGGCACAGGTAAAACATTGACAGCTATGCTGCTGGGTAAACATGCTGGACGTAATGTGTACCGGGTAGACTTGTCCATGGTGGTCTCCAAGTACATCGGAGAGACGGAAAAAAACCTGTCCAAGTTATTTGACAAAGCTGAGCACAAAGACTGGATCCTCTTCTTTGATGAGGCGGACGCGCTATTTGGCAAACGCACTGGAGTACGTGATGCGCACGACCGCTATGCCAACCAGGAGATTTCCTATCTTCTCCAGCGGGTAGAGGGTTACAACGGACTGGTTATACTCGCTTCCAATCTTCGGGAAAACATTGATGATGCCTTCTTGCGTCGCTTTCAGTCGCTTATTCATTTCCCTATACCCCGCCCAGGTGAGCGGCTCCGCCTCTGGCAAAACGCTATACCGGAGGCGTTGTCCTTGGAAGACGATGTGGATCTGAAAATAATCTCCGATCGCTACGAAGTCTCTGGGGCTGATATCATGAACATTGTCCATTATTGTTGCCTCGAAACCATGGCTCAGGAGCGTCAGGTATTATCGCTGCATTTGCTGGCTGATGGTATACAGCGCGAGTTGCAGAAACTGGGGAAGGGGGGCTAACCCACACTCACACCCATACCCTATCTTATCCTACAATCGACGCACAAATATAATCCGGTATAATCCCTGAAGAGCGGATGTTCATCTCCACTTCGCCAGGTGTGGTATTGCCACTTAGTACCAGCACGGTTTTTACCCCAAACTTATTCCCACCCAGGATGTCGGTATGCAAAGTGTCACCCACCATCAGGATTTCTTCTTTGTTGAAAGCCCGGCCATTGCTGTTGAGGTCGTCAAACGCGAAGTTGAACATTTGGGTATCGGGTTTGCCGAAGTGGATGAATTTTTTGTTGATGATGCTTTCTACCAGTTTGGCGATTGCGCCGGTGGCTATGGACACGTCATTTTTGGCTACGGGGTAGAGGTTGTCCGAATTGGCTACGATGATCGGCATGTTCTTTTTGCGGATCAGGTTGACCGTTTTGTTGATGTCGTAGTTCCAGTCAAAGCCCTCATCGTCGAGGAAGACCATGGCTTTGATGTCGTCGAGATCGTGTTTGTCAAGATCGGCAATGGCCACACTTTCCAGGTTGGCTTGCATGATGTAATGGGCGGCGTTGGCGGTGCCGAGGTAGGCCACCTTGCCTCCCTTGATTTTGAGTTGCAGGTACTGTTTAGCCATCATCCCCGAGGTGACGATTTTTTCGGGAGGGATGCCCTGTAAACCCAGGCGGGTAAATGACTCGGATTGTTGTTCCTGGCTGCGGGAGGCGTCGTTGGTCAGAATGCGAAACTCAATGCCCCGATCCTGGATAAAATCCAGGGTTTCCTGCACGCCTTCAATCAGGCCGCGGAAGTTTTTTAATACGCCGTAAGAATCCAGGAATACGGCTTTATAGTTTTCTACTATCGACAAAAATGATTCGATCTTTTCCATCCCATCACAATTTTAAGGCCTTGAGTAAGGTATCGGGATTGAACCCTTTTTCAATGGAAGGCAAATGTACTTCCATGGCTTCTTTTTGGAGTTTTTTGGAGTAGTTTTCGGCAAAAAAGTAAGTGCCATAGTCAATCACATAGTGTAAAAGGAAAAAGCGGTATACTTCTTTGAGGCTGCGGATTTCGGTTTCGGTCAAGGGGTATTGAGCGTGGTACGATTTGAGGAAAAGGATAAAACGTTCTTCCGTCAGAGGTCCGATGTTGTAGGTGAACACCGTACGGTCGCCCCGATCAGATACCACCCGGCTGAAAAAATAAAAATCCAGCATGCGGTTGCTGATCCGAAACCAATCGTAATCCCAACGCGAGAACAAACGCAAGGTAGAACTCACTGAAAAATTGCCAATGTTCCAGTCTACAAAAACCGGGATGCGATCGAGGCGGTGTAAACGCAGATCGTCTTCATTTTTGTAAAAAAGTTCACATTGCCGCTTGATTTCCTCCTTGTCAATATGGGTGCCCAGGCGGCTGTTTTTCCTTTCTACCACTTCCATCAAATGGTCGATATCGGTGTGCAGGGTTTTGGAAGAATTGGGCAGGGTGTTGCGAATGCTGTGGCAGGTTTTGTGAAATTTAGCAAACTCTTTGCCGAGTTTGACGATGTGTTCGTCCTCCAGGCGTCTCGGCAAGCGGGTTTTGATGCGCACCGCCCGGTAAAACACCACCCACACATCGATGTCCTCGTGGATGTAGCGGTGTACAAAAAGACTGGTACTTTTGACCAATGAACGCGCCAGCAGGTTTTCATAAGGGGCTGGTATGTTGTTGGCCAATACATTGATGATGCGATGATCTTCCACAAAATGCTCATAGCGCCCAAAATAAGACAACTTGGCAATGACGAAACTTTTGTCAGTAAAAGTTACTTTGTATACGTGGTTCGTTGAAACCCGGGCACTGATGTCCGTAGTAGATTCGATGATGCGTGAAGGGTCATAAGCGGTCCAGGCGTACCTGATGATGTTGTGGTAGTTGGATAACATGCTTGAAAAAGTTGAAATGTTGAAGGGTTGAAGGGTTGAAGAGTAGTTGAAAGTTGATTAGGTTAAAGACCAGTCGGCTCAACCCTCAGCCTTTCAACTCTTCAACATTTCAACCCTTCAACTTTTATATGATTTCAAAATACCGCTTTAGTTCCCATTGGGTTACCACTTGACTGAATTGCCGCCATTCCCACTCGCGGGTACGGATGAAATGGTCGCAAAACGCCTCGCCAAAAAGCTCAGCTGCCAAGGTAGAGTTTTTCATCAAATCTATGGCTTCATATAAAGAAGTAGGAAGAGGGGGATTGGCCGCACTGTCGTAGGCACTGCCATAAGTTGGATCAGGTAGTGGCAGCCGGTTTTTGATGCCATAAAGGCCTGCAGCCAAGGAGGCCGACATGGCCAGATAAGGGTTGGAGTCAGCACCGGGTACCCTGGTTTCCAGGCGCATGGATTTGGCGCCATGGTTGATGACGCGCAGTGCCGTAGTCCGGTTTTCAATACCCCAACTGGCACTTACCGATGCCCAGGAGCCTTTGACCAAACGTTTGTAACTGTTTACATTGGGCACAAACATGGGCAAAATGTAGGGCAAACAATGCAATTGTCCGGCCACATAATGCTTCATCAGTTCGCTCATTTTGTGCGGCGATTCTGGAGCATAAAAGAGGTTCTGGGTCTGCTCGGAATCCCACAAACTTTGGTGAATATGCCCGCCACAGCCGGGCAACTCTTCACTCCATTTCGCCATAAAAGAAGCCATGATGCCATGGCGATAGGCGATTTCCTTTACCCCAGTTTTAAACAAAGTGGCCCGATCGGCAGATTCCAGGATATCGTCGTAAATGATCGCTGCTTCGTATACTCCGGGCCCCGTTTCGGTATGTAAGCCTTCAATGGGGATACCAAAGGCAGTGAGGTCATCAAAAAGCTGGTGATAAAAAACCGGATTGACCGATGGGCGCAAAATCGAATACCCAAACATACCCGGAGTGAGTGGAGTAGGGGAGTGGTAGTTTTTGTCGTGCCAGCTTTGGGGCGTTTCCTGAAAATTGAACCACTCAAATTCCTGCGCAAACATCGGCGTATAACCCAAATCGATGCACTCCTGCCGGATGCGGCGCAATAAGGATCGGGGACAGGCAGCACGTACTCCTGGCTCGGACTGACTGAAATCGCCCAAAAAAAATGGGATGTTGTCTTCCCATGGAACGTAGCGGAGGGTATTCAGGTCCACATTACAAATGGCATCGGGATAACCCGTGTGCCAACCACTGGCCAGGGTGTTGTCGTAACAGACATCGTTGGAGTCCCAACCAAAAACGACATTGCAAAAGCCCATACCTTCGTCAAGTCCCTTCAAAAACTTGGAACGGTGGAGGATTTTGCCCCGCAAGACCCCGTCGATGTCGACGATGGCAAACTTAATTTTATCTGAGGGGAGTTCTTTTAACTTACTTATGATGTCCTTACTGGTCATGGAATCCAATTTGGAGGCAAAATACAATTACTCCGCCAAATTAGAAACGCAAGGATACGTATCCCATACTTTTTACTTTTTCCCCTCCATCAATTCATCAAAGGCCGTTGTTAGGCTGCGCTCAATGCCCTGGCCTTTCCATTCTTCTGCACCAGGGATGACTTGGTATTTAGCCTCCAAAATTTGTTCCTTGGTTTTGCCCGCTTTGATTTCCTTTTTGATGAATTTCAGGAGTTTGGAGAGGTAGTTTTGCATGGCGATCAGGTCTTTTTCCGTACCGGTTACCGGGAGTCCTTCAGCGCCGTGGCCGAAAACATAGAGGGTATCTTTGCTAAACATTTTGCGTGCTTTTCCGAGTGCCACAATCCAATTGGCAATTGAAGCACCTGCAGCACGGTCAATGTTGGGAAATCGACGATTGAACATCAGGTCACCGCAGTGCACTACATTGGCATTTTCAAAATGGACAAACGAATCTCCATTGGTGTGACCGGGGCCGAAATAGTGCAAGCTCAAGGTTTCACTGCCCACTTTTTGCGACCAGGTGCCATCGAAGGTGGTATCGGGATAAAGCTGTTTGTCTTCGGATTTGGCAGCAATGGCCGTGCGCTCCTGGTTAGCTTTGGAGTTTTTGTGGGCCACTACTTTATCGACGATGCCTTTGAAGGCGATGTTTCCACCCGAATGATCGCCGTGGTGGTGGGTATTGATCAAGAGGTCAACACGCCGATCGTTTTGCTTGCGGATTGCTTCAATCAAGTGTACTGCCGTATCGGGAAATTGGGTGTCTACCACCACCAGTCCTTCTTTGTCGATCATCCACGCGATGGTGCCACCTCTTTCGGTAAAAATGCCCACATTGTTGCGCAGGGTTTTCATTTCACCAGCAGGGGCGAGTAATTGGCTTAGCCAGGCGGTAGGGAGGATGGAAGCACCGATGGCAAAAGTAGAAGTTTGGAGGAATTGACGGCGGGACATACAAGATTGGTTAAGGTGAATAAAGCAGTAAAATAGGAATTGCCGTCGAAAGTTCAATTTTTTTGAGCTACAAAAACCAAAGCGACAAGGATGGGAGCGCGGATGACGCGGATTGGGCGGATTTACGCGGATTTTAATTCCGCCGCAAGCGCAAAATTGCCCCAGAAAATCCGTGCCAATCCGCCTAATCCGCGTCATCCCATTATGTCGCTTATGCTGGTCTTACAGAAAAGCCTATCCCACCAACGCGCCCTCTAAAGCATATTTAAACTCGTTTTTCACAAACTGCTCCAGGGTGATTTGACCCTCGATCACATTGGTTTTGCGGTCAAAATCAGCCAGGTATCTGGCAGAAGAAAATGATCCGTAAAACTCGCCATAGGGTTCGGCAATCGCAGCTGTAATTCCCGCACCAATCATGCCCTCTACACTTTGTTCAACAGTGCTGGTCACAAATGGAACGTCCTTGCCCGCGGCCTGGCTGATGAATGCCGCAGCATCGGCAAAAGAATAATCTTTGGGCCCAGCGATATACTGAACGGAATGGTCCGTAAAATCCAGTGTCAACAAGCGTTGAGCAGCTACCGCCGCAATGTCGCTGGTATGGACGAAGTTGAACTTGAAATCAGCTGGCAGCGGCTGTGCAATGACGCCCATGTGTTTGATCATGTCCAATACGCCGTACAGGTTTTGGTAAAAATAACCGGGACGCAGGTGCAGCACATTCAATCCGGGAATGGTGTTGAGCATTTGTTCCAGGTAAAACAAGCCACTTACTGGACCCGCACCTTCCGGTAAATGTGCGCCCATGGAACTAAGATTGACCACATAAGGCACTTTGGCACTGTGCAGCGCCAGGGCAATTGAGGTAGCAATTTGAACCTGATACGTCCGCCAATGCGCTACATCCCATTTGGGTGGAACCAAGCTGTAAACGGCCGTAGCACCCGTGAATGTTTTGGTCAAAAAGGCGGTATCGTGCAGGTCACCTACGGCCAATTTTGCACCTTTGGCCACCAGCTCTGCGGCTTTTGAGGCGTCGCGACTGACGATGGTTACGGCCTTACCAGCGGCAAGCAGCGTTTCGGTGATGTGTTTTCCGGTATTTCCGGTTCCTCCAAGAATTACGTACATGTTTTAATGGTTTGTCGTAAAGAAAATATTGATTCATACATACTGGTTGGTATGTATTTGTTGCTAAAAAAAAGCAACTATTGTTGCTGTGTTGAGGTCGTAGAGCCGTAATGCATCATGTTTCTAGACTCGATACAATTCCAAATAATTCACCAACTGTTGAATATTGCTTTGAAAACTGGCTATACTCCTTTGTACTTTGGCTACGCTGTACGCACCTTCCATGCTGGCAACCATGAAGGCAGCTACTGTGGCACAATCCGTGTTGGTCTTTACCTGACCTTTATTGATTCCACGTTCAAGGGCGTGGGTGCTGAAATTGATCATGCTGTCCATGACAACTTTCAGTCGCTGGCGAAAATTCTCATTGATCGGCGACATTTCCTGTACAAGGTTGTTCAAGGGGCAGCCCAAATGGATGTCATCAGGGGTGGCTTTGTTGGCCAATTCCTGTAAGTGTGCTTGCAACAAGTCGATCGGATGCCCTTTGGTTTCTTCCAAACTGCGGAAAAAGGCCAAGTAAGAAGGCTCAATGATTTCTTCAATCACCGCCAATCCAATCGCATCCTTACTCGGGAAATAATGGTACAAAGCCCCTTTGGTGATGCCTAAATCGGCAATCACCCGGTCAGCGCGCAAGCCCTGGAATCCGTTTTTGTGGATGTCCTGAAACATGCGGCCAAGGATGCGTTCGCGGGTATCGGTTGCGTTCATAGCGCAAAGATATACATACTGGTTGGTATGTACAAGAGATAGGTCAACTTTTTTATTAAATTTTCCTTTGATTAATTTTGGCTATCGTAAGTTAACGGATTAGATGTACTGATTCTTGGTAGTAGAATTGCATAATTTTGTTTTTCTTTGAAGCTTCCCTGAATAAAAGATATATTGATGTATTTCAGAAC
The DNA here is from genome assembly GCF_016718685.1 of Haliscomenobacter sp. Lineage (GTDB taxonomy): Bacteria > Bacteroidota > Bacteroidia > Chitinophagales > Saprospiraceae > Haliscomenobacter. Next base: position 18,245 of record NZ_JADKCX010000101.1, on the reverse strand, counting down.
ATTAGCGGCCATATTTCTATTTCTATGGATAAGGCCATTGATCGCGCAGCAGGGTTACACTGCAGATATACGGCTGTATACGACGGAACAAGGACTTTCAGATAACCACGTTTATCAATGTTTTCAAGATCGCAGGGGGGTAATGTGGCTGCTGAGTGAAACTGGGCTTACTCGTTTTGACGGCAAACAATTCAAATTAATGGTGAATGAGCGGTTTAATCTCGATTACACCAAAAATGAAATCTGTTTTGAAGACTCAGATGGAGACTTGTGGATCAGTAGTTATCGCGAAAAGAATAAAATTGAGTATACCCTTGTCAATACTGTTACGGGTAAAATCCGCACTGCGCAACAAAAATTAGGGAAATTATTGCCTCCAAATGCGCTGCACATTAAATACGGAGGAAGCGGAAGCTTCTGGATCACCACTACAGCAGGTGAATTGCTTAAAATCACTCCAGGAAAACCAACCAAGCGCATTCACCACCAGCAGGGCAGCATTTTTTCCATTCTCGCCGTAGACAGTGTTCGCCAGTCTATTTGGTTGGAAGACGGTTCTTATGATGAGGAGTATAAGTTGATCAACCAGCAAGGGAAAACCATCTGTACACACAAGATCCCTTCTCTGCAAAACGGGCTGCTGGACAAAAAAGGCGTCCTTCGCTTTTATACTTTACACAATCTGGGTTTTATCTCTCCGGACGGAAAACTACAACAGCAACCCATTCAACAGCAACTATTGACCTTTCAAAGTCACCATCAACGCGAATATGAATTACCGCTGGCTTTTGATCCTAACTCTAATCATTACTGGCTTTTGTACGCCAATCAATTGCATGTTTTAGATCAGCAGAAAGGCCATTTGTTCTCTGCTACCAGCAACAACTATAAACTAAGACCTAAAAGTGCCTATTCTATTTTTATTGACCGACAGGGGATCGGTTGGATTTGCTCTATTGAAGGTTTGTACAAGGTCAAACTCAATCCGCAACGCTTCCAACGATTGCTTTGGGAAAACCCCGATGAAGTAAACAATCCTGTGCAGTTGTCATGTCGTGGAATTGTAAAAGATGAAAAATCCGCTACCTTGTATGTCAATGTATCTGCATGCTTGTGGAGTGTCAAGGGAACCGAAGAGCGTAAGATTTTTTGTAGAGAAAATGCCATCTATGCGCTTGCCCAAGATGAAGCAGGAGCCATTTGGATGGGGAGCGAGGCTTTACACCGCTATCAACCAGCCAAGGAAGCAACGGAAACTGTGAGTGCTAAAATACCGCTGGATTATTCCATTGCCTGGGCACTTAAACCACAGCAAAAACGCTTATGGCTGGGTTTAAACAATGGGCTGGCTTATCTTGATAAAGCATCAGGAAAAATTGAATTTATTGATCAAAAAAGGAGCCACCCGGCTTTGCAGGATGCAATTATTCATTCCATCATCACTACAAGCCATCAACAGTTGTGGTTATTGACGGAAAAAGGCCTATTCCATTTTGATCCGCAAAAAGGCATCCTGGCCCGTTATTGGACTGGAGGAAAGGGTAAGTATTATTTGCCTGTTGAAAACCTCAGGACCGGCCATCAGGATAAAAAAGGCAACTGGTGGCTGGCTACTGCCGAAGGATTGCTCCGCTGGAACCCTGCAAAAGGGGTAACTCGAGTGTTTACTACCGCTGACGGTTTGTCCAATAACAATATATATGCCGCTTATGCGGATGCGTACGGCTATCTGTGGCTGAGCAGTGACCGGGGCATCATTCAGTTCCACATGGGCAGCGGGAAAACGCGCTCTTTTTTGCCTCAAGATGGCATCACCCACCAGGAATTCAATAGAATTTCCCATTTTCAGGACAAAGATGGGCGCATTTATTTTGGAAGCCTGAACGGGGTAACAGCATTTCATCCCCGCGAATTTCACCAGGATTTTCACCAGGCCCCTAACATTCCCTTGATTTTGACCAGCGCACATTTGTTTTCTCAGCCACGCAATGCGCTACAAGATGCTGAGTTGGATTATTATCAAAGCGGTAAAATCATTTTTAAACCATCTCATCATTACCTGACCCTGCGCTTTGCACTGCTTGATTATACCGCACCCCAATCCACGCAGTACGAATACCGCATTGAAGGTTTGGGCAATCGCTGGGCACCTTGCCCTGGGGGAATGCTCCAGTTGGCCGGTTTGCCTTATGGTTATTTTAATTTGATTATTCGGGCTAAAACGGCCAATGGCTTGTATTCACGGGAACTATTGTCGATTCCCATTCAGGTGCTGCGACCTTATTATTTGCAGGTTTGGTTTTTGATTTTGTTCAGTTTTTTGCTACTGGGAACAACTATTGGCTTTTTTCGCTACCGCAACCAATGGTTAAAAAACCGCAAAGCAGAGTTGGAACAAGAGGTAGCGCTGCAAACTGAAAAAATCCGCGAAGACAAGGCCATCATTGAGCAGCAGGCTACCCAATTGATCAGGCTAGACGAAGCCAAATCTCGTTTTTTTGCCAATGTTACCCATGAGCTGCGCACGCCACTCACCTTAATTTTAGGGCCAATCAACACGGTATTGGAAACAAAAACGCTCGATCAGCGCAATGCTGATTTGTTGCAGATGGCCAGGCAACACAGTGAGGTGCTATTGGAAACCATCAATGATTTATTGGATCTAACCAAGCTCGAAGCAGGTAAAATGGATGCCCAAGAACGCCCGGTGTTGTTGTACCGCAAAGTTCGATTGCTACTTAGTGCATTTTTTGCACACGCTGAGCGGCAAAGCATCATATTCCAACTAGATTTCCGCGCCGAGCATTTACTCCAGATTCAATTAGACGAACGACTTTTTTCCTTAATTCTTAATAATTTGTTGTCCAATGCTTTTAAATTTACAGAGCCAGGAGGAAACATCACTTTGCGGGTAATCGATCTGGCGCACAGCATTCAAATTGAGGTGGAGGACAGTGGCCGAGGCATTCATCCCGACGATTTACCGCTGGTGTTTGAGCGATATTTTCAGACCCAGCATGCTGGAACTGCTTTTGAAGGAGGTACCGGAATAGGGTTGTCGCTGGCCAAAGAATCCAGTAAGGTGATGGGGGCTACGTTGAGCGTAGTCAGTACTTGGGGGAAGGGTAGTGTGTTTACGTTGTGCTTTCCAAAAAAAGAAGTGTTTGGAACCATTAAAGAGGAAGAGCAAACCGAGCTCAATCAGTTGTTGCTTCAAGAACAAAGTACTGCATCCGTTGCGGATGGTTCATTGGCTGTTCCCGAAACATCCTCAACTGATGGGCAAGCCCGCATTTTATTGATTGAAGACAATCACGATTTACGGCAGTATTTGACTCAAATTCTAGCCGGAAAATACCAGGTCAGTACCCTCGGTAATGGTCGAGAAGCCCAAGTGAAGTTGGAGGAATGGATGCCTGATTTAATCCTTTCAGACATCATGATGCCCATGATGGACGGGTTTCAATTTCTGGAATGGTTGAAGTCTAGTGAAAAACACGCCAGTATTCCCATCATTATGCTCACGGCACGTGCCGACTTAGGCGATAAACTCCGGGCACTGCGTACTGGAGTAGACGACTATCTGGTTAAACCTTTTGTGGAAGCCGAGTTGCTGGCGCGTATCCAGAACCTGCTCCAGCGCCAACAAATGAGACGTGTTTATGTTGATCCAATCGTAGCGGAGCCTGGCAATTTACCCCTTGCGGGCAAGGTGAAAAAAGCTTTGGTGTTTACCGAAGCAGACAAGAAGTTGTTGGAAAACTTGGAAGAAACCATTTTACAGCACCTGCAGGATCCCGATTTTACGGTAAATGATCTTGCAAAAACATTATTGATGTCCCGCTCGGTTTTTTATACAGAAGTAGGGCGCTTGATCGGACTGACCCCCAATGAATACATCAATGAAATCAGGCTAAACCGGGCTCGGGAAGTTTTAAAATCCAAAGCAGGTGAGATTAGTATCAAAGAACTGGCGAGTTCGGTTGGATTTCGTGACGAGAAGTATTTTTCCCGCCTGTTCAAACAACGTTACGGGGTTTTACCTTCTCAGATGCGTTGATTGGACAAACGTCTACTCTTTTATAGACGATTTTCTACCCTGATGTACAGTTGTCTATCCAATCTCGGACTGCTGTCTAGTAATTGCATTCTAGATTTGCAGGATAGGAATATTGTTGTGATGTCGAGAAAGATCTAAAGTCTTTTGCGTACAAGAATGATAACGCTCGATTGAGCTTAAAAATATAAAGAGGGAGTTAATATTTTAGCCCGGAGGGTATCTGCTGGCCAATGGTCGGTAGGTCCCTCTAGTTTTGTTTTAATGCGCACGCTTTTTCACTATCCGGTGGATATTGTACATCAACCCAATCGCGACTACCATTGTCCCGGCCACTACATAGCCCAATTCAGGGTAATTTTCCAAATGACCATCTGCCGCCTGGTGCACGATCATGCCCGCAACACCCGAAGCAATACCCCCCGAAATTTGGGAAATGGAAGCATTGATGCCCATAAATGCACCCCGATCGGCGGGGGCGGGTACTGCACTCACCAGTGCGGTAGAGGAAATCATCCGCGAAGTGATGCCAATAAACATAATCACACTCATCAAAATGATGATCCAGAGTGGAGTAACCCCAAAATTGCAATAAATGACCACAATGATGATGGTCAAGATCGACCCTGCTGTAAATACTTTCATACTGCCGACCGAATCGCTCAAACGTCCAATCAAAGGCCCGGCAATCATGGAACAAATGCCTGTGACCAGATAAATGATGGGCAATTGATCAAAAGTAACCCCCAGGTTATTGATCGAAAAAGTGCTTCCAAACGGCATCAACATGAATCCTCCAGTAGCCAAAAGGATGGTTCCCGCAAAACCCTGTAAATAGCGGGGTTTAGAAACAGTTTCCCATAAATGGCGGAAAGCCGAATTGTCTTTTTGCAAAGCCAGGTGGGCGTTGATGGGTTTTAAGCGCAGGAAAATCAGGATATAAATGGGGATACTGAGCACCACGATCAGCAAAAATGGCGCGTGCCAATCAAAGAGATTGGCAAAATACAAACCAACGGGCAAGCCCAAAACCTGACTGACTGCAAAAGCCATTTGTACAAAACCCATGACCCGACCACGCATTTCCAGGGGAAACAAATCGGTAATGATGGCAAAAACGATGGAACCAATGACCCCGCCGAAGATACCCGTTACAATCCGCGCCATAAGCAGAAGGAAATAAGTAGGCGCAATTCCGCACAAAAAGGTACCCAGAATAAATCCGGCATAAAAGAACAGCAACAAGGTTTTGCGGTCAAAGCGGTCGGCAAAACCAGCCGCCAGAATTCCGGAAGCGCCGGCACTAAACGCATACGCCGAAACCACCAAACCAAATTGGGCCGTAGTAATGTCCAGTTCTTCGAGCAATTGTGCGCCCAAAGGCGAAAGGACCATAAAATCAAGGATCAGGGTGAATTGCAGAATAGCCAGGATGGCTACCACAAACCACTGGTAAGGGTCAAATTTCAATAAAGCTGATGACATGTCAAATAGGGTGCTTAGGAGTCGATAAAAAATAAATGTTCATTTTGCCATAGGATTAGATAAGTAAACGGTTCAATTTAAGTGTCTTATCTAATCCTATGGCTTGAAAAAAATGAACATTTATTTTTGCCCCACTACTAGGTGTTTTAATCGGGTAATTCTTCAATGAAGAAGCCCATACGTTGAACGGCCAAGATGATCTCTACCAGGTTATTTTTGTTGCTTACTGTACGCAAAATGTGGTCACAATCACTTAAGTCAACTGTGGCTCGAGTAACCAGGCCATCGGTTTTTAATTGGTTGCAAACGCGATTCGCTTCCTGGCGTTTGCCAATATTGGTTTTGAATACACCAATTTTGGGTGGAGTTGGCGATAGGGAAGCGGAAGATTTAGGGAAGACCACTGGTCTTTTAGCAAGCAGATACATCGAAGCCGTATTAATTGCTACAAATATAGTACGGTTTTGTATAAAGAACAAATATTTCGATCTAATTTTGATTTTATTGTGACGAAATCGATATATTTGTGGCATGAACAAGACTGTGCAAATCGTGAACGAATGGGGAGCTTTTGAAGCAGCACATCCCCATGCTGAGATTGAAGAGTTCTGCCGCTATTATTTGACGGCGCAACGTGCTAAACTGGAATTAGGGGAGAACTTTTCGGGTAAAGGAACGCCGCCTACGGCAGCTTCATATTTGATGAAACTCATCGGATACATTGCCCGTTTGTTTGAATTGTACATTACCCGCGCAATGTCCGATGTGCCGGAAATCAAACAGGCTGAAGACTTTTATTTTTTGAACAACATTTCTCATTCAGGTGAATGCCGCAAAACGGAAGTTGCTCATCAGCAATTGTTGGGTGTTTCCACGGGCATCGATACCCTCAACCGCCTATTGGCACATGGATTGATTGAAGAAAGAACTGACCCTAGCGACAAAAGGGCGCGCCTGGTGAGCGTAACCGAAAAAGGCATCAAAATCCTGCACGAATGTTACCGCCGTGCAGCAGTGGTCAATGACCTGATTTTTACTAACCTTAGTGAAGATGATCTCAAATTGTGTATCCAATTGTTGCGCGGCGTTGAGGCCAAACATGCTGCGTTGGCCATTGAAGTACGCGAATTGCCGATTGTAGAAATGTATGAAAAGGTATTGGGGCATAAACCTGATTCCTGTAAGGGGCGATGAAAAATAAATGTTCATTTTGCCAAAGGATTAGATAAGTAAACGGTTCATTTCAAGTGCCTTAGCTAATCCTTTGGCCTAAAAAAAATGAACACTTATTTTTGCCCCACTGCTAAGCGCCATCCTGAATTTTGACCTACCTCAAAATTCAGGATGACTCACTTTTATTTAAACAGGCACTTACATAGGTCTCCCCGAAATATACCCCTCCAAAGAAGACACCAGGTTTTGGTATTGCGAAAGGATAGATCGGAATAGGTCGGTGGAAGATATCATGCCGAGTACTTTCTCCCCATCTACTACGGGCAAGTGACGAAAATGTTTTTCTGTCATAATCGTCAAACACTCTTCAATTTTAGCCTGGGGAGATACGGTGAACACCGGTGATGTCATCAAATCTTTTACAAAGGAATCTCGGGAAAATTTTCCCTTAAGGATACCCCTTCGAGCATAGTCTCGTTCTGAAAAAATGCCAACCAATTTATCCCCCTCCATCACCAGCAAGGCTCCAATGTTGTGTTTCTCCAGTGCTTCCAATGCGCTATATACAGAGGTGTCGGGAGAAACGGCTAGTATTTCGCTTTTGAGTTTACGATCCAAAATCTGTTGTACTTTCATGCTAGGTTAATTTGTGGTGCGCCAAGGATCAGCTTAATTTATCCAATGATAGAAAGTTTTTGGGAAATGGAAAAGGCATTAAAGAAAAATTACTGAAATATGAATAGTTGATTAAAGCATAGCTGTATTTGCGTAAGCTTGGTTATCTTTCTTGGGCAAACAAACAAACCGATCGCAAATGCCTGTTTTTATGAAAAACCTGTTGATTTTGTTCCTGAGTCTGAGCCTTGTATGCAGTTGGGCTCAAACTCCCGACCGCCTGATGTATTATGCGCAACCCGCCAAACATTTTGAAGAATCCCTGGTATTGGGCAATGGCCGGATCGGCGCGGTAGTCCACGGAGGGATCAAATCCGACAAAATTTTCCTCAACGACGCTACCCTTTGGGCCGGAAGTCCTGTTGATCCAGATATGAACCCCACAGCCTACACGCACCTGCCGGCCATACGTGAAGCCCTTCGCCAGGAGGACTACCGTAAAGCCGACAGCCTCAATCGTCGCCATTTGCAAGGGAAATTCTCGGAGTCTTATGCTCCTTTAGGCACCTTGTACATCGACATGGCCCATGCCGAAGCGGCCAGCAATTACCGCCGCCAGCTCGATCTGAGCACCGCCATTTCTACCACCAGTTACCAACTAGCCGGGGTAACTTATACCCGTGAGTACTTCATTTCACACCCACAACAAGTCCTATTGATTCGGATGACTGCCAGTCAGCTGGGCAAATTGAGTTTTAACCTGCGCTTCAATAGCCTCTTGCGCCACCAGGTCAACACCAGTACGAATGTGCTCAACGCCAGTGGCCGTGCGCCTGCGCATGCCGAGCCGAGTTATCGCCGCGTTCCCGACCCCATTCAATACGACGATCAAAAAAGCATGCGCTTTTTATCCCTGGTCAAAATCATCAAAACCGATGGCAAAATCGTCAGAACCGACAGCACCATTGGCGTTCAGGGTGGAAAAGAGGCCATCATCATGGTTTCGATCGCCACCAGCTTCAACGGCTTTGATCAAAATCCCGCTTTGCAGGGCAAAGATGAAGTGTCCCTGGCCAATGAATGGCTCAAAAAAGCCCAAATCATCAGCTATGCCACCATCAAGGCGGCCCACATCAAAGACCATCAACATTTTTTTAATCGGGTACAATTCCAATTGGCGGGCCGCAGCAGCAACGCCAGTCTGCCTACCGACGAACGGTTGAAACGTTTTGCCGAAGGGGCTAAAGATCCGGATTTGGAGCTCTTATACTTCAATTTTGGCCGTTATTTGCTCATCGCCAGTTCGCGTACACCCCAGGTTCCTGCCAATTTGCAGGGCATTTGGAACCACCATTTACAGCCACCTTGGAGCAGCAACTACACCATCAACATCAATACCGAAATGAACTACTGGCCTGCGGAGTCGGGCAACCTCTCCGAATTGCACCAACCCTTGCTGGGTTTTTTGGGCAATTTGGCCAAAACCGGAGCGGTCACCGCCAAAACTTTCTACAATGCTGGCGGCTGGTGTGCAGCGCACAATACGGATATTTGGGCCATGAGCAACCCGGTTGGGCATTTTGGCCAAGGCTCTCCCAGTTGGGCCAACTGGAACATGGGCGGTGCCTGGCTGGCCACCCACCTTTGGGAGCATTTTGACTACACCCGCGATACCGTCTGGTTAAAAACTTACGGCTATGGACTGATGAAAGGGGCCGCCCAATTTTGTTTGGATGTATTGGTCGACGATGGCAAGGGCCATCTCGTTACTTCACCTTCTACTTCACCGGAGAACATCTTCATCACGCCAACCGGTTACAAAGGCGCTACACTTTACGGTGCCACCGCGGATTTGGGGATGATCCGTGAATTGTTTTTGCAAACCATTGCTGCGGCAAAAACGCTCGTGCAGGATGTCGATTTTCAACAACAACTCGAAGCATCCTTGAGCAAATTGTATCCCTACCAAATCAGCAAAAAAGGCCACCTGCAAGAATGGTACCACGATTGGGAAGACGAAGATCCCAAACACCGTCACCAGTCGCACCTTTTTGGTTTGTACCCAGGCAACCACATCAGCATGGATCAAACCCCGGAACTGGCGGCAGCCTGTAAACAAACCCTGGAGGTGAAAGGGGATGAAACCACCGGTTGGTCCAAAGGCTGGCGTACCAATCTTTGGGCTCGCCTGCACGATGGCAACCGCACCTACAAAATGTACCGCGAATTGATGCGCTTCGTAGACCCCAATCCCGAAACCCGCTACAACGGCGGCGGCGGTGCTTATCCCAACCTCATGGATGCTCACCCGCCTTTTCAGATTGATGGTAACTTTGGCGGCACAGCTGCGGTATTGGAAATGTTGGTGCAATCGCGCAGTGAAGAAATTACCTTATTGCCTGCCTTGCCCGATGCCTGGGCCACGGGTTCGGTGCGTGGCGTATGCGCCAGGGGAGGTTTTGTACTGAATCTGACCTGGAGCGCCGGAAAGTTGATCAAAACAGAGATTAGCTCTGCGCGTGGAGGAAAAACCAAGGTGGTTTATGCCGGAAAAACACAAGAAGTAGTGTTGAAAAAAGCAGAAAAAAAGGCGCTGGTTTGGTAATGCCTTGATGATTGGTGTTGTTCACCTGTCTAATAAATAAAGTAAAAAGGGGTTCCCGAACTCACTCATGGAACCCCTACATTCTTAATTACCAATCTTAAACATTAATTCTTCTTCAAGGTATAGCTGTAATTACCCCCAACACTCAAATTGAGCGTAACGGTATAGTTTCCGGCCACGGCCACTTTGATGTTGTCGCCTCCATAATCCAGCAAACCATCGGCTTTGGTGTCACCAAAATTGATGCCCCAGTCGTCGTTGGCGCGGAACTTGATTTCATCAGCCTTCAGGTCCAAGGTTACGGACCAGGTGCCCGTTGCGGCATCGTACGTCAGGTCGGTATCGGAATCCCAGCCACCCGGAGTACCCGAACCAATCAAGCCCCAACTGGTTTTGATGGCGTCCCAACTCTTGTCGTTCAAGTCCGCTTTGAGCAAATAATACCCCGCACTAGCCACTTTGAAGTTGTTGCCAGGAGTAGCAATTTTTTTGCTACTGCCATCGCCTTCATCGCCAAAAATGCCATTGTTCCAGTTGGGCGCATCGGTCATTTTGAACTCCGAAGCATCGCCGAAGTACACATACCCTTCGTAGATTTTGTTGTCCTTCACCGATGCTAGCTTCGCAGCTCTTTCCGGTGCCCAACCCTGGTAGCCACCCGGTACATACAAAGAAGGGTACTCGATGATCACCAAATAGGGCGTTGCTGAAAGGGATGCACTGGCTGAAGCCAAGGTGGGCACCAATGCACTCACTGCGGCTTTTACCCGTACATCCAGTTGTCCCAGACTATTGGGTGCGATCCCCAGACGCAGCAGCGCAGTATTGAGATCAGCAACTGAGTATGATTTACTTAGGGCTGCACCAGCGTTGAATTCAATGGGCTCTTTGAAATCTGTCCCTTTTTTGGCCAACTGCAAGGTATAAGTTACCCCCGCTGGATAATTGAAATCCGCCGCAGACCAGGAGAATTTCACCGCCTCTTTGCTGGCATCTTCAATTTTTAGTACCGGAGTAGCCGTTGAGGCAGTCAGTACGGGCGCGGCACCAGGCATCACTACCAGGCGCTCTTCATCCTTTTCACAACTCAGTATGGCCATGATGAGGATGACAGGAAATATTTTTGAAAACCAATTTTTCATGGTCGATTTTTTTAAAAAGTTGAAAAGTTGAAAAGTTGAGGAGTTGAGGAGTTGAGGAGTTGAGGAGGTTGAATGTCGCTCGCGGCAGCTAAACTCTTCAACTCTTCAACTCTTCAACTTTTTTAGTAGCCAGAATTTTGATCCAAATTTGGATTCGCCACCAAATCCGATGCCGGAATCGGGAACATGACCAGGTGATCGGCCACTGCACGACCATCCTTCGTGCCTCCTTTCCAGGGCCAGACGTACGAACTTCCGGTGAACTTTTTGAAGCGGATCAGATCCGTACGGCGGTGGGCCTCCCAGTACAATTCGCGGGCACGTTCATCCAGCATAAAGTCCAGATTGATCGAGGTTACATCACCTGTATTGCCCTTGTAGGCGCGTTGACGCAAGGCATTCACGTACTGGAGCGCGGTAGCTTGATTGCCACCTTGGCCCCCCCTCAGCACGGCCTCTGCGTAAGTGAGGTACACATCTGCCAAACGGAACAGCGGGAAGTCGGTATCGGGAAAGTTGCCTTCCGTATCCGTGCCTTTCACCCCGGTAGAGCTGACGTTGCGGTACTTCGTAATGGCATATCCATCGTTGAAGGTAAAGATGTCGCTGATGTCCAACTTTTGCCCATTGGTATGGAACATTGCCCGGCGGTCGGTAGCACCCGTGATGTCGCTGAATTTTTCCACCAGCGCCTTGGTCGTGCGTAGTCCACTCCAACCGCCATTGATGCCAAAGTCGGCAGGATTCATGTTGCCACCTACGCCTGCGTGTACCAGGAAGGTCATGCCACCCCAAGTTTTGGTGCGGGTTCCATCAAATGTAATCGGGAAAATCATTTCTGTCGACTTGTTGTTGTCGGTCAGGAACAACTTGTTGTAGTCGCTTTCGAGGGCATAACCCGCGCCGGTGATTTTGTTGCAATACGTGATACACTCCGTATACTTGGGCGCGCCAATGTACACTTCAGCGTTGAGGTACAACTTGGCCAAAAGGGCCCATGCAGCTCCTTTGTCCGCGCGGCCATACTCGTTTTTGCGGGCATCCAGCAATTCGGTTTCGATGGCTTTCAACTCCGATTCTACATAGCTGAACAACTCGGTACGCGTGGCCTGGCGGGGCAGGAAAGAACCAACTGCATCGGCTTCGGTGACAAAAGGTACGTTGCCAAACATGTCCAAAGCGTGGTAGTAGCTCAAAGCGCGCAGGAAGCGGGCTTCGGCACGGAATACCCGCGCGGTAGTTTGGTTCTCGGCGCTGATGCCCCGATCGCCGAGTTTAGCGTCGGAGGTCTCGCGGATGAACTCGTTGCACAGGGTGATTTGGTAAAAAATCCGGTTGTACATCGCCGTGATGAACTCGTTGCCCGAGGTCCAGTCCATGTCGTGGTAATCGGGCAAACTGCCGTCGTTCCAGCCAATAACGGCCTCATCGGTAGGCAATTGCTGCGCTTTCCAGTACTGACGCAGATAGGTACTGAAGCCTTCGTCAATCCCGCTGATGTCGGGGCGCCCTGCGGGGCCTTGCTGGCCACTTACCGCCAAGCCTGCATACACTTTGGCCAGGATTTGTTTGTAGTTGCTAAAATCTTTGTAGACCGTAGCGGAAGTCACTTCCACAAATGGGGTGCGATCCAGGTCTTTGGTGCAGGAGCTGATTACCATGAAGATGGCCAGGGCTCCCAATTTTATGCTGTTGTTGAAAAACTGCTTTTTCATCATTTCATTTTTTGTTTGATCTGAAAACAAGTTCCCAGATTAGAAGCTGACATTTAATCCGAATGACAAAATGCGTGGACGAGGATAAACGTTGTTGTCAATTCCGCCCGCAATCTCCGGATCAAGCCCTGAGTACTTCGTGATCGTAAACAGGTTTTGTCCAATCAGAGAAATCTGGGTGTTGCTCGTCCCGCCCAAAAGGCCCTTCAGGTTGTACCCCAAAGTCAGGTTATCCAGGCGCAGGAAAGAACCGTTTTCGATGTAATAATCCGAGAAGTACTGGTTGTTGAGGAAACCCGTTTCCAATACATTGGGCGAGAGGTTCAACAGGAAGTTGTTGGTTCCCGTCAGGCCGCGGTAAGTGCCGTTGTTGGACACCACGTTGTTGTACACGTAATTGTCGAAGTTGCCGCGCAACACGAAGCTCAAGCTGAAGTCTTCAATGTTGATTTGGGAATTGATCCCCAAAAACAAGCGTGGATCGGCTTGTTGGTAGCGGTAACGGTCATCCAGGTTCACCTGGCCATCGCCATTGAGGTCGGCATACAATCCTTCGACTGGTTTGCCACCCTCGTCGTACACTTGTTTCTGTACAAAGTAGGAGAACGTAGGGAAACCCACCGTATGGATTTGTAGCGTATTGCCTACGCCACCGGAGATGCCCCCTACGAGTACCCCTTGATAATTGGGATTGGGTACTTTGGTCAGGTTGGTCACTTCATTCTGGTTGAAGGTCACGTTGAAGCCAAAATCCCAGCTCAATTTTTCTTTTTCGATCAAACGGGTATTCAAAGTGAATTCTACCCCGCTGTTTTCAATGTTCCCTACATTGGTGAGAATCTGGTTGGTCAGGTTGGAACCCGCCGGAACCGGAATCACGCTCAACAAGTCTTTGGTTTTGCGGGAATACACGTCAATCGCACCCGATACCCGCCCACTGCGGATGGCCCAATCAAGCCCCGCGTTCAAGGTTTCGGTTTGTTCCCATTTGATGTTGGCATCGTAACCTTCGGGGCGCAGGGTAGCGAAGAAGTCGTTGCCAAACTGGTACTGCGCAGTAGGCTCACTAGGCGTATAGCGAGAGAGGTAAGGGTAATCACTACCCACGTCTTGTTGGCCAGTTACGCCGTAACCCAGGCGCAATTTCAGGTTGGAGAACAAGTTGCTCCCTTGCATGAAACCCTCTTCATTGATTTTCCAGGCAAACGCTGCCGAGGGGAAAGTACCCCAGCGGGTATCTGGACTGAAACGGCTGGATCCGTCACGGCGCAAGGTAAAGGTCAACAGGTACTTTTCTTTCAACGCGTAATTCACCCGGGTGTAGAAAGAGACCAGGGTATTTTGGGTTTTGAAAAATACATCGTTGAATACTTCACCCCGGACGTTTTTGTCCAAATCGGTGCTTTCCCGAAGGAAATCCTGATAAGAGTAACCGCCCATCAAGTCCACCCGGTGCGCTCCAAATTCCCGTACATAATTCAGATAGAACTCCAGGGTCTTGTTGTTCTTGTTCTGCGTGTACGTAGCGACCTGTCCACCCCGGTCGAAAAATTGTGCTACCCCCAGTGGTACATTGATGTTGCCTTCGCTGTTGGAGCGGTCAAGACCAACATTCAAATTGGCGCGCAATTCAGGTAAAAAATGGAATTTGTAATCCAGTACCACGTTACCGATGATCCGGCCAACCGTACTTTCGTCATTGCGTTGGTTCAACAACGCCAGTGGGTTGCGCGGGGCCAGGGTATTGGGATTTTTGGTCGCAGGGTCCAAAAACTCAAAGTATCCGCCCAAGGCTTCGTTTCCGCTGCGGATGGGTTGGGTGGGGTCAAAATTGACCGCTGAACCAATGGCACCCTGGTTGGCAAATCGATTGTTGATGGCTGTTCCTTTCAGGTTTACATCCACCTTCAAATGTTTGTCAAAAAAAGAAGGATTGATGCCAATTGATCCCGACAAACGGTTCATGTTGCTGGTTTTGAGGATGCCATTTTGGTCCATAAAACCAACTGAAGCGCGGTAAGGCAGGTTTTTCAAAGCGCCAGTGAGACTCAGGTTGTTGTCGTGGCTGAAAGCCGTTTGGTAAATTTGCTCTTGCCAATCGGTACTGGCGCTGCCCATCAAGGCTTTTTGCGCAGCAGTACCGCGGTCGTTGACCACCTTACGGAATTCTTCGGCGCTCAATACGTCGAGGACCCCCGATTTGGTCGAAGAAGACAATACGGAACTGAAACTGATCCGCATTTTGTCCCCCGCTTTGCCTTTTTTGGTGGTAATCAGGATTACGCCGTTCGAAGCACGAGAACCGTAAATGGCTGCAGCGGAAGCATCTTTCAGGATGGTAAAATTTTCGATATCATTCGGGTTGATGAAGCTCAGCGGGTTGGCTGCGCCGGATACCCCGGTATTGTCGAGGGGTACGCCATCGATGACGATCAAGGGGTCGTTGTTGGCATTCAGGGAAGAACCACCCCGGATGCGGATGCGGCTACCAGCACCGGGAGCACCACCGTTGGAGGTGATTTGTACCCCGGCAATTTTGCCATTGACCAATTGTTCGGGGGTGGCAATGTTGCCCTTGATGAAGTCTTTGTCGGAGATGTTGGTCACGGAGCCCGTTACGTCCCGCTTTTTCTGCGAACCATAACCGACCACTACCAGTTCATTTAAGCGTTGAATGTCAACTTTAAGGACAATGTCGATTTGGGTTTGGGAACCTACAGTAATTTCTTGTTCGGCGAATCCAGTGTAGCTGAACACCAATATTGCATTGCGATCTGGTACTTCAATGGTGTACTTCCCATCGAGGTCAGTAACCATCCCGGTGCCGGTACCTTTAACGACGACGGTGGCACCAATCAGTGCTTGTTTGTCTTCAGAGGTAACGGTTCCGCTCAGGGTGATTTGTGCAAAAGCTGAACTCAGCGCGAGCACAAACGCAGCGATGAGCAGCGTTGGTCGGAGAACGAAAAAAAATCGTTCTTTGCTTGCGACCCGACTAGTGGAGTGTGTGTCTAAGTTGGTCATAAGACGAAAGGTTTATCAAAAAAAATAGTGTTCTGAAAAATTTTAAAAAACTCGATGACGAAAGTACCGAACGATCATCTGAAAATCGTTCCACTTTCTCCGAGAAAAACCCTTCGCTAAAAAATCCGAACTTTATATTTTTTTCTACTTGAAAGCCAGTGGTTTACAAAATGATAGAAGGAGTGCCACTTTCTTGAATCGGGACATAGTAGTTGAAAAGTTTAAGGTTGAAAGTTGAAAAGGCCGCGCTCACTTTCGAAACGCATCCGTGTGACCGGCTTTCAACCTCCTCAACCTCCCAACCTCTCAACTCCTCACCCTACCATTCAATCATCAATCCAATACTTGGCAGCGCCCGTCCGGTTCCATTGTCCAAAATTTTGGTCCGGTACCGTTGTTGCTCAGCCGCAGCATCGGGGTTAAGGATGACTCCTGAACCAATCGGGCGACCGTCGGCATCCAGGGGGCGATCCAGGAACAATTCCGGGCTGGCCACGGAGGTGCTGAACATGTTTTCGATGTCAAAATAGAGGTTGAGGCTCCATTGGGGGAAGAACCACTTTTTATCTACCCGGAAATCGAGGAAATTGATGGCTTCGCTGCGTTCGGTATTCAACTGATTGTAGTCGGGAATGCCGCGCCCATTGACGTTCCAGTTGGCCACCAGCGCTGAATTGTCGGAGAATGGCGTACGGGGCAAGCCACTTTGGAAGCGCCAATTGATGCCTATTTCCCAGTTCTTTTTGAGCTTTTTGCCCAAAGTCAAGTTGACGATGTGCCGGGCATCCCAGGAGGAAGGCACGTATACCCGATTTTTGTCTTCAAACTCACTCCAGCCGAGGGTATAGGCTGCGATGCCATAAAAACCTTTGAACAAACGTTGCTGGAACAAAAACTCCAGTCCATAACTCCGCCCTTTGGATTGGGGCAGCGCGGGTTCATTGCCCACTACGCCAAAATCGCCACCCAGGTTGGCCAGGGTCAGGCTATCGCGCAGCAAAAAGGGATAATTGGCATAGCCCTTGTAAAAACCTTCCACCGTAATGCGGGCATTGTTGTTGGTGTTGAGTTCCAGGCCGGCCACCAATTGGTTGTTGCGGATATACTTGATGCCGTTGTTTTTGTTGATGAACTCACCTCCCTGCTGGTAACCGAGAATGGTGTAAGGTGGCAGTTGGTAAAAAATCCCGGTGTTGAAGTTCAGGGCCAGGTTTTTACTCAGGCTGTAAGAAGCCGAAAAGCGCGGCGACAATTGCTCCAGCAAATTGGACATTTCTTGCGAATAGCTGTTGCCATCGGCACGGATACCAGCGGAGAGGGTCAGACGATTGTCCACAAATTTGCGGCTCAACTGCCCGAAGGCACTGTATTTGTTAAAATTGAAGGCACTGTTGTAATTGACCGTTTGGGCACCGGAGGCGGTAAAAATGCGGTTGAAGGTGCGGTTGTTGTAGCGCACGTATTCGTACCCAACGCCGAAGTTGATGCGGTAATCTCCGGAACGGATCGTGTTTTCCAGGCGCAGCTTGTTTTCAATCTCCTGCGACTGGTAGTCCAAAATCAGGTTTTCGTTGCGGCTGCGGTCGTTTTGGAAGTACTTGATGGCCTTGTTGTCCAGCATGCTGCGGCTCAGCACCACGGTGTAGTAGCCATTGGGGCGGTAGTGTTTGTACACCAGGCCG
This sequence comes from Haliscomenobacter sp., assembly GCF_016718685.1. Taxonomy (GTDB): domain Bacteria; phylum Bacteroidota; class Bacteroidia; order Chitinophagales; family Saprospiraceae; genus Haliscomenobacter. The sequence continues at coordinate 747 of NZ_JADKCX010000101.1, read as the reverse complement.
TTGGTATAGCTCCATTGTGGGGTTTCGGGCAGGCGGTCTAAAATGGATTGTTGTTCTTCGGTTTCGTTGGCATCCAGGTTGAGTTCAAACTGGTCGTATGCGCCCAGACCGATGAAGGTCAACTCGTTCTTTTTGTCCAAACGAATTTTGACTTTGGCTTGAAAATCGTTGTAAATGGGCAAAAAGGGCAGTTCAAAAATTTTGAACAAGAACTGCAAATAAGAGCGCCGTGCGGACAGTAAGAAGGTCGTTTTTTCCCCAATCGGCCCTTCCAGGGTCAGACCAATATCGGAAGCGCTGACCATAAAAGTGCCACCGATGCGGTCGTCGCGACCATCGCGTTGCCGAAAGTTGAACACCGAACTCACCGCGTTGCCCCGATTGGCCGGGAAAGCGCCGCTGAAAAAATCCACCTCGTTGATGAAATTCACGTTGATCATCCCGACGGGCCCGCCCGAAGCGCCCTGGGTAGCAAAGTGGTTGATGTTGGGGACTTCCACATCGTCGAGAAAAAAGCGGTTTTCGTTGGGTGCGCCGCCGCGGATGATCAGGTCGTTGCGGAATGCGGGGGTGATGGTCACGCCGGGCAGGGTTTGCACCACTTTGGAAATATCGCGGTTGCCACCCGGGTTGCGCTGGATTTCGGCTACGCCGATGGTGCGGAGGGATACCGGGCTTTCTTCGGTTTTTTTGAACGGGGGGGCTTTTATCACTACTTCTTCCAGTTTTTGCGAACTGCTTTCCAGC
>NZ_JADKCX010000100.1 GCF_016718685.1 Haliscomenobacter sp. | reverse complement strand
TGTCAGAGATTTGTAAAAACCCTCCGCCTTCCTTATCATTGTGTAATTTTCACACAATGGGTTTTAGACCATAAATTCTACATCATGCACCCAATTTTTCAGTCCCTCCTGCAACGGACCACTGTACTGCTTACACTACTGTTGTTTGGAGGATTTATCCAGGCACAAACACCACGAATTCTGGTGTTCAGCAAAACGGCGGGCTTCCGCCACACTTCCATTGAACCCGGCAAAATTGCCCTCATCAAGATGGGACAAAGCCAGGGCTTCGCTGTCGACACGACCGAAAATGCTGCAAAATTCACCGAAGCAAACCTGAAGCAATACGCCGCAGTCATTTTTCTGTGTACTACGGGAAACGTATTTGACGCTTTACAGCAAAATGCTTTTGAACGCTACATTCAATCCGGAGGCGGGTACGTGGGTATCCACTCGGCTACCGATACCGAATACGATTGGCCCTGGTACGGCAAGTTGGCAGGGGGGTATTTTACCAGTCACCCCAGCACGCCCAGCAATGTACAAAAGGGATTTTCCACATTGAAGACAAAACACATCCTTCTACCTCCTTCCTGCCCGATCCCTGGGAACGTACCGATGAGTTTTACGATTTCCGCGACATCAATCCCAATGCCAAGATCCTGGTCAGCATTGACGAAAAATCTTACTTCGGAGCCAAAATGGGCGTACCCAAACACCCCATGAGTTGGTACCACGATTACGACGGAGGCCGGGCATTTTACACCGCGATGGGCCATACCAATGAAAGTTTTTCCGAAGACCTCTTCCTGCGCCACCTCGGCGAGGGTTTGAAGTACGCCATGGGCAATAAACCATTGGATTATTCCAAGGCAAAGTCAAAAGTGATGCCCGAAGAAAACCGCTTCACCAAAGTGGTTTTAGAAGAAAAACTGGAAGAACCGGTTGAGCTCACCATGCTGGACAACAACCGCGTATTGTTCATCCAGCGCCGTGGTGCAGTCAAACTGTTCGACCCCAAAGTAGGCAAGTCCAAAACCATTGCCACCATTCCGGTCAGTACCAAGTACCTGCCCGATGCCAAAGGCAACCAGGCCGAAGCAGAAGATGGATTGTTGGGTTTGGCCAAAGACCCCAATTTTGCCCAAAACAATTGGATTTACTTGTACTACTCGCCTCCTGGAGCCGAAGCCAAAAACATCCTCACCCGCTACGAATTGCGGGGAGAAGAGTTGGTACTGGATTCCAAAAAAGTGTTGCTCGAAATTCCCGTACAACGCGACCAGTGTTGCCACACCGGAGGCTCCATTGCTTTCGATGCCAAAGGCAACCTCTATTTGTCTACGGGCGACAATACCAATCCACATGGTTCAGATGGCATGAACCCCATCGATGAACGCCCCGGACGTGGCCCCTGGGATGCTCAGAAATCTTCGGGTAATACCAACGACTTGCGGGGCAAAATCATCCGCATCAAGCCACAACCCGATGGAACTTACACCATTCCAGAAGGCAACTTGTTCCCTCCAGGAACGGCCAAAACCCGCCCGGAAATTTACACCATGGGACACCGCAACCCTTACCGCATTTCGATTGACCAAAAAACCGGATTTGTGTACTGGGGCGACGTTGGCCCTGACGGCAACAAACCGATGGAAGGCCGTGGACCCGAAGGTTTTGACGAAGTTGGTCAGGCGCGCAAAGCGGGTAACTTCGGTTGGCCTTATTTCATTGGCGACAATAAAGCCTATACCTACTACGATTTTGAGGCCAAAAAATCGGGCGCCGTGTACGACGTCAATGCACCGATCAACAAATCGCCGAACAATACTGGGTTGAATATCTTGCCCCCCGCTCAAAAGGCTTTTGTGTGGTATCCTTATGCCGAGTCCAAAGACTTCCCACTCGTAGGCACAGGTGGCCGCAACGCCATGGCTGGCCCCGTGTATTACGCCAGTGATTTTAAAAATGCCAAACGTGCTTTTCCGGATTATTACGACGGGAAATTCCTGGAATACGAGTGGATGCGCGGCTGGATCATGGCCGTGACGATGGACAAAGAAGGCAATTTTGTGTCGATGGAGCGCTTTATGCCCAGCCATAAATTCAGCAACCCGATCGACATGGAATTCAATTCCGACGGCGATCTGTACATGCTCGAATACGGCACGGGTTGGTTCCAGGGCAACGACGATGCCCGCCTGATCCGCATCGAATACAATGGAGGCAACCGCAAGCCCGTCATCGAGGTGGCTGCTGACAAACCTTCGGGAGCCAAACCACTGACCGTGCAATTGTCATCCGCTGGCACCAAAGATTACGACAGCGACCCGCTGAGCTACGAATGGAAAGTGGCCCTCAAAGCCGGTGGAGGCACGCCCTTGATGTTCAAAGAACCCAATCCAAAATTGACCCTCAAAACTGCCGGGGTATATACCGCCACCTTGACCGTAAAAGACGGCAAAGGAGAAAGTGCGACCCGCTCGGTAGAGCTGATCGTGGGCAACGAACCACCCAAACTCGACTTTACCTTGACCAAAGGCAACAAAACCTTCTTTTTCCCCAATAAGGACATTGCATACAAAGTTGCCGTTACCGATAAAGAAGACGGCAGTATTGCCAATGGCAAAATCGACCCAAGCGAGGTGGCGGTAAGCATCGATTATCTGCCCGAAGGTTACGATAAAATTGCCATCGCACAAGGGCACCGCAGCGCCGACCAGAACAGCCGTTTTGCCCGTGCGATCAAACTGATTGATGGCACCGACTGCAAGGCCTGCCACAAAGCCGCTGAAAAATCAATCGGCCCAAGTTTCCGCGACATCGCTTTGCGTTACCGTGGCCAGGCCGATGCTGCAGCACTGTTGGCCGGACGCGTCATCAATGGCAGCAGCGGCATTTGGGGACAAACCGCCATGGCCGCCCACCCTGCCCTGAGCAAAGACGATTCGGAAGTGATTGTACGCTACATCCTGCGCCACGAAGATGCTTCTGCGGTGGAGATGAGTTTGCCCGCAGAAGGTACTTTTACGACTACCGTTCCATCGCGCGGCGATAAAGGAGTGGGCGTTTACCTGCTGCGTGCGGCGTACAAAGACCGTGGGGTAAAAGGTTTGCCATCCCTGAGCTCGGAGCAGACTTACGTACTGCGCAACCCAAATGTGGACATGTCTGAGATAGACTACCTCGTGGATTTTAACAAAATGAAATTTGGAGCCAATCATATGGCCATTGCTGGTGGTAATGACAGTCATATTGGTTTTAAACAAGTTGACCTGACGGGTGTAGCAGAAATTGGGCTACGCGTTTCGGCACCTGCTCAAATGAACGCTGCGGGTGGAATCATCGAAATCCGTTTGGACAGCCCTACCGGAACCTTAATTGGAAGTACGAGCAGGATTGAAACCAGTGCTCCAAGTGCCGGCTTTACCCCACCCCCACCAGCACTGGTCGCCATCAAACCGACTACGGGCGTACATGACATTTATTACATCGCCAAAAACGATAAAGCCGAAGCGGGTCGAGGGCTATTTGTGATCTCTGGCTTGATGTACAATGCGGATATAACGCCCAAGACAGCAGCCACGACGAATACTCCACCGCCGCCTGCGGCAGGAAACAAGCTGGATCAATACGCCGGAAAATACAAAATGACGGGCTTGCCTTTTGAAACCATTGAGGTGAGTGTCAAGGAAGGTAAACTCATCGTCGCTGCGGGAGACCAGGCGGGTGAAGTAACTCCCTTGGCAGAACCGGACAAGTTTGATGCGGCAGGACAAGCTACTATACATTTTGTGCGCGATGCGCAGGGTAAGGTGACGCAAATCAAACTCATCGCCTCAGGCTTTTCGTTTGATGGAGAGAAACAACAATAGACTCGAATAAATAATCAGCTCTTACATGGGTGCAAAGGTGAATCCTCACTTTTGCACCCTTTTATTTTTGATCTTTTTCAAAGCTTGATTGTTTTTTGTTCGAACGCTCTTATTTTGAGCATATGCAACCTTTATTGACGCCCTACACCTTAGGGAATTTGGAACTGAAAAACCGCGTAGTGATGGCGCCGATGACGCGCAGTCGCACTCCCGATAGTGTGCCCAATGCACTCAATGTCTTGTATTATACCCAAAGAGCTAGCGCCGGATTGATTGTAGCAGAATCCACCAACATCAACAACTATGGCATGGGTGGCCCTTTTACCCCAGGCATTTTTTCTTCAGCACAAGCAGAAGGCTGGAAGCAAGTAACCGCAGCAGTACATGAACAAGGCGGTAAAATCTTCCTGCAGCTCTGGCATGCTGGCCGCGTAGCCCACCCCGATAACATCGGCGGCGAACAACCCGTGGGGCCCTCCCCTATCAAGGCGGAAGGAAAGGCTTTCACCGCCAATGGGTTCAAGGAATATGTTACTCCCAGGGAGTTGAGCATCGCCGAAATTCAAACCATCATCGAAGAATACCGTCAAGCTGCTGAGCAGGCTAAAATAGCGGGTTTTGATGGAGTTGAACTACACGCCGCCTTTGGTTACCTGCCCAATCAATTCCTGAGTGATGCGGCCAACCAACGCCAGGATGAATACGGTGGCAGCATCGAAAACCGGACGCGCTTTGTGCTGGAAGTATTGGATGCACTGTGTAGCGTATGGGACTCTCAACGCGTCGGCATTCGGATCGCCCCCAGCAATGTGTACAACAGTGTTTTGGATTCCAATCCTCCTGCATTGTATGGCCATCTGGTTGAAAAACTGAATGGCCTCAATCTGGCCTACCTTTCGGTAATGGAAGCTTTTGCCAAAGAGCATCCCAATCCTAATTTCATCTACGATGTATCCGGGCATTTTCGCCCGCTATATCAGGGTACTTTGATCACCAATGGGGGCATCAATCAGGCCAGGGGGAACTTCCTGATCGAATCCGGCCAGGCGGATTTGATTGCCTTTGGCCAATTGTTCATCGCCAATCCGGATTTGGTGGAGCGTTTTACCCACGAAATCAAGCTGGCAGTACCGGATCGGAGTACGTTTTATGGCGGGGATGAACGGGGGTATACGGACTATAAATTTTTATAATATAAAATCTCACCTTAGACGATGTCAAAAGTCATCTGCTGGCAGTAGGTGGAAACTTACCTTTGGAAGTTGCTATTAAATGAAGGCATAATGTTACAACTTCCCCTTTCCTGATTATTCCACCAAATACACTTGAACAGCTTCGTATTGTAGCTAAAAAATTCACAATGACTCAAAGAACAGCGCATACCTTCCATATTCCAGTGATGGGGCTTTCTTATACCATTGACTCTCCGATCAAGGTAGCTCGATTTGGGATTTCATCGGTGGTGTCCATCATGGAAGATCACTTGATTGAAATCATGCGCAAGCATTATTGCCATACGACGGATAGACATTATGAGCCCATTACCACCGTAGAACCGGACTACCGCGCCAAAAGAATTACAGCTTATTTGGATCTGATGAACGCGATTGTTACCGCACAAATGCAAAAAATCAGATCCGAGGAGTTTGTGGAGGGGAATGAAATTGTGCAATATTTTGAGATGCTTCCTGAAGATAGTCCCTTAAAAAAAAGCTACCTGGAGATGCTCCAATGTACCAATGAGGAGGAGCGTCTGGAGGTTCAGCGTTATTTGAGAACACAATTGGTACCGGCAGTATTCAGGTCAACATCATGACCAAGGTTGACCGCGACAACTGGGACAAACAGGGGCAGATCATCCCCAATGGTTCAGATGCAGTGACCGCCTTACGCGGCTACATCAATAGCGATCTTGATCATTCTTCGATTGTTTTTTCGGCAGGGATGAATCCCCGGTTATACACCTACCTGGAACAGGTTGATGCTTTTGATCCGGATGAAAATATGCAGTTTCGCAAGAAAATAGTGATCAAAGTAAGCGATTACCGCTCCGCCTTAATTCAAGGCAAATTTTTTAGCAAAAAAGGGATTTGGGTGAGTGAATTTAGAATTGAATCGGGTCTGAACTGCGGGGGACATGCCTTTGCCAGCGATGGTTTTTTATTGGGGCCAATCCTGGAAGAATTCAAATCCAAACGCCAGGAACTGATCGAGGGCATTTTTGAGCTCTACAAAACAGCCATCAATCAAAAGTTGGGCAGGGAACTCAGTCAAAGTCCAGCGGTAGACATCACGGTTCAAGGCGGTATTGGCACCTTTGAGGAAGATACTTTTTTACGCACTCATTATGATGTGGCAAGTACGGGATGGGGAACCCCATTTTTGTTGGTTCCAGAAGCAACTACCGTGGATGAACATACCTTGGCCTTGCTGAGTCAGGCCACCGAGCAAGATTTGGTGTTGAGCAACAGTTCCCCACTAGGTGTTCGGTTTCATTATTTGAAAGGAACAACCGCAGACATCGAGAAGCAAACTCGGATTGTCAAAGGAAAACCGGGAAGCCCTTGTACCGAAAAACTGTTAAGTTTTAATACCGAATTTACCCAAGAACCCATTTGTACCGCCTCTCGTAAATACCAGAAACTAAAATTAGCGCAAATAAGCAGCTTACAGCTGGCCGAAGCCGAATTCGAAAAGCAAAAATCCGCAATTCTGGAGAAAGAATGTTTGTGTATCGGCTTAAGCAATTCTGCGGCTTTAGCACACGGGGTTACTTTTCTGGAAAAACATCAAGCGGTGAACATTTGCCCTGGCCCAAATATTGCCAATTTTTCGGCTATAGTGTCCTTAAAAACCATGGTGGATCACATTTATGGCCGGGCTGACCTTGTCAGCAATCCAACCCGCCCCCATATGTTTATTGCAGAACTGAAATTGTACCTCAATTATTTAAAGGAACAATTGATCAGCAAATTCGCTGAACTGGAGGATAGAAAAATTAGAAACTACTTCCGATCCTTTATTGGCAATTTATCGGACGCAATCGTTTATTACCAAAACCTTCCTGAAGGTGCAGTTGTGAATCGGCAATGTTTCGATGCGGAATTGTCAAAGGCTGAGGTGGCATTGGCTGGAATCAAGGAAATTTATTCGTTTGATTGATAGAGGGTTCCGAGCAGCGTAAACGCATTGAATTTAACAAAATATTAGCATTTTATCAGGCCGCAATTGTATTGCTAAACTCGTCTTGAAAGAAAGTGATTTTACTTTACCCCGCGCGGGGTATTCACACCTTTCAAGCTCAGACCTATGTTACTCAATCCAACTCAGCACCTCAGGGCAATGCACGAAGCACCGCCTTGGCGCTTATTTCTCCTGCTTGTACTTTTCGGCTATTTTATCCCTGCACTGAACGCTCAGGTTCAAGCTGGTCAGCTTCATTTGGCTGGTCAATTTTCCTTTGAAACCTACCCACAACTTCAAAACAGTTTTAAAAGTATCCTCCATTGAATTCGGGATCATGCTCTCCCCAAAATGGAGTATTGGTTTAAGCATCCCTTTTCAATATGAAGAAGCTACATCCCCCAATCGATACTATTATCGACTCGGCGTTGGTCCTTTTATTCGAAGGTATTTCGACCTAAAATCCGGGTTTTATGCCATTGTACACCTCCAGGCACAAGCTCAATTTGATGTTCATCGCTACGATGGTCGACAGACATTTTTGGTTGTACAAGCAACCCCCGCGATCAGTTATTTCTTTAGCCCAAGATTCGCATTTGAAGCGGGTTTTGGCGGGTTCACTTACCAAACCTACCATTACCGCAGCAGCGTCCAGGAATCGAAAGATAGTTCCAATCAGTTGCGCATACAATCTACCCCCGTTTTGAGTTTGCGCTTCTACTTTCCTCGCCGATCCCAATCACCCAGAGTGTAATCCACTCCTCAAACCTTTATCCAACATGAAAAAATGTATCCTCATCCTATTGCTCATTTTATTTGGCAGTTTTGATCTTCCACTAATGGCCCAGTTGAGCAAAGGGCAAGGCTTCATCAGCGGTAGTTTATCCTTTAACAACAACAATTACCGCAGCACTCTTGATCAAAAAAGCAGCAACAACGGCGCAGGTATTAACCTGCTTGGTGGCCGTTTCATCAAAGACAAATTGGCCTACACCCTTGGTGTAAATCTTTATCAAAGCAACAACACGGGCTTTAATTTAGCCTATACTCAAGTAGAGATAAGGCCAGATGGCCAAGCTTTGTATACCAGTCAACAGGTAAATACCCAAAACAGCTATTTCAGTACTGATCTGTCACTCGGCCTCAACCGGTATATATCTCTACAGGAGCGTTTTGCCGTGATTTTATCCGGGAGTTTTACGGCTGGTTTTGAGTCCAGTGAATCAACAGAAAAGCCCCAGGGTCAAGTCGAAAGGATAACAAAATGGAAGCAGCATGATTTTTCCCTGAATTTCAATCCGGGTTTGATTTATTTTTTGAGTCCCCGTTTTGGAGTGAGCGGCTATTTTGGTGGGCTTTCCTTGCGTTTTGAGCCGAAAACAGAGCAGAATTATGCTTCAACTTTTTCAGGGAGCTTTTCTACGAGCGGGGTGCTAGGGATTGGCCTGAATTATTTTTTCAAATAAGTTTACCAGGTCCAAAGCCAATCCATTTCCAAAGTTAAATCCACGTGCTGGGCGTACAAGGTTTCTCCTTTTTTATACACCTTGCTGTTTTGGTAGCTGCCTTCCTGACTATCCCAGTAGGCATGGACTTTTTGTTTGTTCAAATCGACGACCCAGTATTCGGATACTCCTGCGGTAGCATAAAGGTCCCGTTTCACCTTGTTGTCGTAGTTGAAAGTGGTATCCGACACTTCAATCAGAAGGAATAAATCTGTACTACGAAGCATCGCATTGACATAGTAGTCTGATCTGAATTTGGCCAAAGCAAGGTCTGGTTCAGGTTGAGTAAATTCACTCGCCATGAAAGCGCATTGGGGGAACACCAGTGCATTTTGGCCTACCTGTTCTACTAAAAAACGATTCAATTTGCTCACCATGGCGTTATGCCTTATTCCAATTGGGCTCATGTTGATGATTTCTCCGTTGATCAACTCCACCCCACGCTCAGGCAGTATTCCTGCTTCAGCCATCTTGTTGTACTCGCTTACGGTGAACAATCGCCGCTGTATCTGAACAGACATATTGAATGATTTTGGAACAAGATACAATTTTTTGAGGCTTGGAGTCAAGTGGTACATTTGTTGATTAGGGCAAAAATGGTGAATGGGTTGAGCAATTGTAAGGCAGTTTTGCAGGGTTTTTACCAGGGCAAATCGAGCGGATTGCCCAATGAAATGGGTTAGGATTTTTTCAAATAAACAAAAAACGGCGTGCCCGGATTTCCAACTCCGGTACACGCCGCCTTGATCTGATGTAAATGATCAATCTATTAACCAAACAAAATTAGTTCTGCATCATATCCCCTCCCTGCATGTTCGTCCGGTTGTTTTTCCGGTTGAAGAGCGACATGTCCATTTTCCCAAAACGATAGAAAAAATTCAGGCGAAGCAACTGCGGGTTCATGATCCGTGAAGTTTCTTGCGAAAAGAAATCGGTCAAGGTGTAGGACCCAAACTTGCGGGTTTTGAAGATGTCCGACGCACTCAGCGTCAAAGTCCCTTGATTTTTCAACAAGTCCTTGCGGATGGAAGCGTCCAGGAACCAGTAACCTTTGGTGTAACCTTGAGCCGTGTTTTGGGCAGGAGGGCCACCACCCTGGAAGGGGTCGGTATTGGTTGCGGGCGTAAAGGAAGCCCGCGAGCGGTATTCCCCGTTGAATTGCAACGCAAAACCTTTCGGCAATTTGATCTGAACAATCTCCTTAAAAAAGCCACTGGTGCGGTTCACTTTCAGGCCACTTTCCACGTTGCTGGCATCCACGGTAGCCATAAAAAGGTTCAGGTTGGAAGTTAAATCCAGCCAGCCAAAGAAACTGTTTTTCAGGGTGAATTCTGCTCCGGTAGCCGAAGCACTGTTGCTGTTGGCAAAACTGGTGATCACCACCTCTTTATTCAAATCTGCGTTAAATTCGGTGAACTGGTAAGAAGCAATCAAATTGCTGGCCTGCTTGTAATACACCGAGATCAGCAAGTTGTGGTTTTTGGCAAAGATGTTCTGGTACGACAATTCCAGCGAGTTCGTAAACTCAGGAAGCAAAGTAGGGCTACCCCGGCGCAGGTTGAGCGAGTCGGAGAAATCAGTAAAAGGCATGGTCTGGAAAAAATTCGGGCGATTGACCCGGCGGGTATACGCCAACTGGATTTGATCCTGATCATTCAATTTCCGCGTCACAAACGCGCTGGGGAACAAACTGATCGGGTAAGCAATGCTGAACGAAGAATCGCGGTCGGTCAAAGCGCCCCGATAAAGGCTACTTTCAGCGCGCAAGCCCACCTGGAAGCCCCAGTTTTTGCTCTGCTTGCTGAGTTGCAAGTATCCAGCGTACACGTCATCGTCGAACTTGAAGTGGTCGGACAACTGTGGAACGGCCCGCCAGGCGTTGAGGTCTGCATCAAACACGGAGTTCATGTTGTCGTTGCGGTTGTTGCGCATTACGGCTTTCAGACCACCTTCGAGTTTGAAGTCTTTTTTGAGCGGGTTCACGAAGTCGGTTTGGATGGTCATGAAGCTACCTTGTCCCAGGCTTTCCTGCATTTCGCGGCTGCTGAAGCCCGAATCGTACAAGGTTTGAAAAGCGCTGCCACCTTCAAAACGCACTTGATTGAAGTTGAAATCCGCCGTCCATTCTGCGCCTTTTTTCGGGAAGAGGTGTTTGAACTGGGTGGTCACCCCAAAATTGCGAAAGCTGCGGTCTTGCTCCGAGCTGCGTACATATTCGCTGGTTACGGTATTGCCAGGATACAAAAAGTCGGTGGTATTGGTAATGGCGTCATTGGGGCTGAATTTCCCCCGTACATAAGAGCCGCTAAAAGTCAAAGTATTGCGGTTGTCCAGCAAGAGGTCTACCCCGGCCCGGCCGTTGGCGAAGATACCTTTCATCTGGCCTTCGGAAACTTGGGTCAGGTTGGAGGCGGGCTCACCAAAGAAGTTTTCCCGCAAGGTTTCCCCTTCCATTTTGCCTCGGTTGCGCATGGCCATGAGGGAGCCAAAAACGTTCACTTTACTTCCCCGGGCGTTGATGTCCCCGCCAAAGTTGACCCCGCCGCGGGTGTCGGTACCTGCACGTACGCTGCCATTGTAGCCCAGGCGTTTTTCTTTTTTCAAAACAATGTTGACAATCCCGGCGGTACCACCGCCCGCGTCGAATTTGGAAGAAGGGTTGGTGATCACCTCTACACTTTCAATCGCGTCGGCAGCGATTTGATTCAAAGCAAGCGTTGTCGGGCGGCCATCCACAAAAATTTGGGGTGAGCCGTTGCGCAAGCTCACGTTTCCGTCCAAATCTACGGAAAGAGAAGGCACGTTTTTAAGCGCGTCCTGTGCTGTACCACCCGCAGTGGTCAGGTCTTTGTCGATGCGGTAAGCCTTGCGGTCGAGCGCCAGGGTTGCCACCGAAGCTTTGTCGGTAATGACGACTTCGTTCAAGGTTTTGGCTTCTGTTTTGAGTTTGATGTTGCCCAGGTCTTTTTCACTGGCACCAGCACCCATGCCTGGGAATCCGCCGCCTGCGGGCATGCCACTGGGAGCTCCAGCAGCGGGCATTTTAGGGGCAGACATGCCGAAGTTGAAACTTTGTTTGGTTTCGGCAAAACCCAGAAAATTGATGACCAATTCGAAATCACCCACCATGGGCAATTTTTCGATGTTGAAATCGCCGTTTTCTTCGGTCAGCTGGCCAGCCCACATGGTATCCTTGAGCGCACGAGTAGCCGGATTAAATTTTTTGCCCAAAACTTGTACCGTAGCGTAACCTACTCCTTTGCCTGTTTCATCCACTACTTTGCCGTAAACGCGGGCAATGTTCATTTTGGAAGGGTCGAAACCCGCGCCGGGCCTGGCACCTGCAGGCGGGCCTCCTGCGGGAATTTGTGCACTAATTCGGGTGATCAGCGCTAAAAAGAAAACAGTGAGGGTGATTGATTTGTACATGATGCTGAAAATTTGTGTCGGCATTGCCGTGTCGGTTCATTTTTAAATCCGCTACAAAAATGCTACTTTCAATGCTATTAAAATGGGTGTCTCGATCAGCAGGAAGAATGTATCGGTGAACTGCCGGGTAGCCTATTTTTTCGCCTCGTTTTTTTCTCGACCTTTGCCGCAGATATGAAAACATCCTACGCCATCATTATCCAGGCTGCCGTGTGGATCACGATTTGGGCAGTTTTTTCTTTCACGGGCAATACCGCAGACAGGTTGCCAGGCTTTTACTTGTTGAATACCTTATGGGTTTTGGGTTTTATCGTATTCTTCAATGTGTTTCATCGCGTGTTGTTGCCTATTTTTTTTGCGGGCAAAAAAATGCTGTTCACAGGTATGGTTTTGCTGACACTGACGGGGTATGTGGCGTATTCGGTGGTCATCGACATCAATTTTCGCATCCCTGAAAAACTCTCTGCCGAGGCACGTAAGGAAGTGCGTAAAAAGAAACAAGTACCACTTGAGTATTTGATCATCCCGAGTATTTTTTTGGGTTTGATGCTCTTTGGTGCTGCAGCATCGGTGGGAGGACTTTCGGCCTTTGAAAAGAAGAAAAAAAGCGAAGAAGAAGCCAATCGCAGGCGATTGGAAGCTGAAATTGCCTTGCTGAAGTCCCAAATCAACCCCCATTTTTTGGTCAACACCTTGAATAATCTCTACGTCCTCTCCCTGACCGAGCCAGACAAAACGCCGAGTGGACTCCTGAAGCTCTCCGAAATGGTGAGTTACATTTTATACGAGTGCGCCAAACCGATGGTTCCACTCGCGCTGGACATCGAGTTCATTGAAAATTACATCGCTTTACAACACCTACGCCTGCCGCCAAATGCCCATTTGCAGGTGGATTTACCCAGTGTAGTGCCCCCGGAAATCGAAATTGAGCCGATGATTTTGATTCCTTTTATCGAAAATGCCTTTAAACACGGCTTGACCACCAAAGCGGCTTGTGAGCTGCTGGTGTCGATTCAACTCCGAGGCAAACAACTGACCTTGGAAGTTAAAAACCCCGTGCTTCCACTCAAACCTGAACAGAGCGGCAATCCATCGGGCATCGGCCTCGCCAACACCCAACAACGCCTGGAGCACTCTTACCCGAATAAACACAGCCTGAGCATCCACAACGATGGGCAAACCCATGTGGTTAAACTCCAAATCAACCTCGCGCCATGACCTTCATCGCCCTCGACGACGAACCTCTGGCGCTGGTGCTCATTGAAAAATACGCCCGGGAAGTACCGGAGTGGACATTGCTCGCGACCTTTACCGATGCGACCGCCGCTGCCGAATATTTGCAAAACAACACGGTTGATCTGCTTTTGAGCGACATCAATATGCCCGACATTAGCGGGCTGCAATTCGTTCAAGCGCTGCCCGATGAACGCCCCATGATCATCTTTGTGACCGCGTACAAGGAATTTGCCCACGAGGGCTTCAACTTGGATGTGGTGGATTACCTGGTCAAACCCGTTGCGCCAGAACGTTTCAAAAAAGCCTTGCAGAAAGCGGCTGGTTTGCTGGAATTGCAGCGCAAAGCTGAAGCCGTAAATGCCTCCGCTCCTGTTTCTGGCGAGGATCATATTTTTGTTTTTTCGGAATATCAAAAGGTCAAAATTTTACTCAAAGATGTGCTGTACCTGGAGAGTATGGGGGATTATGTGAAGATTTTTCTCCAGTCGCAACCCAAACCTGTCCTGACTTTGGAGCGTTTAAAAAACCTGGCCACACGTTTGTATGTACAGGGTTTTCGCCGGATTCATCGTTCGGTGGTGGTGAATGTAGATAAGCTAGAGGTAGTGCAAAAATCGCGGGTCAAAGTTGGGGGGACTTGGCTGGCGGTTGGAGAGACGTATTTGGGGGAATTGGGGAGCAAATTGTGAGCAGCCTAATACTAAAACGGTTTAAATATTTCCGCCACAACGTCCTCCCTTTTACCCCGGCTTATCGGGATTTTCACCGTCCCAATTTCCAACATGTTGCCGTCCAGAGCACTGACTTTGTTGTTGGCCACGATGTAGGATTTGTGTACCCGGCTGAACTGGGTACTGGGCAATTGTTCCTCCAAATTGCGCAGGCTTTCGAGGGTGACGTACTTGCGGTTGCCCGTGCACACGAAGCGGACGTATTCTTTGAGTCCTTCGATGTAGAGGATGTCTTCCAGCACAACTTTGACTAGTTTGCCATCTACCTTGAGGGAGAGAAAATTGGGGGACGTCGGCGCATCGGATGGAGTTTGACGGGCCTGCAACACTTGTTTGGCTTTTTGGACGGCCTGCAAAAAGCGCTCAAAAGGAAAGGGTTTGAGCAAATAATCCACCACATTTAAATCATAAGCTTCAATGGCGTATTCGGTATAGGCCGTGGTGAACACCACCAGGGGCGGATTTTGCAAGGTTTTGAGCAAATTATTACCGCTCAACACGGGCATCTGGATGTCGAGAAACAACAGATCAATGGGCTCCTGCTGGATGCGCTCCAGGGCCTTCATGGGCAATTTTTCTTTGCCCACCAGTTCCAGGTCCGGCACTTGCTGAACGTAGGCCTCTAATAGATTGAGGGCGAGGTATTCGTCGTCGACGAGGAAAATCTTGATCATGGTTTGAGGGTTTGGGGTTCGGGTTTGAGGGTTTTGGGTTTTAGGTTCGGAGATTCACATTCTGGGTTCGGGGTTCGTGGTTCGAGGTTCGGTTCGGAAGTGGGGCACCCCGAGCTCAGGAAGGACCTACCAAACTCAAACTCCTAAAACCCTGAACCCTTTTTAGACAGACAAACCCACCTCAAAACTCAGCAATTTTATTTTGAGTGGCGAACCGGTGCGCATTTGGATACAACAATTCCAGTCGCTGCCGGAGGTTGTCCATTCCAACCCCTCCGACCTGATCTTTTTGGCGATCCTGGTCATTTTTTGTGTTGGTGGTATGGAAGTGCAACCAGCCATTTTCTACCCGCAGGTCGAGTCTAATGTACGCTTTTTCATTGGTATTAAAATCGGCGTGTTTGCAACAGTTCTCCACCAGGGGATCAACATCATCGGTTCCAAACGCAGGCCTTCAATGGCACCACTGACCTGAAACGTAATGTCGAGTGGGGCTTCGCTGCGCATGCGGAACAGCTGTAGGTATTGCTCAATGTGGTCAACCTCGGTTTCGAGCGGGATTTGTTCGGCTTTTGAATCGTACACCACATAACGCAGAAGTTTGGACAGCTGCATGACCATGTCTGCCGTTTGTGGGGAGCGTACCACCGCCAGAGAGTAGATGTTGTTGAGGGTATTGAACAAAAAATGCGGGTTGATCTGGGCGCGTAAAAACTGCAATTGCGCCTCGTTTTGTTTGCTGATGATGGCCGCGTTTTGTTGTTCGTGCCGGAAACGGATTTCCAGGATTTGGTAAAAAGTGCTCACCAAAAGTGTAAGGATATTGGTCAGCACCGCCCCGGCCCACCATTTGTTGCCTGGCGATAAGATCACGGAATTTGGCTTGATCTCCGGAAAAAATTGGTTCAGGTTGACCCGCAATGCTGCAATGCCCACCATCAATACGGTGGCCCAGAGCAGGAACTGAGCATAGCGGTTTTTTTCAAAATAGTGCTCCACCAGCCATAGGTTGGCATAAAACAGCAGGGCCATGGGCAGGAGATTGCCTAGTCCCCGCAAGATACTCATGCCCAAATCGCCGTACAAAGGTTGGAACAACCAGGCATACACCAGAATCAGCACCAGCCACACCCCTACGTGAAAGGCCACTTTGAGGCGATAATTGTTCAAAAAATGGGTATTCACTGTCATCGCTTGAAGGTATAAGTCAAATCTACACAATTGCGCTTGGGAAGAATTGAAATTTCAATGAACGGAAGCAAATCTTCAACGAAAAGCGAAAAGCTATTCGCTTTTCACTTTTCGCTATTCGTTTAAATTTTCCTACCACTCGTTGAATGTTTTTGCAGCGCGCTCCAAAGCCCCGTTACTTTGACCCATCAAGCAAACGCAAAACCTTTCCTTCATTTCAAGAAATACCATGATGCAATACCTCATTGAACAATTCGGTCTTTGGCCCGGCTGGTTGCTGGGCTCTTTGGCCATTTTTCTGCGGTACCTGATTTTTGCGGGCAGCGCCTTTTTGATCTTCTACGTGCTGTTCAAGCAACGTTTTTTCATCAAAAAGATCCAGCAAATTGAGCCCAAAGCCAAGCACATCCTCAACGAATTGTCGCATTCCATTGCCACGGCTTTTGTATGGGCTACCATTGGGTTGGGCATTTATTGGTTGCGTAGCAACGGCTACACCCACATCTACCTCAATGTGAGCGAATACGGCTGGGGCTATCTGTTCTTTTCCTTTTGGTTTCTGGTGTTTTTGCACGACACCTATTTTTACTGGATGCACCGCATGATGCACCACCCCCGTTTGTTTCCCGTGTTGCACCGGGTACACCACCTGTCCTGGAATCCAACGCCGTTGGCTTCCTTGTCGTTTCATCCGCTGGAGGCTATCTTGGAAATCGGCGTGATTCCGATGATTGTATTGGTGATGCCTTTTCACCCCCTGGTGTTGTTTTTGTTTGCCACCTGGTCGCTGCTGTTCAATGTATTGGGGCATTTGGGCTATGAGATTGCGCCCAAGGGTTTTGTGAATCACCCGTTTTGGAAGTGGTTCAACACCCCAACGCACCACAACATGCACCACGCCAAGGTGAATTACAATTACGGCCTGTATTTCAACATTTGGGATCGACTGATGGGGACAAATCACCCGGAGTACGAACGCACTTTTGATCAAATCAAAAACCGGGTCGCAGAGTAGGCTACTGCTGTTTATAGATTCTTGACACCCGCCTGCGGCGGATGAAATCAATTTATTTAGCCCGCAGATCACGCAGATTTACGCAGATAATGTCTTTTTGAAAAAAATCTGCGTAAATCTGCGTGATCTGCGGGCTATTCTACCCATTCAAATCTATTCATATGAAATTCCTGATCATCCTGTTATTCAGCTTTTGTTCCATAACGATCCAGGCCCAAGCGCCCCAGGGTCAACCGTACGGTACCCCACGGGAACGAGCAAAGTTGCAAACCGAAAAAATGAAAGTGGCCTTGCCTCTCCGCGCCGATCAGTTCGATGCGGTGTACAGCCTGAACCTCAAATACGCCGAGATCATGCAGAAAGAGGTGTTTGACCAGGGGGCATCCCAATGGTCGATGTACACCAAAGGCAGCCAGATCAACAAACGCAAGGAAGTAGAATTGCAAAAATTGCTCAGCGCAGCCCAGTTCAAAAATTACGAAAAACTCAAGGCGGAGATGCGCAAACAAATGCAAAAGGAAGGCATGCCGAAGAGCCTCGATGATTTTAAGTAGAATTATTTAGAGTTGTTGCAAGCGGCGGTAAAACTCCTCCCGGTAAATTTTACCCAAAGGGATGCGCTCTGTACCTACCGACAACACATCCTCTTCAATGGCATCGATGTGTTGAAAATTGACGAGATAAGAACGGTGAACCCGTACAAAGGAATTCCCCCGCAGTTTTTCTTCAAGGGAACCCAGATTGGTGCTGAGGAAAAACTGCTGGGTACCCGTATTCAACTGCGAATAGGCCCCGTCGGCTTTGATCCAGTAAATGTCTGCAGCACTGACTTTGATCAAGCGTTTTTTGTCTTTGATGAAAAAATTGCCCGCGATAAATGGGATAGTTTCCGCAAGTGAAGACTTCGCAGCAGCATCCTGAACAGGTGCTTTTCGGGCGCTGAATTTATTGATGGCCAGTTCGATGGCAGCATAAAGGGTA
This sequence comes from Haliscomenobacter sp., assembly GCF_016718685.1. Lineage (GTDB taxonomy): Bacteria > Bacteroidota > Bacteroidia > Chitinophagales > Saprospiraceae > Haliscomenobacter. The sequence continues at coordinate 14,496 of NZ_JADKCX010000100.1, read as the reverse complement.
CGTTCTTCGAAAGGTTTGACCAAATAGGCATCGGGTTCAACACTGGCCGCTCGGGCAATGGTGCTGGCGTCGGCCAAGGCCGTCAAAAAAACGATGGGCTGATCGTGGTTGCGGCGAATTTCCTGGGCAATCCGAATGCCATCCCAGTCGTCGCCTTCCAGGTGGATGTCACAAATGATGAGGTCCGATTTTTTTTTGTTCACGGCTTCCAGGGCTTCCTGGTGGTTCCGGCACACGGCGGTAATGCCATACCCCAGGTCTTTCAAGGTGTACATCAAGTCTTTGGCAATGATCGGTTCATCTTCTACAATCAAAATATCAATCATGGGAATAACGGTTCATGCTTGTTGAAATGGACGAATGCCTCGACCGAAGTACCCTGTCCGTTGGAAAAAACCAAGCTTGCCTTGATTTTTTCAGCCAGGGATTCCACCAGTTCCAAACCGAAGGCGTTCGTTTTGTCAACCGGTTTTCCTTCCAAAAGTTTTATACCGACCCCATTATCTCTCACTTTAATGGTAAACCCGGTCTCCTGTTTTTTTACACCTATGTTGATTTCGCCCATTTGATTATTGGGAAAAGCATGTTTAATCGCATTGATCACCAATTCATTGACGATCAAACCAGTGGGTATAGCCAAGTCAAGATCCATGCTGATTTCATCTACATCCGTAACGATACTGATTTGCCGCTCTTCCAACTGGTAGGTATCCTGTAAGCTTTGTGCGAGTTCGAACAGGTAGGTTTTGATGGAGATACTTTTTAGCTCCTCCCCTTGATAAAGCCGCTGGTGCAACAATGCGATGGATTGCACCCGTGACTGGCTCATGCGCAGGGCATCCAAAGCGCCGGTGTCATTCACTACCCGTGCTTGTAGGCGCAACAAGCTGGAAATGATTTGCAGGTTGTTCTTGACCCGATGGTGCACCTCTCGCAGCAAGGTTTGCACCTCATTGTTTTTGAGGTGCAAGGCTTGATTGGTTTGTTCCAAAACCGCGTTGTTGAGTTGGCGGATGCGGCCGTTACGCCAGAGTACACCCGCGAACAGCAGCACCAGGATCCAGCCCCAAATAAGGCCAATTGCCGGGTGCGTGCCGTGGCAATGCGTACTTGTTGCAGTTCGTTGTTTTGAGCCAAATCCAGAATTTCTTGTTCCTTCTTTTCATTTTCAAACTGGGCTTCCAATTCCGCAATGATTCGACTTTTTTCGGTGTTGTACATGGAATCCTGGGCACTTTGAAAAAGGGTTTGATATTGATAGGCTTTGCCGAAAATCCCGCAGCGCTTCAGCCGCTTTTGCCGCAAACAGGAACAGTTCCGGCATTTCTTCTTTGGCTTTAACTCTTGACAGAGCCCTTTCCCCTATAGTCCAGTAGTGCTGTGCCAGGGCAGGGTTCCCCGTTTTTGCCGCAGCAATCGAGCCCCATAGCGCCAAGGTAGCCTCGGCCAGTTTGTACTCAATTTGTTGGCTCAGTGCCAAGTATTGTTGGCCCAAACGCAAGCAAGAATCGTACCGAGCTGTATAGCCGTACAACACCGTCATATCCAGGATGGTATTGAGGATTTTTTTCGGCCGGCCAATGTCTTTTTTTAAAGACAGCGAAAGTTGATACGATTGTAGCGCTTGTTCGTGTGCATTGGTTCGTTTGTACAACCCACCCAGAGTATGATAAGCTGCTGCAAGGCCCGTAATGTTGCCGATGGCTTTGGACAGCTGTACCGCTTCTTGTAAATACTTGATGGCTTGCTCGAAGCGCCCCTGATCACGCAAAATCCCGGCGCATTGCTGCAAATTGTGCGCAGCCATGATGTTGTTGCCTGCTTTTTTTTCCAATCGATACGCTGCGTAAAAAGCGGACAAGGCTAAGTCCAGTTTGCCAAAATCCTCCTGCACACTGCCCCAACGGGTGTAGGCAATGGCTGAATCTACTCGGTTTTGGCAAAAATGAAAAGCCAATCTGCCCAATGAATCCGCTGCCTGAGCCTGCCCGTTGCTGCTGTAAATCTTCGCAGCCGTACCCAGTAGTTTGACGCGCTCAGACAAGAGCTGATGCCGTTGAGCCATCTGATCACCTACTTGAATCATCAGCAGGGCGGAATCAATTTTTCCCAATTCGTAGTAGTAGCTGGCTTTCCAGAAATATACTTTGGCCAAGAGTGCTGGATGTCGACGGGCCAAAGACTGCGCTTTGCGCAACCACTTGAATGCATCTGATCCTTCAGCCGTGCGATCCTGGCTATTGGCAATACACAAGCAGCCTTCCACCAAGGCGGAGGTGTCTTTAGTTATACTGGCAAAGTGGAGGATTTCTTTGCCAAATCCATTGGCTTCGGCGTTGGGAATGATGCCCCGGTATTGGGAATCGCACAATTTGAGCAAAGTAGGCAAACGTTGAGCCCCGTATTGCCCCTGCAAGGTCTGCCGCAAACTGTCAAAATTATTGGCCAGTACCACAGTGTACATCAAAAAACAAGATACAAAAAGAAAAAGCTTCATGGTAGTTAGGAGTCAAGAGGTCAAACTTACTCACTTTTGGCGAACACTATTTGAGTAAGTCATTTTTTTTAGTGGGGAAAAAAAGACAGTTGGCAAAGAAATAGACCCCGTTCGTTAAAAACTGGCTGGTAAGCAGCGTACACTACCCTAATTTGACCTCGGTCTTATTTTAGCGCTAATACTTCATAAGCATCTCATGAAAAAATTGTACGCCAATCTCCTTCCAATGCTGTCTGTACAGTTGGTAAAATCGCCATTGTTTCCAAAGGCTTGTTCAAGTTTTGTGGTCAGAACCATCCAGTTGTTGTTTTTGCTTGCTTTTCCACTATTCAGTCAAGGGCAGGTTAATTTTGATGGAACCACCACCTATACCCAGGATTTTCAAAGCATAACCGCTACGGCACTTACCGCAGCCAATAGGAGCAATACGACCATGCTTCAGCTATCTGAACAAGCAGGTGGCAATGCTGGAACCAACGGCTGGTACATGTACCAACAAACAGGCACAGGAAGATGGGGCCGCTCCAGTGGCTCGGCCAATACAGGATCTTTTTATGGCATGTACGACGCGGCAAGCACCCCCAATCGGGCATTCGGCTCAGTGGCAGCGGCCAGCAGTGTGGGAAGTTTTGGTGTGGTGTTGAAAAATACGTCTGGGGCGCGCATCAACGAAATTGTCATCACTTATGATGCCATGATCAACCGCAACCCCGCCACAACGGCAAATATGTACCCCCTGTCTTACCGGGTCAGTTCCAGCAATATTGCAGGTGCTTCATCAACAGGTGATGGTACCTACAACGACGCAGCGGGCACCTGGACCAGTGGAACCGGATTTACTACGCCTGCTTCTGGCACTGGAGCCCCGGCAACGCAGGCAGCCATCACCCCTTTGTTCAGAATCGGGGGCGCCGCCATTACCCAAACCCTGAGTAACCTGAGCTGGAACAACAATGAATATTTGTACATCCGCTGGAAGGACACCGACGAGTCAGGTGGAGATGCGATGGCTGGCATCGACAATTTTTCGCTGACCAAAGTTCCATTTGCCATCACTGGACAACCCAGTAACCAGTATGATTGCACCTCTAATACCGCATCTTTTTCGGTCACTGCTACGGGTGCCAGCAGCTATCAATGGTTCCGCAGTTCCGACAATGGCGCCAACTGGGTGTCATTGGGCAATGGCGATTATGGATTGATCAGCGGCGTTACCACAGCCACCCTGGTCGCATCAGGTGGGTCTTTGGCTACGCTCAATGGGACATTGTTTCGTTGTCGGGTTTCGGACGGCAGTACCAACCTCAATTCTGAACCCGCCCGCTTTACCCAAGGTTTGCCCGCTACCAGCATCCAATATACCGAAACTGCTTATTGTACGAGTGCCAATGAGGTGGATGTAGCCATTACTGGTGCACTCGGTGGAACATTTTCAGCTACACCTGCTGGACTGACGATCAATACCAGCAGCGGACTAATTACTCCGGCAAGTTCAACGCCCAATACCTATACCATCCTGTACTCGGTGCCCGCTCAACATGGCTGTGCGGCTACCAGTACCACCACCACAGTCATCATTACTTCCAATACGGCCCCGAGCATCTCTTACGGAACCGATCCATTGTGTTTTGATGTCACCGCGGTACCTGTTTCCCTTAGTGGCGCAGCGGGGGGCACGTTCACTGCGGCTCCGGCTGGTTTGACCATCAACAGTACCACAGGTGCCATCAACCCAGCTGCATCTACAGCGGGAGAATACACGGTTACTTATGTTACCAATGGATCAAGCGCCTCTGGTTGTGCTGCCTATACCACTTCCACTACAGTGACGACCTATACCCACCTCAATGCCGTGATCACCGGCGGAGGCAACCACGTTTGTGCGGGTGGTTCGTATAACCTGACCGTAACGGGCACCCCCAATAGCATCGTGACCTATAAAATCAATGGGGGTGATGACCTGTTTTTGACCCTCGATAACACCGGAACCACCACCCTAAATACAGGACCACTGAGGGGCAACACGTCTTACCAATTGGTGGCCATGCGTTTTGCGAATACCCTCTTGTGTGCCCGTACGCTCAATTCCACGGCCAATTTAACCTTTGATCGACCCTATTTGACTTTCGCTGTTACTGCGCCTGCCAGCGCCTGTGTGGGTGATGTTGTAAATATCGAGATCAGCAATCGTCCCTTCACCATCATTTTGTACCAAATCAACGGAGGAATGGTGCAATCCGCCCTGATCAATAACAATGCTGGCCTTATCTCCATTCCGGTCACGGTCAATGATACCATTTCTTTTACCCGCTTTAGTTCTGTTTATCAAGGAGCGCCGAATTGCAGTACGACTTATGCGGATTCAGCGGCAATCGTTATTGTAGCAGAGCCCGGCCAAGTGTGGTACAAAGACACCGACAACGATGGCTATGCCGAAACTGGAGCGGCTACCCTCACCCAGTGTATACGCCCCGCCGGGTATAAAGTAGTCACTGAATTATTGGCGAGTAGCGGAGATTGCAACGACAACAATGCTGCCATCAAACCGGGCGCGACGGAAATCAACGATGGCATCGACAACAACTGTGATGGCATCGGCGACGCCTGCACTGACCTCAATGCTCCCGGTCCAGTGATCATTGTAAACAGTACTTGTAGTGCTTGCGCCCTTTCAGGAGGCAGCATCAGTGCACCAGCTAGCTCATGCCCTGTCGGTTCTACCCTCCAATACAAAGTGGGCAATGGCCTCTGGACAAGCACCCTGCCTACTTACAACCAAACAACTACCCAAATCATTAAAACGCGCTGCTCTTGTGATGGAAATCCAAGCATTGTCAGTGACTCTTCAGCTATTGCTACTACACCCGGAGTTTGTACCCCTCCCGATGCTACGATTACCTTCACCGAAAGCGCTGGCCCAGGAGGACTCAACGACGCCGTGACCTGTTCAGGTAATCCGGTAATCTTGTCTGCCTCTGGAGGAGGAACCTACTTGTGGAGTACTTTAGCCACCGCCAGTTCGATTACGGTGTCTCCAGGTGGCAGTTCAGTAACCTATACCGTCACAGTTACTGCCCCTAATGGCTGCATGGCCTCAGACGCTCAAATCCTTACGATACTACCTAACCCTACGGGCGCTATCACGGTAACGGAAAACTCAGGTACGCCCAATGATGGCACCGTTTGTTCTGGTACCCAAGTAACCTTGGCGGCTCCTGGTGGTTTTTCGTATTCGTGGAGCACCAATTTGGCGACCACAAGCTCAGTGACGATCACTCCTTCGAGTTCAACTTATCGGGTTACGGTTACCGATAACAACAACTGTAGGACAGTCTTTATTAAACCAATCGTAGTCCTCAACAACCCGAATGTAAGCGAAATCCTTACGCACCCAATCTGTGGCAACCTTTCTGGCGGAGCAATTGACCTTACAGTAACTTCTGGTACAACTCCTTACACTTTTGCCTGGAGTGATGGCCCCGCCACCACCGAGGATAGAACTGACCTAAGCGCAGGAATGTACACTGTTACAGTTACCGACGCTTCTGGCTGCACGGTAAGCGCTTCATATACTTTGAATACACCCTCTTGTTGTCCTGATCTGAGTGGGCCTGCTCCGGCCAATGTCACGATTGTAAACAGCACTTGCACAATTGGTGGCACACCTTCTGGTGGCTCAATTACTGCTCCTGGCGGCACGCCTTGCCCGCCAGGCTCGACCCTGCAGTACCAGGTGAACGGGGGCTCCTGGAGCTCCATTCTGCCCGTATACGACCAAGACGGGCCCGCTCAGTCGATCAAAACCCGCTGCTCTTGTGATGCAGTGCCCGCCACGGTCAGCGCCGAATCGGAAGCAGTATCGACCGCACCGGTTGCGCTTAGTACTTTTTATGCAGACATGGATGCTGATGGTTTTGGCGACCCTTTGTCGAGCGTCAATTCCTATTGCCAACCTTTCGGCTATGTGGTAGACAACACCGATTGCGATGACCTGGATGTTTTGGAAAAGCCCGGTCAAATCTGGTACGCCGATGTGGACAACGATGGTTATTCCGATGGTACCACTTTGACCCAATGCCTACGCCCTGTAGGCTATAAAGTAGCAGCAGAACTGACAGCAACCAGTGGCGATTGCAACGACAACAACGCAGCGATTAAGCCGGGTGCGACAGAAATCTGCGACGGCATCGATAACAACTGCAACGGCTCTACCGATGAAGGTGTGACCACGCGCTACTACTACGATTTTGATAGCGATGGATATGGGGAAGCCGTTGCATTTATTGATGCTTGTGCCCCCAGTGGTTTGTATACGGCGACGGTGGCTGGCGATTGTACAGCCGACGATGCCGACATCAATCCTGGTGCGACGGAAATCTGCGATGGCATCGACAACAACTGCAATGGCGTCACAGATGAGGGTTTGGTTACCCGCTATTTTTACGACAATGATGGGGATGGCTATGGTCAAAACCTAGAGTTTAGAGAAGCTTGTGCGCCTAGCGGTCTTTATACCGCAGTGCTGGGTGGCGATTGCAACGACAACGATGTGAACATCAATCCCGGTGCAATGGAAGTTTGCAACGAAATTGATGACAATTGCGACGGCATAACCGATGACGGTTTTCCGATCATCCGCTACTATTATGATGCAGATGGCGATGGTTTTGGGGAGAGCGCTGCTTTTAGAGATATTTGTGGACCAATTGGTTTCTACACCGCAACGGTAGACGGCGATTGCAATGGTGCAGATAATACGATTTATCCCAGCGCACCCGAGCTTTGCGACGGCAAAGACAACGACTGTAATGACGCTACGGATGAAGGAGTGACCACGACTTACTACTCGGATGCCGACCAGGATGGTTTTGGGGACCCTACCTTTAGTAAAGAATTTTGTAGCCAACCCAGCGGGTATGTCACGAACAACGCCGATTGTAATGATAGCGACCCGCTTGAAAAGCCTGGCCAAGTTTGGTATGCCGATGTAGACAACGACGGCTATTCTGATGGCACCACTTTGACCCAATGCCTGCGCCCTGCGGGCTACAAAGTAGCAAGTGAACTGACGGCAACCAGTGGTGATTGCAACGACAATGAACCCTGCTGTCAAGCCCGGTGCTACAGAAATCTGCGATGGCATCGACAACAACTGCAACGGCTCAACGGATGAAGGGGGATTGACCACTTATTATGCCGATACGGACAATGATGGCTTTGGGAACCCTGCCATCAGCCAACAAGCTTGCAGTCAACCCAGCGGGTATGTCCCGAACAACACCGATTGTGATGACAACGATGCTTTGGAAAAACCAGGTCAAATCTGGTATGCCGATGTAGACAACGACGGCTATTCCAGCGGCACGACCCTGACGCAATGCTTGCGCCCCCTGGGCTATAAAGTAGCTTCCGAATTGACGGCCACGAGCGGCGATTGCAACGACAACAACTTTGCGATCAAACCCGGTGCAACGGAAATCTGCGACGGGATCGACAACAATTGCAATGGCTCTACCGACGAAGGCGTAAGCACCCGCTACTATTACGATTTAGATGGGGATGGATATGGGGAAGCTGTTGCATTTATTGATGCTTGTGCCCCCAGTGGTTTGTATACGGCGACGGTGGCTGGCGATTGTATAGCCAACGATGCCGACATCAATCCTGGTGCGACGGAAATCTGCGATGGTAAAGACAATGACTGCAATGGGCAAATCGATGAAGGTGTAAGCACCCGCTACTACTACGATTTTGATGGGGATGGATATGGGGAAGCTGTTGCATTTATTGATGCTTGTGCCCCCAGTGGTTTGTATACGGCGACGGTGGCTGGCGATTGTATAGCCGACGATGCCGACATCAATCCTGGTGCGACGGAAATCTGCGATGGTAAAGACAATGACTGCAATGGGCAAATCGATGAAGGTGTAAGCACCCGCTATTTTTACGACAATGATGGAGATGGTTATGGTCAAAGTATAGCGTTTGTAGACGCTTGTGCGCCAAGTGGTTCTTATACGGCACTGTTGGGTGGAGATTGCAACGACAGCGATGTGAACATCTCCCGGCGCCCTTGTGACGGAAAGACAACACTGCCGCCCCCGCCCACCCAGCGGGGGCCAACAATACCGATGGACGATACGTGTTTTGGAAAGCCGGGTCAAATCTGGTATGCCGACGTAGACAACGATGGTTATTCCAGTGGTACAACCTTGACCCAATGCCTACGCCCCGTAGGCTACAAAGTAGCTTCCGAATTAACGGCGACGAGCGGGGATTGCAACGACAACGTTACGGCGATCAACCCCGGCGCTACGGAAATCTGCGACGGCATCGACAACAATTGTAACAGTTCCACCGACGAAGGTGGCTTGACGACTTATTATGCGGATGTAGACCAGGACGGCTTTGGCGACCCAGCGGTAAGCCAACAAGCCTGTAGCCAGCCCAGCGGGTACGTCACCAACAACACCGATTGTGATGACAATGATGTTTTGGAAAAACCGGGGCAAATTTGGTATGCGGACATCGACAACGATGGATATTCCAGCGGCACCACCAATACCCAATGCCTGCGCCCCATTGGCTATAAACTAGCCAACGAATTGACTGCAACGAGCGGCGATTGCAACGACAACCTCGGCGTAATTAACCCAGCCGCCAGCGAAGTATGCGATGGAGTAGACAATAATTGCAATAGCGTCACCGACGAAGGCTGCATTCCTTCCACGGCCAGCATCAGCAACGCCTTGTACCTGGCCAATGATTGCCAGACCTTGAAAGTGGCAGCCAGTGTTCCGGTACATTTCGATGAAGAGGTGAGGTCATGAAGGCAACAGCAACACCGAAACCTGGGTTTTGGCTTCCAATATCGGTGTACAGCGATGTCAATGGACCGACTACCTTTCCCGACAGGTACAGTTTTGCTTCTATCGGCAACAATCAATATGTTTTGTTTGGACGCCACAAATCGGGGGATGGTTACAAACTCACCGCGACGAGTACACTTTATCCAGGCACAGTTTTAGCAATTGGCAATACCTGCTACTATCCAGATGTGGCACTAAACAATGTACCAGTCTTAGTATCACCCAACGCAGCTCCATTTCACGGTCACTGGCACTGCGGCCAACAATGCCGCTGGAACAGGTACCTTCATTTGAATGGCAATACGCAAGCTGGTGCTGGAGCCTCTCCTACCAACTTGACGATCAACCCTGCGAATTTACCGCTGGGCATCAATACGCTGGAATACAGCTTCGACGCGGGAACGGCTGGTTCTAAAAACCTGAACGATCCGGGCTGCGTTAAGGCCACCACCAAAACCTTCCGAGTCGCCAACTGCGGCTGCCAGGACGTGACGGTGACCCTGGATGCCAACTGCCAATTCCTCCTGACGGCCAACCTGATTTCCGATGGCAACTGCGCGGGTGGTACTGTACGCGTCATGGACAACAACCCTGGCAACGGCGATCTCATCGACTGCGCCGGAGTTTGGACCTACGGCTTGTTTGACTCCTTCGGCAACATCATTTGCTGGGGCAAAGTAACGGCAGAAGACAAAACAGCACCAGCATTGGTTTGTGCACCTGCCGACATCACTTTGGATTGCTACGATGTGGACTATGTGTTGAACAACAGGTTGACGATTGGTAACGACAGATGCAACGAACTCGTCAACCTCCCCCGTCCTGCTGCTACTGCAACGGAGGCCGAACCATCAACAATGCGGAAGGTGTTGCTGGAACGGGCGACAATTGCCAATTGGGTTTGGCTCCCCAGGCTTGGTTTCTGACAAGATCAAAAACCTAGGTTACGCCTATTACGAAGATAATTGCCACAACTGTTGCCGGGTTACGTTGAAGTGGACGGACAAGGTGGATTCTACGCTTGCGAACAAATGAAGGTCAATGGATGGATACTACGCCAAGATCGAGCGGGAGTGGGCGGCTACGGATTGCAAGGGCATGCGTGCTGATGCTTACATCCAGGACATCTATTTCAAGCGCCCTGCGTTGACGACTTTGTTTGATTGGCAAACCAGACGGCCGTGGTGTAAAAGGAACACGGAGTTGCGCTTAACCGTGGCAACGGACGGTGAATACCAGTCTTGTACCCCGGATAAGAGCTTGATCCTGCAGGAAGATGTGACACCTTACGTTACAGCTATTTCACAACTAGTCGAATCCACTCGCCGGATTTACATCGACGAAGTGGAATGCAACTATTCTATCTCGATCAAAGACACCGAGTTCCCAATCTGTGGGGGCAAGGGTGAAGATCGATCGGGAGTTGTATGTATTCGATTGGTGTGCTGGTAAAATTGTAGATACCTTCCACATCTTGATCAAGATTGGCGATTTCACGGCACCTGCGGTTGAATACGCCCACGGCGCACCTTACGACATCTCCACTGGTCCAATGGACTGCACTGCAGGCATTCCGGTGACCGTTGCAGGCATCAAGAGCGCCTTTTGGTGTAACCATCAAAGACAACTGTACTTTGGGCAACCTCAGTGTAAAAGTGTACACGAAGGATCGTTATGTAAAAGGGATCCTTGTGTACGAAGGCCCAGAAGATCCCATCTGCATCGAAGCGAATCGGAAGCAAGCAGGCGAGCTGCGTGGAGACCATGAAGATTATCGCCTTGGCGATTGTACCAAAGAAGACGACATCTGCTGGGATAAAGTAGAATACGCGGTGATGAACGGCATGATGATCGGACTTCCAGTGGGTAAACACCTGATGGTGATGGAGGCCTTCGACGGCTGTTACAATGCTTCTACTACATGTTTTATATTCGAAGTGAAGGACAAAATTGCACCAGTAATGAAGTGTGATGATGACCTGCACATCAGCTTGAGCAACGCCAATGGCTATGTTGATGGCTACGCTCAAGTTACTGCTGAGGACATCGATGAAGGCTCTTGGGACAACTGTAAGTTGGCTTGGATTGCGGTTCGTCGCAATGTACCTACTGCTTGTGTAGCGAGCTACATCCAGGGAACGATGTACTGATCGAAGACAAAGTGGCTCCAACCTGTGTGGCTCCATGGGACATCACCGTTGATTGTGATGACAAAACCTGGCCATCATCGAAGACAAAGCTGCTTCTGCCGCCATCTTTGGTGATGTAAGCATCACTTCAGGTAGCGATTGTGCCAACCTGGATACGGTTTACACCGTGACCAAAAACCTGAAGTGTGGGTATGGCAAATCGTTCGGAGCTGGGCTTTGACCAAAGAAACGGTGAAAGGCCCGATCACGATCAATTGCTACCAGACCATTTTGGTTCGTCCAATTCACGAATACGACATTTGTTTCCCTAAAGACGTGTCCTCTGATTGCAAAACGCCAATCATTGATACTGTCCTGACTGACGAATTGGGATGTGACATCCTGGCGGTGAATGTAGTGGACAAGCGTTACGATGCTTCTGACGATGAGTGCTACAAAATCTTCCGTACTTACACCGTGATCAACTGGTGTGCTTACGACGACCGTTGTGGTGACCCAATGGCTGAAGAACCTGTATGTGGTCGTGAGCGGAAGCCTTGTTTGGTAGGGAGTACAATTATGGCAAGAATCCAATCTACATGTTGGTTCGTGACCGCGATCGTGACCTGGATGAAGAATTCTGGTTGTCAAAAGACCTGTCGCCCAACAATGGCGACGACATTTATGTAGAAGGTGATAAGAACTGGGGTGGCTACTCTGCTTTAGGTAGAGACGTAACGACTGCTGATGACAAGATACCATCCTGCGAAGAATACGATCATCCCAACGATCACTTCCAGGATTGGGAATACTACCACTCTTTCATGTATACCCAGATCATCAAGGTATACGATGAAGTTGCACCGGTGGTAACTGGCCAAGAGATACTTTCTGCATCCGTGAAGGAGCTGATTGTTTGGCTGACGTAACGATCAACGTTGCAGCTACCGACAACTGTACTGATAAAGTGACTTTGGAAACTCAGTTCCTGATGATTGCTCCAGGTCAAACGACCAATGCTGGTTCGATGATCCTGTACAACACCACTGTTGGGTAACCAAAGATTTGGGCAATGGTCAATTCGAGATCACGGTGAAAACCTTCCAGTAGGTACCCACGATTTGATCGTGGTGGTACGTGACGAGTGTGGTAACCTGAGCAAAGCAACCCGGATTCCATTTGTGGTGGCAGATTGCAAAGGCCCAGCACCAATTTGTATCAATGGCTTGAGCACTGAACTGATGCCTAACGGCACCGGTGGTGGGATGATGGCGGTATGGGCTTCGACTTCGTGGCATCGGACATTTACGATTGCTATGGTCAAGGCGCAAAAAAAGGACGGCCTGAAACTGGTGAAAAGTACTCGATCAACCGCGTTGGTGATCCAGTGATTGCCAATCAAACCGGTATCGATCTGGATTGTGAGGACATTGGTGCACCAGTCTTGGTTGAAATCCACGCCTGGGACGAGGCAGGCAACGACGATTTCTGTATCACTTTCATCGAAGTACAAGACAACCGCTAGGTTGTCCTACAGTTAATCCAGTGAACAAAATCAGATTGCAGGAACAATTGCTACCGAAATGGCGGCGAGTTTGCAGGGGTAACCATCACCTTGAGCGGCCAGACTTCGATGAGCGCTACCACCAATGCCAGTGGGGGTTATGCCTTTGTGAACCTGACGCAGGGTGGTGACTTCACCGTTACGCCACAATTGGACAAAACCACCTGAATGGCGTTTCTACTTTCGACTTGGTGTTGATCCAAAAGCACATCCTGGGGTACAGGCCCTGAACAGTCCATACAAATTGATTGCAGCGGATGCGAACAACTCCAAGTCAATCACGACTTTGGACTTGATCCAGTCAGCAAGTTGATCTTGAACATCGATCAGCATTTTGAACAACACTTCCTGGCGCTTTGTGGATGCGACCTACCATTCCCGAACCCAGCGAACCCCTGGTCGGGTAACATCCCCGAAGTGGTGAGCATGAATGACCTGGCGACGAACATTACCGCCAACTTTGTAGCCATCAAAGTGGGTGATGTGAACGCGAGTGCGGTGGTCAATGCCACGACTGCTGAAGTGCGCACGAGCGGGGAATTCGACATCAAACCGCTGAGCAAGCGCTGAAACGGGCAATGAGTACCGCGTGGCCTTCACGGCAGCTGACCTGAAGAACATCCAGGGTTACCAGTTCGCATTGAACCTGGACAAGAGCAAAGTTGAATTGGTAGACATCGTTTACGGTGTAGCCAAAGCTGAAAACTTCGGTGTATTTACCAATGAAGGAGTGATCACCACTTCTTGGAATGGTGAAGCCAAGCAAGGTGCTTTGTTCACTTTGGTACTTCGTGCCAAAGCTGACGCTCAACTGAGCAGCGCACTGAGCCTGAACCGCATCGTTTCTGCCGAAGCCTACAGCGCAAGCAACGACCAACTGAATGTTGCCCTGAAGTTCAGCGGTGCTGCGCTTGCCAATGGTTTTGAACTGAAGCAAAACACGCCTAACCCATTCAACGGGGAGACGATGATCAGCTTCAACTTGCCAAAAGCTGCTGCTGCTACTTTGACCATCAGCGATGTAACCGGTCGGGTACTGAAGAGCATCCGTGCTGACTACGCTAAAGGTTTCAACCAAGTTATCCTCAAGGCCACTGATTTGAACGCTTCTGGTGTGTTGTATTACACCCTCGAAGCTGACGATTTCACTGCTACCAAGAAGATGATTGTAATGGAATAAGCTTTTTTTCAATTGAAATTTGGTGAGGCGTGATGTAAGGTAAACCAACTTACATCACGCTTTTTCATGTAGTATGCTGGCTTGATTTCACGAACAATTGTACAAACAGATGAATCAAAAAGTACTTTTAACCTAAAACCATCAAAAAGTGGGAATTATGTAAATAATCAGCAAAGTTATGTAACTTTTTTTGCAGCGCAGTGCTAACCTTTGGAGGTATTTACTCACGCTGTAATAGATCATAATTTGAAAACGTT
>NZ_JADKCX010000099.1 GCF_016718685.1 Haliscomenobacter sp. | reverse complement strand
GACCAACTCCAAAGTGCGCTTTGGGGCGGAAAACAAGCTGGCTTCCCGTTTCGCCTTATTGGCAGCCTTGTGTACGGGCAATATTCAAGGCAAAGAGGCTTACGTCAGCGCGCTCAACGAAGTGATTGCGCGCTACCCCAACTCGGAAGAGCAAAAACGGGCCAAGGAAATTCTCCGGCTCTTAGGTGCCAGCGGTGTCCAACTGCCTGGTGACGAAGAACGCACTCGACGAAAGCCAACGCTTCCGCCCCGACGAAAACGCCATCCACTTTATCCTCGTGGTATTCGAAAGCAATACCAACCTGGATGCCGCCAAGGCCAAAATCTCCGACTACAACCGAAACTACCATAAACTGGACAAAGTCACCATCACCAATCTATTCCTCGGTGATGATGAAAAAACCCGCAAACTGCTGGGTGATCCTCCGCCGCTTCGAAAACAAAGCTGCCGCCATGAAATACTACGATGGGGTCATGAAAAACCGCAACGAATTTATGGTCTCCGGCCTGGAATATCAACTGCTGCCGATCAGCATGGACAATTACCGCTCAGTGCTGCGGGATAAAACCGTGGATGGGTATGGGGAGTTTTTTGAGGCGAATTATTTGAAGTAGAAGGGACAAAAGCGACTCTTTTTTAACACAAAGAGCACTAAGAAAAGCACAAAGGCCACAAGGGAGCGGATGTTTCATTAGGCTTTTGTGTTTTTCAACGAAAAACAGGCAAGTTCTGACATGGTGGTATAGGTTTTATGTAGGGACAAAATAAGGATTTTTTGGGATATGGAATACCTTTTCAGACCGCCAATATGAGCCTACTTTTTGTAGGCTCATATCGACTTCTCTATATTTGTTAATGTTCAAACCTGATACGCATAAGGTTCGGGATTCGGGATAAACTGCAGGATCTTGTGCTCAATACACCTGACAAAATCTGCACCCAATTCAGAACCAATGTCCCTAACGATAACGCTCCATAAATTCCCGCATCGCCCCCACAAACCTCGTCGGCTGCTCGTAATGTGGCGAGTGTCCACAGCGCTCAAACTCCACTTTTGTTTTCCGATCAGGAGTAGTACCCAGGGTGCTGAACGTAAAATCGGCCAGCTCTATGGGAAGCGTAGGGTCATCTTTGCCCCAGAGCACCAAAGCAGGAATGGTGATGCGCCGCAGTTCCGGGCGAAAATCGAGTCCATCGGCAAAACGAGCGTCGACCTTGTTGGTAAAATACGCTAGCGAATACGGCGAGCGCAACAACAGTTTACCGTAATCGATCTGATTGGTGTCGGCCAAACTCACCGCATCGAAAGTAGATCTAAAGCAGCCGCAAAAATGTACGGCTCTTTATCGGAGTATTTTGGAGCTGGATGTTGTTGATACCAATCGATGACGTATTGCCAAAATTTCGGGTCTTTACCTTCGGCAATCTTGGCGGGTACCCGTTCCAGGGTCCAGTTTTTAACCACCTGTACTTCCAGCGAATCGAATACCGAACCATCCACGTCAATCCAGCCTTTTACCTTTTGCTGGTTGTTGTTGCGGCCCAGCCAGGCTGCGCTGAGTCCCCCACCCCAACTGTGGCCAAGCATGAAGAGTTTGGGGTTGTTGAACTGCTGCTGCACAAAATCTACGACCACGTCTACATCTTCCACAAATTGATCGATGCTGAGGCTGGATTTTTTGGGGTCACCTTGCGAAAGGCCGGAAAAGCGCTGATCCCAATACACTACGGCGTAGTCTTTTTCCAGTTCGGCAAAACTTTTGGTCACCGCAAATTCGTGCCCGGAAGAGCCGGGTCCACCGTGTACTGTAATCAAAAACACCCCCGAAGCGATGTTGCCTTTGACCCAAACGGGCATGGCCGCGCCTTTGTGGCGAATGAAGTAGTAGTTGCCTTCGCTGAGGTATTCCGATTTTTCGCAGGCAAAAAGAAAGGAGGCGATGAGGGAGAGCCAAATGAGCTTTTTCATGATTATTTTTTTTGTCGCCTACAGATCGCGCAGAGATATTAACAGCCCGATCTCGCAGATAGTTTCGCGGAGTTTTAGGCACAATTCATTTTATTGGGTACTTACCAAGACAATCTGCGAAAATCTGCCGCGCACACACCCAATAAACCCCCCGCGACCCGCCGCGAAATGTATGAGGGTCAAAATGCGATCAGCAGGCAAAGTTTTTTAATTGATCCGGTGAATGAAACCAACTTGCAAGGCCAAGTGCGGCAATGCCAGGTTGTTGAATGGCAATTGCCAAAAAACCTTGGGCCGGAAATAAATCAAGTTGGCGCTGTCGGAGTTTTTGCTCAGGTTATACCCCACGCCAAGCGTTACCGAAGGCATGATGTCCAAATTGGCGAAAGCGGAAGCCCGGCGGATGTTGCCATTTTCGTCGCGTTGAAAAACGCCGTCACCATTGTAAAAGCTGAGCAGCGTGCCCAAGCCCAGGTACTGCTCGGTAAAAACCCTCGATGCGTGGTAGCGCCGCAGCCCCGTGTGTACATCCATAAATACCCCGGTGTGGTTGCGGGCATGTACGTAAGCACCGATGTCGCCGCGAAAAATGGTCGACACTTTTTTGGATTGTGGTTTTTCCAATTCAAGGTGAGCAACCAGGCCGGGGTGGGTAGCGGTTTCGCCGAAATACCCTAGTCCGAGGTTTAGTGTTTTTTGGGCCGTTAAGTTTGTGGCACTCAGCAGGAGTAAGAGTCCGAAAGTGCACAACCATGATACATTTTTCATCATAACAATTTAAAAGGGTGATAAAAGTGGGTTGCATGTAAGGAACAGAAATGAAATGAGCCCGAGGAACCACGCAACAAACGAGCAAAATCAAAAAGAGCCAGCAAAGGCGTTCAGCCCAATGGGATACAAAAACAGGGGCTGGGCGCAAAACCACTGAATAAGCCGAAGTAGATGGTTTTGGGCCAGTAGAGGAAAGCTGGCTAAATGGGTGCCAATCCCCGTAAAAAGCAAAGTTTATTTAATTTGTATTCAAAAATACCACAACCGTGCGCACACTCCTCATGACCCGAACCTATCCCGATATTTGGATCAGAATCATTGGTTCCATCTTCCTGGCCCATTTCATCAAAACCTTGGGATACTCCGGGAGTTTGTGGAAAATGGTCATGGAACCGATGTATTTCGTGGAAGTATTGACCGGGGGCGCGATCAATTTTTGCATTTGGAGTTTGATCCGCTTGATTAGCATCTGGCTGGATGCCCGTTACGATTGGTTGGAGCAAAGTATGCTGCGGGCTTTTTTACAATTGGTTTTAGGCTTTGTGGCTCCGGTATTGCTTTCCTTCTTTTTGATGTATCTTTTTTTTATCCACATCGCTGGTGACAATATTTTTAATTCTAATTGGCTGTATGTGGAGTACAGGGTGGTTCTCTTTTACCTCGCGATGATGAATGTCTTTTACCTGGGTTGTTATTTTTATCAAGGCTTTCGGCAGGCTGAACGGGAGTTGGAAGGCTTACGTACCAGAGCCCCGGAATCCGTACCCTTAAGTTCATCAGCAAGCACCGCCTCTTCCAACGTACAAGTCATCATTGCCAACAAAGGTGCGCGCCAGGTTCCTGTTGCGATCGATGAACTCGCTTACTGCTTTTTGCAGGACGATATTTATTACCTCAAAACTTTTGATGAACAACAATTGATGGCCGCACAAACCCTGGATGAACTGGGGGCCATCCTTCCAGGAAGTCAATTTTTTCGCATCAATCGCCAGATTTTGGCCAGTGCCAAAGCTTGTGCTTCTTTCCGCAGCATCGCCAATGGCAAACTGGAAGTGACCCTTTCCCCAGCTATGCCCGAAGCCGCCATCGTCAGCCAGAAAAAGGCGGCGGCGTTTAAAGTTTGGTTGGTCAACCGGTAGCCTTGAAGGTTGAGAAGTTGAGGAGGTTGAGAAGTTGAGGCTACCGCGAGCGACATACCAAAGCGATCCGATTTACCGCAGAGTAACGGAGTATACGCAGAGTGGCGCGGAGTTTTAAGTTAAAAAAGAGGGCCACCTGCGGTGGCGGGAGTTTGTATACTATGGCGATTTAGCGTAGCCGAAAGGGAGTGAGACTACATGATCAAAGTTTAGCTGTATCGAACAAATCTCCACCAAATGCGACCTCTTGTGGCCTCTTTTCCACCGCAGGTGGCCTAAAACTCTGTGCAACTCCGCGTATACTCCGTTACTCCGCGGTAAAATCATGTCGCTTTGGTATGTCGCTCGCGGTAGCCTCAACTCCTCAACTTTTTTCTTCTCAGCAACAACACATTGCTCACCTTGCGCTCGCCATATTCGTCGAATACCTTATCGTCGCAAGGCATATTGGCCACTCCCGTTTTGGTAGCCCCATCAATCCAAAGCGTAGTTGAACCGCCGCCATCCAGGTTAATGGCTTCCACACATCCCAACGCTGACATCAAGCGGGTAAGTTCAAAAAGACTCATTCCCGCTGATTCTTTGGCACGGCCATCCACGGTTATCCATAAAATTTCACCTTTTTTGGTAATGCCCAGGGCGGTACGGGGATGGCGAGCGGTGTTGAACAAGCGTGAACTGAGCGCAATGGGTTGATCGTGGTGAATAAGCAAAGGGCCGGTGACCATGATGTTGTCCTCATTCAAACGTTTTTCCCAACCAGCCAGGCTGTCTCCTTTGACGATCTGCACCTGATTGTGGTGAATCACAATGGCGCTGCGCTGGTGTTCAGCCAGGAATTTACCCGCAGGCCGAGTGGTATCCAGCGTGATGCCATCGATTCGAATGAAATCTACCGAGCCTCCATTTTTGATGTCAAAAAAAGTGCCATTCAGCGCAGCAAAGGCTTTGGCTTGTTTGCCCAGTGTACTGGTCGGCAATAAGGTTTTGCCACCCGAACCGAAGGAAAGATCCAATTGGCGGTGTCTTTTTTTGATCCGCAAAATATTGATGTTTTGATTGGCCTGAAACAACTCGCCCTTGGCAAAATGGTGGCGCTCCCAACTGACTTTGGGGGCAATTTTGGAGCTTTGCCAATTTGCTTTACGGATGAGTTGAAGCAGGCTATCCTGCTGCGCAGGGAGGAGGATCGGAATGAAAAAAAGGGCAACAATGAACCGGTACATCGCATACATTTTTTACCCCACCTACGGCGGAGTGGAACAAAGATTTTTTTAGCCACAAATTGCACAAATTCACACAAATTTCATTTGTGTGTAATTTGATTTGTGAAAATTTGTGTCATTTGTGGCTAAAAAAACACCGAATTGCCTCGACGAAGTCGAGGTGCTCAACTTTTACGAAAATAATTTTTGTTCTTTGTACCCACAACTGAAGCAAAATGAGCCAACCCGCCTATGTACTCCTTATCGATTGTACCGACCAAAAGGGCCTGGTACACAAAATCACTGGCGTATTGTACAGCCAGAATGTCAACATCATCGGCAACCAGGAATTCGTGGAGCGGGAACAAGACCGCTTTTTTATGCGCACCGATTTTTCGGGCAAAATAAATGATAAAGCCATTTTGAAAGAACTCCAGCAGGTACTGCCCCCGGATGCAAGCATCAGTCTGCGGCCCAAACGCGCCAAAAACATCGTGGTACTGGTGACCAAAGAACAACATTGCCTCGGCGAATTACTGGTGCGCCACCAGTTTGATGAACTCAATGCCAATATCCTGGCGGTGATCGGCAATCACGATACCCTCAAACCTTTTACCCATCAGTTTGGCGTCAATTTTCATTTGGTTTCTCATGAAGGAAAAAGCCGGGAAGAACACGAAAAAGAGGTATTGGAAGTGGCGAAACGGTACAATCCCGAGTACCTGGTTTTGGCCAAATACATGCGAATTTTATCGCCGGAGTTCGTGCGCAATTTCCCCAATCGCATCATCAACATCCACCACTCCTTTTTACCTGCATTTATTGGTGCCAACCCTTATCGACAAGCGTACGAACGCGGGGTGAAAATCATTGGCGCTACGGCCCATTTTGTCAACAACGACTTGGATGAAGGCCCCATTTTGATGCAAAATGTGATCCCGGTGGATCATACCTATTCGGTACAAGACATGATGCAAAGTGGCCGCGATGTAGAGAAAATCGTGCTGGCACACGCTTTGAAGCTGGTCTTCAATGATAAGGTGGCCGTGGTGGGGAACAAGACCATAGTATTTGATTGAAATTAAAAAAGCCAAGCGAGGTAACATTCGCTTGGCCTTTTTAATCCGTATTGACTGTTTTTCTTATCTAATCAATCCCACATCTCCCCGGTAAAGCAACTTCACATCATCGAGGAATTCAACTTCGATCAGGTAGACGTATACGCCCTGGTTGGCAACTTTTGAAGACAAAAGCCCGTCCCAGAGAATGGTTCCACCCAAACAGTCGGGAATAATTCCATTGGCTTCCATGATCAGGTTGCCCCAACGGTCGAAAACCCGGGCATAATTAATGGACTTGACGCCTTTGCAACCATAAGCGCGGAATTCATCGTTGCGCCCATCTCCATTGGGAGAGAAAGCATTGGGGATGAAAAAATTGCGGTTGCGGTCGAGCTCTACAAAGAGTTTACCCTCGGCTTTACAACCACTGCTATCCGTTACGGTCAGGATGAACTCGGTGTCGTCCAGCAAATCGCGCTCGGTACGGGTACCCGTCAACACAAAAGGACTTTCAATTTTATCGTCAGACAAGCCCCTCGCGGGCAACCACAGGTAATCCGTAATGGGTTTAGTACTGGTGACAATCGGCGTCACTTGCAGGCTATCACCTAGTTCGACCACTACTTGATTGGGGTTAAAATCAACCGACAACTGGTCGGGCTGGTTCACTACAATGGTATCGATGTACTGGCAACCCAGTTGGTCTTCGATGGCAATGACATGTTGTCCAGCAAAAATATTGGCCGCCTGGTTGAGCGGGAAACTGATGCCGTTGTTGTCTACGGTGAAGGTATAATCCGCCAGCAGTGATCCATTGCCACCGTAGGCTGTATCAACCGTTACGGTAGTGGCATCGCCAAAGCAGCGTGGTTCGGCTACCGGGTTGACGAGGCCAACCACAGGTGGAGGAGACACCACCGTATAACTCACCGAGTCGGTACAATTTTTGGTATCGGTTACGGTCACTGAGTAAGTTCCTGGAGGCAGGTTTTCGGCAAAAGGGGAAGCAGGGCGTGATACATTGCCCGACCAGGTAAAGGGATTTTCACCCAGCGGGTTAATGCCTTCGTTGGTATTGACCAACACGCCAAAGCGGCCATCCAGGGTATTGCTGCAACTCGCGGGCCGGGAGAAGTTTTGATCCACTTCCACCCGGAGTTCGGCAGGTTCCAGAATTTCAATGTCCTGATTTTTCATGCAGTTGCGGCTGTCGGTAACGACGACCTGATAAATTCCAGCCTGCAAGTTGCTCAAGCTATCCTGGGTTGAGCCTGTTGCTGGCCAATTGATGGTAAAGGGCGGGGTACCTCCACCAGGGGTGAGTTTGACTTTTCCATTGTCTAGTCCGAAGCAAGTTACTGCATCGATCACGGCCAAAATTTGAATGGCCGGCGGACTGGTAATCAGCACGGAATCAGCAGCGGCACAAGAGTTGGAATCAACTACCACCACTACGTTCATCCCGGCGGGCAACATGGTAGCGGTAGATGTTGCTACTCCAGCAAAGATTTCCTGACTGCGTTGCCAGGTAAACTCAAACAGGCCCGTATTGCCATTGCTAAAGCTGGCTACCGCGGTGGCCCGGCCATCGGTACTGCCTTCAAAACAGGCTACGCCGGTACTATCGGTAAAATTGATCAAAATTCGTGGTGGATCTTGTAACACCGCCTGGCTTACCGTCGGAGGACAGCTATTGGCATCAAAAATGGTGACTTCGTAATTGCCTGCGGCTAAAGCTGGGCGCAATTGGAAGCGCGACGTATCGTTGCCTTGATCTTTCCACAAAAACTTGTACGGGGCAGTACCACCAACCACATTGATGGTCAAAGAACCGTTGGCGTCTCCCGGACAACGCGGCGCAACACTGATGATGCTGTCGACCTGAATGGGGCCAGGTGAAATCACCTGAGCGGTATCTACCGAACTACAAAAATCACTACCCGTTACCGTTACGATGTAGCGGCCCGCAGGTAAATTGGTGATGTTGGCTCCATTGGCCTGATTGTCCCAGGTAAAGGAAGTGATGGTGGTATTGGGTGCAGGGGTGGCACTTACCGACAAACGCCCATTTTGGTCGCCAAAACAACGCAGGGTGAAATCGTTGAGTTGGGTGATTTGTGGGGGTGTAGGAGCACCGACGTTTACCGTAAAATTGGTGTCGCAGAGGTTGCTGTCAAGCACGGTAATGATGTACATGCCCGAGCGCAGCGCCGAGGCTAAGGAGTCAGTTTGAGTCGTCAACAGCGTCGTATCCAAGCGCCATTCGTAGGCGTAGGGTTTGATCCCGCCACTGACCCGGATAGAGGCAAATCCATCCTGACCAGGGTTACAGGTTTCGTTTTGCAAGCGGTTAAGGGCAACGGATAAAGCGGCGGGCTGGGTGACGATTACGGTATCCGTAACGCGGCAACCAGCAGGATCCTGGTCTTGCATCGTGACCAGGTAAGTACCAGCGGGTACGTTTTCAAGTGTGCTATTTGTAGGTGTATTGACCGGAGAAATGGTCGTGCCTGACCAGGTAAAAGTAAAGGGCAATTGGTTTTGTGCGCCAAGCGTATTCCCCGTAGCAATAACTTCTCCATTCGACAAACCAAAGCAGGTTACATTGGTGATCGAGGTGTCGATGACCAGTTTTTTAAAGGGTTCTACCGGAAAAGTGAAGGTTTTTACACACATCCGACTGTCTGTAACGGTCACAACATAGTTGCCTTCGGTGATGGTAGCCAGGGTTGATGTTGCACTGGTATCCGCAGCTTTGATGTCCCATTCGTACAGGTATCTTCCTCCACTGAATGGAACCCCGCCGGAGGCCCTCACAACAATCGATCCGTTAGCAACTCCTGAGCAAGTGGGTTGCGTGATTTGGGGGTTGGGATCAATTCTGGTTGGTGCAGTCAGGTTAACCGAAGAGCTGGATTGGCAACCCTTTCCATTGGTAACCGTTACAGAATAAAGTCCCGCACCTAGAGAGTCCACGTTTTGGGTGGTTTCACCCGGAATATTCCACTGAAATTTGTAGGTGGAATCGGGGTTGGACACCAAAATGGAGTTCAAAAATATGGCGGCATTCAGCGCTCCACTTTTGGAATCATGGCACAAGACGGGGGACAAAATTTGGGCATCGATCCCAAAGTTGTCTGGTGCGATGAATTCAATGGTATCCACTTTGGTGTTGCGATTTGGAAGGCTATTGTCTTGAATTCTAACAATATATCTTCCCACCGACAAATCTTCCCATCTAAATTTCCCGCCAGGAATTCCGATAAGTTCACTGGGGAAATTCTGAACCGTTGGCGCTATTTTTTGGAGGGATATACTATAAGGCGCAATTCCTTTATCCGCGATCACCTCGATTACCCCATTGGTTTCTCCGGAACACTGCAAGCCTTCCTGCCGGATGCTTGTAAACAGCACGTCATCCGAAACATTGACTTGTCCATCTCTAAAAATATACCCCAGCGAAGCGGGTTCGGAGTTACCGACCGTTTCAGCCGGGTTGCGCGAACCCTCAAAACTCAGGGGGCTGCTGCTGCCCAGGGCCCCAATGACGCGGAAGCACAGGGTAAAAATGGTAGCACTATCGGGCAAGGTTACCCCTTGCAAAGATGGATCCGACCAGGATATGGCCAGGCCAAGTTTGTCGGAAGTTTCTCCAAGATTACTTGATCCGAAGCCACCTAAAGTTGGATTGTAGTTTTGGGTACGCAGCAACTCCAGCACTTTGGTGTCCCAACGTACATTCATTTCAAAAACCCCCACTTTATTAAAATTGCTGGTGCTGAGGTTGACACATATTTCGTCGCCAGTTTTGGCATTGAGGAAGGGCAATTGAAAACCAACTGCCTGGCAGCCACCCATGTCTACCGGGAACGACATATTGCAATTGCGGCCATCGGTGATGGTGACAATGTAACGGCCTGGTTCGGGTACAAAAAAGGAAACCGAATCGAGGTGCCCAGCGGTATTGTTGTTGGTACTGGACGCCTTGGCCACCCCCGTCACGTTGGGGTCATTTTCTTTGACTACGGTAATGGTAAACCGTTCGTTGGGGTCGAATTCGGGAACCCCACCTCCAACGATAAACGAACCCGTACAACCCGCATTGTTGACCCGGGTACGTACCCGCGCAGTATCAATTGGTTTGAGGAAGGCAATGCGGTAAGCAGCATCGGAATTGAGGTTTACACAGCCATTCGCTTCGTATCTGTCGCCAGCAAAATTATCGATGGTGATGGGCGCAAAGTAAAGCGCCACCGGAGCACCTTTACCAAATGCCTGGATGAATCGACCATCGTTTCGGTAGGTAATGTTGCCATTGCGTTGCCCGGAAACCGTCCAAAAAAGCCCTTTGGGGATGACCGTATTGCCGATGGTAACCGAGGCGTCGGGAAACAAACAGGGTTGTTTCAAAATATCGCTGGTATCTGGCCCGGTAAATTCAGTCGAAGGCGCGCAAGTGGTCACCAAATAGACGATGCCTGAGTTGGTGATGGGATTGGGGTCATCGATGACGAAATCCCCATTGTGGGTAATTCTGATCGAGTCTCCAAAGCAAAGGTAAATGGTCCCCCCCCCTGAAGTATTGCTTTGCCCCTGAATCGGCCCGATAGATACAGTACCCGCTTCGTTGTTGCAAGCACGGCGCAATTGGCCGCTTTTACCCCGTGGGTCAAACTTAATGGTGTTGATGTTTTGACCATGTAGCGCGGCTACAGGCAATAACAATAGGATTAGATAGCCGAAAAATCTACTCATTTTGCTCATCATTCTAATTATCGCTGAACGAACTTAGTACTCCGACAAAAAAACGCAGCGGAGCGACAAATATTTCCCAGCGCAGGGAATGGCGGCGAAAATACAAAATTAATGTACCAATGTGTTAATGGGTTAATTTGCTAATGTGCTGATGGGGTAATGTGCTGATTAGCTAACATTAGCGTACATCAGCACATCAACCCATCAGCAAATCAGTACATTAGCACATCAGCACCTGATCACATTAAAACAACCAAACTCTTGAGGCCTTCACGCTGTAAGGCGTTGAGGTAAGTTTGCATTTGAGCAGGCGTATCGAATGGGCCAGCAATCAGATGGTAGTACGTTTGCCCATTGTGTAGTCTGGAACTTATATTTACCGGTTTGTTGAATTTTTTTTCAAAAAACTGTACCTGCTGAATCACCTGCTCATAGCTGCTAAAAACACCCAGCTGTACCCCCATCTTACGAATCCCTGGGCTGCCCATTGGGTTGTTCGACGGCAGGTTTAGGCGACGACGCTGAGCATCCAGTTTGGCCGGGTCATCATCTGCATCAGCGGATAAGTTTGGCGCAGTATTTTCCTGAACGGGTTTGGAAGTATGGTTAACATTCATCACCAAAGGACGCAAGGCAACCCGGTTTTCGGGGGTATTGTACCGCTGAAGCAGCGTTAGCAACTGCCCGGCATCGAGGGTTTCCTCATACCGGGCTACGACAATCCCCGACGCATTAAAAACCAGCATGGAGGGCAAAAATTTCACCCCACAAGCCTCTTTGTCGGCATAACCTTGTACCTCGTCAACATCGATTTTGACGGCCAGGTAGTTGAGGCTCAGATAATCCGATACATTTGGATCGAGGAAGGTGTTGTTGTCCATCCATTGGCAAGGCAAACACCAGTTGGCGTGAAAATTGACAAAGAGTGGACGTTGGAGTTGGGCGGCACGAGCTTTGGCCTCGGCCAAAGACAATCGTACAAACTGCACGGCGTGCAGTGGCTGGCTTGCTGCGCAAAAGAAAAGCGCGAACAGCAAGCCCTTGGTAAAGGACAATTTTTTCATGGGACTATGGGATTATACAGCAATTGATAAAAACGTTGCAATATATCCACAATCCTAGCCCATTGCAACCTTTAACGTGTTAAAGGTCACTCCGTTGTAGAAGAATCTTTGCAGTTGAGGCTTTTGAGAAGGGAAAGGTGCTCATCCATGAGGGAACGGGCGGTGCGGTAAAGTTCTTCAAAATTTACAATGATGAGGCGCAGCTCTTGGGGAATTTGGTTATCGGCCTGCTCCAGCTTGATGCGGCTGCAAGTCATCAATCCTTCGATCATTTGCAGCATCCGTTGGGCGTTGCTGTGAATGACTTCCAATTGCTCAGGGTTTTTCAATTGATCTTGCAAATCGGAGACCAGATGTCCATTGACTCGCGAGGCCGCTTGACCTTCACTCAAATCACGTTGGGCCAAATCGCAAATGGATACACCGAACAGGCGGGAAATCCTTAAAAGATTACACACCTTGGGTTCGGCTGAACCATTCTCATAAGAGGCAATGTTGCCACGATTTAACCCGATTTTAAAAGCCAGCTCTTCTTGGCTCAGGTTCATCCGCTTTCGCAAAAAACGAATATTCTTATCCAAGTAAGTGGATTCTACCATAGGTTCCATACCATCCAAAAATTTATACCATCCAAAATAGGAACAAAAAACAAACTCCAAATTAAGTCCCTCAAGTAGTTTGCCGAGGAATTTTTAGCATCCGTCGTTGTCAGACAGTGATTCGAATCTTCTTTTTAGAATACAAATTTAATTCTCCATTGTTTTATGGGTGTTAATAATTTTAACATTTTTCTGCTTTTACGTCAAAAAATGTCGCTGCGCGACGTTTTTTATTAAAAATCAATCTAAATAGGAAAAAATAATTGCATAAACGCATAAGGTTTTATATTTTTGTAAAAATTTATTACATTCTCGTTACCCAAATAAATTCACCGGACTATGCTTTACGCGATTCAAAATCCGATCTTACGAGCAACTTGACAAGGTGGGCAATTCGTTGCGCGCCTTTTCACCAAACTGACCGGTAACTCATAACGATGCGATGATCTTGTACCAGGATACCGCGTAGCCGGAATCATCACCAATGCGATAAATATAACCAGGGGAACCAACTTATGTTTTTGCTGTCACCATCATGCGGAACATTTTTATCAACAATTACCGCAAGAAGGTTCGTCGAAACATGATCGTTGACCAAACCCCCAATAATTTCTACATCAATTCCGGCGAAGAAAGAGTAGCGAATTGACGGGAGTACGATATTTCTTGAGAATTAATGCGCTTGGTAGATACACTCCCTACCGATTTTCGCGAGCCCTTTTTAATGGCTTACGACGGTTTTAAATACGAAGAAATAGCCGAAGAGCTGGGCTCTCCATTGGGAACCATCAAAAGTCGGATTTTCTTTGCCCGCAAGAAATTGCAAAAACTGTACGAAGAAAATTATCGCGA
>NZ_JADKCX010000098.1 GCF_016718685.1 Haliscomenobacter sp. | reverse complement strand
TTAGCTCATCCGGTTTGATCCGTTGCAAATTCAGTACCCCTAAATTGTACCAATAGTCCGCCCGTTGAAACGCATTAAAATCTGATTCCTGTTTGGCTAGTTTATCCAGCAGTGGTATGGCGGCAGCGGTATCCCCCATCTCCAAATAAATGAATCCCAACTGATTCAGCACATCAATTTGAGTACTTCGCCCAATGGTTTTGTCTTTCAATACACTTTCAAATGCACGAGCAGCCGCAGGGTAGTTGCGTTGATACCTCAGAGAGAATGCTTCTTGAAATGAAGCGTTAAGCTCTGACGTATGAGCACGGTCTTTGATCAAATCAGACCACGCAGTGGTATCTTGTTTACATCCATAAAACAACAAAATCCCAACCAGCACCCACAACCCATAATAGTGTAGCCTCCTCATATTGAGCAATGTAGAAGTAAGTAAAACGGTTTAAAACCAGATGTGATACAGCTGTTCTATTGGTACAAGTATGCCTTGATTCCAGGGGCGGAATTACTCAGGCCTAACATCTGTTAGACCATACTGAATTTTTTTTGGAGATGTTGGGATTATCTCGAATAGAGGTAGATTGTCGCCATTGGCAACTGAAATTGAAGGCGTAAAGTGGTTATCTCGCTGTGAAAATAGTGACTAGGAGTCAAATAAGGATCACAAAAGATCAAATAAAAGTAAAGTATTTTACATTTGGTGGGTTTTGTGGGGGCGGTGGGCTACCTCAATTCCCCACACTCAACTTCATTGCCTGTCTTTCCAAAGCCTCATCTACCGCTGCATCCAGCAATTCGGTGATGCTCCAACCGTGGGCACGCGCTTGTTGGGGCACGATGCTTTGTTCGGACATGCCGGGAATGGTATTGGCTTCCAGGAAAAAGAAGGTGTCCCCTACCAGGATGTAGTCAAAGCGGCAGATGCCCCGGCAGCCAACGGCTTCGTAAATCAGTTTGGTTTGAGCTTGTACCTGGGCGGTTTGTTCGGGAGTCAGTCGTGCCGGAGTGATCTCCTGGCTTTGGTTTTCGTATTTGGCTTTGAAATCAAAAAACTCGTTGTGGGGCACAATTTCGGTGATGGGCAGCACCACTACCTCGCCATTGCGGCGCAAGACGCCATTCGAAAATTCGGTTCCTTTGAGAAAACCCTCAACCACCACTTCATCGTCGTAGACAAAAGCGTGCTCAATGGCACCAGCCAGTTGATCGGGGGTATTGACTTTGGAAGCGCCATAGCTGCTGCCGTTTTTGTTGGGTTTGACAAACACGGGAACGCCCATGGCTTCCAACTCGGCCCAGTTGATGGCCTCTCCTTTGCGCAGCACTTTGGATGGCGCCATTGGAATATTGTGGCTGCGCAAAAAATCTTTACAAGCCTGTTTATTGAACGTAATGGCACTGGCCATCACCTCGCAGCCCGTGTAGGGAATGCCCAACACCTCAAAGTAACCTTGTAAACAACCATCTTCAGCAGGATGCCCGTGCAACATCTGGTACACCAAATCGAATTTGATGTTGCCATTGGGCGCAGGCAAACTGAAATCATTCAGGTTGACCACCACGCCTGTACCTTGCTCCGTAAACTGCGTGCCATTGAGTTCGATCACGTACTTCTCATACTTTTGATCGTTCAGGTGCTTGCGTACCGTTTCAGCACTTTTGAGGGATACACTGCGTTCGGCGACGTTTCCGCCGGTGAGGATGGCTACGTTTAACATGGCTTTAGAGTTTGAGGGTTCGGGGGTTCGATGTTCGGGGGTTCGACAACCCTCGAACCTTCGAACTCCCGAACCCCCGAACATTTTTAGGCTATTACATTTTGCTCAGCGTACAAGGGGAAGTTTTCCATATACGCGTTGATCTCATTGCGGGTAGCAATGATGAGTCCTTCGTTTTTAACGTCAGAAAGAATGGTATCGATCCAGTCAATTACCTTCAAACAATCCGCTTCTTGGAAGCCGCGGGTGGTGATGGCTGCGGTTCCTACCCGGATCCCCGAAGTCACCATGGGCGATTGGGTATCGAAGGGCACCATATTTTTGTTCACGGTGATGTCGGCGCGCACCAGGGCATTTTCAGCATCTCTACCCGTTACATTTTTCGAGCGCAGGTCCAGCAACATCAGGTGATTGTCGGTTCCGCCAGAGATTACTTTGTAGCCTCTTTGTACAAAAGCATCAGCCATAATTTTGGCGTTTTTCATCACTTGTAGGCCGTAGGCTTTGAATTCGGGTTGTAGTGCTTCCTGGAAAGCCACGGCTTTGGCCGCAATGACGTGCTCCAGTGGGCCACCTTGCATCCCTGGGAATACCCCGCTATTCAGGATGGCCGACATCTTGATTTTTTCGCCATTTTTGGTCGCGCGACCCCAAGGGTTATCAAAATTTTTACCCATCATGATGATCCCTCCACGTGGCCCGCGCAGGGTTTTGTGGGTCGTAGACGTAACGATATGGCAATGATCCATCGGGTTGTTGAGCAATCCGGCCGCAATCAAACCCGCCGGATGGGCGATGTCGGCCAACAACAGTGCACCAACTTTATCGGCAATGGCACGGAACCGGGCGTAGTCCCAATCGCGGGCATACGCTGAAGCACCACAAACAATCAGTTTTGGCATAACCTCCAGGGCGGTAGCTTCAACCTTGTCCATGTCAATTAAGCCAGTTTCCTGCTCTACCCCGTAAAAGTGTGCTTCGTAGACTTTGCCGGAATAGTTGACCGGTGAGCCGTGCGAAAGGTGTCCACCATGAGCGAGATTGAAGCCCAATACCCGATCGCCAGGGGTCAAGCAAGCCAGAAAAACGGCTGCGTTGGCCTGTGCGCCAGAGTGGGGTTGTACGTTGGCGTATTCTGCCCCGAACAAAGTGCACAAACGGTCGATGGCAATTTGTTCAATTTTGTCCACAACTTCACAACCTCCATAATAACGTTTGCCTGGGTAACCCTCAGCATATTTGTTGGTGAGGCAGGTACCCATCGCATCAAGCACGGCTTGGCTGGTGAAGTTTTCGGAAGCAATCAGCTCTATTCCCTTCCGTTGGCGATCCAACTCTTCGTGAATCAAATCAAAAATTACCGTATCCTTCATGGTACAATAAATTGTCGCTTTGAATATTCACGCGCAAAAGTACAATATCTTCGCTTTTGATTGCGATGAAATGTAGTGTTGTTTAAATAATTGTCTATGACCCGATTGGTTGTTTGTTTTTTGGCACTGTTGAATGCTGTTGCCCTAGAGGCTAAAACTGCCCGTTTCCGTGCAATGTGGCGCGATGATCCTGCAACTTCAATGGTGATTGCCTGGGATCAGCTGAGTGGAACGACCCCCATGATCTACTACGATGAAGTCGACAATGGTCAAAAGGCGGAACTCTACAAGCTCAAACGCAAACCCGATCAGGTCGTAACGGCACGTGGACTCAACAATCATTTTGCCCGACTCACGGGACTCAAGCCCAATACAGTTTATTTTTTTGTGGTCAAAGACAGCGAAGGACTCAGCAGGCGATATTCTTTCCGTACCGTTCCCAACGTTCCTACCGAACGCTTGTCGATCATCTCCGGGGGAGATTCTCGCAACAACCGCGAAGCCCGCATCAGCGCCAATACGCTGGTCTCAAAAATACGCCCCCATTTTGTGTTGTTCAATGGCGACATGACAGCTACTGACACAGGCCCGGAATGGCTGCTTTGGCTCGACGATTGGCAATACACCATCGGGGGTGATGGGCGCATTACGCCTGTCGTAGTGGCTCGGGGCAACCATGAAATGGACAACCGCAGTTTGCAAGAAATTTTTGATATTCCTTATCCCGATGCTTACTACGCCTTGAGTTTTGGTGGCAACTTACTCCGACTGCTTACCCTCAATACCATGGCAGCCAGTGGTGGAGATCAAAAAACCTGGCTGGAACGGGAACTGAATGGCGCCAAAGGTTTTACTTGGCGTTTTGCCCAGTACCACCACGCCATGCGCCCGCATACCACGGGCAAACCAGAACGCGATGACCTGGTACAAAACTGGGCACCTTTGTTTTTGTACCATCAGGTACAACTTGCGCTGGAATCGGATAGCCACGTAGCCAAATGGACTTACCCCATTCGGGTGTCCAAAGAAATTGGCAGTGCAGAGGGGTTCATTCGTGATGACGAACGTGGCACGGTGTATGTGGGCGAAGGTTGTTGGGGAGCACCCCTGCGGAACAGCGATGACAATAAAAAATGGACCCGAAACAGCGGTAGCTTCAATCACTTCAACCTTATTTATGTTGAACAGGGAAAAATTGAAGTGCGCACCGTTATTTCCGATCAATCTCAGGGCGTCATGGAAAGCAAAAGCCCTTTTGTATTGCCCATTGGCCTCAAACTTTGGGAACCCAGCAATGGCAGTGTATTGACAATCGTCAACAAAAAAGCAGCTTTGTTGACCCAAAATGCCCCAAACAACCGTCCGGCAGTGCCTACGCTGAGTCCAGCAGAAATGGCTGAATCGACTACCAATGACAAAGAATGGGCGAAACTGGCCCCTTGTTCGGTAGATCCCTTCAGCAATGAGGCGAGTATTCCTTTTAGCCTTACTCAGGCTGGAGAGGTACAAATTTGTGTGTACAATACCCTGAAAAAAGAATTGGTCAAGCAAGATTTTCCTGGTTTACAGGCTGGTAAACATTTGAAGAAATTAAACCTGAACCAGTTGGTAGCCGGGAGCTATTTGGTGGTGGTGCGTTCAGGAGGTAAAGCGGTGACTTTTTATCAATTTTTCAGAAAAGAATGAAACTTGTACTCTTCGTGCTTTTCTTTACCTTTACCGCTATACTTTACCTTCTGTATACTGGGATATGTCGCTGGATACCATTAAGAAGCCAATCGATCAGGAGTTGATCAAGTTTGAACAGCACTTCAAACAATCCATGCGCAGCTCGGTTCCGCTGCTGGACAAAATTACCTATTACATTGTTCGCCGCAAGGGCAAGCAAGTGCGACCGATGTTCGTATTCCTCGCCGCCCAGGTCTGTGGTGGCGTGGTGGAGGCCACTTATGTAGCTGCTTCTTTGATCGAACTGTTGCATACGGCGACCCTGGTTCACGACGATGTGGTGGATGACTCCATGGAACGTCGGGGCTTCTTTTCAGTCAATGCGTTGTGGAAAAACAAAATTGCGGTGCTGGTTGGAGATTTTTTGTTGTCACAAGGCCTGCTTTTAGCTGTACGCAACAAGCAATTCCGAATTTTGGAAATTGTTTCTGATGCCGTAAAAGCAATGAGCGAAGGGGAGTTGCTGCAAATTGAAAAAGCCCGTCGCCTCGACATCAAAGAAGAAGTGTATTACGAAATCATTCGCCAAAAAACCGCCTCGCTCATTTCATCCGCCTGCCAGGCTGGTGCTGCTTCCTCCACTACCGACGAAGACGCCATCGAGCGCATGCGCCTTTTTGGGGAAAAAATTGGCCTCGCCTTCCAAATTAAAGACGATCTCTTCGACTTTGGCACCGACGACGTAGGCAAGCCCCTGGGCATCGACATCAAAGAAAAAAAGATGACCCTGCCGCTGATTTACGCCCTCAATAAATCCGATAAAGCCACCCGCCGCCACATCATCGGCCTGGTGCGCCGCCACAACGAAAATCCTGAAAAAGTAAAAGAGGTGATCGAGTTTGTCCGCAAAAGTGGAGGTATTCAATACACCGAAACGGTGATGTTAAGCTTCCGGCAAGAGGCTTTTGAAATCTTGGATACTTTCCCGGAGTCGGAGTCGCGGACAGCCTTGCGGGATTTGGTGACGTTTGTGACCGAGCGGAAGAAGTAAAGGCTACATATCTTTTAATGAAAAATTGCGGAACTCAAGCGTATACCCTTTCAGCTGATTGGCAAGATTTACACTTTTACTGATCAAGAGCGCTTCCGAATATTTCTTTTCATTTAGTTTTACTTCTACTAATAGTGCCTTTTTGGTCAAATGATTCAGCGCCACAATGTCGATCTGATTTTGAAAACCACTCTCCCAATAACTGCCAATTTCTGACCACTCCCCCGACAAAGCAAGTTTTTCAATGAAATATTTTTCCAAAAAATGCCCGCTGAACGTTGGAAAATCGCGCTGTACAATTGCTTTTAGGTACTCGAAATTGCCAATTTCTACCGCTCCCTTATTTTTGTAAATGAACCTGAACCAAAAATTCAAAAACTTGTCTTCAATCTCGTATTTGATGCTTTTTCCACCAGGTTTTGCAAACATAGGTTGCACTTTACGAATGATTTGGTACTCATTTTCCAGCTTGCCGAGGTATCCACCAATGTCTTTCTGCAAAATGCTTTCAATTTCGCTGCGTGAAGTTTTAGAGCCTGCAATCAAAGACAAAATCGAAAAATAGGTCGTATATTCTTTGCCAAATTCTTCGATCAGTACATTTTTGCCTTCCTCGAGAAAAATAGAGTTTTCTTTAAAAATTTCCCCCAACATATCGGCATAAGACAGTTTTTTCCGATCTATAAATGACTCGATATATTTGGGAACACCTCCGGTAAAAATGTAGAAGGCCAGCAGATCCTCGGAGGTATAATTGGGTTGATTTTCGTCCAGGATTTTTTTCAAGGTATTTACCGAAAAAGGTTTGACGTGCAAACGTTCATTGGCGCGGCCAAACAGGGGTTCTCGACTGTTCTCGAATATTTTTTTCATCAGTGAAAAAACCGATCCGCTGAGCACCAGATTCATTTGGGTATGCTCTTTTTTACGATCCCAGGTGTTTTGCATGTCGCTGTAAACCGATGGATTGATGCGATTGAATTCCTGGAACTCATCAATGACCAGGGACAAGGGTTGGCGCTCGGCGTAATCCATCAAAAACGCAAATATGTCTTTGAAGCGGCTGATCTCCCCATAAATATTGATGCCCAGGGTTTCTTTGATCTGGGTAGTAAATTCTTCGCAGAGGAGTTTTTCGTCTTTGCGGGCTACAAAAAAATACAAATACGGTACCCCGCTCAAGCTTTCTGCAATCAGCCGAGTTTTCCCAATGCGCCTGCGCCCTACGATCACCGTCATTTTTGAGCTGTTGTGGCTAGCGGCTTGGATGTCTTTTAAGGATTGTAATTCCTTTTCGCGGTTGTAAAATCTCATAGGGCAAAGATAAAACAATTTTCGTAACGGTGGTTACGGTAACCGTGGTTACAATAAAAATACCAATCACTCCATTTCAACCAAAACTCTTGCCACTACGCTAATCCCATAAGTTGCTTATCTTTGCACCATGAATGGGAAAGAACGTATGGACATCCGGCAGCGCTCCTTGGCGGAGCTGGAGGAGTTGTTCAAGGAAATGGGGGAGGCCAAATTTCGGGCCAAACAGGTGTACGAGTGGCTCTGGCAAAAAGGGGTACGTTCCTTTGACGCCATGACCAACCTTTCCAAAAGCCTGCGCGAAAAGTTGGCAGCATCCTTTGTGATCAATGGCATTGTAGAAGACAAGGTACAACGCAGCGCCGATGGCACCATCAAATCGCGTTTTCGGCTGCACGACGGACACATGATCGAGTCGGTACTGATTCCCGTACCCGATGACAAACGTTTTACCGTTTGTGTATCCTGCCAGGTCGGCTGTAGCCTCACTTGCAAATTTTGTGCTACCGGGCGTATGAACAGGGTGCGCAACCTCGACGCCGCTGAAATTTTCGACCAGGTGGTGATGGTCAACCAACAATGTTTGGAAACCTTTGGCCACCCCTTGAGCAATATTGTGTACATGGGCATGGGCGAGCCCCTGCTGGCATACAGCAACGTGATGGAAAGTATTGAACGCCTCACTGCTCCCGATGGCCTGCATATGTCGCCCCGGCGTATCACCATCAGCACGGCGGGTATTGCCAAGATGATCAAAAAACTGGCCGATGATGGTTGTAAAACCAATCTCGCCCTCTCCTTGCACGCCGCCGACGACCTCAAACGCGACGAACTGATGCCCATCAACGAGCAGAACAATCTAGCAGTATTGATGGATGCCCTGGAATATTTTTACCGCAAAACCCACAACCGCATCAGCTACGAATACATTACTTTCCAAAACGTCAACGACGGACTCGAAGATGCAGCCAATCTGGCCAAACTTTGCCGGCGTTTCCCCGTGCGGGTCAACATCATCGAGTACAACCCCATCGGTGATGTACCCTACCTCAAATCCGAAGAAGACCGGATCGATGCTTTTGCCCGCTACTTACGCGAACGTGAAATCACAGTGACGGTGCGACGCAGCCGAGGAAAAGACATTGATGCGGCCTGCGGACAATTGGCGAATAAAGATAGTTGAAAAGTTTAGGGTTGAAATGTTGAAGAGTGGGTTTGAGTGTGAGCACTATGCTAGAGGAATGGAAGCCCCATTAACTCTTCAACCTCTTTTCAACATTTCAACCCCTAAACTTTTCAACTTTTTTCCAAAACCGGGAACTTTTAAATTTAGGCTATGGTTGATGCATTGAAACCTAAAAAATCCTAATTTTATGGTAGCACAAGCAACGCAAAGCATGAATTACGATCGTATCCTGGAGGAGGAGTTGCTGCCTCAGGCAGAGGCGCTGCTTACTTTTGCTTACCATCTGACCTACAATCAGCAGGATGCTGAAGATTTGGTGCAGGAAACGTACATGAAAGCGTACAAGGCCATCGACAAATACATCGAAGGTACTAACGCTAAGGCCTGGCTTTCAAGATTCTAAAACACCTTCATCAACGAGTACCGCCGCAAAAGCCGTGGCCCCGTGATGAAAGAATTGGATGAAGTCATTGCTTTCCAAAACCGGGAAAACACCCCCTACACCAGTGCACACGCTGGCTTGGCCGAAGAAACTTATGAGTCGATGATGGGCGATGAAGTTACCCACGCCATCAATAAACTTTCGGTCAATTTTCGGGTTGTACTGTTGTTGAGCGATGTGGAAGAATTTTCTTATGAAGAAATCTCCAAAATTTTGGATATTCCCATCGGAACGGTGCGTTCACGCTTGAACCGGGCACGGAACAGCGTAAAAGCAGAACTGAGATTGTACGCCCAGTCCATGGGCTTCAAAGA
This sequence comes from Haliscomenobacter sp., assembly GCF_016718685.1. Lineage (GTDB taxonomy): Bacteria > Bacteroidota > Bacteroidia > Chitinophagales > Saprospiraceae > Haliscomenobacter. The sequence goes on along the minus strand of NZ_JADKCX010000098.1, from coordinate 2,457 downwards.
TAATCGTTAACCCATGACTACTACTGTCTTGGGGCAAGGCCTTTTCTTCTGCTCCATACCTGGGAAGGTGCGAGGAAGGGGCCTTTTTTTATGCCCGAAAACCCCTGAAATAACCCCTGAATTGATTCATGGGTTGCAGGGGCAAGGGTTGGCGAAGTTTTGTTAACCTTAATTTAAAAATGCTACCGGGAAATCCAAGCCAGCGATCACATCAAGAAGCAAGGACAACCAAAAAAAACAAAGCTATGGTAAAGAGTCCAATCACCTATGATGAGTTCATCAAGAAAGTGGGATTATTCCTGGACAACGAACTCAGTGACAAAGAAAGCCGCGATCTGCTCAAGGAGATTCAAACGAATCCGGCATTCATGCACATTCTCAAAGAAGAGCGAACATTTAGAGAGTTTATAAAGACAAAAATTGATCGACGAAAACCTTCTCCTGCCCTCATAGCCTCTATAAAAGACAAAATAAAAGCTTCGCCGATCTGATTATTTTCTGATCAACCTGCACCCATCATTCTTTCAACACCTTTAAACTCAAGTCCAGACTTTGGGCGGAGTGCGTCAATGCCCCAACGGAGATGTAGTCTACACCCGTGAGTGCAATATTGCGCAGGGTCTCTAAAGTTACTCCGCCCGAAGCCTCGGTCTCGAAACGTTTGTTGACCATTTTTACAGCAGTGTGCATGGCGTCCAGTTGGAAATTATCCAGCATGATGCGGGTAACTTTTCCCGTATTCAACACCTGTTGCAATTCATGCAAGTTACGGACTTCCACCGTCACATTCAGGTTTAGACCATGCGCTCGCTGATAAACATCCACGCGCTCAATGGCTGGCTGAATGCCTCCACAGGCATCGGTATGGTTGTCTTTGATCATGAACCAATCGTATAGGCCATCGCGGTAATTGTGACAACCGCCAATGCGCACGGCCCATTTTTCCAAAAACGGATCAATGGGGTGGTTTTACGCGTATCCAGAATTTTAACTGGAAGGTCTGCCACAGCATCATGGTACTGCCTGCTCAGGGTGGCAATGCCACTCATGCGTTGCATGGTGTTGAGTACCAGGCGTTCAGCTTGCAATAAGGCTTGGGTTTGGCATTCTACAATAAAAGCGAGGTCGTGTATTTAATGTCGGCACCATCGTCCAATAGTTTTTCAAAGTGGCAATTGGGGTCTACGGTTGTAAAAACGCGCTCCGCAATTTCCATCCCCGCCAATATCCCTTCATCTTTTACCAACAAACGGGCACGGTTGCGGGCATCGCTGGGGATGCAGGCCAAACAGGTGACATCGCCAGTACCCACATCTTCTTTAAGGCCAGCGGCGATGAATGCATCAATTTGATCAATGTGCATGGGTTGTTTTTAAGATCCGTCGTTCCACAAAACCTTAGACTTGTGATGTAAGGTCAGTCTAAGGTGTCTATAGTAGTTAAATTACACCATTTTGGCCTACCTTTTCCAGTAGCGCTTTGGTCAATTTGATCCCTCTTTTTTCGCCAATTTTCCTCCTTCATTCCACTCCGACATATCCTTTGAACTTCGCTTTTTTTACGATTTTCAACATTTTGACATAATCGGTATGCGTTTCGTTACCTTGGGTATCGAAATCGTGGCTCTTGGCACTGACTCCTTTGGCAAAAGGCATCAATTCTGTACGCCCATGTAACGGTCGTATTCCTCGGCGCAATCATAAGAGCCTTGTTTGCGAGTGATGCAGAAGTTGCCGGAAGTCGGGCAGCGTCTTCACACTTTTTTCTTGTTGACATGCTTCATTACGCCAGACAACCATTTTCCATTGGAGGAATAGCCACCGTGGTTTTCCAATAATGACATTGATGCCCATGGTCGAAGCGAAATCACCCAGTCTGCTCAAACCTTCCACCTCACGGCTGTTGACTCACTTCTCCGGCAGTGCCTTTACCCGGCAGCGTTGACCGAAATGTGGCGCAACCTAGGTATTTCAGCACATTCTACCCACTGTTTGTGTTGGTCGATGGCCTTGTCCAGTTCAGCTTTGGTGGTCGATCCCAAATCACCTTCCCCATCAATCATGATCAGGTGGTTTTTGATGCCGTTGTCCTTGCAGCGCATCAACAACTCGTTGAGATAGGTAGTATCTTTAGCTTTGTCTTTGAAGAACTGGTTGACATACTCAACTACCCCGACACCAAATTCCTTACGGGCCATGACGGGAAATCGAGGTTGGTCATTTCCTTTCTTAAACAGGGCGTTGTGCAATGACCACTCGGCGAGAGATTCAAAAACATTTTTTTGCTACTATCCAGGTCAAAACTGCTCAATGGAGCTACGGCCAAACCAGTCGCAGCATAAGCCATCTGATGGAGGAAATCACGACGTTTCATGTGATGGAAGAATTTTTTGCGTGAACTAATCCATGCCAAGATAGCTGTTTTGGGATTTAGACCGTAAAATGAACGGCTCGTCAA
>NZ_JADKCX010000097.1 GCF_016718685.1 Haliscomenobacter sp. | reverse complement strand
CGATGTAGAAAAATCACTCCGTACCGCTGGTCTGTGGAACAAACCTGAGCCGCCCGTCACCTTCGCACTCTTGCCCATTCAGTCGCTGCATCACGACCCAATTTTAGGCGTAAATCCTTCTCTATCACTGATTTTGCTGGCCATCGGTGGCATCATTTTGCTGATCGCTTGTATCAATTTTACGACACTATCCATTGGGCGTTCAGCAGGCCGGGCGCGCGAAATCGGGGTGCGTAAAATCGTTGGCGCAAGCCGCGGACAACTGTCCAGGCAATATCTGGTGGAGGCCATTTTGCTCAGTTGCGTTTCAATGGCGTTAGGCATAGCCCTGGCCGCAGTGCTTTACCTGTTTTTAATCAATTATCAGACAAACACTTAACTTTTAATTTCCAACAATTCCCCGAGCTTTTTTGGCTGATCCCGGGCTTGGCCTTGCTGGTCGGCGTGTTGGCGGGCACTTACCCCGCCTTTGTATTATCTGGGTTTTCGCCGCTCGAAACCTTAAAAAGCAAATTGAAAATTGGTGGAGAAAACTGGTTTACCAAATCGCTGGTTACTTTTCAGTTCGTGCTTTCGGTTGGCTTCATGGCCTGCACGTTCATCATGCTGTGGCAGATGAATTTTTTGCGCTCGAAAGACCTCGGTTTTGACCAGGAAAACGTTGTGGTGGTCAATACCAGCGGTACGAGCGATCCGACTAAAACCCTCGCCCGTTTTCGTCAATCGCTGGCCAATCGTCCAGAAATTGCCGGGGTCGGGGGTGCAGAATTTTCGCTCGGCGCGGGTACAATTGCAGGCAATACCCGCTTTGAGTATCAAGGAAAAACCACCGATATTTTTGAACATTTTATTGACTCGGAATACCTCCGCGTGCTGAAACTACCCCTCGTATCCGGGCGAAATTTTGACCCCAACCGGGCGCAGGACACGGTGACTTCGGTTATCCTCAATGAAACTGCGGTACGTCATTTAGGTTGGACCAACGAAACCGCGCTCGGCCAAGTACTCACTGGCTACAATGTGGCCGACCCCACGCGCAATCCCGTGGTGATTGGTGTCGTGCAGGATTATCATTTCCGTTCACTCCACGAAAAGGTATACCCGATGCTGTTTATGGCTCATGGTCGCTTGCCGCAACAGTTTTTTGTGCGCATCGCTCCGGGAGACCCCCAACAGGCACTTAGCCAAATGCAGGCCGCGTGGGCCAATGCGGAGCCGATTTTGCCTTTCCGCTATACTTTTTTGGATGAAAACCTTCAGAAATCTTACGTGGCCGAATCCCGCATGAGCACAACCATTGCTTGGGCTGGCGGTATTGCCGTGTTTCTGGCCTGTTTGGGCTTATTTGGTTTGGCCGCCCTTTCGACGCTGAATCGCACCAAAGAAATTGGCATCCGCAAGGTGCTCGGCGCAACGGTTGCGGGCATCACGGGGCTTTTGACCAAAGACTTTTGAAATTGGTCGTCGTAGCCATTGTCATTGCCTCACCCATCGCCTATTATTTTATGCAGCAATGGCTGGCAGATTTCGCCTACCGGATTGACATCAAATGGTGGATGTTCGCCCTTGCTGGTGCAGCGGCGGTGGTGATTGCGTTTTTGACGGTTGGTTTTCAATCGGTGAAAGCAGCGCTGGCCAACCCGGTGGAGAGTTTGCGTAGCGAATAAATGAAAAGGATTCTGATTTGAAAAATTTAAATTTGACAAACAAAAGTTATTAATACTTTTACAGACACAAAATGTTTTTCAACAAACCGCCACACAACCATGAAGGCCAAACTCAGCGACCAAGAACAGGTAACCGAACACATCCAACAGCTTGAGCCAAGCGTGGGCCAGATTGTTGAAACCTTACGGCAAATTATTTTAAGCACCGACTCCGAAATTGGAGAAAGAATAAAATGGAACAATCCCAGCTTTTACTACACCGAGCAATGAAGGAATTTGACCCCAAAGAATACAAAAGGGATCTGATTGTAATGAACCTGCACAAAGGGCGAATCATGATGGTATTTCCAAGTGGGGCAAAAGTAAATGACCAATCAGGACTGCTTGAAGGAGATTATAAAGATGGCCGACGGATTGCAACTTTTAAAGACTTGGATGATGTGCAAGCAAAACAAGGGGCTTTGCAAACGATCATTAAGAGTTGGCTGGAATTGGTAGATAAGGAGTGAAAAATAAATGTCAAATCAAATCATAAGACTCAGAAATCTACATTTGGGAATAGCTTCCATCACTATTGGATTGGTTGGACTGACCTATGGCATTTACCCTGGCAAGATTTTACCCTTATTGTTCGATTTAGGTTGAAAGTGTCGACTTAAACCATGTTTTCAGAGCAACAATGGGTCTTTATTTAGGCTTCGCAACATACTGGATCATTGGCATTTTAAATTTGAACATTGGCGGAATGCAACCCTAATCAGCGTAATTTTTATGGGCGGCTTGGCATTTGGTCGAATGGTAAGTATAACCATTGATGGGCTTCCATCGGTTGCATTTTTAGTAGGTACGATTATAGAAATCCTGTTTATGCTGTGGGGAATAAACAACTTGAAAGTCGAGTCAAAAAGAATTGAATTGAAATAAGAAGAGGTGCCCTGTTACCAGACCACCTCCCTCATCGAATACTATATTTGTTTACGCCAAATCAAAACGATCCAGGTTCATCACCTTGTTCCATGCAGCCACGAAGTCATGTACGAAGCGTGCTTGCGCGTCCTCACAAGCATACACTTCAGCGATGGCCCGCAGCTCGGAGTTCGACCCGAAAATGAGGTCAACCCGGGTACCCGTCCACTTCACCTTGCCCGTTGCACGATCCCGGCCTTCAAACACATTTTGTGCATCCGAACTCGCATTCCAGGTGGTACTAAAATCGATCAAATTAGCAAAGAAGTCGTTGGTCAGTGCTCCGGGAGTACTGGTGAACACACCGTGCTGGGAGTGATCGAAGTTGGTGCCCAGGACACGCATGCCACCTACCAGCACCGTCATCTCAGGTGCAGTCAGGGTCATCAGTTGCGCTTTGTCCACCAGCATTTCCTCAGCCGATATCGCGTAACGAAGTCGTGTAGTTGCGGAATCCATCGGCAATCGGTTCATGGACGGCGAATGATTCCACGTCGGTTTGCGCTTGCGAAGCATCGGTACGCCCGGTGTGAAGGGTACGGTTACATTGTGACCAGCATTTTAGCCGCCTGCTCAACGCCAGCACAGCCCGCCAGCACGATCAAGTCGGCCAGCGAAACCTGCTTTCCACCCGTTTGAATGCTGTTGAATTCGTTTTGGATGCTTTCCAGGGTGCTCAGCACTGTTGCCAGTTGAGCGGGATTATTGACCGCCCAATACTTTTGAGGAGACAAACGAATGCGGGCACCATTGGCGCCACCACGTTTGTCAGAACCCCGGAAGGTAGATGCAGAGGCCCAGGCGGTAGAAACCAGTTGGGATACCGACAATCCGGAAGCAAGTACATTGGCCTTCAGCGCAGCAATGTCCTGAGCATCAATCAATTGATGCGTAACTCGGGCAGTAGGGTCTTGCCAGATGAGCTCTTCGGTAGGTACTTCCAAGGTCCAAGGTAACGTACGTGGCCCCATATCGCGGTGCGTCAGCTTGGACCATGCCCGCGCGAATGCATCGGCGAACTGATCGGGATTCTCATGGAAACGTCTGGAGATTTTCTCGTAAGCAGGGTCCGTCCGCAGCGCAAGGTCAGTCGTAAACATGATGGGTGCGTGACGCTTGGAGGGTCGTGTGCATCGGTACACTATTGTGCGCCCGTGTCATGTTTCGGTATCCATTGATGCGCACCAGCCGGGCTCTTGGTCAGTTCCCACTCGTAGCCAAACAGGTTCCAAAAGTAGTTGTTGCTCCCTGGTGAGTGTGGTCTGGTCCAGGCACCTTCCAGTCCGCTGGTAATCGTATAAGCTGCATTACCGCTGCCGTAGGTGTTTTTCCAACCCATACTTTGCTCCTCAATGCCCGCAGCGGCCGGTTCTGCACCTACATATAGGTTTGGATCTCCAGCACCATGGGCTTTACCAAAGGTGTGCCCACCAGCAATCAGCGCCACCGTTTCTTCGTCGTTCATCGCCATGCGGCCAAAGGTCTCGCGAATGTCGCGAGCTGCCGCAAGTGGATCAGGATTTCCGTTGGGTCCTTCCGGATTCACGTAGATCAGCCCCATCTGCACCGCAGCAAGTGGATTTTCCATTCGCGGTCACCGCTGTAGCGTTTGTCTTCCAGCCACTTGCCTTCTGCACCCCAGTAGATGTCTTCCTCTGGTTCCCAAACATCCTCACGGCCACCGCCGAAACCGAAGGTCTTAAAGCCCATCGACTCCAGGGCGCAGTTGCCAGCAAGGACCATCAGGTCGGCCCAGGAAAGTTTCTGGCCATATTTCTTTTTGACTGGCCAAAGCAGCAAACGTGCCTTGTCGAGGTTTCCATTGTCAGGCCAGCTGTTGAGTGGTGCAAAACGTTGGGTACCAGAGCCTGCGCCACCACGGCCGTCGGCGATGCGATAAGTACCTGCGCTGTGCCAGGCCATCCGAATGAAGAATGGTCCATAGTGACCGTAGTCGGCTGGCCACCATTCCTGGGAGTTGGTCATCAACTCGACGATGTCTTGCTTCACTGCATCCAGGTCGAGGGATTTGAACTCCTCAGCGTAGTTGAAGTCCTCACCCATTGGGTTGGAGAGGGAAGAATGTTGACGTAGAATGCTCAGATTCAACTGATTTGGCCACCAGTCCCTATTTCTGGTACCCCCTCCAGCGCTCTGCTTTAGTGCTCCACCAGAAAACGGCACTTTGGCTGCACCGTTATTATTGTTGTTATCCATAAGGCGTTTGTTTTGTATTCTGCACAAAAATAAAAATGAATTACTTAATATTTTATTTATATTAATGATTACTTAATAGAAAAAAACTATAACTATCATCACAGGATAAAAAGAACTAAAGTCATTCGTCAGTGGCATTGAGTGTTTTTTCCAATCCAGATACCCAAAAATCGCCACGACAAACAGGAACAGGGTCAAAATGGAAAACATCAACAGCTCTTTGTACAACAGGAGCGGAATGGCCACCAGATTAGAAACATTGAGCCAAACCCAGTTTTCCAGTTTGCGTTTGGCCAACAGCCACATGCCCGCCCAGGCGGTGGACGAAACAAAAGCATCCAACAGAGACACATCCGAATCCGTGTAGGTGTGGAGCACCCAATACAGCAATCCCCAGCCTACACCAGCAATGGCCCAGGTAATCCATTTTTCCCGGGCGCTGCTGTCAATTGGCCTGCGCCATAGATGCTCATCAGCAGGTAATACCCTTGCAAAAGGGTCTCCACGTAAGCCCGGATTGGAAACAACAAGATGGAGGCACAACAAACACTAATGATGCCGGTGGGATACAGCAAAATGTTGTTTTTGCGGGCCAGTAATACTTGGCTCACCCCAAAAGCCACCGCAGTCCACTCCAGCACACTGGTTTGGTGAATCTGCTCAATGAGCAGCGCCCCTGCAACATTTAAGTCCATATAATTTGATTAACAGGCATGAACACAAGTTGCTTGATGATAAAGTCTACGCTACTCATGGCCGGATTTTTAGCGTTTCCACACTATTCCTTCCATACAACACCGGAAAATACATTTCCTCAACCCGCACCGGGTTCAAGGTGTAGGTTCCACTGTATCGCGGTTCCAGATTGACCACAAACCGGTTGTTTCCCCACCGGCAAATTTTCAATGCAAAGATACTCACTTTTTTTTCGGCAAAATATTCGCGGTGCACTTCCGGAAAGCGATAGCCGTTGCTTTTTTCGCCGTAAGAACAACCAGCAGGAATCGGGATTTCGATCATCACGTATTGGCCTTCCTGTTTGACGTCCACTTCGGCCACCAGTTGCGCGGCTTTGCCAAATTGTAGGGCTTTGACGGGTTCTCCGGCTTGTTCCAGGTGGCTGCTTACAGCAAAAGGTCGGCTTTGGGCGTAGGATTGTTGTTCCAAAATTCCTGATAGGCCGTGCAGAAAAATGGCCCGTGCCCGTGAGCGAGAGTTTAAGGGGCGTAATGGCCGTAAAAGGAAGCCGTGCCTGCTTGTCGACTTGCGGCTTCCCAAAACCCGAAAGTTTTAATGCGCCCCCTTGCAAATGGTTGCCTTGCGGGTTACCGCGGGGATGGTTTTAGGACGGATGCAACTTCCAGGTGTTGCGCCAACCATTGCCCAATCGCATGCCGTGGTGGGTGTACCCGCGTCTGGCCAAAAGGTGCAAGCGGATGCGTTTGATTTCTTCAGTCAAACCCGCTTTTTTGACGATTTCATAAGCCAGCAGGGTATTGGCGATGCGGTTGTTGTTCCAGTGGTAAGTCCAATTTTGGGCTGTGTTTTCCTCCCAGAAGGCACCACCGTGGGCATCTAATTTGCGGTATTTGACCAGGGTATCCAGGGCCGGTTTGTACCCAAGTTCCTGCTGAATCCATACACTGAGCAAACGATCACAAAGTAATTTCTGGGGTTTGGCCAAGCTGTCGCGTAGCCCGGTAGAGTCGATTTTTTGGCCAGTCAACAAGAGGGTTTGTAAACTTTGCAGGCGCGCAGTTTCTCTTTGCGAAGGCCATTGACTACTCAGCCAGCGCAGGCCTGATTCGAGGGCAGGGCGGAGAATCCCGGCTTTGTTGGGCACACCTCAGGCGCGCAATACGTAATTGCTCATCCACACATTGGCCGGGCCATTGGGCCACCATCCCAGGAGCCATCGGCGTTTTGGCTTGTTCAGCCGGGTCACCGCCCTCGAATCATTTTTTCCCCGTAAAGGGTTGTTTGAGCGATTGGCGGATTGTTTTCGCTCAGCAGTCCGATCAATTTGCTGGCGGTTTGTTCATTGCAGGCGCAGGGGTAGTCGCGCAGGTACTGGAGGTCTTCCAACAAAAGGGGCAGCGTACTGGGTTGTGCCCGGAATTGAATCTGCCCGGTTTTTTCACCAAGACAAACCGTATCGCGTTCGATCAACAAAAAATGCTCCATCTGCTCATGGTGCCGATGGGCAAAAGCGGAATTTTGCGCTGTTCGCCGTCGGTGTAGCCCTTGGCGGTTTCGAGGGCACACCGAATTGCAGGGAATCGCCACGGCTGGGTGCCTGATACTCGGATTTTTCCACCAAGCCTTCTTTTACCTGATTTTGTTTTTCGTAAATGCGCTGATCCGCCGCCTGAAAATAAGTGCGCAAGGGCGAAGCTATCACGCGTATAATTGAGCACCTTGCCGTTGAGGGTGAAACGATCCCGTGAACCAAAAAACGCGGCAGATTCAACTGCGCCATCAGCGGCTTGTAGGATTGGATGTTCCCGGTGTACAAACCCGCTTGGCGGTTTTTATCGGCCGCAATCACAAAGGTTTTCCAATTGGTGATGTCGTCGGGGAATTTGACCTTGAACTGGGCTTCTCCGTAGCGGTTGCTGCCCAGGCGGGGTTTGCCAGAAAGCGTGGTCGTGAAAACTGCTGCGGATTCCGGTGTAACTAAGAATGGTGTCCATCGATTTACCACCCCTTATGCTAACGCCATCCAAATAGTATTCGGTTGCTGATCTTGATCCTTTCACATTTACCCCAGCAACTATTCCTGCAACGTTTCCTGCCGTTAGGCAACAGTTCTCGACAGATTTTTAGTGGGCATCATACAAGACCCGTTACCACTACTTCCGATAGGCTTGCACTTGCATTCAGGGTAAAATCGGTAGACCCATAACGGCGACCAGCATCATAGTCAATTTCCTGGTAGTGTATCCTGTATAACTGGTCGAACGGCACCGGTAAGCTATAGTAGCCATCAATATCGGTCACTGCGCCAATACTGGTGCCTTTTACCAACACCGCAGCTCCAATCAAGGGCTCGCCGTTGTCATCCAGGATGCGGCCCCGGATGAGTTGCGTTCTACCATTGTAGGTATTGTTGATGGAGCTTGTACTGTTCACTGGCTGGATCGGCACATAATTTTGACCCAAAATACTTGGCAAAAGGCTGTCAACTTTGCTGAAGCGGATTTGGGATAAATCTTCAAAAAGCAAGGTATCGCGACGAATCTGGATGTTTTTGCGGAATACGGCTTCGGTTTCACTGAAGAGCAATAACTCGTAAATGCCCGCTGGAAGATTATTGATGCGGCGGGTGGAAGGAGCCAGTGTCCATTTTTGTCCATTGGCCTCATTTCTGATCAGCACCAATAAAAGGCGCGTAGAATCAGGTTGTGAACTGGAAACGGGATACGCAAATTGATATTTTCCCGCTTAATTTTTCTTCCTTACTGGGTATTTATCAAAAAGAATAGACCGACGAGGGGAAAAAGCCTAACCGAGCGGGGTGAAATGCTGGATTGTCCGATGGCGGGATGGGGATGGTTTTGGGCAGTTGGCGGCTGTTTTTTAGATCGAGAAGTACCTTATACTCGTACAGACGTTCGCGGGTTTTGGCAACATCATAGCTGAAGCCAGGCTCGAACACAAAGGATTTTTTGAAATGATTGATGTTCACGTAGCTCAAGCTTGCCCCACTGGCAAAGGCCCAATGTAATGGCTCCGGATTGGTACGTCGCGAAATGGATGTTTTGGGGATGGTCCCAAATAAAAATACTATCGCCAGCCCGGATTTGATGCAACGCAAAAATGCTTCGGTTAACCAGGTTTTTTTCGGCATCGCTGAAATAGTTTGGTTTTTCAAGGCGACCAATTTTTTCGCCTTTGCGTAGTTGTACGCTGTCCAGGATGTATTCATGCTCTTAAGTGCGGATTACGATTTTGTTGCTCCCGCCGGGGCGACAAAACTGTAGGCCTGATTGTCCTAGGTATCGTAATAATCAGCAGTTTTCGGTTGGCGTAAATGAGGTAATGGTTTGCATTTTGCCTTTTGACTACATAAGGGGCGAATTGGGCAATGCTTTGGTAAAAGAGTCGCGCTGCATGGAAGAGTCGCGTCGTTCGCTGAGCAATCGGTGGTGTAGCGGTATTGGTAATACAAGGTATCCTGCAAATGGAAGGCTTGTACTAAAAACCGAGACATGGGAAGATTATAATCCGGATCGAGGGTATTCAACTCAAAACGGGGGAAATACCTGGGTGACAATTGTTTGCGGAAACCAATATTGGGACGCTGTAACTGGTTTGTGGGCCAAATTGAGGCATTGATGGCCCCGGCACTGAGGTCTACGCCTCCTTGGCCGGCGGCCGGAGCTGCGGGTTACCCGTGTCTGGTAGTTGTTTTCTTGCCCGGGGATGACGCGATCTGGCCTTCAACTTGATGGAAAGCGCCTTGGAATAATGGCGGAATTCCTGATTTTTCACTAAAAACTTCGCCAGCCCAAAGGTATTGGTAGAACAAATGGTAGGCACTGGCATCAACATCCCGACGTTGCCAAAACCACGCAGTATCTCGGGTAAATCCTTCTTCCACCAATCCTGCGCTGGTTTTGATTTGGTACCACAGGGGTAGCCGTCGTGGATTCTCAATCGACAAATGAATGGAATCCTGGTTGCGCTGTCCGGCAAGGGCAACACGATGGTCTTCTTTTTGGAGATCGAGGGTAAAAAGTGCATCAGGCGTTTTCCCCAAAAGTAGATAAGCGGCTATATCGGGATCGAGGGGGAAGCGTACCGGGGCAAGATCACTTTCGCCTCCCCATACAACTGTTCTTCTACAATCAGGGAATCACGGGAATTGAGGTACTGGAAGCGATCCTTGAATTTGTCGAGACTGAGTTTCACATCAGACTGGTTTAAAAATTGACTACTTTTTTTTAAAATCCAGTTGACCGGCGCTGTTGTTGAAATAAACGTGGCAGCGCAGATCCATCGATGCTGCCGGAAGCAGGGAATCGGGCAAAACCAGGCGCCATTCTCCACGTACACCCAGGCTTTCTTTGCTGTGCCAGAGGGTGTCGGGCACCGCAACCTGCTCGGCATGAAAACGATGGATTGCTCCCGCCAGCGAAAATATTTCTGCTTCAGCATCGGGCACACTTAGCCCATTGGTGGTTTTGGCACTGAGGGTTAGGAACATTTTCTCCGCGTTGGAAGAGTGGTTGACGAGGTCAGTTCATGTCTTGACTTCGTCCAGTTCATAGGCTTCCAGCCGAAAGGGCTGTGATAAATTTGACCATTGCTCATGTCCAGGATGTGTGATGGAGATGTAGTAATCCCGATCAATATCGAGCGTATCCGCTAAAGGCCAATCAAAGATGTACACGCCCGGTTTTTCGGGTTCAATGGTTTTGTTCAGCACTTGTTTTGGCCAACGCTGGGCGATGTTCAACTCAAGTTTTGCATTCAACGGTCGGCCTCCCGGTGCGGTCACATAAGCCTTCATCTTCAAGGTGTCACCGATGCGATAAATGGGCTGACTCAAGGCAATGTACCCTTGCAATTCACGATTGTAATTTCTAGAAAACCAATGTTTCCAGGGCAACCTCCAGTGACGGGCACGGATGCTGCGGGCAACATACCGTACGGGTGTACTCAGCACCCGCAAGGGCCAGGTGATGAGCCGCCCCACCGACGTGGAGGCAAACCGATCGTAAGGAGCAAGGATCGGTGTTTTTCGACCTGCCGCTGCAATTGGTAATACGTGCCGTGGCTGGGCGTTCGCACTTCCAACACCCTCTTTTGGCGAACGCTTACAGTGAAAACTTTCGGTGACTGGATCGAACTGGATCTTTTTGGTCCAAAAACACCTCTGCTGATGACAGGTTCAGGTAATGCCCAATTTCACGTTCGGCCTGTATTGGACTGATGGGGGTATGGAAAAAAGTGGAGTCGGGTTTTTTGGAGGGATGGTGGTACAAGTGCTCTGCTTCCGTTGGGCTGAGAAAAAACCGGACATAGGGCTCTGACCAAACAGGATGGAAGCCATAAGGGGTTAAAGCCAAGATGAGGCTTTGGGTCGTGTAGTTTTTCATCACAGGTGCGTTTAGTTTTGTTGATGCGCTAAGCTTAGGATTACACAGGCACTATGTGTGCTTATTTTGTCGGGAGGAATACCAATTTTCCAATACCCATAGCAATATCCAATAGTCAATGTGCAATTTATCTTAACTTGATCTAAAGCTCTTTCACAAATGCATCCGAATTGATAATTTCCAAAGAGAAGAAGTCCTCTTGTTTAATGGAATTGAATGTTTATCTTCCGTCACAATGAATTTGGCACCGGATGCAATTGCACAATCAACAAACTTGTTGTCGTCTGGATCAATCGAAATCAAGCCCCATTTGAAATAAATTTGTTGTTCAATCAGGTTTGGTAAAGCAAGTATAAATTTGATTACATTTTGAGCTATTTCAGGATTAATCTGTTTGTTTAGAATCTCTTCCGTACTCGTAAAATTTCATTGGAACCACCAAGGTGAAATCACCGTTCCTTAATCCATCAAAGATAGGGCGGTATGTGGAGAATGCAGCGGCAGAGAAATCAGAGCACATTGAGTGTCTATATACAACTTTCACAAATTACGGATTATATGGAGTCCGAAAATGGCCTGTTTTCCATTCTTGAATTTTTCTTCCCCCAGGCTTTTTCAACCCACTACCATTCATTTGACGATCAATTTCGTGCAAAGAATTTCACTAACATTTTTTAATGGCGAGTAATTGCTCGTCAGAAATATTGTAGGGGCATAAAGTTTAAGCAACTCTTTCTGAAGATTACTTAACTCCGTTGTAGCGACCATTTTGTATCTTTTGTACAAATATAAAGATTTCTGTACAAAAAAACCAGAACCTTTCGCTGCTACAACACCTCCTTCTCTACCAAAAACGCCCGCAGCTGCTCTGGCGATTCAAACTGTACCGCAGGCAATCCCACCGCCAAGGCACCGTGTACATTTTTGAGGTTATCATCGATGAACAAAGCCGTACTGCGTTCGATGTTGTAGCGGCTCAGGATCAACTCGGCGTCGCCGGATCGGGCTTGATCAACTTTTCGTCGCCGGAAACCAGAATGCCTTCAAACCAATGCAAGAAGTGGAAGTTATCCAGGCATAGGGAAAGGTTTCATTCGACCAGTTGGTGAGTGCATACACCCGGTGTTTGCCCTTGTTGCGGATTTCATCCAGGATGGCTACGGTATCTTCGATGGCCCCGTTCAACATTTCCTGGGTCCAGCGGCCATAAAAGCGCGGATTTCGGGTTCATAATGCGGGTGTTCCGCTACCAGTAGTTCGGTAGCTTCAGCCAGAGTCCGCCCGGCGTCTTGCTGCTCGTTCCAGTGGCCAGTGGTGACGTCGGCCAGGAATCGTTCCATCTCGGCCGCATCGCGGAAGATTTGACGGTACAGGTAGCGGGGGTTCCAGTCGACGAGTACGCCGCCGAGGTCGAAGATGACGGTTTTGAATTGGCTTGGTGAGGTTGGGGTTTCTTTAGGTTTTGGGTTTTGGTGTGTGGTGGGCCGAGAAAAAAGGCAGCCCCGCCCCGCTTCTCAACAAAATCGGAATGATCGCCGGATGCAAGAGTTGGGGCGAAAAAGGGAAAAAGAGGAGGGTGAACACGCACAAGCCACCGATGATCCAGAGCCAATACTGCCGTTTGCCTCGGAGCGAACCCAGCGCGAAAAAATACAGCGGATTGGCCCAAATTACGTTGAGGTTGTCTTTGGTAGCCAGGTGATCGGTTGCGAACCAAAGGAAGAGCATCAAACAGCCCCCCAGGCCAATGACCACAAAAAACAAGCGATCCAGGATACGGACAAAGCTTTTATTTTTTAAAAAACCCAGACCTACCCAGATCAACATGATGGCCGACATGAGCACGATGGGTTTGGGGGCTTTGGAAGGCGGCAGTGGATCGGCAGGCAGCAATCGTTTTTCTGGCCCGGTGATGGGTTTGCCCTGGTACTGCGCGTGGGGGAGGTTTTTACCCAAATAATCCGGCAAAAACATCTCGTAGCGAAAAGTCCCCATCTGATCGGCGGGCAACCCCAAAACCAGATCGATGCCAAAATCAGACCAGGGTAAATTACCCAGATATTCGTCCAACAAACGGCGCAAAGGCTTGATGGTTCGAGTGGTATCCGCGTATTGAATGGGCAGGGCACGTTCCACTACGTCGCGAATGCGGGTCGCACAATTGTCGAAAAAGAAATCGTATTTGTATTTGCGGTTTTCGGGCAAGTAATTGGTTTCGATGGTTTTGATCAGCTTGCGTTTGGCTTCGAGAGGCAAATTCATCGGGGTTTCCACGACGCCACGGCGCAGGTACTGGTATTCGGCGTAAAAATCCGTAAACCGTTCTCCGCCCATTTGATAGAGCAACTTTCCACGCATGAATTTCCAGTAAAAATTGGGGGTAGCAAAATCAAAAATACCCCAATTGAACACCGCATCCATGCCGCTGAGGGGGTCGTACACCCGCACTGCACTGTGCCCAAAGGTGCTGTACAAGGCATTGCCTTGCGAACAGGTAAGCAAACTAACCCGCGTGCTATCAGAAAAATTGAATTGGCTTTGCGCAACCGTTGGTTTTGGGCATAGGCCCAAAAAAAGAAATATCGATGCAAGAATTCGGAAATACATGGATATGAAGATTATGCGGCTAAGGTAAAAATAATCTCCATTTATTGAAGGAACTTCAGTTTTGTCAGAATTGGGCTATTCGACGAATGTCTGTCCAAAAGTAGGGCCTAAAAATTGCTTCAATGGAGTTTAGTTGTAAATTGCCCGCTCTGGAGTGTTTGTATAATCCACATGAATATCCAAGTAAGCAACAATGAAAATAGGCATCCTTTCTACTTCGCAGGAAGTATATTCTACGCAGTCGCTACAGCGCTGTGGACTTGCTCGAGGGCATCAGATCGAACTCATTGACTACAAACAATGTAGTTTGATCATGGAACAAGGCCGGGCAGAAATGTATTACAAAGACTTCCCGCTCAGCCACCTGGATGCAGTGATCCCGCGCATCTCCACCAATTTCACCTTGATGGGGGCGGCAGTGCTTACCCAATTGCGCTTGATGAAGGTTTTTTCTACCGTAAGGCCTGAAGCCCTTTTGCTGGTGCGCGACAAATTGCGCTGTTTGCAACGTTTGCAAGAGATAGAACTGGATGTACCTCAAACAGCCTATGTGGGCGAAGGTCAACCCATCGGCCCACTGATTTCAATGGTGGGCGGTTTGCCAGTAGTCATCAAATTGCTGGAAAGCACCCATGGCTTAGGGGTTATTTTGTCGGAATCCTACCGCAATGCCGAATCAACAATCGAGGCTTTTCACCGGTTAAATGAAAGGGTGATCATGCAGGAATTCATCCGCGAAGCACGTGGAGCCGATATTCGGGCGTTTGTCGTCAATGGCAAGGTGATCGCATCCATGAAACGTCAGGCGCGGGATGGAGAATTCCGCTCGAACCTGCACCGGGGTGCCAGTGCAGAACAAGAACGACTGACCCCGCAAGAAGATCATGTAGCCCGTACGGCAGCCAAAGCCGTGGGTTTGGATGTAGCGGGTGTAGATATTTTGCGCTCTGAAAGAGGCCCTTTGATTATGGAAGTCAACGCTTCGCCTGGTTTGGAAGGCATCGAAAATACGACTCAGATTGATGTTGCTGGTAAAATTTTTGATTTCGTTGAAAAGAAAGTTTTGGCGTTAAAAAACGGCAGCTTGAAAAAAAAGCTGGTCGTGTGATGCATTCTTGTTGTGGCTGCTGCCCTGTTCCCCCGCTTTCCCCCCCCCCCCCCCCCCCCCCCCCGCCCCCCCCCCCAAATCCCCCCCCCGGGAAACTCTTTTTTTTTGTCTCAAGCGCCCCGTTACATAAATAGCCTGCCCATGACCCGGTTTTAAACTGGTGTCATAGGCAGGCAAATGAAATTCGAAATGAATGAACACAGGTTATTCCCGTACTAAAGCCACCCAAAGTAAACCCATCAAGATTTACAATACGCTGATTGAGGCAGGGCAAAATGTAGTCATCAAAATTCCAGTAGGACGAATTCCTTCCGGAAACATTATTTCTATCCGAGCCCATGTGTATCGGGGGCCCCGGGTAGGGCCATGTATGGTTGCGCTGGGTGGCGTACACGGCGACGAGGTCAATGGGGTCGAAATTGTGCGGCGCTCCGTTGAACAAGGGATATTCACGCATTTGCACGCGGGTACAGTGATTGCCATTCCATTGCTCAACGTTTATGGGTTCATTAATTTCTCCCGGGATGTGCCGGATGGAAAAGATGTAAACCGCCGCTTCCCCGGCAATGCCACCGGTTCTTTGGCTTCGCGGGTAGCCCGGATTTTTACCCGTGAAATTTTGCCCGTCATTGATTTTGGCATTGATTTCCATACCGGAGGGCGCGGGCATTACAATTACCCACAAGTGCGTTTCACCTCCGATCATTTGCCGAGTGCAGAATTGGCCAAGGCTTTTGGTGCCCCCTTCACCATTGAAGCTAAACCCGTCAAATCCTCCCTGCGGCGCACGGCAGTGGACCTCAACAAAGCCATTATTGTGTACGAAGGCGGAGAAAATTTGCGCTTTGATGAGTTCTCGATCCAGCAGGGCATCCTGGGCATGAAACGGGTGATGGAGTACAAAGGAATGTTCACTGAAGCAGCCCCCGCTGAAGCCAGTAAATATTTTGAGCATACTTCCTGGCTGCGTTCGCCGCGTTCCGGGATGTTTCATTGGGTAAAATGCTCGGGCGAACAAGTGAAAAAAGACGAAATCCTGGCTTTCATCACCGATCCTTTTGGAGAGGAACGCACCCAGGTGAAAGCCAAACACAGCGGTTTTATCATTGGACACAACAACACCCCCGTGGTGAGTCAGGGCGATGCCCTTTTTCACATTGCGTCGAACCAAAAACCGAGACCAAAGAAGAGAAAATTGTAGATAGGGTTCGAGGCGTTCGGGGTTGGGGTTCAATTCTGCTAAACTGGTAACCCAACCCCGAACCTTCAAACCCTCGAACCACGAACCCTCGAACCCCAAACCTTCAAACCCTTTTACCATGCCTTTCATCCTACTCGCTTTTTCCAACAAACAAGACAATTACCTCGAATACCTCAAAAAGGAAACTTCGGAGCTGCGGCGCATTTTGTTGGGCTTGCAAGACAAACTGGAGTACGAGATCATCAGCAATGCCACGACCGAAGACCTGTTCGACGCCATGACGGCTTTTCACGATCAGGTAACCGTATTTCACTACGGCGGGCATGCCGATAGTTTGTACCTGGAACTGGAAAACCGCCCGCAAGGCATCGAGCAATTTGTACAATTGTTGAAAGGGATGGCCAATTTGCAGATCATCTTCCTGAATGGCTGTTCTACTCAGGGCATGGTAAGCAAAATCCTGGAGGGCCTTGGGCGCGACATTGCCGTGATTGCTACGTCCAGCAAAATTGATGACCAACGGGCTTTCAATTTTTCGAAGGCGTTTTATACCTCTTTTACCCAGGAGAATCAAACCTTGAGTGGCGCCTTTGAAATGGCCAAGTCGGTACTGATGCAGCAGATATCCAAAATACCCAATTCAGGGAAAGTGTGCCGCGCAAAACGGGAGATACACCCGCTGCGTTGATGCCTTGGGGAGTCTACGGAAAAATGGACTTCACCCAACAGCTGCAATTGGTCAAGGCTGCTCCGATCCCGGAGGTCCCATCCAAACCATCTGCCGATTCTTTGGATGGCTTTAAAAACCAGCTCAAAAAAATGGTCGCCCTGGGAGACATTGACCAGGCCTTGGAACTTGCTGAACAAAAGTTTGGCCTGATTGATATACTGGTTGCGATCATGAGCCGCTGGAGCCGACACAAAAAAGACATTCAAAAAGGCAACATCTTGCCGGGATCAGATTCCGCTAAATTGGAAGAAAACCGCATTGGCAACAACTTTACTGCCTGGGTAGAAAATCTGGATGAGGACGATTGGAAATAAAATCGCCTTCCTTACCATTGTGTAAGGAAGGCGCATAAAATAGTTGGTATATAATGGCTAGTGGCTCAGGCTTAGGTAATGAATACCTATGGTAGCTTTTTAGAGGGCAAGGGTGACTGGAGCAACAACGCAAGCAAAAATCCGGGTGTGTATTATCTATGCTTGAGCCACTAGTTATTCAATTTGCCCTGGCGAATCCAGCTGCGGATTTTGCTGATGTCACAATCGGGCAACTTGCCATTTTTAGGCATGGCGCTGTACCCTATGGCGTGAACCAGGCTTCCCAACAAAGCACCATTGTCCGCGTATTTTTTGATTTCGGCATAGGTGCTCAGCAGGATTCCACCGCCCGATGCCGCAGTTCCACTGTGGCAGCCTTTGCATTGCAAAGTGAGAATGGGCAGAATGTTGCTTTTAAAACTGGTTTGGGTTGAATCACAAACCCCGTCACAAGTCAAGTTTTTTGCGCCTTGTTGAATCCATTTTAAGATGGACGCTTTATCTGCATCGTTTAGCGCTGACATCGGGGGTGGAGGCATCCGTTCACGCGAGCTATTCAGCGAAGAATAGATTTTACTGCTGGCGGGGCTATTGACACGAATACCTCCGGTTTTGATGGTATTGGCGTAAGAGTCCAACACAATGCCCCTCTTCCCGAGATATGGCATCATGGCAGCCTGACAAGGCGCAATTCGAGCGCAAAATCGGCATGACCGAAAGCTCAAAATAGACCGAATCTGGCGAGCAAGGTTTGGTGATCACAGTGGTGCCACCGCCATTAGTACCAGTGCTGGTGGTATCTTGAGGGGTGTCTGGATTGAGCGTGCCTACGTAGACATACTCGTCTTTGCAAGCAAACATCAATACACTTAAGACTACCCCAAAGGAGATGGCGCTTAGCAGGAGTCGTTTGGATTTCATTAGAATTTGTTTGGTTTTACAAGCATCATCTTGAGGCTTGTTCAGCTGTCTGAACAAGCCTTTTGCGACGGTTTTATGCTCAAAAAACCGGTTAGTTTTTCTGGCAAAACACCTTCCCATCCGTGTTGAACATGATCCGTACATCTGAGCCGCCACCGCCACTGTTTTTGCGTAAACGCACATAGTAACGCTTGGTAGCATCGGGATAGGTCAATTCTTCTACTTCGTTCTCATCCTTGATCTCGTAACCCGTGTATTGGTTTTTAATGCTGTTGGCCACTCCAGCAGGAAGTTGTGCTTCAGCAATGCGCCGCGCTTCGAACAGGAATTTTTCACTCAGGTCAAAAAACAGATGCAGTTCCTTGCTGCCATTTTTGATGCCTACTTTGATTTGTTGCTGGTCATTGCACCAGTCTTCCCGTTCTACTTCGTAAATGGTGTATCCGGCGTAGTTTTTGGCCACCAGGCTTTTGATGCCATCTGATACATTGGTGGTGCTGGTGTTGCCGCCGCTTGAACTGCTGAAATCGTCTTTGGAGCAGGCAACAAACAGCATTCCTACCAAAATTAGTTTTGGGATTATGCTTGCAAACAGATTTTTCATATTGACAGATTAAGAAAACCTGCACAGCTTGTGCCCAAGCTGCACAGGTTTGTGGTTAAAAAAATAAATAGAGGGAACTATTTCTTTTGACAGAACACTTTGCCATCGGCAGTAAACATCACCCGTACATCGGAACCGCCGCCACCACTGGTTTTGCGCAGGCGCACATAATAGCGCTTGCTGCCGTCGGCGTAGCTGAGTTCTTCAACATCGTCATCGTCTTTCACTTTGTAACCAGCGTATTGGGTCTTGATGGCATTGGCAACCGCGCTGGGCAATTGGGCTTCTCCGATGCGCTTGGCCTCGAAGAGGAATTTTTCAGTGAGGTCAAAAACCAGGTGTAGTTCCTTGCTGCCGTTTTTGATGCCAACTTCAATCAGGTATTGATCATCGCACCAGTCTTCTTTTTCCACCTCATAAATGGTGTATCCGGCGTATTTACTGGCAACAAACTGCTTGATCGTGTTTGAAACGTTTACAGTGCTGTTGTTGTTGTTGCTGTTGTCGTCCGATCCGCCCGAGTTGCCAGTGCCGGAACCGTTGCCCGTACTACCCGAACCGTTGCCTGTGCCGGAACCGTTACCCGTACTTCCCGAACCGTTACCTGTGCCGCCATTGCTGTTGTCGTCGCTGCTGCTGGAGCTGGTTTTTTGACAAACCACTTTGCCATCGGCACCCAACATTAGGCGCAAATCTTTGCCTGCACTTGAACGCAGCCGTACATAGTAGCGCTTGCTTCCGTCAGGGTAGCGTAGTTGTTCGATGGATTTATCATCCTTGAATGCATAGCCTGCAAACTGGTTTTTCAGGGTTGCACTTACTGCTGCAGGCAATTGACTGGCGGCGATCCGAATGGCATCGAAAAGAAACTTACCCTTGAGGTCAAACATCACGTGCAGTTCTTCACTGCCTTTGCGGATGCCAATCTTCAGGACGTACATTCCATCACAGAGGTCTTCTTTTTCCGCTTCGTAAATGACGTAACCGGCGTATTTGTTCGTAATGAACCGCTTCAAAGAGTCGGGAATTGTCGTGAGGCTGATGCTGCCTGAACTGTTGCTGTTGTCGTCAGTACCGCCCGAGTTGCCCGTGCCAGAACCGTTGCCCGTACTTCCCGAACCGTTGCCCGAGCCACCAGTGCTGTTGTCGTCGCCGCTGCTGGAGCTGGTTTTTTGACAGATCACTTTGCCGTCGGCACCCAACATTAGGCGCAAATCTTTGCCTGCACTGGAACGCAGCCGTACGTAGTAGCGCTTACTTCCGTCAGGGTAGCGTAGTTGTTCGATGGATTTATCATCCTTGAATGCATAGCCTGCGAACTGGTTTTTCAGGGTTGCACTTACTGCTGCAGGCAATTGACTATCGGCAATCCGAATGGCATCGAACAGGAACTTGCCTTTGAGGTCAAACATCACGTGCAGTTCTTCACTGCCTTTGCGGATGCCAATCTTCAGGACGTACATTCCATCACAGAGGTCTTCTTTTTCCGCTTCGTAAATCACGTAACCGGCATATTTGCCCGTAATGAATTGTTTGAGGGAATCGGGGATGGTGGTCAGGCTGATGCTGCCCGAGCTGCTGCTGTTGTCGTCAGTACCGCCTGAGTTGCCACTGCCGTTGCCGCTTCCACTTTGGCACCACAATTCACCCCCAGCAGAGAAAGTCAACTTTACATCGTTGCTGAGCTCAATTTTGAAGGCGCTGAGGCCGTATTCATGCTTCAGTTCTACTTCTTTGATGCTCACATTGGGGTATTTTTCCTGGAGATAAGCCTTGATAGCCGCTGGAATTTTATCTGCCAGGTAGTATTCACTGCGCTCGTTGTCGTCACCCACGCTGATCAATTCTCCTTTGGCGTTGAACAGGATTTTTTTCTCTACCCCAGGTTTTTTCAATTCTACGCCATAGAAGATGGCGCTGTCCTGGCTGAATACATATACATCGTGAATCTGTAGGTCGCTAAAGGTTTTTTGCAGGTATTCCTGGGCAGCAAGTGGCAATTTATTGGGCGAAGTGCTATTTTTTCCGGCACAAAATACATTGACATTGCCAGTGAGTTTGAAGAGTTCTTCAGCAGATACAGTTAAAGACTCTTTGGTACAAGAAGACATGCCTACGGCAAGCGCGGCTACGAACCACGCGAAGAAAATACGTTTCATGTTAAGATTTTTTTCTGGATGTTAAACCGTCATGCGAAAAGGTAGCACAGCCCACAAATGAGCCGTGCGTGCCCGTGCATAATCAGTCAATAGAAAGACTTTATGGATACAGTCTAAAGCGTTAGAATGATCGATTTGCTTACAAAACCTTGTTCTCCACGGCCCCTTAGCAGGTAAACTCCGGGTGAATTATTTCCCGGGTTGATGCTCCAGCTTCCAGGGCTCAGTTGTTGTAATTGGATGGGGACTACCCGCCCTAAGGGATCGTACAATACCCAATGCTGAATATTCAGTGGGGTTTCAACGATGAATCTGCCCTGACTTGGGTTGGGGCTTATCTTCAGTAATGCCGGATCACGGGCGAGGTTTTTGACACCTACCAATTTCGGATCCTTGGTTATAAAAATCATTAAGGTATCGTGCGCAATGGCGGTAGATTTGAAGTTTTGGTCCACCATTAGCACGCTGTCAATGGTGATGAGCAAGGTGTCAACAGGGCGCCCCACAATGATGTCTTCAATCACCAGTTTGATTTTGCCCATGCGGCCAAAACCGCTTACCGCTTTTTGATTGGTGCGGGTGATGGCCAGCTCTGCTTGTCCGGTATTCCCGGGATCCACGTAAAGGTCCTTGCCATCTTCTCCGGCTGCTTCAAACCAGGGGGTGATTTCATCCTCGAAATCAGTTTGGCGCACCAGCCGGTTGGTATAGCCCATTTGCACGGCCATGCCATAAAAATTGACGGGCTGACTGGCATCACCCAGGTTAAGGTCGACCAAAATGGTGGCCCCCGGGGCAACAATACGTTGTGCGGTGCTTAGCCTGAGCTGAGGCGCTTCACCTTTTTTTCCTTTGGCAAATCCATCGGGTTGTACCACCCCGTGGGTGAGGCCAAAATTCGCTTCAATTGCATCTTTATTGTCGTCTTCGTCAATTTCTCCATCACCATTGCCATCCGCATAAGCAAAATTCAAGCCATTGGGAAAAGATGATGCCCAGGGCGAAAATGGTTGTGCTTCAAATTTGGTGCTGGCATTGGCCCGTGCAGGACCCGTACTTTTGTAAGCCAAGCCAACAAAGAGCAAATCGACAGCATTCACTTTGCCACTGTTGTTGGCGTCGCCGGGCCACATGACTTGAGCTTGGGCCTGGTGTCCCAACAGGAGGCAAAAGAAGATGCTAAGGATATACTTCATAAAAAATGATTTTTTTCGTGTAGTTCAAATCATAGCGTAAAGGTAGGGGCAAAAAGTATAGCTTGTCAAGCTTCCTGACATTACATTTTTGATGCTTTGTCGGTGATTTTTATCAATTGAACAATAGTTTATTTTTTAGTTTTTTTGAATAAAATCAAGTAATTTTGACTTTTGAATTAATTTAATTTTTAATTCA
This sequence comes from Haliscomenobacter sp., assembly GCF_016718685.1. GTDB lineage: Bacteria > Bacteroidota > Bacteroidia > Chitinophagales > Saprospiraceae > Haliscomenobacter. The sequence continues at coordinate 16,626 of NZ_JADKCX010000097.1, read as the reverse complement.
AAAATTAAATTTGCCGAATTTTGGAGAAGAAAAAGCTGTACGTCAACTTAAAAATACTCCGTGCGGAAGAAGTAAAGCAGTTCCAAAGCTTGATCCAAGCGGGTTATTTCCACCAAAATGAAGCTTGTCAGCAGTTGTTGTTGCATTTGTTGTCGTTTTGGCCCAATTACCAGCAAGTCGAATTGGAAAAAACACAGGTTTGGGCCACCCTCTTTCCCGATGTGCCGTTTGAAGACAAGCAATGGCGCTATCTGTGCAGTGATGCAGTAAAGTTGATTGAATCGTTTTGGACCATTGAACAACTCTTTCAAAGTGGGGCACTCCCCGACTTGCTCCTCCATGAAGCCCTTTCAGAAAAAAAACTGGATAAAAACTTTCAGGAAGTCAATCGCCGCCTGGAAGCGCGCTTTGCCAAAACCCAGGCCCACGATGTTCTCTATTTGAAAGAACGCCTGCACTGGTTGAATACCAATGAGCAGGCCTTTCAACGCAGTCGCCAACGCCGCTTTGACCTGACCTTGCAACACTCCTCTGATGGCCTCGATGCCTATTATTTTTTGCAAAAACTACAATACGCTTGTGTGATGCTGGATCGGCAAGCCATCTTGCAAGGAGAATACGATACAGGCATTTCGGCGGAATGGTTGCAACACCTCCTGGCGCGCAATTTTTTTGGGGAGCCCTTGATCCAACTGCACTACGTCATTTTAAAAGCTTTGCAAGAAGAAGAAAATGAAGAACATTTTTTGACCTTGCGCCAAACCATTCTGGCCGAAGAAGGACAGGGAGGTACGCTGCGTGACGTCTACTTGTTTGCCATCAACTACTGTGCGCGCAAAATTCGCCAAGGCAAAGGTCAGTATGTTCAGGAGGCCCTGACACTGTATTACCACGGTTTGGATCACGGGGTACTACTGGAAGGCAAGGAAATATCACCCTGGACTTTTACCAATGTGGTTAAACTCTCCCTGCGGCTCCAAAAATTTGAGGAAATTGAATCCTTCATCGAACGCTACGCCGAGCGCTTGCCAGCCAATTTGCGGACGGATGCCCTGGCTTTCAACCAGGCCGAACTCTATTATTACACGGGGCGCATTGAGGCCGCCCAAACCTTGCTCAACCAGGTGAGTTATTCCGACCTTAACTATTACCTCGGCGCGAGGGTACTGCTGGCAAAGCTGTATTATGAGGCGGATTCGATCAAGTCGCTCTTGTCTTTGTTAGCCGCATTTACCATTTTTCTCAAGCGCAACCGCCAAATTTCCGGAGCTTTGAAACAAACCTACCTCAATTTTTGTGAACTGCTGTTTCAGATCATTCGCCGGAAGCCGGAACAAATGGAAGCATTACGGGAAAAAGTGCAGGCTGTGCAATTGTTGACCGATCGGGGTTGGTTGTTGGAGGTATTGGAGAAGAAGATCAACTAAATTTGGAAGCTTGAGGGTACGGATGGCAAAAGAAGTGAGTTTACGGTGGGGCAAAACTTGACGACGGCTTTTGTGAGCGATGAGATTCAACTGCGGATTACCGGAGAGTTTAATAAGGCTATGCCGAAGTAATCCATGAATCAAAAAATCAAAATTTTAGTTTTTTGGATCATTCCATAGGGGGAAGAGGGCAATGCTGCATCTTGTCTGTGATCCTTTTAAAAAAGGCTCGAATCACCGACTGTGTAAACTTTGTTCTCTTCCTCGATTTTGTATTGAGGGGCAATGGGTTACACATTTCAGTAACCAAAGCCCACATACAATGAGCAAATTCCTTGGCATTTTTTTTAGTTTCCTTCCATTGCTAATCTTTGGGCAAGGAAAAAAACTCATCCCCCTCAGTCTTTCCTTTTTCAACGAAGCCACCGCCATCCCATTTACCCAGGCATTTTCTACCCCAATTCACCCTGGCCTCCAAATTGGAACCGAATTCAATCTAAAATCTAAGCCCTCCGCCCGTCTTTTTCAAACCGCCAACCTCAGCTATTTCTACCATCACCGCCTCAACCACGGCATCAGTGTATACTCCGAACTTGCTTATGAGCAACGGTTAAAGTTTGGCCCTGCTTTCAGTGCCTTATTTGGGTTGGGGTACTTGCACACTTTTGCTACGGCGGAAGAATTCAGTTTTCAGGAAGGGCAATACCTCAACAAAAATGACCGGGGAAATGCCCGCTTGCTGGCCTCCCTGGCCTTCGACGTAGGTTTTTATGTAAAAAGACCAGCCCAACAGCCCTAAAATCTTCTTGCGCTATCAATCCTGGCTGGAGTATCCCTATTCACCGGGCTTTATTCCCTTGATGACCCATACCAATTTGCATTTGGGTACCAAATTTTTCCTCACCAAAAAGAACCTGCAACAATGAAAACCTTGCTCATACTCGGTTTCCTGATCCTGGCCTTGTTTTCCTGTCAAAAAGGAGAAGTCATCAGCCCCAACAACTACACTTGTAACTTCAATTTTGAAGACAGCAGCCAACCCCATCCCCGTCGCTCAAATTACCAGGCCCAAATCGACGACATGACCCAAAACGGTGGCGTGGTAGGTGTTAGTATGTCGGTGCAGGACCAGGACGGCCTCTGGCTCGGCAGTAGTGGCAAAGCAGATTTGTACAACAACATTGATTTGCAGCCCTGCCACATCACCAGAGTAGGCTCCACGGTGAAAATGTATACGGCGACCCTCATCCTCAAATTGCAGGAAGAAGGAAAGTTGAATTTGGATCAAAAAATTGCGGAGCATTTGAGTGGAGATCCCATCAAACGCATCAAAAATGCGGAAAAAGCGACCATCCGTCAGTTGCTGCAACACAGCAGCGGGATTTACAATTACATCCAAAGCGCCCAGTTTCAAACGGCTTCGATCAACAACCTGATCAAAGAGTGGCATGCCGAGGACTTGCTGCAATACGCCTACGACAAACCCGCTTATTTTGAGCCCGATGCCGACGTGCAGTATTCCAACACCAACTATATCCTGCTTGGGCTTTTGATAGAAAAAATTGAGGAAAAAGCACTGTATCAGGTTTTTGAGGAAAAAATTTTCCGCCCGCTCAACCTAAAATATACCTCATTGGCTGGTAAAAACCCCGTTCCATCCAACATCATTCGAGGCTACATCGACTTGTACAGCAACCTACAGGTGATCGAAAGCACCTATTACAGCGGCTGGGATTATTACACCGCCGATGGCGGTTTGATTTCTAATCCTTATGATATGACGGTATTTTTTAAGGCTTTGATGGCCGGGAAAATCATTAAACCGGCTTCCTTGCAAGCCATGTTAAGCTGGAGAACGCCTAAAGGAACAAGATCCTGAGTTTTATCCCATACAATACGGCCTGGGCATTTTTAGGATGGAAACACCCCGCGGCGTAGCCTATTTCCACAGTGGCGACGCCATCGGGTATTACGCCAATATGTTGTATTTTCCTGTAGATGGGACTACGGTAGTATACGCTGTGAACAGCAATTATGGGAGGATTGACCACGCTGTATCGACTAAAAATGCCATGGAAAAAATCATTTTGGTGACAAAAAAGTAGCGTGTAGCCTAGTCTAATTACGCGGAATTAAAAATCTTTGTCCCCACACCCACACTTAATCCAAAATGACACAAAAAACCGCCACCCTCATCGGCGCGACCGGGCTAATCGGTAGTCAGATCCTGCAACAGCTTTTGGAAGATGCTGATTTTGCACACATCAACGTGTTGGTGCGCCGGCCCCTTGACCTCGCTCACCCTAAAGTCAAAGTCATTTTACTCGATTTTGCTGATGAAGCCGCCTACCAGGCCGCCATTGCGGGCAGTGATGCGGTATTTTGCACGGTGGGTACCACCCTCAAACAGGTGAATAGCGACATGGTGGCCTACCGCAAAATTGATTACGACATTCCGGTAAATGCTGCGCGGTTTTGTGCTGCTACGGCTTGTCCAAAATTTTTGCTGGTTACCTCCATTGGCGCCAGTAGCCATAGCCGCAATTTTTACCAGAAGCTCAAGGGCGAAGTGGAAGAAAAAGTGGGCAGTTTAGGGCTTTCTTCCGTTTCCATTTTCCGACCATCGATGTTGTTAGGGCAAAGAGCGGAATTCCGACTTGGGGAAAGAATTGGACAGGTATTAATAGGGGTTTTGGCGTTTATGATTCCGGCACAGTACAAAGCCATTGATGTAAAAACGATAGCCAAGGCCATGATTGCTGCGGCGAAAAGGGAAAGTGTTGGGGTGCAGTTTTATACGTATGAGGAGATGGTTAGGCTGGCTGGCTAGTAATTTTCCCCCTATCTTCCACCCCAATACCAACATAAACAAACAATGAAACAGCTCGCATATCTCCTGCTGCTGCTTTGCACAGTAGCCCAATTCACTTTTGCGCAAAACCCCATGCCCAGCCTCCGCAAGCAAGGCGACGTCACCCAGTTCATCGTCGACGGCAAACCCTTCATCATGCTCGGCGGCGAATTGGGCAACTCCTCCGCCTCCACCATCCAAAACATGCAGCCCATTTGGCCCAAACTCAAGGCCATGCACCTCAACACGGTGCTCATCCCCGTGTATTGGGAACTGCTTGAGCCTCAGGAAGGAAAATTTGATTTTAGCCTCATCCGCGACCTGATCACTGAAGCCCGTAAAAACGAGCTCAAAATTGTATTCCTTTGGTTTGGTTCCTGGAAAAACAGCATGTCGAGCCACGCTCCCCGCCTGGGTCAAGCTCAACCAGGAAAAGTATCCCCGTGTAAAAGACAATACTGGCCGCAGTCAGGAAATCCTGAGTTCCTTTAGTGAAAATAACCTGCAAGCCGACCTGCGCGCCTTTGAACAACTGATGGGCTTCATCAAAGCATACGACGGTACGCAGCATACAGTCATCATGGTGCAGGTAGAAAATGAAATCGGGATGTTGCCCTCAGCGCGGGATCATCACCCTTTGGCAAATGCAGTTTTTCAAAAACCTGTACCTGCCGAATTGATCAAATACCTCCAACAAAACAAGGAAAAACTCGTTCCAGAATTCCTGCAAATCTGGAAAAACCAGGGCTACAAAACCGCTGGCAACTGGGAAGAAATATTTGGCAAAGGGCTCCACACCGATGAGATTTTTATGGCCTGGTACTACGCCCTTTTTGCCAATAAAATCACCGCAGCTGGCAAAAAAATTCACCCCTTACCCATGTTTGTCAACGCTGCCCTGAACCGCCCGGGCCGGGAACCCGGTAATTACCCCAGCGCAGGTCCCCTACCCCATTTGATGGACGTGTGGAAAGCGGCAGGTCCGGCCATTGATTTCCTGGCGCCGGATTTTTACAATCCCGATTTTAAACACTGGAATGACCTGTACACGCGCCAGGGGGATCCACTTTTTGTCCCTGAGCACCGCTTTGACCCAACGGTAGCGGCCAAAGCCATCTATGCCATTGGCCATTACCACGCCCTGGGTTTTTCCCCTTTTTCCATTGAATCCAGCGAAAAGCCGAGTGAGGAGGGTTTGGGGAAAATGTACCAATTGATCAACTCCCTTACCCCGCTGATCACTACCCATCAAGGCAAAGGCAAAATTGAGGGCGTGCTTTTGGATAAAACCAATGTGGAAACGATTGTCCGTTTGGGCAAATATGAGTTTACCTTTAAACACGAGTTCACCCTGGGCTGGTCGCCCGGTGCTTCCGCAACGGAATGGCCAATGGCGGGCGCGATGCTGATTCAAACGGGGGAAGATGAGTTTTATCTGGCGGGAACGGGCGTAGTGGTCACCTTCAAACCCGTTTCTGACCCTGCCCTCAACATTGGCATTTTAAAAGTGGATGAAGGGGCTTTCGAACAAAATCAATGGAAAGTTCTACGGCATTTGAATGGCGATCAAACCCACCAAGGGCGGCATGTGCGGATTCCACATGGGCAGTATGGGGTACAGCGCTTTGAGTTGTATAGGTATCAATAACACACTACATTTTCATTTCGCGCAGATTTGACGCAGATAAAATCTGTGTCAAATCTGCGCGAACGAAATAATGTCCAATAGTATGAAAAATCGCCACATTACATCGACGAAAGCTTGGCCTGTCCCTTACGCTTCAAATATTCCGCTTTGGAATAATCAGCAAGGGCACCTGGTTCTTTTAATTTCAGCAATTCATTGGCTTCTGGAGCGCCCTCAAACCGGACATTCATTTCGCTATACCCTTTGGTGTACAAAAAGAAAGCATTCGCTCCCCCCGCATTTGTTACAGCTGATTCTGGATACAGGAGCTCAATGTAATCGCCCGTCTTTTTGAGCACCACGTATTTTAGATCGGCATCAGCCAGCAAGGCCAAGGCGTTATTTTTATCCTGGTCAAGTGCAGATGTGGGTTGGACGAAAGTTGTAGTCACCTGTCCATTAGGGGTAAAGTCCATGGCAGCGTAATCCAGTTCCCAAAACTTAAAGCCGGTTTCTAATTTCAATTCTAATTCTGGATCTTTAATAGACATCAAGTTGAGTGGAACCACCAAATCCCGCGCTTGTAAAGGTGTGGTGGCTACAAAATATTCCAGCAATTCCCACTCGCCATCCCTTTTGAGGTACACGGATAAGGGCAGGTCATTGTCGCGCATGCCTTGCAATCTTTCCGGACTGCTGAGGGCATTTTGTTCTTGCAACCAATTGGGAAAATCCTTGCCAAACTTGCGGTAATAGCTGTCCACTACCTGGGCCATCCATTCCGAACTTTGTGCCCGCAGGATCAGCTTGCCCCTTTCGGTTCTTTCCGGTTTTTTAAACTTGAGGATGACCGCATTGCGCGAGGATTCTTCGTTGTCAAAAGCAAAGACCTGATCATCTTTGGCACCAGTGGCCAGGCTCAAATCGCTGCCGTTGGAACTGGTCACTGTGTTGGGTTTTTGCGCTTTGCCAATCAGGTGGGCTTTGCCTCTTTGATCCACGATGACTTCTTTGTTCTGGGGATGCTGAACCACCAGCAATTGAGCCATATCGGTATATTGTTGCCCATTGGATTCGTTACTGATGCGTACCCGGAAGTTGCCCTCCTGTGCTTGAAGTGCTGGCAATGGGAAATGCTCGTAATTTGCGAGGTTTTCGCCGATCATGCCACTGAACAATTCACCTTGTATCACGTACTTTTCGCCATTAAACACGTAAACGGATGGGTGTGTGCTCGTTTTGTCACCCAATGTAGTAGAGAGGAATAAGGCCAAAAACAGGACGATACCTCTTTCTTTTGTGAAGTTAGTCAATGTTTTCATGGTGCTCACAAAATGGTTTTGTCCATTTCAGTGGGAAATTGCACCGTAATTGACGGATTTACAATGACGTAGGTCAGCTAAAAGGGTGAGAAATGGCAGTTTGAGGTCAGTTCACTTTCAGCAAGCCCATCGACAACTTCGGCCTACTCAAAAACTGGTAGCGCGTCGTGAGGAAAAACATTTCATCAGGCCCGGTCTGTTTGCAATGTTGCGCCACAATCAGCCCCTTATTCGTATCTTCTTTGACATTGAAAGCAAGCTCACGCGACATTTTGCCATCCGCCCCAACCGTGACCAGCGTCCCTACCGCGTCGGCAAAAGAACTGATGCGTTTGGCCTTGGCCGTGAGCGGTTTTTTCAGGTTATCTTCGTCGTCATTGTACAAAAAGTAGAGCTTACTGCCCGAAACCATCATCGTGTATCCACTGAACATCTCGGTTTCAGCCATGATTTGCTTCTTGGGAATGGTGCGTACCCAATCAATTTCACCTTGGGGACTGATGCTGGTCACGCAGATTTCATCGTTGAAGTAAGTTATCCGGGTATACCAAAAAGTACCACTGCTGTACCTGGTGATGATGCGATAAGCCTGTTCAGCGGTAACCACCACGCCACCATCGTCGCGGATAACAATGCGGTTGAATTCAAATTCCCGGCCAAGTCCTTCGTCGCCGCTTTTATCCGTATCGGTATCGAACAAAGCGAGGTCGGCAGCGGTAAATTCTTTAAGATTGGCCATCAAGGCTTTGCCGCTTTGCCCGCTAATGCGTGAGAAAAACACCCCTTGAACCACTCCTCTTCGGTCGTTGGAATAAAATCCGGCACAGCTCAAATCGCCTTGTGGGCTGAGTTGGAAAGTCACATCGGTAACGTATTTATCCCCCAATTCCATCCGAATTTCGGTGGGTTGTTCTCGATCTCCATCAAAGCGAAAAACGACCAATTTATAGGCGGGTTTGCGCTTACCCGCTTCTTTCACGGATTCTTTGTTGTCCTTTTCATCGTATATTTTCGCCAATAAATACACTTTGCCATCGTTGGCCAGCGTCCATTTTTTAAACAAAAACTGCTCCTGTGTATAAGGCAATGTAAATCCTTTCCCCCAGAGTCTTTGCAGCTTATCATCATGGACCAACAGCGTTACCTGGGTACGCAAATCATCATCATCGTTGTCGGCGTAAGAAGCCACCAAAAGTTTTGTCGTGTCTTCTGACATCGCCCAGTCTACTTTTTGTGGTTCATCGTCTTTATTGTTCCACTGGATTTGAGCCAGGCGTTGCGGTTTGCCAAGCTTCCCTTCTAATGAAACGTTTGTTGCATGAAATGAAAGTGTTTTGTCTCTGGCCACATATTGCTGCGTACACAAAATGAACTTGTCCATTGCGTAGAAAAAACTACCGAACGAAATATCTTCTTGATTGACAAGGAGTGGCTTGGAAAATATAAACTTGAATTTCTGGTCATATTTCTGCAAAACTGGAGCATGCTTGTTTCGCGTCTTAAAGTCACTCCCATCCGATTCCGACAACAAAACGTAGTGCCCGGTGGCATCGTGGTGTAAGTGCCCCCAAAAGCTTAAGTCCTTGTCTACACTCATTTCGGGGCCGATGGAGATGTTCACTTTTTGGGCAAAAACTCCACTGCAGCAAAGCAGGAAGGGGATTACAAGTCTATAATGCATATCCGTACAGGTTTATTGAAAAAAATTTAGACATGCTCTAAGTAACGATTAAAACGAAAATTTATTCACGCCTTCTTTCAAAGGCAAAATTTTACCTTTCCAAACCAGCGTCCCAGTGGTTTTGGGCGGTAAATCAACCTGGATTTCCCACTTGTTTTGCAGCCATCGATAACTGGTGGACAAGGTTCCATTGGGATGTGGGATTTTTCCACTGATGTTTTTGATGTCGCCGAGATGAGGCTGGATTTTTACCTTGGAAAAATTCAAACCATCACTGTCGATGCCCAAAATGGTGCGAAAAAACTCGATGTTTGGGCTGGCCCCCCAGGCATGGCAATCGGAGCGAGTGGTGTTGATTTCAGAAGTTTCCGCCCAGGTGCTCAGCCCCATTTGGATGTTTTCGCGCCACTTGTCCAGCCATTTCAGGTAGTCATTGCCCATACCCGCTTTGACCAGCGCCTGATGCAAGTAGTATTTGAAATAGATAGAAGCCGGAGCCAGGTTGGCATCGGCTAGTAATTTTTGTCCCAACGCGGGTAGTTTGACCGGCTCCAGCATCCCGGTAAGGATGGCCAGTGCGTTGGTATGCTGGGAGAAGAGGTCTTTTTCCATACGATCTCCATACAGGTTTTTACCGGCATCCCAATATTTGCTTTGAATGGTCTTTTTAAGTTGTATTGCCTGGGCTTGATAGATCGCGGCGTATTCTTTTATTCCGATTTTGCTTTCCAAATCGGCGGCCAATTGGTAGGCCCACAGCAGTTGCAAATCCAGCATCGCTGAACTGCCGTCCTGGCTGAGTGGGCCACGGCCAGCCACCCAGTCTTTGGCGGTCACCCAATCCGTAAACATCCAGTAGGGCACGTTGTGCAAAGAACCATCCGCCGCTTGAAAACCGCGAAAATAGTCCAAAATTTGCCGCGTTCCCGATAGCTTGTTTTTGACAAAAAGCAAGTCCTTGCCATACCGACTGTAATCGTGCAGCATCCCGATGTACCACAGGGAGAAAGGTGGGGATGTATTGCGGCGTATAGGAAGGATGTCGGCTAAAGGTGACCCCCTCGGGTTGCCGGGATTGATCCATCTGGTTGAGCGCCTGGCGCAAAAGCCGATCGTCGCCACTGTTGTACAAAGACACCAGCGCCTGGATGCGCGCATCACCGATGTATTGCAACTGTTCGTAATAGGGGCAATCCATGTAGGTTTCCACTGCACAAAGCCGAGCCGTGCGCCAACCGATTTCCAGCATGTTATTGATCTCGGGAAGCTCCGTATTCAGCGCGGCATTGAATTGGAAGGGATACCCCGTGAAGTTGCCAAAAACATCGTGGAGGATCAGGGGGTCTCCTTTGGTGATGATCCGCAATTGGACATAACGATACGTCCGGTATGCCAGGGTTGTATACGTTTGATTGGGGCTACCATCCAGGAGTAAACTGTCTTTGCGCCCGATCACTCGTTTGCCAGCTACTTCATTCCGGTTGCCTTTGTCTGGAAATTTGGTAAATAAAGCCTCGGCGTACATCAGGGAAATGCTGCCGTCCTTGCCCCCGCTGAATTGTAGCACAGGATAAGCGTTGGTCAGGTAGTTTTGATCCAGCAGGATCGTGGCGACGGTATTGGCGGGAATCCTTAGCTCCACTTTTGTTTGAGGGAATCCAGCGGGCAGTTCAAGCCCTTCTGCTCTGGCCACTTTGGCGAACCTTTCCGGTTTCAACTCCATCTGCGGCAAGGTGGAAGGGACGAGCATCCAGGCATTCGGGGTACCGTATTGCCCCAGGATGTTTTTGGGATTGCCAGCGAAAATACTTTTTGCATTTTTCCAACCCGTTTCCGGAAAATCGAGGCTTTGCCAGTTTTTGGCTTGTTTTGCCAATTGAACCAATTCGCCCGGGCCCGACACGTAATAAGCGGCCATGGTCACCCTCAAGGGGCTAAAGCTGCTGTCTCGTTGACATTTCCAGCTTGAATTGGTATTGATTTCTTTTGCTGCGTCATTGGCCGCTTGTACGATGAAGCCAGTTTGTAAGCTGATTTGGGCTTCGGGGCGCCATTCTGCTTCATTCCACACTTGTGCGGCGATGATGTTTTTCCCACTTTGTAAATAAGGCGCGAGGTCGATCGTTTCAAATTGCCAGTGATTGAGGTCCCCACGGGCTGGTCCCAGGGAGACCAGTTTTTCATTGACGAATAATTTGTAGCGATTGTCGGCGGAGATATGGATGACAAATGTTGCTGGTTTGCTACCCAAGTCCAGGTTTTTTCGGAACAAATAAACGCCATAAGCATTGGAAGTGGCGTCGGGAACGGTGATCCAGGAAGCCGACCATTGTTTTTGCAGAATGGCAGGCGCAATATTCTGGGTGTGTGCAATCATGCTGCAAAAGAACAGGATAAGCAGGCAGGCAGGTTGAATAAAGTGGGTTTTCATCAGCAAATGATTAAGTGCAAGTTGATAAAATGGACTCAGCCAGTGTTTAATTGCCGATGGAAGGTATTAATAAATTAGAACCTGAAAGGACAAAAGTGTTTTGATTGGGGATGCTCAGCCGGGTGCGCAAAAAACGACCTTTACCACCATGCCATTTTATCAGGCCAATGCGCCCTTGTTGCCTTCGGGTTTGTTGGGGCCGGTGGTGTTGAAGCAACGGAATTAAGGTTATCTTGCGGAGGCTTACAAGTCCGAAATGCATTTTTCTCCCCGCTTCGCTGTGGCTTTTTATGCCTTTAGCAAAGAGTGGTAAGAAATAATAATGATAATTGCTCACAACTTAGCTGCTCGATTTAATTCAACCAAAGCGGCAGGATGGAAAACGGATGAAACGGACTAAACGGATAAAAACGGATTTTTTCCGCCTGCGGCGGATAAGGACGAGCCGAAGGCGAGTCAAAATCCGTTCTCATCCGTTAAATCCGTTTCATCCGTTTTCCAATTGCGTCGCTTTTAGCAAAGAGAGGCGAAGCCTCAAAAAGCGCGAAGCGCATAAACGTAGTGTCGTCGTGTATGTCGTGGTTAAATTAAAGCAGCGAAGCTGCAAAAATGCTTGGTATTACTTTTCACTGCTCATAACTATCGGCATAAAGCGACATGAATGGGAGAACGGATGACGCGGTTATCAAAAACGATTGGGCACAGCCCAATCCAAAACAATAAAACATGATAAAAAGCAACTGCCATTGGGCTTTCCTGATTCTATTTTCAAATTTCCTTTTTGCACAAAACCAAAACCCCAAAGCCCATCTCCTACCCCCAAACACCATCATCCACAACAACATCCCTTATCAAAACGACACCCTGAAAAAGCACCTCCTCGACATTTATCTTCCGGCCAATACCAGTGGTAAATGCCCCTTACTCGTGTTCATCCACGGCGGTGGCTGGTTGGTCAACGACAAATACGCCGACATGGGTTACATGGGCAATACCCTTGTCCGCCATCCTCAATCAGGGCATTGCCATTGCTTCGATCGACTACCGCTGGAGCACCCAGTCCGTATTTCCCGCCCAAATTCAGGATTGCAACCGCGCAGTATCCTTCCTCTATGACAATGCCGAAAAGTATGGTCTGGACAAATCCCGCATCGCCCTAATGGGTTTTTCTGCTGGTGGGCATTTAGCCTCGCTGCAAGGCTTGTCGAAAAACAATAAGGTGGCCGCCTTTTTTGCTCCCGGTTCTTCCAAAAAATTCAATTTCAAAGCAGTAGTTGACTTTTACGGCCCCTCGGAACTGATTGCATTAAAAAGCAGCGAAGACCCCAAATCACCCGAAAGTATTCTACTGGGTGCCGCCCCCTTGGATAGACCTGACCTGGCCAAAATCGCCAGCCCAGCAACTTATGTGGACAAAAACGATCCGCCCTTTTTGATCATTCACGGCGAAAAGGACGAAAGTGTACCTTATCAGCAATCCAAACTGCTGAGTGGCTGGCTCACGGTGAAGGGGGTGAAAAATGAATTGATCATTGTGAAGGATGCGCCGCATTATGGGGTGATGTTTGATGTGGAGGGGGTTCGGGAGAAGGTGCTGGAGTTTTTGAAACTGTACTTGCAATAGGAACTTGTGTGCTTTCTTCAAAACCTCCACCATAACGCCGCAAGGGTGGAAAAACAAAAAGGGCACCAGAGATCACCAATTCAATACTTGACTGTGAAATTTTCGGATCAAGTCGTGACTATTACAAGTCAAGTCAGTCAGGTAATCTATTTTACGCTGACGACAACTTTCCCTTTTGCACGACCCGTTTCCACATAAGACATCGCTTCATTGGTTTGTTCAAAAGGAAACACTTTATCCACAACAGGTTTTATGAAATTTGACTCTATGAGCTTTGTAATTTGGCTCAATTGTTCTCCTTGTGCCCGCATAAAAAGAAAAGAAAAGTTAACGCCAAGTCGTTTTGCTTTTTTCCTAATGTTGGCACTCAAAACTTTCAAAACAATTTTCAAAAACCAATTCGCATTAATTTCTTGCCCAAAATAGGGGTCAGGTGGACCTGAGATAGAAATAATTTTTCCATTTGGTTTTAAAATTCGTAGCGACTTTTCCAGTGTTTTTGTGTCTTGACTATTCAGCACTACATCGTAATTTTTTAGGATGGTTTCAAAATCCTCATTTTTGTAATCAATGACAATGTCAGCACCCAAACTTTTTACCATATCAATATTTGCAGTACTTGTTGTTGTAGCCACTGTAGCACCCAAATGTTTCGCCAACTGAATGGCAAATGTACCGACACCGCCCGAACCTGCTTGAATGAAAACTTTTTGCCCCTTTTGCAGATTTGCTTTTTCGACAAGAGCTTGCCAAGCCGTTAAACCAACCAATGGAATAGAGGCAGCCTCCTCCATAGAAATATTTTGTGGCTTCCTCGCCACATCTTTTTCATTAATTGCTATCCATTCAGCAAACGTACCTATGCTATAGTCAGCAGGTCTTGCATAAACTTCGTCGCCTACTTTGAACCTACTGACTTTTGAACCCACTTTCGTTACAACACCTGCCACATCATGCCCCAAAGTGAATGGAGTTTTATAGGACAAAATGAGTTTAAATTCGCCGTTTTTGACCTTTACATCTAAAAGGTTCACACCTGCTGAATGTATTTGTACCAGTACATCCATTTCTTTTACAACTGGTTCTTCTATTTCAGTCAGTTGTAATTTTTCTTTTTTGCCGTAGCGATTCGCAATAAATGCTTTCATAACATTGTTTTTTTTGAGGATGTTACGTAACACGAATTCTGTGATGTCATTTTTTAATTTTTATTTTATTTTAAGCCTTGTTTAATTTTTTGAGGACTCCTTTTTCTAAAATCCCATACGCAAAGTGCTGCAGATTAATCAATGCAGTAGTGCCCTTACCAACAATGTTCCTGAATTTAGGCTTGTCCACTTGAACTACTTTAAGCACTTTTTCTGCAACAATTGCAGGGTCTTCAGCTTGTTCTACCAGGTTGACAGTGAACTTTTCAATTTTTTTCCTTAACGTATTGTAATCTTCAATCTTCTTTAAAGTTGAAGAAGAATTATCTACAATGTTTGTTTTAAAAGCCGAAGGTTCAATCATAGAGACGCTTATATTAAACTCATCCAATTCGTAACGTAATGATTTAAAATACCCTTCCAATGCATGTTTTGAAGCTGCATAGTAAGCAGCATTGGGAAATGATACAAGTCCAACAATTGAACCTACAGTTATTATTTTGCCAAATTTTTGTTTTCTAAAATAGGGCAATACAGCGTTAGTTACCTTGATAGTTCCCCAAAAGTTAGTTTCCAATTGTTGCCTACCTAACTCAATGGGCGTTTCTTCTGCAATACCAGAAACTAAAAAACCAGCATTGTTAATAAGAATATCCAACTGAGGTATTTCCTTGAAAATTCTTTCTGGCAAAGTGTTTATTGATTGTTCTGAATCAAGGTCTAATGCTATCATCTTGAAGGGCAACATTGATGCATACTTTTCTGGGTTACGACTTGTACCTATTACATTGTAGCCCTTACTGTGTAACTCGTTTGCGACCAACAAACCAAAGCCCGAAGACGCACCTGTTACTAAAATATTTTTTTTCATTTCTTTTGAATTAAAAGATTAGCTTGTAAATTTGCTTGCAATTCGCAAGTGCAAAGATGACATAATCAACTTGCAAATTGCAAGTTGATTGTGTTAAAAAAATGTTAAAATTATGTCACAGTCAAGAAAAAGGTCAGAATGTCCAATTAGTTGCTCCCTTGATATATGGGGAGACAAATGGTCGTTGCTAATAATCAGAGACTTGATGTTTACGGATAAATGTACTTATGGGGATTTTTTGAAGTCACCAGAAGGGATTGCAACCAATATCCTGGCTTCAAGGCTACACATTCTTGAAGAAAATGAGGTTATTAAAAAATTAGACCATCCTGATAGCAAAGCAAAAATCTTATACAGGCTTACTCAAAAGGGGATTGATTTATTACCCATTTTGGTTGAAATTCATTTGTGGGCTGATAAATACTTTGTCATTCCAGATGAGATTAAGACAACTATCGAAGCAGGTAAAAAAGATAAGGAGAGGTTTATAAAATTCATGTCGAAAGAATTAAGAAAAAAAATGGCTTAGAACGGATTCATTTGTTCGTAAATTGAGATCCTTGGAAATCCGCCAAACCCGAGTCATCCGTGCTCCCATTGTAGTCGCTTTTGTACCATGGGTAAATCACCTCTGCACGTGTTCATCCACGGCCGTGGTTGGTTGGTCAATGACAAATATGCGGACCTACACGTAGAACGTTATACTCAACAACAAACAATCAAGATGGTCAATCTTAAATTATTGATTCTAAGTATTTTCTATATTTTCCTGCTTTTTCAAAATCAGGAACTAGCTGCTCAAACAGGCGAACCGAAATTGAGTAGAGCAGAAATGGCCCTTACTATAGACTCTATCAACCTTAAACTTCAGGGCAATTACGTGTTTCCAGAGCACGCCGCTGAAATGTCAAAAAGGCTCAAACAAAATTTGACCGAAGGCAAGTATCATGCCTTGGTCAATCCTGCTGAGTTTGCTCGTCAACTTACCAATGACCTTCAGTCAGTGAGCAAAGACAAACACTTGATGGTCGTTTACAACCCTTCAATCATTGCCCGGGAACGGACTTCAACAGCCGAAGACCGGGCGAATGAGGAAGCCGAGTGGAACAAAGAGTTGGTCAAACACTTGCAGCGTGACAATTATGGATTCAGAGAAGTTAAAATTCTGGACGGCAATATTGGCTATTTGGATGTAAGGGAGTTCGTTGACCCTAAATATGGGGGTGAAACTTTAACTGCAGCCATGCATTTTCTCAGCAATACAAAGGCAATTATCGTGGACCTTCGCCAAAATGATGGTGGTTCACCATGGATGGTTCAACTGCTGGCAAGCTATTTTTTTTCATCCGAGCCAATACATCTGGCTGACCACTTCAATCGCCCTAAAAATGAGCTGACTCAATCCTGGACATTGCCCTACGTACCAGGGACCCGAAGACCTGAGGTAGCTTTGTACATACTGACCAGTAAGCAAACTTTTTCAGCTGCCGAAGCATTCAGCTACCAACTGAAGCAACTAGGGCGTGCAACTATTGTCGGAGAAACAACGGCAGGCGGAGCTCACCTTACTGGATCGGTAATCGCAACCGACAAGTTTTATGTCAGGATACCACAAGGCAGAACAACCAGTCCTGTCACAAATAC
>NZ_JADKCX010000096.1 GCF_016718685.1 Haliscomenobacter sp. | reverse complement strand
TCAAAGTCTTCAAAAAATTGGTATCCCGCCGCAAGGAATCCCGGTAAATGATCGAATCGCGGATCATCTTGGTTTCCCGTTCTTCCAGGGCAAGCCGTTGTTTGTCTACTTTGAGGTAGATTGTGCCCATCGCAAAAAGCACGCCAAGATTGAGCACCACCAAAAAGATCAGAAACTGTTTGGCGAATGAATGAACCTGATTCGGCTGATTATCGGACATAGTCGTTTTTTTAGCTGCTTAATTAAACCGTACGTTTGACCACATACCCAATCAAGAGATTGAGCAAAAAGAAGACCCACACGCCTCCGGTGAGGTAAGCCCAATCACGGGTAAACGCCACGAGAAAGCCGGATTGGCCGATGGAATAAAACGCATAGCGCAACCAATCCAGTCCACTACGGGTCCACAGTTGACCAACGGGATCGGGCTTGGTGTCTTCCTTGCCATATTCAAAAGGGGTATTGA
Source organism: Haliscomenobacter sp. (assembly GCF_016718685.1). Lineage (GTDB taxonomy): Bacteria > Bacteroidota > Bacteroidia > Chitinophagales > Saprospiraceae > Haliscomenobacter. The sequence continues at coordinate 17,636 of NZ_JADKCX010000096.1, read as the reverse complement.
CATTGAGGAATTGACTGAGTTCGGCTTTTAATTCAGGAAAGGAGCTTTTTTTTTCCTGAAAAGTGCGGTTGACTTCATCCACGCGGTGTTGCGCCATTTGATCCACGTAAGCCTTGCGCACTCGATCTTCCTGGGCGCGTTCGTATGCAGGAAAGGAATTGGCGGTGCTTTCTCGCTCCTTGTCCAGCAGGCGGTCGTATTCGCCGGGTCTGGTAGAGGCTTTAAAAAAGACGGGCAGGATATCGACCAATACGAAGAAGACGATCAAAAACCACTTGGTCCATTTCACCGAAGTGCCCCCGACCGGTTTGGCTTCCAGGCGCTCCAATGCCACCTCCCGAGCCAGGTAATTGTAACTGAATTGATCGTTGAAACTTTTGAGCTTTGCCGCCCGATCGGCCTGGAGTTTGGTGATTTCCTGGGTGTTGTCGCCAATTTTGGTGTCATTTTTATTGCGCAAGGCAGCAATTTCCTCGTTGAGGTAAACGATCTCCTCTTTGATTTCGCTGGCACGAGGGCCATATTGCTTCATGCCCGAGGTGGTACCACAATTCATGGTGGTATCCTTGCCACTCATTTCAAAGAGCAGGAGTTTTTCTTTGCAGGCGCGTTCAGCCAGTTTGATTTCTACTTCCCCTTTTAGCAGGGAATCGCGGGAACGCACCACGTCTACGGTACTTTCGTATTGGTCGTAGATCGCTTTTTCGCCCTCTTCTTTCATGGCAAAAAGCTCCTGCTCCAGGCTGTCGTCAAACACCAGCAGCACAATCGGGTGCGATACCAGCACGCCAATGCCAATGGAAAACAACAAACGGCTTAAAAAGAGGAAGGAAAACAAATCCTTGCGCGGGCTGTCGGATTTGCGGAAAGTGGAAACGATAAAGCGGTCAAAGGTAAACACGATGGCCGCCCAAATGATCCCCGCCCCAATAAACACAAAGGGCTTGGAGGTCAAAGTAGATACGGCATACATCATGGAGAACAGTCCTAGTACCGCAGGTACCAATACCAGGCCGCCGTAGCCGGCGTGCTTGATGTGCTCGGAGCGGCCAGTTCGGTCCAGGATTTCCCGGTCCGAACCTGCACTCCATACAAAAAAGTCGAATAGTAGTCCCTTCATGAACAGTCGGATATTAGACTTATTGCAACGAGAGTGTTGTGAAAATTTCCCTGGTTTATTTCGTCTAGGGGTCAATCAGGAAACTTCTTCCTATAAGTACCCCAAAGAACAGGCATTTCAAGCACGCACGACACAATTTGGGACGAATCCCAGGAAAAAAGGGACGAAGCCAACTTCTAAATGACGAATACTGTATTCGCTTTTCGCTTTTCGCTATTCACTTTTCGCTACGGTTTTACCTTTTTGAGTTGGTAATCCAATCTGGCTTGATCGGAGATACGCTGCTGAATAACGTACACGTAGTTTTGAGAGGTTTTATTCCCGTATTGAGTGTAGGCTTTGCTCGCCCAATCTTCGGCCTTGCTGAGGTTGCCGTTGCGTTCAAAAGCGAGGGCGAGGTTATGGGCGGCTTTGCCTTTGGTTTTAGGGTCGCGAGCCGTGTTGAGCAAATCGTTCCAAACTTCGGCGGCTTCTTCCCATTTTCCAGCCTGGGTGAGACGGTGGGCTTGCTCCATGGCGTCTTTATCTGCGCCCTTGGCGGTCGTGTAATAGGTACGGCTCACGTTGACCCAAACAGGAGCAATCCGTTTGCCATAACTATCGCCCGCTTTAGCGGCGAGTTCGCGTACTGCGGTGAGCTGAGAACGCAGGTTGTTGCGTGCTCTGTCCTGGGTATCACCTGTCGCGGTATCTTCGTCCGATTCATTGGTGGTGTTTTCATCCACCACTACCCGCAATTTTGGATCGTACACCCGCCAGCCCATGTAAACGCGTACATTGCGGCGGGCGGTGTGGGTGTATTTGGTGATTTCAGTACCGTCTTTTTGTTTGGATTTGTAGCTGGATTGGCTGTACGAAATGTCGGAGGAAGAATCAAATGATTCCAGTGCAATCACAGCATCTGCACCATATTTGCTACAGATTGACTTGATCTCATCCCAATTGAGCGGCGGCAACATTTGCTTGCCGTTTTTGCTGCCCGTATATTCCACCCCGGTTCCTTTGATCTGGAGGGTTGGGGTACGGGTAAGGGTAGTGGTGAGGTTTTGCAGCGCCAGGCGGCGACCTTCACGATCCTGGCCAAAATCTTCACCAGAAAAGGCTCCTTCCATGAAGTTGGCAAAACCTTTTTCCGGTTTACTTCGGTCGATCAGGGCTACTACTTTGATGTCTTCAGGGAGTACAATTTGGGAAGGTTGGAGTACTTCCAGCAAGGTAGAACTGGTGCCACAACTCCAACTCATCAGGGCCACAACGGCCAACAGCAATAGGGATTGATTTTTCATGACTCTTTTCAGGTTTTGGTGGTTACAACAATGATGTATCCTCTGACCACAAAAGTCGAGGGCAGGATGCAGTTTTTTGACGGGTGGCGGGAAAAATGAGCTAAAAAGTATCTGGTAAAGATTAAGTGCTAATCCAAAGATCAGTTATTTTTAAAGCTTCCCCAAGCAATTCAACATAAATCCTAAATTTGTCAAAAAAACATGCTGCCACCCATTCAACACAGCGTCCTGGAGCGCTTTTTGCGCTACGTCCAGATCGACACCCAATCAGATCCCCATTCCAAAACCTTCCCCAGTACCGAAAAACAAAAAGACCTCGGCCGTGTATTGGCGCAGGAATTACAAGCAATAGGTGCAAGCGATGCCCATTTGGATGAGCATGGCTACGTATACGCCACCATTCCTGCTACGGTGGACAAGCCAGTGCCTGTCATTTGTTTTTGCTCGCACATGGACACCTCGCCCGACAGCAGTGGCACCCACGTCAAACCCATCATACACTCCAATTACGATGGGCGGGATTTGGTACTGCCCGATGACCCCACCGTGGTGATTCGCCTCAAAGACCACCCCAATCTGGCGGAACAAATGGGCAATGACATCGTCACTGCCAGCGGCCTTACCCTCCTGGGGGCCGACAACAAAGCAGGCGTTGCCGAAATCATGGATGCTGCCCAATATTTGTTGCAACACCCCGAAATTCCCCACGGCAAGATTCGGATTCTGTTCACGCCCGACGAAGAAGTAGGGCGTGGGGTAGAAAAAGTAGACTTGCAAAAACTCGGTGCTGATTTTGGCTACACCATCGATGGAGAAAACCTCGGTGCCTTCGAAGATGAAACCTTTAGCGCCGATGCTGCCACACTAACCCTGCACGGTGTAAGTGCTCACCCCGGTTTTGCGAAAGGAAAAATGGAAAGCGCCCTCAAAATTGCCGGAGATGTTTTGGCGCGTTTGCCTAAAGACCGCCTCACTCCAGAGGCCGTAGCGGGCCGCGATGGCTTCATCCATCCAGTGAGTATGGAGGGCATTGCCGAAAAAGTGGTCATCCATTTCATCATCCGCGATTTTACGGACGAAGGACTTGCCGCACACGAAGCCTTTCTGCACCAGCTGGTAGAGGAGGTAATCCAACACTATCCAAACTCAAGGTTTGAGCTCCAATTTCATGAGCAGTACCGCAACATGAAAAAAGTGCTGGATCAACATCCTCAAGTGAGTGAATTTGCCCTTCAAGCCATTCGCCGGGCCGGAATTGAACCCATCCTTTCGAGTGTACGCGGCGGCACGGATGGTTCCCGACTTTCGTACATGGGGTTGCCTTGTCCGAATATTTTCGCCGGAGAACACGCTTTTCATTCCAAACAGGAATGGGTCTCGGTGCAGGATATGGAAAAAGCGGTGGAGACGATTGTCCATTTGGCGATGATTTGGGCGGAGTGAACAATGTTTTAATGGGTAGTTGACTTCCTCCCTTAACACACCTTAACACCTCCCCCCACAATTTAACTTTTTAACAAATACATCTTAACTTCTCCATAGTGCATTGGTGTTCATGGCCGTAGTAACTTTGAGGTATCACAAGCTCAAATACACTGCCATGACACCGAAGCACATTATTTCCAGCATCACTACGACAACCGCATTGGCCATTATGGTCATCTCTTGCGCTTCTCCCGATAAATTGGCGGAAGTAGGTGACTACGACCAGGCCCTCGAACGCAGTGTAAACCGCCTGGCTGGCAAAGAACGTAAAAACGAAGAACTGGTACGTACCGTGGAGTTTGCTTTTGAAAAAGCTACTACCCGTGATATGGACGAAGCCGAACGCCTGAAAACCGATCTGCGTGCCGAATCCTGGCCCCGGGTTTTTGACATTTACCAACGCATTTTGCGTCGTCAGCAATTGGTAGAGCCATTGGTTCCGCTGGTAGACCGCCGGGGCTACAAAGCTTCTTTCCGCTTCGTGAGGGTAGATGGCCTCTTGGCTGAAGCCCGCGAAAAAGCGGCAGAATACCACTACAATTACGCCACAGACCTGCTGGCACAAGCCCGGCGCAGCAAAGATAAAACCCCGGCCCGCCGTGCCTACGACGAGCTTGGCCGCATCAAAGCATACTATTCCACTGCTTACCGCGATCGCGATGCGCTGCAACGCGAAGCCCTGAACCTCGGTACAACTTTCATTTTGGTAGACATCGAAAACCGCGCCCCAGTTATTTTACCCATCGGTTTTGACCGCGAACTGACCGACATCAGTTTCAACGGCCTCAACGACCGCTGGAGGGTGTTCCACAACAACCGCCAATCCGGAGTTGAATACGACGTCAAAGCAACCCTCATGTTGCGCGATGTACAAGTCAGCCCCGGCACGATGCGCGAACGCCAGTACGAGGAGCAAAACCAAATCCAGGATGGCTGGGTGTACGAGTACGACACCCGTGGCAACGTGAAAAAAGATACCGCTGGCAACGACATCAAGTACCCCAACAAAGTAACCCTCAGGGCCATGGTCACCGAAGTGTACCAACAAAAAGGGGCTCGTTTGGCTGGTCAATTGGAACTATTCGACTTACACTCCGGTTCAGTGATCGATTCTCGTCCCCTTGGCGCCGAGGCATTTTGGGAAAATTATGCCGCCACGTTCAGAGGGGATGAACGCGCCCTAAGTAAGGAAACCCGTAGCCGCATTGGCAATCGCCCCAGTAATTTTCCCGATGATACGTTTTTGATTTTGGATGCCGCCCGCAGGTTACGGCCTGTGGTGGTTGATCAGTTGCGGCAGATCAGGATCTAAGAGGGTTTCAGGGTTCGGGGGTTCGAAGGTTTGAAGTTCGAGGGTTCAACCCAACCCCGAACTTCGAACCTCGAACCCTAAATGTTTGTTTTTCCCCAAATTTCTCTTTAACTTTACCCCAAGTATTTAGAATACTTTTTTTGTTGTGATCTTAAGCTTGCAGGCATCAGTTACATTGCGAACTGATGTCTTTTTTTATTTTAACCATGAGTACAATCCATTACCAACAATGCCCGCTTTGTGGCAGCCACGACATTGAAAAAGCCCTGGCTACCCGCGATCATTCCATTTCCGGCGAAGCCTTTGACCTGTGCGATTGCCACGGTTGTGGTCTGCGTTTTACCCAAAATGTGCCCGCTCCAGAGCAAATTGGTCGCTATTACCAGAGCGAAAACTACATTTCGCACAGCGATACCAAAAAAGGCCTGATCAACCGCTTGTACCATGCTGCAAGGGATTACATGCTGCGCAACAAACAAAAATTGGTGCAAAGCCTGAGCAACCAACATCGCCTGCTAGACGTAGGTTGCGGCACTGGCTATTTCATGAACCACATGCGCGGCCAAGGCTATGAAGTACTGGGCGTGGAGGTTGATGAGGGTGCCCGCAATTTTGGCATCCAGCAATTTGGTTTGGACGTGCGGCCACCTGCGGAACTAGAAGCAGGCACCCTGCCCGGCAAGTTTGGCGTCATCAGCATGTGGCATGTGTTGGAGCACGTATATGACCCTAAGTTGTATCTGCGACGTTTGCACGAGTTGTTGGAAGCCGATGGGGTTTTGATGATTGCGGTACCCAATTATACATCTAAAGACGGGCAAAAATATGCCGCGCACTGGGCCGCTTACGATGTACCCCGCCACCTCTGGCATTTCTCGCCGCGCACGTTGACCAATCTGGCCAAAGAAATGGGCTTTGAAGTTATCGGTAAAAAAGGCATGCCCCTGGATCCATTCTATGTTTCGCTCCTGAGTGAAAAATACCGGGGCCGTGGAGTTCTGGCATTGCCCCTGGGTGCCTGGAGTGGTTTGCGCTCTTTTTTAAGCAGTTTGAGCCGCCCTGAAAAAGCCAGTTCGATTATTTATGTTTTGAAAAAAGGCTAATGACCTGGAAGTCTGATCAACTCAATTGGAAAGCATTTCTGCTATCCGGTTTCTTTTCTTTTACACTTCCTTTTTTAGGCTTCGCTCAGGATCACTATTGGTGGGCCAATAACGTAGGCTGGGATGGCCAGCGTTTTTGGGGTGATTACATCATTCGTGCTCCACGCTTCCTGGGGCCTAATGCCTTGCCCATTCCCCGATTGGGCAATGGAAGGATACCCAATGAACGTTCCTTTGCGTTTTCAGGCAACAGCCATTTTGCCACAGGAGACCTTACACACAACCTTGCCTTGACCGGCACCTACAACCTGGTGCCCGATGTCATCAGTTTTGAGCTGTACTGGGTGCCCGTCGAGCACTTTACCCTTACGCACGAGATCAAGACCGAGCGCAAGACCTTCCACGTTTTTTACAATCGTCGCTGGGCCAGTGGAGATGTTTACCTGCACACTTTGATCCAAATCTTAAAAGCCGAAAAACATCCCCTGGATTTGGCCTTGCGCATTGGCTACCGTTTTCCTTCCTCCACCATGGTGGGGATGGCGCGGTTTACCGACGCTGCGGGGTATTATCTGGACGTGTCTTTTGGAAAAAAACTGATTGATGGGTCTTTGAAATTAAGCCTCAATGGAATGGGCGGAATCTTTGTGTGGCAAATCAATCAGAATGCCCAAAACCAGAACGATGCACCGCTTTTTGGACTAGGATTGAATCTGGAAGGGAAAAAATGGGCTTTGTCGCCTGTCTTCCGCGGGTACACGGGTTACCTCAACAACGGCGATCGCCCTCTGGCACTGCGTTTGAATGGGCAAATCGACTTGAGCTACAAATGGCAGCTTTTTGGCGGCGTGCAAAAAGGTTTCGGCGATTTGTTGTACAACTCCGTTGAACTGGGTTCAAAGATCCGTATCAATGCTGCCCCTTGATGAACTCCATCGCCCGGTGTTCCAACCAATAATAAGGTCCCGGATGTTTTTTGATGGCAAAACCGACATGCCCACCCTTATTCGGCGTTTCCACATGAAAATAAGGATGATCTTTGGCCAACTCTTTCGGCGAACAGGCCGGAGTGAGGATCGGATCATTTTGGGCGTTACAAAGAAAAGCCGGAATTTGAATCCCCGCTACAAAGTTCTTGGCCGAAGCCTGCCAATAAAAATCCTCGGCATTTTTGTAGCCATTGATCGGCGCCGAATAAAACTCGTCAAAATCCCGCCAGGATTTGATTTGTTCAAATTTGGATAAATCGATTTGTCCCGGAAACTGCGCTGCTTTGGCGATGATTTTTTTACGCAGGCTGTTAAAAAACTTGCGGCGATAGAACCAATTGCCCGGCAATTCCAGGGTTTGAATGCTGTCCCGCAAATCGCAAGGTGAAGAAAACGCAATCCCGGTTTTAATGGGTTCCGGAATGTTTTTCCCCTGTACTCCGAGGTATTTGAGTAAAATGCTACCACCCATGCTGTAACCAATCAGGTGGATTTTGGTGTAGTTTTTGCGCTGCAAGGCATGCTCAATCACTTGCCCAAAATCCCCAATTTCGCCGTGGTTGTAGAGCCGCAGCAAACGGTTCATCTCCCCACTGCACGAGCGGCAATTCCAACCCAGGACATCCCAACCGTGTTCGTGAAAATATTTGGCTGCCGCCTTCATGTACACGCGGTCGGTGCTGCCTTCCAAACCATGGGATAAAATGATCAGGGTTTGGCTTTTAGCATCCAGCCAATCCAGATCGACAAAATCTCCATCGGACAATTCCAGGCGCTCCCGCTCATAATGCACTTCGTTGATTTTGCGGGTCAAAGCAGGCAAAATGGTCTGAAAATGGCCATTCCATTGGTAACGGGGAGGGCCAGGGTATGAAGAATGGGGGACGAGTGGCATTTCAATTTTTGATTGTAAGGGCAGATTTATTCGCCAAGATGGATTATGCTCATTGGGCGATGTACTTTCCATTGCCAGATGGTTCCGTCATCAGGATCGAACATCTCTTGCACAAAGTCCATCCCGCATCTCTTTAAAACATGGGTAGAAGCATTTGGTTCTGCCAGCGTATGCGCCTGTACCACTTTGATGTCTGCATTGGAAAAAGCAAAATTGATCAAGTGCTGGGCAAACTCCGTTGCATAACCCTGATTGCGGTAATCGAGCATGATCTCGTAGCCAATTTCCACTACGCCGAAACGATTCGGGCCGCCTTTGTAGCCACCCGCGCCAATCAGCAGATTGTCGGCTTTATGCACCGCCAGGTATTGCCACCAGGGTTCTTCGGCGGGATTGACCCGAACCCGTTCCATGGAGTACACGCTGGGTTCATCGCCAAATTCGGTCCAACCTGCTTTTACCTCAATCCCCAGGTATTCTGCGATTTGATTGTCGTGCCGGAGAATCGCTTCATACAGCGGAATGGAACAGGCGACCAACCACATGCGTGGGGTTTCGAGGATTAATTCGGTTAGATTATCTTTCATTGCTAAAAATAAGGTTGAGAAGTTGAGAAGCTTGAGAAGTTGAGGCTACCGCAAGAATGGGTTTGGGTGTGAAGGTGTGGGTGTCGCTCGCGGTAGCCTCAACCTCCTCAACTTCTCAACATTCTCAACCTATTCCTCACCCATAAACGGATACGTATAATCCACGGGCGGATCAAAATTTTCTTTCATCGCACGCGGTGACACCCAACGCAACAAATTCCAGACCGAACCCGCTTTGTCGTTGGTACCCGAAGCCCGTGCTCCGCCAAAAGGTTGTTGGCCTACGACTGCTCCAGTCGGTTTGTCATTGATGTAGAAGTTGCCCGCAGCGTGGCGCAAGGCATTTGACAAGGCATGAATCACTCCCCGATCCTGGGCAAAAATGGCTCCAGTCAAAGCATAAGGTGAAGTAGAATTGACCAAGGCGGGCATTTCGTCAAATTGCGCGTCTTCGTATACATAGATGGTCAGCACTGGCCCAAAGATTTCCTCTTGCAACAAGCGGTGTTTGGGATCCGTAACCACCACCAGGGTTGGTTCGATAAAATAGCCTTTGGTTTTGTCGTATTTGCCGCCCGCTATGATTTCGGCGTCTTTCGCATCCCGCGCCAACACGATGTAATTGGTGATTTTATCAAAAGCCCGTTCATCAATGACCGCATTGATAAAATTGCGAAAATCCTCTGGTGAACCCATTTTCATGTCTTTCACCAGTGCTACTGCTTTTTCTTTTACGGCTGGCCAAATGCTACTGGGTACGTAGGCCCGCGAAGCCGCCGAACATTTTTGGCCCTGGTATTCAAAAGCGCCACGTACCATCGCTACCGCCAGCGCCGTGGGATTGGCGGAAGGGTGCGCCAGGATAAAGTCTTTCCCGCCTGTTTCGCCCACAATGCGTGGATAGGATTTGTATTTGGCGATGTTTTTTCCAATGGTAGTCCACATGCCCTGGAACACCTTGGTGCTGCCCGTAAAGTGCAGCCCGGCAAAATCGGGGTGGCCAAAAATCAGGTCCCCTGCAATCGGGCCATCCACCAACAAGAGGTTGATTACACCCGCTGGCAGACCCGCCGCTTCAAAAATCTCCATGATCACCGCAGCGGAATAAATCTGGGTTTCCGCAGGTTTCCAAATCACGGTATTGCCCATCAAGGCGGGCGCGGCGGGTAAATTGCCCGCTATCGACGTAAAGTTGAACGGGGTAATGGCAAATACAAAACCTTCGAGTGCGCGGTATTCCATGCGGTTCCAGGTCAACGCCGGACTTTGGGGTTGTTCGCTGTAAATCTGGATCATGTATTCCGCGTTGAAGCGGAAAAAATCGCAGAGCTCGGCCACACTATCAATCTCGGCCTGGTAGGCATTTTTGGATTGCCCCAACATCGTTGCCGCATTCATCTTGGCGCGATAGGGCCCCGCCAATAAGTCGGCAGCTTTGAGGAAAATGGCGGCGCGTTCTTCCCAGGGCATGGCTTCCCAGGCGGGTTTGGCTGCTGCTGCCGCATCAATCGCCATTTGTACGTGTTGCGAACCACCTTTGTAGTAGTAGCCCAGAATGTGTTTATGCTCGTGCGGAGGACGAATGGCGATCTTTTGCCCTTCCATTATTTTTTTCCCACCAATGGTTTGTGGAATTTCAATCGTTTGACCCTTCATTTCGGCCATTTTGGCCTTGAGCGCTGCTTTTTCTGGCGAGCCGGGTGCATAACTCAGTACCGGTTCGTTTTTCGCTTTGGGTAGTTGAAAAAATGCGTCAGACATATGTGTGTTTGGCTACGAATTAGTTCTGGATTACACAGGAACACAGATTTTTTGTTTTTAATCTGTGTTCATCTATGTAAAGCTGTGGTGAACTACATTTTGAATATTAACCTGTGGTGGCACAAACGGCGAAGCATCTCCCCCACCCTTGATGATTTCCCGCACAATCGTCGAGCTGATATGGGAAAAAGCCGGTTGACTGATCAGGAAAATGGTTTCCAACTCATCTCCAATGATGAAGTTAAGTTGTGAAATTGTTTTTTCATAATCAAAATCAGAGGCATTTCGCAAGCCCCGTAACAAGTACTTGGCATCAATTTTTCGGCAAAAATCTGCGGTGAGGTTTTCAAAGTACCCCACTTCAACCCGGGGCTCCTCTGCAAAAACGGCGTTGATCCAATCCAGGCGTTGATCCAATGTGAACAATGATTGCTTTTGGGTATTGACCCCAACAGCCACGATGACCTTGTCAAAAAGGGGGAGGGCGCGACGCACCAAGTCAACATGACCGACGGTAATGGGATCAAAAGATCCAGGAAACACAGCAATCTGAGCCATAGGGTGCAGGGATTTCCCGCCAAAGATAATAGAGTTGTCACATGGGGTAGATAATTCAGGTCAAAATATTGTAAGACCCGCTTTAATTTGTTTATTTGTCAAACCAAATTTAACCACATCAACGTATGAAAAACCAAATTGGATACCGCTTATTGATTTTCTGCTGCTGTAGCGCGCTCAGCCTTGGAGGTCAAAATAAATTCGCCAATCTTGCTCCCGTCAAGTTTTCAACTGTACAAATTACCGACGCATTTTGGAAGCCTCGCATGGACAAAGTGGCCAGTGTAACCGTCCCGGTTTGTATTGAACAAACCGAGGTCAAAACGGGCCGCATCCGCAATTTTGAAAGGGTAGCGGGTACTCGCGACGGCAAATTTGAAGGCATTTTTTACGACGACTCGGACGTATTCAAAGCCCTGGAAGCCATGGCTTATACCCTCAAAACCAAACCCGATCCCAAACTGGAAGCCAAGTGCGACGAGTGGATCGACAAAATTGCCGCCGCCCAACAAAAAGACGGGTACATCAACACCTATTACACCTTGACTGGCCTGGACAAACGCTGGACGGATATGTCCATGCACGAGGACTACAACACCGGCCACCTGTTGGAAGCCGCAGTGGCCTACTACAATGCTACCGGGAAGCGCAAACTCCTCGACGTGGGCATTCGCATGGTGGAACACATGATGAGCCTCTTTGGCCCCGGTAAAAGGCATTGGGTTACGGGCCACCAGGAGCTGGAACTGGCCTTGGTAAAACTGTACCAGGTCAGCAACGACAAACGTTTCCTCGATTTTTCACATTGGCTGCTGGAAGAACGGGGCCACGGTTACGCACACGGTTATACCTGGACGGATTGGAAAGACACTGCTTACGCCCAGGACATCAAGCCCGTTAGTCTGACGACTCAAATCACCGGACACGCCGTACGCGCTATGTACCTGTACACGGGTGCAGCTGACGTGGCTGCTTACACGGGGGACGAGGGCTACCTCAAAGCCATGAACACCGTTTGGGATGATGTGGTTGAGCGCAACATGTACATTACCGGCGGAATCGGCTCTTCAGGTTCCAACGAAGGTTTTTCGAAAGATTATGATTTGCCCAACGAACGGGCGTATTGCGAAACCTGCGCTTCGGTGGGTATGGTTTTTTGGAACCAGCGTATGAATCGGCTCACGGGGCAAACCAAGTTCATCGATGTGTTGGAAAAAAGTCTGTACAACGGTGCGCTCGATGGTTTGTCGCTGGCGGGAGATCGTTTTTTTTATGGTAACCCCTTGGCATCAAGTGGTACCCATTTCCGTCGGGAATGGTTTGGCACGGCTTGCTGCCCTTCTAATATCGCCCGCTTGATTGCTTCACTGGGCGATTATATTTATGCGTCCGACCCCAAAAGCATTTACGTGAATTTGTTCGTGGGCAGCAACACCAGCATTGATTTGGCCAAAGGCAAAGTGGAAATCCGCCAGGAAACCGAATACCCCTGGAAAGGGCTGATCAAACTCACGGTAAACCCTGAACAGCCGCAGTCCTTTGCCCTGAAAATCCGTTTGCCAGGTTGGGCCAAAGGCAACCCTGGTGCTGGTGCTTTGTACAAATTCCTGGATGAAGGACCCACCAATTTTGCGACCCTTAAAGTCAACGGGCAAGCCCAAAACCTGAAGCTGGACAATGGTTACCTGATTCTGGAGCGCAGTTGGAACAAGGGAGATGTGGTAGAACTCAACCTCGCCATGCCGATTCGCCGGGTGGTGGCTCGGGATGAAGTAAAAGACAATGAAAATCGGATGGCCCTGCAACGCGGTCCGCTGGTGTATTGCGTGGAAGGGGTCGATCACAATGGCTCGGCCTGGAATTTGATTGTACCGGATCAAGTGACTTTCACCCCACAGTGGCGGCCTGATTTGTTGGGTGGAGTGATGACACTCACGGGAACAGGAATGGCCATTGTGCCCACCAAAGACGGCATCGGCGCGCAGACCATCAAACAAAAGATCAGCGCTGTGCCTTATTTTTCCTGGTGCAACCGGGGTTCGAACCAGATGTTGGTGTGGTTGCCGAGGAAGGTGAAGGAGATCAAGATTCCTTGAACATTTTTTTAACGCAGCTTAGGTGCTTGGTTTTAAACACGCGTAAAGGACACCAAGGACAGCTTCGCACAAAGGGCACATGGTCGAAGTACCGTCGTTCGTGATCGTCGTTAAAGCTTCGTTCTGTCGTTGTTGAAAAAAGGTGTTCTCAGGTATGGTTTCCTACCAGGCCGTCAATCGATCCCACCAAGTCCGCTTCATCACCACAAAAACCACCACCAGCAAAGCGAGTACCACACCCAGCCCCATCCATTTGCTCAGGATCAAATACATCGGCAGCAACATCAACAACAACTGTCCGACGATGCCCAAAAACAAATTGAGCATGTTGTTCCCGAAGTTTTTATTCCGTTCAAAATTTGGATCTTCCGCCATAGCCAGCTCGTGAATGGGTTGCCACAAACCCCAGGGGCGCACCGTTTTATAAAAATTCAACAAGGTATCCTGATTGGTCGGCGGTGCCGCATAAGTCCCAATGATACAAGCAATCAGCTGAATCACGATGAACACCGGGAAAAAGTACAACATCCGTGTGCCATCAAAATAAGTGGTAATGCCACTCACCGATAAGGCCGGAGGAATGGCGCTCGCCACAATTCCGGCCAACATCCCGTAAAAATAGCCCGTGGCATTGAAGCGCCACCAGTACCATTTCAATACGTTGGCACACACAAAACCGCCGTACAAACCCGCCGTAATGATGTTGAATATCATATTGACATCCTTGATCAACAGGCCCAATCCAATCCCAAAAATTACCATCACCACCCCACTCAGGTAGCTCATACTGATGATGCTTTTGCGCTCAGCCTGGGGATTGATGAACTTCAGGTAAATGTCATTCACCAAATAGGCCTGCCCCGCGTTGAGGGTTCCGCTGAAATTGCTCATAAAAGCCCCCAGAAATCCCGCCAAAACCAGTCCAATCAAACCCACCGGCAGGTATTTGCTGATCACCGCTGGCATGATGTTTTCAAAATTGATGACGCCATCGGTACCCAAAGTCAAATCGAGTTTGCTGAAATAGAGAATCCCCAGGACGCAGAATCCCATGGTCATGAAATACCGAATCGGCATCAAGATGACCGAGATGAAGCCACTCATCTTGGCTGCCTCTTCCGGACTGCGCGTACTCAGGATTTTTTGACAATCGTAATTGGGCGCTGGTCCCGCCAAACTTTTCATGATCCCGCTGATCAGCATCATGCCCACTACCGCCGAGAAAAGTTGATAGCCATCTTGTTGCAGTTTGATGGTGGCATCTTTGAGTAATGGTCCCCAATCCAGACCTAGTTGGAGGCCAAAAAAAGGCGTATCCCAGCCCAGTGGTACTTTGCTGAGCAGGTTTTCACCCGAATTGGCCAAATGGCTCATGGCAATCACACCCACAAACAAAGAGCAGATGATCATGACCATGTACTTGATCACATCGGCCAGTACGATCCCGTGCATGCCCCCAATGATGCTGTAAAAAGTAGCCACCAGACAGATGGCGATGCCATAAAACTGGGCGGTATTGTGTTTGGAAAGTTGTAGTGCGGCCTGGTACTCGGGGCTGTCGACGGCATAAGCCGCTTCGCCGTGACTCAAAAAAGGCAGCACATCCTTCACCCTTTCATACGGCAAAAAGATCTGCAAAAACTCCCCTACCCCCACAAAAGCATAGGCCATGTACCCCACGCAGAGGATGAGTGCAAAAGCCACCACAACCAGGTGACTCTGTCGAACCCCCTTGTCGTTGAGCCCAAACCGGGTACTTAGCCACTCCGCTCCAGTGGTTGCATTGCTGCGGCGCAGCCAACGACTCAAAAAGACCATCAAAAAGATTTGGTTAAAAACCGGCCACATCCAGGGAATGAACACACTTTTGAAGCCGTACAAAAAGGCCATACTGACCAGGAGCATGGTTCCACTGATGTCGAACATATCGCTGGCGTCGCTGAGGCCAAGCATGTACCAGGGGAGCGTTTTTCCACCCATGAGGTAAGCGTCCTTGCTTTTTTTGGCCTGGTTGCGCATGTACCAACCCAGCGCAATCATCAACGCAAAATACGCGCCGATGATCAGCAGATCTAGCGTAGAGAGCATGAAGAAGACTTTTTTGTTGTTGTGATAAAAAACTTAAGCTAAAAGCACATTGAATGTGAATCTAAGGAACGAAAAAAAAATAACTTGCTCTCGGAAACTGTTTTAAATTTTTTGGTACATGACTATAGACAAACCATTCCCCGTAGATTTCCTCTGGGGCAGCGCCACTTCCTCTTATCAAATTGAGGGTGGATACCTCAGCGACGGCAAAGGCCCTTCCATTTGGGATGTATTTTGCATGATTCCGGGCAAGGTATACAACCAGGATCATGGCAACATCGCCTGCGACCACTACCACCGTTTCCGCGAGGACGTGGCCTTAATGAAACAGTTGGGCCTCAAAGCCTACCGTTTTTCCATCTCCTGGCCTCGGGTATTGCCCGCCGGGCGTGGCGCGGTCAACCAAGCGGGGCTTGATTTTTACAACGCGCTCATTGATGAATTGCTCCTGGCAGGCATTGAGCCTTGGGTAACCCTGTACCACTGGGATTTGCCAGCGGCGCTGGAGTTTGAATTGCACGGCTGGTTGGGCGAAGGCATCAGCGATGCTTTTGCAGCGTACGCCGATTTGTGTTTCCAACATTTTGGTGACCGGGTCAAAAACTGGATCACCATCAACGAGGCCTGGGTAGTGGCCATTCTGGGTTACGGCCACGGCGTGTTTGCGCCGGGCATCCAATCCAAAGACCTGCCTTACCTCGCCGGGCACAACCTCCTCAAAGCCCACGCCAAAGCGGTAGATGTGTACCGCAAAAAATACCAAAGCCAGCAAGGTGGGCAAAATTGGCATCACCAACAATTGCGACTGGCGCGAACCACTGACCGAAAGTCCAGCAGATCATGCAGCAGCCGAACGTGCCCTGGAGTTTTTCCTGGCCTGGTTTGCCGATCCGATTTATAAAGGTGATTACCCGGCTTGTATGCGCGAGCGCCTCGGCGAACGACTGCCCAGTTTTAGCGCTGCCGAAAAGGAATTGATCCAGGGTTCTTCCGATTTTTTTGGCCTCAACCACTACACCACCATGTACGCCTCGGATGCCACCCAAAGCAGCGAAGCGGGCAGCGTGTACGGCAATGGCGGCCTGAGTGAAGACCAGGATGTGAACTTGAGTGTTGCGCCCGACTGGCCACAAACCGCCATGCAATGGGCCATCGTGCCCTGGGGTTGCCGCAAACTTTTGCAATGGATCGCAGCGCGTTACGACAATCCGCCCATTTACATCACCGAGAACGGTTGTGCATTTGATGATCAACTCGTTGATGGGAAGGTAGCGGATCTTGAACGCATCGCCTTTTTTGAGGGCTACCTTAGCGCCATTCACGAGGCCATCAGCAGTGGAGTCAACTTGCAGGGTTACTTCATTTGGTCTTTGCTGGACAATTTTGAGTGGGCTTCAGGGTATTCCAAGAAGTTTGGCATTACGTACGTGGAGGAAGAAACCTTGCGGCGGATTCCGAAGGATTCGGCGAAGTGGTACGGGGAGGTGATTTCGCGTGGTGGGTTGTGAGTTGATTTCGCGCAGATTTTACACAGATGAATACGCAGATTTGACACAGATTTTTTCTGCGTGACATCTGTGCCCAAATCTGTGTAAAATCTGCGCGAACGAATTTCCTGTAATGCCTATTTTCGCAATTCCTTCTTCAAAATTTTTCCCGTCGCGCTCATCGGCAAAGCAGCAAGTAGTTCCACAACGCGCGGGTATTTGTACCCCGCAATGCGCTCCTTCGTCCACTCGATGATCTCCTCCGGACTGGCGCTGGCGCCATCTTTCAGGACCACGCAGGCTTTGATTTTTCCCGTATTCATCATCGGGTACCCTTTCACCGCGACCATCGATGGCCGGCTGCTTGATCATCACTTCTTCCACTTCACGCGATACACGTTAAACCATACCACGAATGATCATGTCCTTGGTGCGATCTACGATGTAGAAATAGCCATCGGCGTCTTCAATGGCCACGTCACCGGAGTGCAACCAGCCGTCTTTGAGCGACTCGGCCGTAGCAGCGGGTTTGCGGTAATACCCTTTCATCACGTTGTGGCCCCGGTACAGCAATTGCCCCTTCTCGCCTACGGACACGGTTTGGCCCTTATCGTCGATCAGTTTGACTTCCACGCCCCAGACGGGGGTACCGATGCTTCCCGGCTTACGCGGGCGATCGGGATGGTTAAACGTAAATGATTGGTGAACCTTCTGACAGCCGCATCCTTCGATGATCGGTACCTTTGAAACGGGCTTCAAAATCTTTGAGCACCTGCACGGGGCAAGGAAGCACCACCGGAGACCGCAATGCGCAATTGCGCCGCAATGCCGGGGTAATCGAATTTTTCTTCGCGGTAATTGAGCAAGCC
>NZ_JADKCX010000095.1 GCF_016718685.1 Haliscomenobacter sp. | reverse complement strand
GAAATAAAGGTAACTCCCTGAAATTGATAGACCAATCATGCCAATGGTCACCAAAATCCAGGGGGCTTTGCGTCCCGCCAGAAAAAGGAGCTATTGTCGGCATTTTCGTTGCGCGTTGTGCAACGATGATGAGCATTGCAAAGTGTTAATGATCATGCCTATCAGGCCAGGAGAAAGTACAGCTGCAATCATAAATTTAGGTTGGTTTTAGGGTTTTGGAGTTGGGTCAACATCGGGTTCATTAAGGGTTGGTGCTTCGGCATCCTGAACTTTTTCGATTGGTTCTTCAGCAATAGCCGCTTCTTCCGCTGTAAGCGTTTCTTCAAGCGTGGTCGTTTCCACTGCTGCGGAAGGCTGCTGGGCAGGAATTGGATCAGGATGTTGTTTTTGAAAAAGGAAAGGAATCATCAGGAATAAACCAAGCATGATGGACATGTCGGCCACATTAAAAATTCCGGTACGCAGGGTACCAAAGCCCATGTTCATAAAATCGACGACCTTGCCTTCCATGATGCGGTCGTAAATATTGCTCAAACCTCCGCCCAAAATAAAACCAAACGCCGCTTGCTGCACCACATGCAAGTTGTGCGCGGTGAGCACGTGGTAAAAAATGTACAACAGCACCAAAACCGGCACGACGGCCAGCACCCTATAACACCGCAGGGTATCGTTCATACCAGAACCCAGACTTAGAAATGCCCCGTGTTTTCGGCATAAACCAGCCTCAATACGTCGTTGAGGTGAGATTGCATGGTTGCTCCTGAGGGTATTGACCGCCCAAATTTTGAGAATCGATCTAAAGCCGGTGCCAACAGGCCGGGAACCAATAGTACAATGAGTCTTTTTGCCAAATCATGTTGAAGAGATCTTGTTCGGTTGATCTTGATCGGGGTGAAGATAATAAGAGTGTGGTTGGGAACTCAACTGCGTATTGAAAATTTTTGAAAATACTTGGTGGTCACAAAACGGGAATAGCAGCACTTTTAAAAAAAGCGCCGTTTTCTTGCTAAAATGAAAAATTTTTAGAATTTTCTTTAAAAAATTTGCATTAATGTGGAGATGTTTTTAACTTTGCTTCATCAAAGCAAGTGAGCGGAGCGATTTTGGGCAGCAAAGATGCAAAGAATCACTCAAAAATGCAAGCGCTTTGATCCGTCATTGTGAGGTGATGAAATTTTGGCAGCCATGCCCTCTTGTCTCGGGGGTAGGGATCACGGAACAAACGTAGCATAGGGCCAGGAAACGACCCAGGGGTTGACCACCATTCTGTGCTATAGCTAACCGCCCTGTGGAGGTTCGAGTCCTTCCCTCACAGCAGAACAACAAAAGCACTGCCGATTTCGGTGGTGCTTTTTTGTTTATAATTTGGTCAACCCAGTTGCCGCAAAACCCCACTTCTCCCACCTCCCCTTAATTCCCCAATCCTTTTTCCTATCTTTGCGCATCAATCGATTATACCCGATCCATCATGAAGCACCTGCTCCTGTGCCTTATCATAGGTTTGAGCTGGCAAATCAGTCCGGCGCAAATTTTCATCCCCACATCCATGATGCCCCGGGCAGGTGATACCCTCTTGACTGCAGTTGACAATTTGCCAGCCAACATCCGAAGTATTCTCTCCGGCCGCAACCAGCGCTGGGATTTTGCCATGCTGGAGGCTCCCTATTCGCGTAGTGCAGTATGGCGTGCTGCCGCCAAAGGCAATGCAGCAGAGGTATTTAAACATGCGACATTCACTGCGCCGGTCGACGAGCATACCGAAGGGTATTATCGTATCCAGGGCAACGACCTCATCCTGGTAGGTGCGGTAGGGCCGGATCCACTAAACCTGAACCGAAAGTCTGTGATGCGTTACAGTCCCGGGCTATTAGAACGGCGGTACGGTTTACGCTACGGCGACGCTTTTCAGGCCGATGCCAACCTGGTGCTCACTTTGGGTGAAAATGACATCCCCAGTTGGTTTCGGAAAAAACTCCCGGTTAGTCCTGATTCACTGCGTTTGCGGGTGAGTTTTGATCGCCAGTACGATGTAGACAGCTATGGTCGACTCATTGTACCGGGTGGGATTTTTGAAGTGTTGCGGGAAAAACGCATCGAAATCATCGAAATGCGCCTGGAGGTCAAAGTGGGTCGCCGGCGCTGGCAAGACATCAGTCGATCCATCAAGGATCGAGATCTTTTGCGCAGCCGCAAGAACATCTCTTACCATTTTTATTCGAATGAAACCAAAGAACCGGTTGCGCGGGTATGGATGAACGCCAGCGAAAAAAAAGTACTCAAAATCGAATTCAAACCCCGCGAACGAGAAAACATGGTGCAAAACCTGGCCAATGTAAAGCCGGATATTTACGTATCGCCCAACCCGGCTATTGCCAGTGTGCGTTTTGAATTTTACAATTTGCCTCCCGGTACTTACCGGCTTTCTATTTTCAACATCATTGGTCAGGAAGAGTGGAGCAAAATGTACACGATTAATGGGAACTATGCCGAGCAGGTCGACATTTCGCAGCTCAAAAAGGGGGCTTATTTGTATAGTTTGAAGGATGAACGGGGCGGACCTTGAGTACGAAAAGGTTGATGGTGATAAGGCCGTAGTGAGGCTCGGTGACGTTGAAAAAAACATCCCTACGTGTTGTACTTATACAGCACCTTTCCCCAACCCCATCTTATTTGATTTTCTTAACTTTGCCCCATGCAAAACAAAGTCACACGCTCAGTTTCCACCTTCAACAATGAACTAAAATTAAAAGGCTTTAATGTCTTTCAGATCGAAAGTGACGGAAGTGCAACCCGTATTTACAGCAGAAAGGATTTTTATAAAATTTGCCTGACCACTGGTCAGAGCATCATTCATTATGCCGACCGGAGTTTTGAAACCGAGGGCACGGTTTTGTTTTTTGGCAACCCACATATCCCCTACTCCTGGGAGACCATCTCCACCAAGTATGTGGGCTACACTTGTCTTTTTTCCGAAGAGTTCTTCAACCTCTTTGAACGCGCAGAAAGCCTGCAACAGTCTCCCCTGTTTAAGGTTGGTGGTACGCCTGTTTTAAACATCAGTACCGAACAACGTGCCTTTCTCAATGTGATTTTTCAAAAGATGATTGAAGAGCAAGAGTCTGATTATGTGCACAAAGCCGACCTGATGCGCAATTACATCCATTTGATTCTTCATGAATCTTTAAAGTTACAGCCCGCTGAAAATTACTACCAACACCAAAACGCTGCATCCAGAATCACCCAGGTTTTTTTGGAGCTATTGGAAAGGCAATTCCCCATTGAAAGTGTAGACAAACCGCTATGCCTAAAGACACCACAAGATTTTGCCAATAATTTGGCAGTGCATGTTAATCACCTCAATCGTTCGGTCAAAGAGATCACCGGGAAATCTACCTCCAAGCACATTTCCGCCCGCATCACTACTGAAGCAAAAGCATTGTTGCTGCACACCGACTGGACCATTGCCGAGGTTGCCTATGCCCTGGGGTTTGAATATCCCAGCTACTTCAACAGCTATTTTAAGCGTGTTACCGGGAGAATCCCCTCCTCAATTCGTACGGAAATGGTTTGAAAAGCTTAAGGATTGGTTTGATTGTCATTAGATGTAAAAGTGACTGTAGTCGTATTTTTGTGCACATGAAAACCAACATTTCAATGCTACTTTTTTGTTTCCTTGGTTTGGCTTACACCTCCTTTGCACAACCAAGTGACAGCACCAGGCGCAGCAGCGTTTTATCAGGCTCGATTGGAGTAACCAACAATGGCATTTCCCTGATTCCCAGCTTTTCACTGGAGAAGCCAGCCGCGATATTCAATATGTCTTGGCAAAAAGGCAGGTTCAGCTTTGATCCTGAGTTTACTTTTTCCCTAGAGGGTAAACCCTGGTACCAATTGTACTGGCTTCGGTACAAATTGGTATCCACCCCCAAATTTAAGCTGGGCGCGGGAACGCACCTAGGCTTGAACTTCAGAAGCAAGTTTTTGCCACCAGTTGGCGAGTCGATCATTACCGAACGCTATCTGGTGGCTGAACTGTCGCCAACTTATTCGATTGCCAAACGTACAAGCCTGGGGCTGTACTACCTGCATGGCCGTGGTTTTGACATTGGCACCAACCAAGCGCTGCATTTTATTGGGCTCAATACCACTTTTAGCGACATCAGCCTGGCCAAGAATTTATTGCTGAGCTTAACGCCACAGGTTTATTATCTAAAGGCCTATGGCCCCGAAGGTTTTTACTTTACTTCAGCTTTTAGCCTTAAAATGAGCAATGTACCGATCACCCTAAGGTCTACTTTGAATAAGGTCATCCAAACGAAAATTCCTGGAAGTAAAGACTTTCTATGGAACCTGGTATTGAGCTATTCCTTTCAGAAAGGGAAGCATTAGTTAACTACAAAAAAAACAACCCATGAAACATGCTTGTATAAGCTTTGCATTACTGGCAATTTTTATCGCCAGCACATCATTCTGTTCAAAAGAGGTCAACCCAATGGTGGAGGAAACAGCTAGCCAAAACAACAACGCTGACATGCAAAACAAATTAAGAATCAAGGTTGGCGCAAAAACCTTTAGCGCAACACTTTGGGACAATGCTACTGCAACTGCGCTAAAAAAAATGCTGCCAATGACCCTAGAAATGATCGAATTGAATGACAACGAAAAATATGTTCGTTTACCCAGTAGTTTACCCGCAAATGCATCCAACCCGGGAACGATTCAGGCAGGGGATCTAATGCTTTATGGCTCAAATACTTTGGTGCTCTTCTACGAGTCTTTTTCAACATCGTATACCTACACCAAGGTTGGACGGATTGATGATGCTTCAGGCCTTGCCGCGGCTTTGGGTACAGGAAATGTAAAGGTCAGTTTTGAGTTGGAGTAGAGTATCAAAAGAATTCTTGCTAAGGCTTCCTTTGCTAGTTAGCGCTGAATTTGGGAGCAAATTTAGCGCTAACTTCTTATTTCTGGAAAAATGATTCCTTGGATATGAATGCTTTGTTTTTAGAGGTATAACAAAAAAAGTAGTGTCAATCAACACAAGGATGATTGATACTACTTTTTTGAGGAATTTAGCAATCCCTACTTGGCGCGTATACTGATCGGCGATCCGCCGAAAAAAATCGGAGGAAATTACAATGCAGTAGGATCCTGTTCTTCGCGAACCTTCTCGCGGTAGATGGCCTTCAACACTTCACCTCTGCGCTTAACGGAAGGCTTCACAAATTCTTTGCGTCTGCGCAATTCTTTGATTACACCGGCATTCTGGAACTTCCGTTTGTAGCGTTTCAGCGCTTTGTCGATGCTTTCGCCATCTTTGATTTCGATGATCAGCATAATGGATGATGATATTTTATGGTTCTGACAGAAAAAAATGTCTCTATTCCCGAATTGGGAATGCAAAGGTAAAAAAACAAAAAAGAATTAGCAACGAACTGCGTACAATTTTTTTCACCCAAAGCTCCGCGGGTCTTTGAATTACTCGCCTGTAGCATAAAAATGCTTAAGACTAATAGTCTTCACCGTCGTCGTCGTCGCTACCGTCGTCAGCACCACCCATGCCAATACCGCCCATGAGTTCATCATCGTCGTCCTCGTCGCTGCCGCTAGAGGAGGTATCTTCAAGATCATCTTCCAGATCCGAAACTGCACCGTACAGAATGTCTTGATCATCGTCAAAGAACATGTCTTTGCCAATGCCGAGTTCATCGTCTTCGTCTTCCAGGTCTTCAAGTTCAACAGCTTTCTTTTTACCTGGCGAAGATTTGCGGATGATCGTTGTGGTAATGCGTTTTTCTGCCGGTTTTTTCTCCACCGGTTTTTTCTCTACCACTGGTTTCTCTATTTCGGCACGTTCTTTTCTTTCGGGTTGTGCAGGTACTTGCTCGGCTACTTTAGCCGCTAAACTTTTGGTAGTGGTAGGCACAGCCAAAAGCCTGCGCTTATCGATCAACTGACCAGTGAGGCTACAAATGCCGTAGGTCTTGTTTTTGATCCGTACCAAAGCATTCTCCAAGTCTTGGATGTACATCCGTTGGCGAATGGCCATGTTGTTGAGCATCTCAACATCGTTGTTGATGCTGCTATCGTCTACCCAATCTCCGCCGTGCTCGTCACTGGTGTTTTCGGTAATTTCAAGAATTTGCTCTTGAAGTCCGCTCAGATGGGTGGATGCTCTCTCCAGCTTTGTATCAATCAGCGCTTTGAACTCTTCCAACTCTGCATCTGAAAACCTTACTACTTCATTCTCCATAATGGGAATTTTACTTTTCAAAATAATGGGCAAATATAAAATTTAATGCCACAAAATAGGGTAGTCGCCAAAAAATATATTTTGGCATGGTGCTCAACTTTGGGCGCTAGATTTCAAAACTTTAAGGAAACGCTATTTACAAGAATTTAGTTTGACCTGGGTGAAAAAATGTACGGATGCCCCTGTGTGGTCACCCTTTTCTCTCGCGGTCGCCCACGCTGTTGGGCAATTGCTCAGGATCATCCCTACGGTTTATTTTTGAATTTTACTTCGTACAGGTCTTTGCGTTGGTTCTTGAACACCTGAACGCTACCAAATTCGTGCAATTCCTTGAGCAATTCCAAATCCACATCGGCAATAACCGTCATTTCTGTATTCGGCGTAGCCTCCGCCCGGATGCCATTGCTTGGAAAAGAAAAATCGGAAGGGGTAAAAATTGCCGATTGAGCGAACTGGATGTCCATGTTGTTCACTTTAGGCAAATTACCCACACATCCCGCAATGGCTACATAACATTCGTTCTCAATGGCTCGGGATTGGGCACAAATGCGGATGCGGTTGTAACTATTTTGGGTTTCGGTAAGGAAGGGTACAAAAAGCAATTGCACCCCATGCCGAGCGTGCCAGCGTGCCAACTCGGGGAAACAAACGTCGTAGTCGATCAGAATGCCAATGCGCCCTGCATCCGTATCGAACACTTTGATCTTGCTTGCCCCTACCATTCCCCAGGCCGATTCTTCGGAAGGCACCGGGTGAATTTTGTAACAGCCATCGTAGGTTCCATCGCGCCTACAAACGTAACTCACATTGAGTAGAGAGCCATTTTCTACAATCGGCATACTGCCCGTGATGATGTTGGTGTTGTAGGCCATCGCCATTTCTACAAACTTTTGTAGCATGGGTTCGGTATGTTTGGCCAATTCTCGAACGGCTTTGGCTTCTCCCAGGTGGTTGTATTCTGCCATCAAAGGGGCATTGAACATGGCGGGGAAAAGAATAAAATCGGATTTGTAATCGCTAATGGCGTCTACAAAAAATTCGACTTGTTCTACCAAAGCCTCAAAATTGTCAAACAAGCGCATTTGCCACTGCACCAAGCCTAAACGAACAACCTGCTTGGGAGCATTGATGAGTTTTTCATTTTCAACATAATAAATATTGTTCCACTCTAAAAGAGTAGCAAATTCTTTCGATTCAGTATCTCCCGGCAAATAGTTTTTCAGGATTTTTTTGACGTGAAAACCATTGGAAATTTGAAAGGTCAAGGTCGGATCATAAACCTCCTTGAGTTTTACCTTTTCAATGTATTCCCGAGGCGTCAAGGTGTCTGAAAAGTTTTTATAATTGGGGATTCTACCTCCTGCAATTACGGCGCGCAGGTTGAGGTTTTCACAAAGTTCTTTGCGGGCATCGTACAAACGCCTTCCCAAACGCAAACCACGGTAATCAGGATGTACAAACATTTCAATCCCATACAACACATCGCCATTGGGGTCATGGGTCAAAAAGGTATAGTCTCCTGTAATTTCTTGAAAAGTGTGGCTGTCCCCATATTTGCGGTAATTCACAATAATGGACAATGCCGAAGCGACGACCTTTCCGTCAACCAATACACAAAGCTGGCCTTCAGGAAAGATGCGGAGTAAGGTTTGGATGTCTTTTTCCTGCCAATAATCTCCCCCTATGCCAGCGTAAGCTTCAATCATGGCATCTTTCTGCATGAAGTAATCTTCATACTGGAGGTTACGCAACTCTATTTTCATACATGTAAAATTCTGATGCAAAATTAAGAGCACGTTTAGATTTTTTTTGTTTTAAGCGAAAATGAGGCCAATTTAGGCTGAATGAGACGCGAAAAGCGGAGTTTAGCAGCGCTAAATGAGCATTTTCGAGGCGAAATGCAGCCTCAATTGGGCCATTTGCAGCAAAACAAAAAAAATTAAACATGCTCAAGGGCAAGCAAAGCGATTAATGCAAGCAGATAAGCCCCCGGATATAACTTTCCCTCAAAGCTACTATAAAAACCATAAGGGGTTTCTGCCGATCATCAAAAAATCAACATAAACGTCAGGAAATCTGTCGTTGATCAGCGAAGCGAAAATTAAGCCTTAAGCTTTTTGTTTTAATTCCGAGTTTATCCATAAATTCAGGCGATTGTTTTGACTATCTCTAATTACTACCTAATCTATGAGCAAGAATAAAAAAACAACTGCGCCAAATTCCTCAAGGCGCAAATTTGTCAAAAATGCGGCCCTGGCTTTGGGCGGTATCACCATTGTGCCCCGGCACGTACTTGGCCGAGGATTCATTGCCCCGAGTGACAAACTCAACATCGCAGCGATTGGTGCTGGCGGTAAGGGTGCTTCCGACATTGCCAACGCCTGGGACAATGGGGCCAATAATGTAGTCGCCCTTTGTGATGTTGATTTTGCGCGGGCAAAAGCCAGCACCGACAAGTTTCCTACCGCCAAAAGTACGCCGATTTCCGGGTGATGCTGGAAGAAATGAAAAACGATATCGATGCCGTTACCATATCTACCCCGATCACGTACATGGAATGGCAGCTATGGCAGCCATGCAACTGGGCAAACACGTATACGTACAAAAGCCACTTACCCACAACATCCGCGAAGCCCGGATGCTCACCGAGGCCGCTCGCAATTACAAAGTGGTGTCTCAAATGGGCAACCAAGGCGCCTCCAACCCCACGCAAAAACAAATGATGGCGTGGTTGGACAAAGGTTTGGTGGGCAAGGTTCATACCGTCCACATCTGGACCAACCGTCCTGTGTGGCCACAAGGCATTCCGCTGCCGACCGAAAAACCAGCTTTGCCTGAAAGTATGAGTAAGAAAGACTGGGACCTGTTCATCGGCCAGCTGATTATGTTGATTACCATCCATTGTACCATCTTTTAAGTGGCGCGGTTGGTGGAATTTTGGTACGGGTGCCCTTGGTGATATGGGTTGCCATTTGATCGATCCTGCGTTCCGGGTTTTGGGTTTGGGTTACCCCACCGAAGTGGAGTGTAGCGTCGGACAAGTATTCCTCAAAGACTGGTCTCCAGAATACATCCCCGAAGGATGCCCACCTTCCTCCAATGTACAAATCAAGTTTCCGGCAACCAAACGGAACAATTCTCCGGTAACCATGAACTGGACAGATGGCGGCATTCGTCCTTTCCACCCAGATCTCATTCCTCCCGGCGACCCAATCG
Organism: Haliscomenobacter sp.; assembly: GCF_016718685.1. Taxonomy (GTDB): domain Bacteria; phylum Bacteroidota; class Bacteroidia; order Chitinophagales; family Saprospiraceae; genus Haliscomenobacter. The sequence goes on along the minus strand of NZ_JADKCX010000095.1, from coordinate 7,940 downwards.
GCGACAATGATAGCTCCAATGGCGTGCTCATGATTGGCACCAAAGGGGTGATGACTTGTGGAACTTACGGTCTGGTGCCAAAAGTTTACCTGAAAAACGGTACCAAGCTGGAAATGCCCCCTCTACCTGCTCCTGTGGCGGGTACTCCATCCGTGCCTGAATACGGCCACCAACGTTCCTGGACGAACGCTTGTAAAGCAGGTTTCAATAGCAAAGAGCACCTGGAGTTGACTTCTTCCTTCGATTATTCCGGTCCACTTACCGAAACGGTGTTGATGGGTAACCTCGCCATCCGCAGCTACAACCTGCGCAAACAGGGCGCCAACAACCGCATGGAATTTATGGCCGCCAGAAGCTACTTTGGGACGGCACCTCTATGAAAATCACCAACTTTGAAGACGCCAACCAATTTGTGGGCAGGAACTATCGCTCGGGTTGGGAGTTGAGCTAGGTGATGAGTGATGAGTGATGAGTGATGAGTGATGAGTGATGAGTGATGAGTTATGAGTTAAAATGGGAAAAAGTTGTTGCTTGGAAAGAATTCTAAGCGGTTTGAAAACAAATGTTCAACACATACCTTTTATCTCATAACTCATCATTCATAACTCATCACTCACTATGTCTATTTTTAAATCCAGAAACAGGCCACCCCTTGAAGACAGCAATGACCTCGGTTTTGGGAGCAAGTTAAATGCCCCGGGGGAACGTTTATTGAATCAGGATGGCAGCTTTAATGTAGTGCGTACGGGTCGGTGGACCTGGACCCCGTACCAAAGCATTGTGGAGATGCCCTGGAGCAGTTTTTTGATGTTGATGCTCGGGTTTTATGTTTTGGCCAACTTTGTATTTGCCATTCTGTTTTACCTCATCGGTCCAGATCAATTCAACGGGGTAGGAGAAGATTCGGAGATGATCAAGTTTGCCGATCTGTTTTTCTTTAGCGCTCAAACCCTCACTACCGTAGGGTATGGACACATCAGCCCGCGTGGATTTTGGGCAAGCGCACTTGCTTCTATTGAAGCTTTATTGGGTGTGATGATTTTTGCACTGGCGACAGGTTTGCTTTTTGCCCGCTTTTCTCGTCCCAAAGGTCGGATTCTGTTCAGTAGAAATGCGCTGATTAGCCCTTATCTTGATGGGTACGCCTTTATGTTCCGCATTGCCAACCTGCGCAACAACAGCATCATCAACCTCGAAGCAAGGTCACCATGGCCTGCTGGAAGAATCGCATGGAAAGCATACGAGGAAGTTTTTTGCCTTACCGCTGGCGCGTGAAAAAGTCAATTTATTTCCGCTCAACTGGACGATTGTTCACCCCATCGATGAAAATAGTCCACTCTACGGCAAGACAAATGAAGCGCTCGAAAAAATGCAACCTGAATTTGTCATCCTCATCAGTGGCTATGATGAGACCTTTGCCCAGAATGTGCACAGCAAAAGCTCATATACCTACAAGGATTTGATTTGCAACGGAAAATTTAAGCCGATGTACTACGAAGAGGGTGGGCATACCGTACTACAGTTGGATCGGATTGATGAGGTGGAGGTATTGGCTACACAGAATGTGGCATTGCCTAAATGAAAAATTTATCTTAATTTTAATAAGCGTTATTGATTGATTAATCTCAATAGCTGTAGTGCCTCATCCTCTTTCTCCGTCATCCTCGCCTTCTCCTCTGGAGCCTTGTCTGGAAACTGCATGGTGCAAGACCCGTGAATCATCACGCGGTGTAATTCTTGTTCAAAAGTTACGCCAAATTGGTGGGCATTGTCGTGGATGCGATCGATACTGATGAACACATCGCCTTCCACAATAGGCGGATCGTGATAGGGAAAAGTAATGATATCGGTGAGCGTATCGTGTTGGAGATATTCCTGATTGAGTTTCAGTAAATAGGGATCGTCGCAAAAAACGTAATTGACAAAAATGAGCTCTCTTTTTTCACGCACTACAACCTCCTCAATCCATCTTCGCAGCAGTGCGGGATTGGCAGGTTCAAAGTCAATTTCTTCTGCAAAAAAAGAAATTGGGTCACTAGGGCCCTCGTCTTCAATCAAATCATCGTAGAGTTCAAAATCATCCATAAGTGTTTGGTGAAAAAATTACCGATTGGTACCACAACTGAGGCGAAACTGCATTTCTACGGTTCTGCCATTGTCGCAATAACGGATGCCGTCCGAAAACTGTTGCATCATAAAAACTCCCCGGCCACCACATTTACAGCGATTTTCATGTTGAGTTGGATCCGTAAACTCCGGTAATCAAAACCACGACCCTCATCAGAAACCCGAACCGCAATGCAATCTGCGGACTTGTGCATTTGAATTTGCATGTTTGGACGCATCTTGCTGATTGCCGTGAATAATCGCATTATTCACCGCTTCGGTAAGGCTAATTAAAATGTTTCCGTAAAGATCAGGGCTAATTTTGTACTTGTTTACCATCTTGTCCAGAAAGGACTCAATTTTAGCGACGTTGCGCGGATCAGAAGGTAATTTCAGCATAACTTCGATTGTGGTTTGTGCTTAAAATAAGTATCCACGAGGGGGAAAACTAATTTGTAACACGCTCCTTAGTGATCAAAAAGCGAACGAAAATTAGGGGAATATTTCATAAGATGCAACTGATATTTACTTCCTCAAACAGATAAAAGTCTCATTGACAAGGAATAAAACTTTTTGTATTGTCTTTAAAGGTGGAAACCACTTGCTATCAGGTCTTTATACGCAGGGTTCTGGCAAAAGTTACTCCCTCGAAATAAAAAAACAAAAAAAATAATTGTCCTTTTAACAAATTTTCTTTGCCTTAGGAATGATGAAGAAATAAATGGCACATTTAAACGCAGCTATTTTGAGGCTTTTCCTACATGCTTTCGAATCCCCGCTCCAGGTCGCGAATGAGGTAATCGGCGTCTTCCAGCCCCACGTACAAACGCAGCACGCGGTGAGCCGGATTGTCGGGGTTAAATTCATCATCTTCCAAGCTCGCACACCCAGGGCAAGATCAGGCTTTCATGTCCACCCCAACTCACGGCCATCATGATGTGGTGCAGACCTTCACAAAAACGCACGATTTCCTGGCGGGTATCGGCGTACAGGTAAAAACTGAGTAACCCACAAGCCCCACTCATCTGCTCAAGTGCCAGCTCGTATTGCGGGAAAGTGACGTCAAAGGGGAACAACACCTTTTCTACTTGGTGGTGCTCTTTCAGATAGGCTACGATTTTAGGCGTGGTTGCAGAAATTCGATCCAGCCGCGCTGAAAGGGTACGCAGCCCCCGAATGAGCAGCCAGGCATTGAAGGGCTGAATGCCGCTCCCGATGTCAAATACTCGCTGTCAAAAATCTTTGATCATGGCGCTACTGCCACTCAGCACCCCGGCTACCGTGTCGCTATGTCCTCCGATGTATTTGGTAGCGCTCTGCAAAGCCAAATCAATCCCCATCTCATTGGACGCTGGTAGATCGGCGTACAATAACTGTTGTCACAAATGGTGATTATGCCGTGATCGCGGGCAACTCGGATACTCCCCGCAGGTCTTGCAGTGCATAACTCCAGCTGTTGGGGCTTTCGAGGTAGATGATGCGCGTATTGGGGCGAATGGCTTCGGCAAAATTCTCAACCAGCGTGCCATCCACATAGGTCGTATCCACATTAAAGCGGGGCAAAATGTTGTCAAACATGCGTTGCGCCCAGGTATAAGGCTTTTGTACACTCACAATGTGCTCATCAGCCTGGACATTGGCCAATACTGCCGCAAAAATAGCCGCAGCACCACTGTTGAACACCAGGGCATCTTCCGCCCGATCGAGTGCTGCCAGTTTTTCCCTCAAAATCTCTGCCGTCGGGTTGATGCCCCGGCTGTACAAATAACCACTTGACTCGTCTGCAAACAAATCCCGCAATTCATCCACCTTCCGCACCTGAAAATTGCTGGTCTGGATGATTGGCGGCGCAATGGCGTTAAAATAATCGGAGCGGTTTTCGCCAAGTTCATTGAGGATAAAAGAAAGATCCATGAGAATGGGTTTGTGTGTGGGCGTGGGTTAGGGTGTGTTGTCGGCAGCACCCGGATCCACGACAAGTAGTAAAATTGATTTCCTTAATCTATTCCCTCCGCCAACCCACGACTTCAGTCGTGGGAAGCCACTCTATCGCCCTAACCCACGAATTTATTAGTGGGCTACACCTACACACATACCGGTCGCCGCACCACCGCAAAATACAAAACCCCGGCAAAGCAACAGCCCCATTCCAATCCCCCGCCGCGCGGCTTCAATGAGTTCCCTTTACGGCCACGGCCACCATTGCGTAACTCCAGCACAAAAAAGCGGCCAGATAAGGCGTGAATTTGGCCAGATTGCCCGTGACCCGGGCATCGCCCTCTCCCCTGCTGCGCAAAATGAACAAGGTCGCAGCCGAGGTACACTGCCAATGCTGTCCAAAAACATGGTGAAACTCAGAATCTGATCAATCTGCTTGCCAATCAGCGTGATGATGATGGTGAGAATGGCATAAACGGTTAGTCCGGCACCAAGCTCCGGTGCGGGGATGCCGCCGACTGAACATTTTGGGCAACACCCATCTTCACTCATGGCGCACATCACCCGGGGTTGCTCATCAGAATGATGTTGACGTAGGTGAGTACCGATAAAACATGGCCAAATCAAAATTTTACCCCCTGTTTTGCCAAGCAAGCTCGAACAACAAAGACCTTAATCGCCGTGGCATTGCGCATTTTTTCAAAACCAATCACCTGCACATAAGCGTAATTGATGGCCAAATACAAAAAATTGCCAGCAAAATGCCTGCGATGATGCCTTTGTGTAAAAGCGGGACCGGGTTTGGCTTCGACCCAAAATTCAAGGTTTGTTGATACCCGCCATACGTAAAAGAAACGGCAATGAGACTGAGCAACAGCAACATCACGTTATTGTTCCCCCGTAAACGTTTGAATGGCTGGTCTTCATACCCATGCGGCTCAATCACCACGCCAGCAAAAAAGGGTGGAAATCCGGATGAGGATCAAGCCCACTTTTAGGTACCGTCATGAAATTCTGGGTCTGGGCACTGGGTTTTAAGCCCAATAAATTCACCCCGTAAAACAGCCCCACCACACTGTGGCCATCGAGGTATTGAACAAGACGCCCGAAGGGAGTCCAAACAATTAAATCGCTCAGGTGGTCGGCCCCAATCAGCGCCACTACGCCCAATCTGTACGTTGACAATCAGGACCAGGATATTTACTGTAAACCCCACTACCGATGACACGCAGTGACCAAATTTGGTAAAAACCACCCATCAGGGGTGGCGTGCTCCAATTTCGGCATAGGTAAGCGCTCCGCACACGCAGTAATGCCTCCGATGATCCAGGCAGCAAAGAAGATACTTTCGGTACCCGCATTAGCGCAATAATATTGGGTTTTGAAAATCCCCAGGCCAATGATAAGGCTTACGGTGATGAGGGTAATGGTGGAAAAACCAAGTTGGTGGCCTTTTGCGGCGTGGGTTTCTGACATGTTACGCTTTTGCGCCCTAGACTACGAAAAATTTAGAAAACTTGGTAATATTTTTGTGTTTTTGAACCGCAAGGTGGCATTTTCCTTCTGAATTCAAAACCACCACCCTTCGTTCAACAAGTGTACGTTTTCGGCCAACCAGCCGATTTTTTTCATTGTCAAATTGGTCGCTGGCATCCGCTTTGAGCCTTTTCGTTTGATGGCTTCCAGGCAGCGCCGCACATCTTCTTCATTCTCCAGTTCCAGTGGGGTAACCTCGCACAGTTTTCCTTCCACGTCTTTGGCCACCATCGTGAAATAGGAATGTTGGTATGTTTTCTCCGCTAATCACATTTTCCGATTCTACCCGAATGCCGACTACAAAAGAGGTGGCGTCCCACGTAATTGACCGAGGCATGCATGGATACCAACTCCCCCACGATACCGGCTCCCGGAAATTGACGCCATCCACCGATACCGTTACCACGTAAGCTCCGGCGTGTTTGGCAGCTAATGCACCAGGCCACTTTGTCCATCAGCGAAAGCAGTATTCCGCCGTGGATTTTTCCCGCCAAAAGTGGCATAGGCCGGAATCATCAAGGTTCGAATGGTCACCGGGAAAAGGAAACGGGCCATTGGCTTGCGTTGGCGGTTTTTGTGGGGATAAAAATTAAGTTGAGGATGTGAGAGAGTTAGGGGTTGAGGAGGTTGGGTTGCGCATGCTGAGGTTATTCTGTTTGACATACCAGCGACATACCAGAACACACATAGATTTACCTTGGGCTTCGGCCAGCCTAAACTCTCTCAACCTTCAACTTTTTCAACTTTTCCTATCTTGCCTTATAAGACCTTCAACCTATGCCTTTCAGATTTTGATGCCATCGTCATTGGTTCAGGAATGGGTGGTGGCTGGGCCGCCAAGGAGTTGTGAGAAGGGCTTAAAAACCCTGGTGCTGGAACGTGGGCGCAACATTGAGCTTGCATCGCTAAGTTATCCCACCGCTTTTACCGAAGCCACTGGGGTTCAAGCATCGGAATTATCTACCACGCAAGTGCGGGAAAATCCGCTGATCAGCAAAGCCGCTGGCTACAATGGGATACCGCCCATTTTTATCCCGGACAGAGCCATCCCTACGTTCAGGAAAAACCTTTTGAGTGGATCCGGGGCTACCATCAGGTGGAAATCCTGATTTGGGGCGCGCCCGCAAGCGACGTTGGGTGGTATGAGTTTTCGGCTCCGGCTCGCTTTGGCTACGGCATCGATTGGCCCATTCGGTACAAAGACGCAGCGCCACAGTACGATCATGTGGAAAAATTCATCGGCGTATGTGGCCATAAAGATGGCATCGAGGCTATGCCCGATGGCGGATTTTCCCCATCAGAGTTGAACTGTGTTGAAAAGTGCTAAACAAAAATTTCTGGAGCACTACAAAAATCACTACTTGGTACAAGGCCGTTGGGCACAACTCACCGAACCCAATGACACATCCACATCGAGCAAGGCCGAGGCCGTTGCCAACGCCGCAACCTCTGTATGCGGGTTGTCCATATAATTGGTTATTTTCGGGTTCAGTAACCAGCACCTGCCACGGGCAAAACAGGAACACCTGTGCGCCCCCCATTCCGTAGTTCATTCGATTGTTTATGATGAAAACGAAAGGCGGGGCCAGCGGAGTAGGGTGATTGATACTTAATACCAAGGAAGTCGCAGAGATACAAAGCCCAGGTCATCTTCGTCAATGCCCTCAGCACTGAGCAGCAACCTCACATTTGCTCAATTCTACGAGCAAACGTTTCCCCCAATGGCCTCAGCAACGACAATGGACTGTTGGGCAAATTCATCGGCTTTCACATTTACCGTGGTTCGATGGGCGCCGATATGCCGGGTTATGAAGACAAATACATTTACGGGCGTAACCCGGTTGAATGTATCCTGGCCAATTTCCGTAACCTCAAAGAGCAGGATACCGATTTCTTAGGCGGCTATGCACCACTTTCGCGGGCGCCTGTCACGCACGCCGCAACGAAGCCGAGGGCATTGGCGCTGACTTCAAAAGCCTTTCTGAACCAGACGGCTGGCGGATATGCACATGTACATGCAAGGGCGAAACGATGCCCATGAAAACAACCATGTTCGCCTCAGTACCAATGAAAAGACCAGTAAGAAGTTACACTCACAGGTACCTCGGTTTGGCTACGATGACAACGCCGAAAAATGGTCAAAGACTTTACTCATCCGAGGACGTGAAATGCTGGAAGTAGCAGGTTGTACCAACAATGAGACCTACGACAACCAGCAAGCCCCCGGACTGGACATCCACGAAATGGGTGGCGTGCGCATGGGACGTGACCCTCTAGCTTCACTGCTCAACGAATGGAATCAAATGCACCACTGCAAAAACGTGTTTGTTACCGACGGCGCTTGTATGTTGAGCATGGGC
>NZ_JADKCX010000094.1 GCF_016718685.1 Haliscomenobacter sp. | reverse complement strand
AAATCCAGCCAGATCCGCTTGCCGTGGCGGCTGCCCACAGCCAACAAACACCAGCTCCTTCTTTTCCAGCTCCACCCCAGGGCGCGTCACTGCTGTATCACCCACCCAGCAAAGCCTTGTGTGATCGGTGGTTCAGCAATCATACCCGATTCAGCAAAAGCAACGTATGGAAATGGGATGGAAAAATTGGACTGAAATAGACGCCTCTGGACCAGGATCAAGGGATTTTCAAGGGTGGGCTCAATACCAAAACTGGCCAGCTCAATTTTTGGAGGAATGAATGCCTTTCCAAAAACCACAAAAGACCTCTGGTCCTTTGATGGAAAAAATGGTCGAAGGAGCCCAGCAATGACATCGGAACCAGAGACCATCACAACATGGTCTATATGGATCCCCTCTGACACATTTCTGGTTTATGGGGGGAAACAACAATGGCTATCCCAATATGGACAGCACTACCTGGTTGTTGAAAAATGGAAAATTCTCTCCCTTGCAGATACCTGGCCCAGGAGTTCGTTACCATTATGGCTTGGTGTACGACAAGCATCGAAAAAAAGTACTGCTTTATGGCGGTGGCGAAAAACCAGACCAGCATTGGGAATTCGATGGAAAAAAGTGGACGAGAGTAATGCTTTCAGAAAGCCCTGGAAGAAGATTTTACCACAGCATGGTCTACCATGAGGATACAAAAGTGGTCATCCTTCATGGCGGGTGGGTCAACCAAAACCCCCGCGATCCCATCAATAGTCAGACGCCGACTACCTGGGCCTGGGATGGGCATACCTGGAAAAAAATTGCCGAAGAAAGAATTTTCCCTATCGCAATGGGCTATGACCAGCATAGGAAAGTAGTGGTTGCCTTTGGGCGCACCGAACTTTCCAGTGATTCAGAAATGGGACTATGGGAGTTGAAACAGAACAAATGGATGAAAATTGCCGCATATGGAAAATGGAACACGGTTGAGTACGTCGTGCAATGGGTACAACAACATCCTGATGATGCACAGGCGCTGCTCAAGTATGCGGATATCATGCAATGGCAAACCAAGCAGTTCCTTGAAGCCGAGCTGGCATATAAAAAACTGACCAAAATATACCCTGAAAAAACCAGTATCCTCCTGGATCTTGCCATTGTATTGGCCATGCAGGATAAGGTAAGCGAGGCGGATGAATACATCGCTAAACTGAGCGAGGCTGGCCTGATGAATAGGCCTGCATATCTTCGATTGGCAGGCCTACTGCGGATGGAGAAAAAATACCTGCCCTCCATCAAATGCCAGGAAATCGCGCTCAGTATGGGGCTGGCGGGAGTTGATTTTCAACCTCGCCCGCACCTATTCCCTTTCGAACCAACCTGACCAGGCTTTCGAAGCGCTGAATAAAGCTGCAGAAAACGGTTTTAAGGAGAAGGGGCAATTTGAAAAGGATAGCGATTTGGAATCGCTCAAGGGCGATGCCCGCTGGCAGGCACTGCTGAACAGATTGCAATAAAACAGCTGCACTCATCCGCTAAACACAAACATTTCTTCACCATCAACCCGACAAAAAATGAAAAATTTTTTGACCATCATCGTTGTTCTAACGAGTATTTATGCCAATGCTCAGGAAACCAATCCCTTTTCTCCTTTTGGAGCCAGACATTGGAATGTGGTATTGGAGTATCCTGAGATGAAGGATGTAGTGTTGCAAAAAGACATCACCTACCTGGAAGACGGGAATAATAGTTTGCACGTTGATGTTTATACACCACCCAATCTTAAACCAGAAGACAAATTACCCGCCGTAATTTTTCTAAACGGGATTGGCGATGCCCCCAATCAGCCCAAAGTAAAGTCCTGGAAAATATACAGCTCCTGGCCACGCTTGATGGCCACCCAGGGATTTGTTGGCATCTCCATGGAAACCGATGGTACCAATGTTCACGGCAGTTTTGATGCATTGTTTAATTTTTTATCCTCACAGGGCAACAAGTACCATATTGATGCAGATCGATTGGGTGTATATGCAGCTTCAGCAAACACGACCCAATCAGGAAACTACCTGATGAAAGAGCACATCCACAAAGGCATCAAGGCTGCCGTTTTGTATTATGGCAATATGCCTACTGTACCACTCCGCAAGGATCTGCCAGTATGGTTTGTCGTATCTGAAGGAGATGTAAGGGGCAATGCTTATCAAAGTATTTGGAATGATATTTTAAAAAACAAAGCCCCTTGGACCATAAAAATGGCCTCCAATCTGCCTCATGCTTTTGATGCCTTTACGGATAGTGATGAAGCCCGTATTGTAGTCAAAGAAACCATTTCATTCTGGAAAAATCATTTGGAACCAGTGCTTCAACCCAGTTGGCAAAAAGCTCCTGAAAGGGAAATTGTCGAATCCCAATATTGGAGAACAGATGACAAAACTGTACGTCTGCTCAAGGACTGGTTTTTGAAAAACCCTGACAGCAAAGACAAGGCTGCTTATGAATTATACGCCCGTTCATTGGTAAATGTTAGCAATTTTGCAGAAGGGGAAGCCATTCACAAAAAACGCCTGGAGCAAATCGACCCTACCAACGTCTTCATTTTATTTGACCTGGTGATTGTTTCCCATGCTTTGGGCAAACACGATCAAGCCGAAAATTACCTTGCGCAATACACTAAAACCACCCCCTTGCAGCGCAACAATTACACTGGATTGGCATTCAACCTCCATCGCTTAAAAAAATACAGCGATGCTATTCGGTATTACGATAAAGCATTGGCTATGGAACCCCGAGGTACGGAGTTTTACAATGCTGCTTGTGCTTATGCCCTCATTGACCAACGAGACAAGGCTTTTGAATACCTGCAAAAAGCGATTGAAATTGGATTTGCCAACAAACAACAATTTGAAAAATGATAAGATTTGGAATCGCTAAAGACAGATGCACGTTGGAAGGCATTGCTGGAGAAATTACAATAAGGTCAAATGAAACCAATTATTCATAGCTTCATATAACCACTCAATGACCATCACCAAATACCTGCTCCCGTTATTGCTCCCCCTTTGTTTGCTTGATTGTGGAGCAAAAAAGGAGCCCGAAATTATTGATTACCTCGGCCAAAAACCTCCCGGCAGAGTAGCCCAACTTTTTGCGCCTGACCTCATCAGTACCCGCGCTATGGAACACAGCGCTCCTGCCTTTTCACCGGATGGAACGCGGGTACTCTGGACGGTTTTGGATAGTACTTACCACGCTTCTTTATTGGAAATGACTTATAAAAATGGGGTTTGGTCGAAACCAGCCCCACCCTCCTTCGCCGACCCTTCGGCAGATGATTATTATCCATCCTTCTCCGTGGAAGGGAAGGCCTTATTTTTTAGCTCGCGCAGAAAAATGCCGGCAGGTTATCAGCAAAGGGGCGACATCCGGATTTGGGAAGTACTCAGGACGGCAACAGGCTGGGCTACCCCAGTACCTTTTGACACCACCGTTTCCAAGGACAGGACTATGCGCATTCCCTAGCCAAAAATGGGACGCTTTATTTTCCTCGGCACTGGGTGGCGGCACCAACTGGAACATTCAACGATCCACCCTGCAAAATGGCCGCTACACCCAACCTCAAGTGCTTCCCTTCAGCATCAATAGTGTGGATTATGAGGAAGGCCCCTATATCGCCCCAGATGAGAGTTTTTTGATTTTTGAATCCATCCGGCCCGAAGGAATTGAGGGAAGCTTGGATTTGTACATTTCCTTTAAAAACAAAGCGGGGCAATGGAGCCTGCCGCTGAATATGGGGCCAAAAATCAATTCTGGAAGCTCGGAAAGATTCGCCAGCTTATCTCCGGATGGAAAATATTTGTTCTTTGGGAGTAGCCGAAACCAGGCACCTGATCGTCCCGGGTTCGACATTTTTTGGATTGATGCCTCAGTAATTGACGAATTGAAACAAAGCCGGGCTGCTCAAACCCTCATCGAGCCAGCGCTGGGGGAAACGATCATCGGGGCCTTGTATCAAAATGATGTTGAAACGGCGGCGCCAGCTTTGAAAAAATGGCTGGCTTTGTATCCTCAAAACCTGGATGCGACCGTAATTTACAGCTCTACCCTACGTAAACAAAAGCAGTATGCAAGCGCAGCACAAGTGCTGAACAATGTTGCGGATCAATGGAAAAACAATACCAATATCCTGATGGAGCGGGCACTTGTGCAGTTTGGTTTGAACAAAGAGGAGGAAGCGAATAAAATACTAAGCCCCTTGCTCGTGGAGGGTGACCAATTGCGAGAGCGCTACCTCTATCTCGCTGTGGCGCTACTGGATATGGCAAAAATCCAGCCCAGTGAGGCCTACTTTGAAAAGGCCATGTCCATCCATACCAGCAGTTATCCGTATTTCAACCGGGCCTGTACCCTAGCCCGAATGGGCGAAAAAGACCGCGCTTTTGCGGCACTGAACCAGGCCGTAACATACGGAAGTTTGGTCTTGAAAACGGATTACCAAAACGTCGCCGACCTTAAACCCCTGGAATCCGATGTAAAGTGGAAGTTGCTGATGGCGCGATTGAAATGAACTGCAACCTTTTTCAAAATCTTTCTCCTTGAGCTCAAATCAATGAAAATTCAGTAGACATGGAACGTCCCGAATTTTAGTATCCAATCACGCTACTGCCGAGCACACCTTTGATGCAAAATCTGAGGTGACGCTTAGGTTTCTCAGGTTTCTTAGGTGGTAAAAAAAAAAAAAACTGCTTAGCAGGATATTCTTTCACCACCTAAGAAACCTGAGACACTCAAGGAACCACCTAAAGAATGATGCGCCATAGGCGCTTGCAAGCGCCGCATTGATATTTTGGTCAAAAAACACCAAAATTCGGGATGATTCCTATGTATTACCAATAAGCGTTTCATGCTGCTCAACAAGAAGCTGTTCACTCACTGCGCAGCGACTTCACCGGATTAGCCAAAGCAGCCTTTACACTCTGCAAGCCGATTAAGAGGCAGTGACCAAAGCCAAGCCCAGCAAGGACGCCGCAAAAACCAAAGGCGATAAATCGATATGGTAAGCATAATTTTCCAGCCAGCCGCGGAGCAAGTACCACGCGATCGGGCAGGCTGCTATCCCTGCAACCAATAAAATGAGCAGAAACTCCTGTAAAAACAGCCCAATGATGCCCAGACCGAGGCCCCCAAAACCTTGCGCACCCCCACCTCTTTCTCCCGCCGTTGCAGGTTGAGCGACACGAGGCCCAGTACGCCCAGCAAAGCAATCAACAAGGCCAGGGCACTTGCCGCATAGGCCGACCTTTTCATTTGCAACTCCATGGCATAAATTTCCGCCAAAGTATCATCCATAAACGTGTACTCGAACGCGCTGCCTGGCAGTAGTTCGGCCCATTTTTTTTGTAATGCCGCCATGCGCTCACCGATTCCTTCGGGTTCGATTTTGAAAGACAAATAGCGGTACAAAACACTACTTTGTAAAGGAAACACTACCATTGGCTGGATCGGAGTAGCCATAGAGCCAAAGTGGAAATCCCGCAGTACCCCTTTGATCGTGTACAGCATTGGATCTCCAGGCATGCGCAAAGTTTGGCCGATGGCCGATTCAGCATCTGGGAAACCGATGGCTAGTGCGGCACGTTCGTTCAATACCACTTTGGTGTAATTCCGGCCATTTGGATTGAAGTATTCCCCCCCCAACAGCGAAATCTGGTAAGTGTCGAGGTAATGTTCGTCAGTGGTCAGCTGTTGGCAAACAATAGCCGTGGTGGAATCTGTGCCCGCTCGATAGGCGGAAGGCTGGCCATGGTTGTTTCCGTTGGGAATTTCAAAGGAAAGTGAGGCGCTGCGCACCCCAGGCAGCTTGGCCATTTCATCACGCACGGTGAGCATTTTACGCAAGCCTTCCGGGCTCCAATCGCGAGGTACCTGAGCAGTGACGACAAATTCCTGGTTGTAGCCGATGTTTTTGCCAAAAAAATAATTGACCTGTGCTGCCACAACCAGCGCCGCGATGATGACCAAATTGGCGATCCCAAATTGGAATCCAACCAGGTATTTGCGCAGTTGGAGGCTTTGATTGGCCGTCCCGAGTTTTCCTTTCAAGGACTCGACCGTGCGCATAGAAGACAGGAAAAGTGCCGGGTACAGGCCCGCCAAGAGGCCGACTACCAGCACCAAACCCAGGGGCAAGAGGGCAAAAACCGCCGGAAAAGAGCTGAGTACGGGCAGGCTTTTGCCCACGATCTGCTCAAAAGGCATTTGGGCAAGTGGGTACGACAAAAAGGCAAGTGCAGTGGCTACCGTCACCAAAAGTAAGGACTCGGCCAGAAACTGGATCGCCAATTGTTGCTTCAAGCCGCCGAGTGCCTTGCGCACCCCGATCTCTCGAATGCGCGACCCCGAGCGCCCGATGGCCAGGTTGATGAAGTTGAAGATGGCCATAAACAAGATGAAGATTCCCACTGATGACAGCGTGAACAACATCCGCTTGACCAAAGCCTTGTTTTTTTGCAGGTGATACTCCTGCAGGGCAATCGGGCGCACCGCCAGGTTTTCTTTTTCAAAATCGGCGCCCTCCCTCTCGATGAGCTGTTGGATCGGTTTTTCCAAATCTGCGCCGCTTACACCGGGCTGCAATTCGAGGTAAGTGGGGTAAATGATGTTGTTCCAATCGTTCACATTCCGATCGAAAAAGTACCGTGCGGTGGTGAACGAGATAAAGAGGCTGTTCGGGTTGGTGGTACCAAGCAAATTGGTGACGGAGTTTTCCGGAATTTCGGCCAGTACCCCGGTAATCATGAACTCATGATTGCCGCCCGTAAAATTCTGGATGCTGAGGGTTTGACCAAGTACATCGGTTTTGCCAAAATATTTGAGTGCCTTTTCTGCGGTGATCACCACGGAAAATGGTGCCTTCAAGGCACTGTTTGGGTCACCATGCAGGAGCCCAAAACCAAACATGGTGAGCAAGGTGCTGTCCCCAATTTGGATGTTTTCCCGAAACACCTTGTCGCCCTTCGTAACGCCCGACTTGATGCCATCCCAACGGTAATAATTGGCCACCAATTGGGGATAAACTTCCTTCAAACGTTTGCCCAGCGGGCCCGGACTAGTGATGTCCATGCCGATGTTGGGGTTTTTCCAGATGCTGGTCAGGAAATATTGGCGGTCCGCATGGCGCAGCTGTTGGTTTACTTGCAACTCGCCCCAGACATGGGCGCCAATGAGCAAGGCAAACAAGATACCTGCCCACAATCCGAGTACGTTGAGGGCGGAATAAAACCCGTTTTTGCGGATGTTCCGATAGGCGAGTTTGAGGTGATTTTGAAGCATGGATTGTTTTTGTGGATAGACTTTCACTTAAAAATAGCAATCTCTGCGGATATTGGTAGCATTTCTGAAGATAAGTGTCCCTTGGTCGAATTATTGAGCAGCTTACCCTACTAGAAAGTCATAAGGAATGCAGCCAGGCACACAATAATTCAAAGCTTAGCATTATCTTTACAGGTGATTACATCTAGGAAGCAATTACTCATTTGAACTTAAACCAGCCTGCATTGTAGATGAGAGCTCTATTTATCCTATTAACTTTCATGCTCCTGTCTTTGCTTTCTATTGGCCAATCCATAGAAATTGACAGTATGAAGCAGTTGTTACCCCGTCAGTTCGGTGTAACACGGCTCAATACTTTACTTGATCTTGCGTATCAACTTTATGGTTATAGCATTGATGATGCACATCGATACGCCTTAGAAGCGCTCAAAGAGGCCAAAAAAAATAAGCACAAACCAGGAGAAAAACACGCCCTAACCCTCATCGGAGAATACTACTACAATCTCAGTGACACCAAAAAAGCGCGCGAATTTTTACGACAAGCAGATCAAATCAGTTTGAAAGATGGTGGAAAATTGTACACAGCGTACAACTACGTCATTGTGGCGAATATTTATCTGGGGGAGCCAAATATCGATTCTGCTAAAGTTTATTTCCAGAAAGCGCTTAAGCTACTAGAATACGAGAACAAGTACGAAATAAAGTATTACAGCTATTTCTGTTACGCCAGTCTGTTGTTTGATCAGAATCAATTGGATGATTCTAAAAAGATTTTAGAAGATCTTTACGCAAGCGCTGTAATCAACAATGCAACAACCAACCAGGCTGAATTGCTTATTGAACTTGCAGCGATAGAAAACAAAAAAGATGAATACAAAAAGGCCTACGCCTATCTCATGCAGGCGGAGCCATTGTTGCCCAAAAACACCTATAGTTATGTGAAATTTAGTTACCTCTACCACCTTGCCAATATCGAGTTCAACATGGGCAATAATGCTGCTGCAATTACCCAACTCAAAACAGTCCTTTCCATCAAAGAGATAGAACAATATCAAGACATCAAGGCCGATATGAACATTTTGGCGGGGAAAATATATTTGGACCGTGGCGGATTGCACCAGGCACTCAAATACTACCTTGAGGCCGTGGCAATTTATGAACGCCTGGGCCTGCGGAGAGATTTAGGAAGGGCTTATTGTGATGTTGCCTGGCTTTATTTCAAACAATACAATGATCAAGAATGTGTCAATTTTGTCAATAAGGCTTTGGATATCGCAACGGCCATTCATGATGATTATGGGATTGCCCGTGCCCATTCTATTCTGGGTTCACTCTATACTGCACAGGGGAAATATGAAAAAGCGATCCCTGAACACGAATATGCATTGGGCATCAGACAAAGATTGCAGTCGCGGTCTGGAATCGCTGATGCCTATTATAATCTTGGATCTGCATACGAAAAAAGTGGCCAAATAGATCGCGCCATATCTTATGCCAATAAAAGTATGAAAATAGATAAGGAGTTGGGCAATGTTGTGAATATAGGACTGGGGTATAAAAAAATTGCCTCTTTATCCATTTTAAAAAAGGATTACGATACTGCTAAAACATTTCTATACAAGGCTATGGAGTTGGCAAATCAAGCAGCATTGACCGAATTGAAGAGAGACGTAAATTTATTGTTTGCTAAATTACATAAAAACACGGGAGATTTACAAACGGCGAATGAATACCTCTATGCTGCTATCGATGCAAATGATAGTTTGTACAATATTGGTAGTGCAGAAAAAATCGCCGAAATAAGAGGTTTGTTTGACCTTGAAAACATTGAATTAAAGAGCAAACAAAGAGAACTAGCTTTGATACTGAAACAGATTGAAATAGATAGTCAGCGCAACTATTACACCATGGTTGTGATTATTTTAATATTGGTAAGCATTTCATTAATCGTTGGTGCATTTTTATACAATATCATTCGAAAGAGCAACATTAAATTGCGCAAAGAAATTGCCGAACGCAATAATGCTGAAGCCCAAACCCTGCAAAGCCAGGTGTTGTACGAAGAAGCCCAGGCCATTGCCAAGGTCGGTAATTGGGAATACAATTTGTCAAGCTCAGAACTGCATTGGTCTAAAGAAACCTACCGCATTTTTGAGCTAGAGGATTGCCCCAATGCGGAATTGTATGGGGCCTGGCGTGAAAAGTGTCATCCTGCCGATCAAACCATACTCGATGAGGCGATACAAAATACCATTCATTCAGGTGAGCCTTTTTATGTCGAACATCGCGCAGTATTTAAAGATGGCAGGGTGAAATACATCGCTTGTATCGGTGAAGCAATCAAGAATGGTGATGGCCAGATCCTCGGATTAAAAGGGACCGATCAAGACATTACGGCTCAAAAACAAGCTGCCATTGCTAAATCTGAGTTTTTGTCGAGCATGAGCCATGAGATCAGGACGCCGATCAATGGTGTAATAGGCATCGCCAATCTACTGATGGAAGAGCAACTTAGTCCCACTCAACGGGAATATGTAGATACCCTGAAGTTCTCTGCACAACATTTGTCCAGCATCGTTTCGGATATCCTTGATTTTTCAAAAATCGAATCGGGAAAACTTGTTTTTGAACGGATTCCTTTCAATTTGGCCAAGGTAACTACCCATGTATTCAGGCTTTTTGAAAACAGTGCCAAGGATAAATCCATCAACTTGACATTTATTCCAGATCCGCGCATCAAACACCTGCTAACGGGTGATTACGTCCGTCTCAGCCAGGTATTATCCAATCTTTTATCCAATGCCATCAAATTCACAGACAGAGGTTCCGTGATATTTGCCTACACTCGAAGGGAAGAAACAGAAAGTAGTGTATGGGTAAAATTCACTGTAAAAGACACCGGGGTTGGGATTGCTGAGCAGCAAATTGAGCAAATTTTTGACAATTTCGCGCAAGCCGATGTGAGTACTTCCCGAAAATATGGCGGAACAGGCTTGGGGTTGACCATCAGCAAAAAGCTGATTGAACAGCAAGGTGGAACCATTTCCGTGGACAGTACCGTAGGCCAGGGATCAACTTTTTCGGTGGAAATGAAGTACGAGAAACAGGACATCCTTCCCGTATCTATCGTCCCGAACGCTTCATTGAAACAACCCATGAATCTGCATGGGACGCACTTTTTAATCGCCGAGGACAACAGCGTAAATGTCCTTGTACTCACTGCTATTTTAAAAAAATGGGAGGCAAAATATACGGTTGCACAAGATGGTCAAGAAGCAATTGACTTCATGAAAAAAAATGATTTTGACGCGATCATTATGGACATTCAAATGCCCAATGTGGATGGCAAAGAAGCAACCCAAGTGATCAGGCAATTCACCGATGATCGAAAGCGCAACATCCCCATCATTGCTTTTACTGCCGAGGCGTCTATCGAATTTCATCAAGAATATTTGAATTGTGGTTTTAATGATTCTATCACTAAACCGTTTAAGCCAGAACAGTTGTACAACATTTTAAAAAAAAATACCAACCCATGAGTTAGTTCGCCTCAGCATGCCTAAATTCCAAGCCGATCGAAGTTCTAGGTTTGAATCCTTTCCAGATGCCATCAACCGCTTTTTCCTTTAGCTGGAGGTACTCCCCCAGGTCTTGCTTTTTCAAATAAATGCCCAAAAAGGCAGTGACAAAATGTTGGTTGATGTTGTTGATGCGGCGCTGATCCCATACCGAGTCCGCATAGCGCAGGTATTCGTCGATGGGCAATCCTTCCACCCTGGCTTCCGGGGGAGCTGGGTTCGGGGCTACGTTGTGGCGTGCGTTTTGATAAGTCAAGAGGTATCGATTGGCGTTTCGCGCACCGTCGTAGATCGCTTTGATACCTTTTTCATATTTTGAAATGTCGTCTTCACTGCCCGCTACAAAAAAAGTAGGCCGGGTCAAACCCGCCAGGCCAGTTGAGTCCCAGGCCCCACTGTTCATTCCCCAAGGCGCAAGAGCGACCACGGCTTTGATGCGCTCATCTTGCGTTTTGGTATAGGCTGCTGAGCCCGCCAAACGTTCGGCCAAGGCTTCACAGCCTCCACTCATGGACTTGAATATTTGGTACGCATTTTTGCTGAATCCAGCCCCAGTGGCATTCAATGCACCATACCCTCCCATGGAGTAGCCAATCAGCCCGGTGTTTTTGGCATCGACCAAACCCGCTAAAAAACTTCCACTTCCTTTTTGACTTAGTCGATCCATTTCATCCAATACAAACAGCTGATCCAAAGGGCGGTGGTAAAGGGTACTTTGAAAAGGTGCGGCATCGCGAAAAGTTGATTCGGTGTGGTCGATAGCAGCCACTACATATCCTTTTGAGGCCAGGTTTTCAGCCAGATAAGTCATCAGATACCGTGAGCCCGTATACCCATGCGACAAAATGACCAAAGGATAAGGTGTTGCTTCGGTTTTGGGAGCCGCTTTGCGCAAGCATCGTCCCTTAAAAGTAAAGGGTTTCAGGGGCGTTTGGGGTCGTTAAAATTGCCCATCACTTCCTGGCACACTTCTATTTCTTTTTTCTGGGCGGGAATCAGGGCGGGATACCACACTTCTACCGTGAGCGGGCGATCGTAAGTGGGGGTTACGCCGTCTTTGTGTTTAAGCACATTGAGCTGATTTTTATGCAGCAAATTGATGGTTTGTACGCCTACGCTGTATGCCCCCCGCTTGGCCAATTCTGGCGCATCAGGCAGCAAATCGCCGTAAATAAACCCGGAATCGTTCAATTGTGCAGAAAGCATGAAGGTAAAAGACAAACAAAACAAAGTAGAGCACAGGATTTTTTGGACTGAATTTGTCATTGAAGCAAATTTTCGAGTGAGGATTGAGTAGCGGCTTTCGCCCATAAGCTTAAACAAGCGCTAAAGATAAAAAATGTTTGCCAATGGGCGCCCAGTTTTTAACTTGCCCACCCTGCCTCGTTGGAAGCCTCGCGAGCTAGGCGTCGTCGTTCGCGCCTCGCAGGCTAAAAAAGGCAATCCCTCTGGCCGGCATAGAATTATTGAGTTGTTGGAGGTGGCGTTAAACTATTCCAAGCTACATCAGGTTCTATGGGTCATCAATTTGGCTGGTTCAAGGGTTCGGGATGATCCATGTTTCAACAAACAATGTACAATGAAGCATATTCCGGTATCTGTGTTAGAATTAGCGGTTGTTTCAGAGGGTAATAATGCAGCTACAGCAATCAGGAATACCGTTGAAGTTGCTCGGCATGCGGAATCGCTCGGTTACAAGAGAATTTGGCTAGCTGAGCATCACAATATGGAACACATTGCCAGTTCGGCTACGGCGGTGTTGATTGGGCATATCGCCGGATGCACAGCAGGGAAAATTCGGGTAGGTTCTGGCGGGATCATGCTTCCCAATCACAGCCCTTTAGCTGTAGCTGAACAGTTTGGAACGCTGGCAAGTATTTATCCAGACAAAATTGACTTAGGGCTGGGAAGAGCTCCGGGAACCGACCAACTGACTGCATTGGCCTTGCGCAGAAACAATAGTCAACTTGATTATGATTTTCAAGGGGAGATTTTGCAATTGCAACAATATTTCAGCACCAACAACAAAGGCTCTAAAGTAAGGGCATTCCCGGGAGAAGGAGTAGAGGTGCCCTTGTGGATATTGGGTTCAAGTACAGATAGTGCCTACCTTGCTGCCGCTTTAGGACTGCCGTATGCCTTTGCGGCACATTTTGCGCCAAGACTGTTCAAGACCGCTATAGAGATTTACCGAAAGAATTTTCGCCCCTCTGCCCAACTAGACAAGCCTTATGTAATGGCTTGTGTAAATGTGCTGGCTGCCGACACGGATGAAGAAGCCGAGTTTTTTGTCCACCAGCCTTTATCGAATGTTCCTGGGCATCATTACCAATGAGCGAAAACCATTACAAGCTCCGGCACCATTGCCTGACGTTTTTAATAACCCCGACGTGCAGCATGCCCTACAAAGCATGATGTATTACACGTTTACCGGGAGTAAACAAACCCTGCAAAGAGAATTGTCTGCATTTGTTGACGAAACCAGCATCGATGAATTGATGATTACCAGCCATATTTACGATATGGAGGCAAAGCTTAAATCGTTTTCGATTGTGAGTGCAGTGATGAAGAATCAAATTTTCAATCCAATCTGAACCCGATTCAACAAGCCAGTAACCTGAATAACCAGTAGCGCAAAGAGCGTGGATTTCAACAGCCCAATCGCCCCATCTGTCAATATCGCAGGCAAACTCCAGCCCAGAAGTTCGACAAATGCATAGGCAAAATACGGCATCAGGTAACAAGTCAAGGTACTCGATCCTGCCGGAGCTATAAAGTCAGCCCATCTGGTTTGCCCCTTTACATCCGCGATGAAATGCAGCAGCACAAAGGCCAACATCGTAATTCCGGCACAAATGCTTGTCCAGGAAGGCGTAGCGCGAATTTTGGAAATGCCCCATTCGGGTCGGGTGGCAAAACCAAAAGCAATCAGCAGGATGGCTAATCCAATCAAACCCGGAATCAGCAGCTTCAATTGGTCTTTGGCGGCGAGTTGGGTATAAATCACCGTGGTCAGTACGCCCAGCATCACACTGGCGTGCGTGGATGCGCTGATCACCAATTGGAAATCGAAACCTAGCAGCCGAACAAATTCATTGACATTGAGCAGCAGCAGCACGATGCAGGCTACGGCCAACCACCACATTTTATCCCCAATCCACAGATAAAGTAGTGCAACGACCAAATAGGCCCAGCCGATCAAGCCCAGAATGCCCCACCAATGGGTCATCATCCACTCGCCTGAGGCGCTTTTGTAAATGGAAGCCAAAAAGGCCAAAATGAGCCAACCCAAAATTTTGAGCAACACAGTCGGAATGACGCCCAAGACCATTGGGCTGCGGTAATTGTTCCAAATGAGCATAAAGGCCAGGGCCATCAAAATTTGCCAATATTCCTTGCGGATCAGCAATTGGGCCGCATCGATGTTTTCCAGATTGACCATGAACAAGCCCATGACCAACAAAGCTAAGCTTCTGCTGAGGATGTGCAGCATTACCGAGCCTTTGGATGCTCCTTTTGCCAAACGCGCCTTCAGCGCGTGTGGAATAGACAGGCCTACAATGAACAAAAAAGCGGGAAACACCACATCCGACAAGCCCATCCCATCCTCTTCGGCGGCGGTATGCAATAGCCAGTTGGGCACATGGGTCAAACTCCAGAGATCGTTGACAAAAATCATGAGCAGCATGGTCACTGCCCGCAGGATATCGATGGAGGGTAGGCGTTTGTTTTTCATGCTTAAAAATAGTAAACTCCTATCCGCTAGTTCAAGTCTTACCCATGAGCCTTTAAGCACAATGCTGGTTCAACGTCTCCAGACTTGAACCAATATTCCCGCGTCTCCAGACGCATGAGTATGCACCATGTTAAACGAAAAGAACAAGCTGCTTATTAGATAGGGCTTGGTTTAAGGGTTAAAAAACTCATTTTCTTTTTATTACGCACGTCTGGAGACGTGCAGATAATGGTACGGGCCTGGAGACCCGTAACAGCGGCAGCGCGATGTTTTGGTTGGAAGACTTGGGCTTACCAGCTCCCGGCTCACCCCCTCAATAATACAAAATCACCTTATCCAAGCCCCTTTGCCCATTCATTACATTCTCCACCTTGTACCGCTGCTCCGCTGTACCCGCTTTGAACTCCGCCTTTATTTCAATGTCCTCCACAAAAAAGTGTCATTGCCCCCAGGGCAGCAAACGAAATAACTGATGCTCGTTTGGAGGCTGAGCGCGTCATTTGCAGTTTGATTTTGAAACCTGCCCAGGCGCGGGTGTTGGGTAAGTGCCTTGAAATTTGCTGCGGATTCGAGGTCAAGAGCTACGTTTGGGTTGGTTTTTTGAACCGCCGTTTGTTCAACCAGTTTTGCTTGGGCTTGGCTGCCCCAGTTCGAGCCAGCAGGTTTTCTACCAGTCTTTCACTCCACCTCGCCCAGGCGATTTTCGAAGTAGTTGTTGGACAAATGGGCGATCACCATGTTGAGGGCGGGCACTACATATAAGCGCTGGCCGCCAGCACCAGAGGCATAATATGCCCGGACGCCCTGAATGTCCATCGTCCACCAGAGCAAACCATAACTTCCAAAGTTTTGAAACCGTACGCCGGTGTCTTCGGTGTAAGCTTTGGTGCTTTTTTCTACCCAATCCTGAGGCACAATTTGTTTGTCCTTCCATAAGCCCTGATTCAGGTACAAATGCCCAAAGCGGGCAAAATCCCGTGCGGAGAGTTTGAAGAGGTATGCTGGATGCCGCGATTTATCCATTTCATAACGGTAGTAGCTGTCCATGAGTCGAAAATCCTGCATGTTCACAACTTGGGCGATTTCGGACTGAAACGCTTCAAAAAAATCCTTACCGGTTTGTTGTTTAAAAATGCTGGCAAGGGTATTGAAGTCCCAGTTGTTGTACACCCATTTTTTCGCCCGGCACGGGCGAGCCGCGTGCGGGCAGGTTTTCGATCATACTTTTGAGCGAATAAGCCGAAGGCAAATAAATGCCCGAGCGGGCGGCCAAGAGATCGATCACTCTGGCCTGTTTTTCGCTCTCAGTCAGGGCCTGAACGTCATCAATGCCCAACTCCGCGAGGGTACTATTCAGGTTGATTTTGCCCTTGCTCGCATAAATGCCAATCATGGCGCTCATCAGGCTTTTCCGGGCAGAAGTCAGCATAAATCGCCGGGACGTTTCACCCCAGTCGATGGCCACTTTTCCATCCACGACCACCAGGAGCGCAGCGCTACCCAGGCGGTCAAATTGGCGGTGCAAGCTGTCCAAACCCGCTTGGGAAAACCCTGCGTCGACTTCCTGGGCGTATTTCAGCCATTGTTTGTCTGGAAACACCATCTTTTGTGCAGATCCTTTTACCAATATTCCTGCCAGCAGCAACAGCAGCAAAATTCTTGTGTAAACTTTCATCGTGTGATTTTTCATCAAGAAACGAAAGCATTACGTATGCTGTTAAAAGTGAAAGCCCACACTTTGTACGGATAATGAGAATCAGGACATCTTTTTATAAAACACGTTTTTACACACCTCGAGTAGCTGATTTTTTGAATTGAGTTGGAGTAACCCCCTCTATCGTTTTAAAAGCCTGATAAAAAGCCGAACGGGATTGAAAGCCGGATTCTCCCGCAATCGCTTCAATGGTCCAACGCTCCGCATCTGGATCCAAAAGCAGAGATTTTGCGTTTTCAATGCGGTAGGTATTGATGAACTCCCGGAAATTTTTCTGAAAGTACTGATTGATCAGTGCCGACAACTGATTGGGATGGAGCTGCATGGCCAAAGGCTACTTGATTGAGGCTGAGGTCGGTTTTTTATACCACTTTTCCTTTTGAATCAAACACTCCAATTCATTGATTTTATGCTCCAGCAGGAGGTTGTTCGGCAGTTTGAAAGTTGTTTTGAGGCTGGTTTCCAACAAAGCGGATCGATGAAAACCAAGCAGGGTAATGCCATAAAAACTCAGTGAAGTAACCGAAGGAATGAATCAAATCAAAGGCAGGATAGTTGGAAAAATAAAACCGCAGCCACTGGGAAATGCCCACGACAGCTGGCAACAGCAAAAGTAAAGGTGCCTAATCCCTTTTTGCCGCAAAGCGCTGTCCTTCTTTTGTAAAATAATAGATGCTGTTCCCGATCAAATAAACTTGCATGTGCAGCATAACCAAAACAATGTTGAAGGTCAAAACGCCGTAAACCGCTATCTGATAAACTGCATACAGCAAAAAAATCAGCCCAGGTATAAAATGTAGCAATCTAGAAAAAGGGAAAAGAGCAAAAGACGGGCGTCGTCTTTGATAAAGGTATAAGCTTAAAAATGGCCCAACTGTCAAACCAAGAAAATACTCCAGCGCCTCCAACACCGGGCTTTCTTCCAGCAAGCCAGTATTGACCAGGGTAATCAGCAAAATGGCCAGCGACCACATCGCAAAAAGAAGCGACAACAGGCTTCGGGTCAGTCCGGGTTCTTTAGAATGGCGATAAATCAAAAAAGCAATCACCGCTCCTTGGGCCACACCAAGAAAGCTAATGGTAAACAATATAGATTTTATGAACATTCTTGAGCCGATTTTATCCCCAAATTTGGCTTTCTTTTAGCAAAATCACAACAAAATAATCGACTGAGAAACAAGCCTCAGCGTTCAAGCCATACTAAAACAGGGGCTTTTCCCCCCATTTGCCCAATCCCTTACAAATCCCTCACTCTCAATCCTTTCTTAACCCCTAAAAGCCTTATCTTAGCCCACAAACCTAATATCATGGCTACCTACACGCTCACCATCAACGGTGAAAAAAAAGACGCTGAATGCCGAGCCCGATACCGCCTTACTCTGGGTATTGCGCGAACACCTGGGGCTCACGGGCACCAAATACAGTTGTGGCAAATCCTATTGCGGCGCCTGCACTTACACCTCGACGGGCAGCCCATTCGCGCCTGCGTGATGCCCATTTCTGCGGTCGAAAACGCAGCATAACCACCATTGAAGGGCTTTCGCCAATGCCGATCACCCTGCAAAAAGCCTGGCTAGAAGAGCAGGTGGCGCAATGCGGCTATTGCCAATCCGGCCAAATCATGCAGGCCGCTGCCCTGCTGAACGAAAAGAAAAAGCCCAGTCGGGAAGAAATCATCAGCCACATGAACGGCGTATTGTGCCGTTGTGGAACTTATATGCGCATCCTCAAAGCCATTGAACTGGCTGCAAAAGAAATTTGACCATGAGCAAGAGCAACACACCCTCCTCCTGCCCTCTCCCGGCGCAAGTTTCTACGCGCTGCCGGAGGAATTACCTTGCCGTAACGGCTTCGGCCATTTTGCCCAAATGGGCAATGGATGGTTCCGAAACCGCATTGAGCCCCGAAGACAAAGGCCCAGCCATCAGCGCCTGGGTGCACATCCGCCCCGATGGCCGCATCACCATTTACAACCCTGCGGCGGAGATGGGGCAAGGTTCCATGACTGCGTTGCCCGCCATTTTTGCCGAAGAACTGGACGCCGATTGGGCCAAAGTTCAGATCGAATACTCGCCCATTGAGCCCAAAGTGTATGGCCCTGGTGCCTGGGGCGGGCGCATGATGACGGTGGGCAGCCGAGCGGTATCGGGTTATTACGAGAGTTTGCGGCAAGCCGGAGCGCAAGCGCGTTATGTATTGATGGACAGTGTGGCTAAAAAATGGAAATGTGCCGCTGGCCGAACTGAGCACTGAACCCAGTATGGTCATTCACCGCGCCAGCAACCGCAAGATCAGTTATGGCGAAGTGGCCAGTTTTGCCACCCTGCCCGAAAAAATGCCCCAAATCCCCGCTGCCCAATTAAAAGACCCCAAAAATTTCGCCTGATCGGCAATCCCGACATTGAGCGCTGCGACATGCCCGCCAAAGTAAACGGCAGCGCCAAATACGCCATCGATGTGCGCATTCCGGGATGGTTTGTGGGCAATCAGCCGATCACCTGTCAATGGTTCCAAACCCACCTTGCTCAACTCGGATGAAATCCGCAAAATCAGTGGGGTAATTGACCTGGTTACCCTGGGGCACGGCATAGGTGTAGTAGCGGACACGCTGGAAAAAGCCTTAAAAGTCAAAGCGCAACTCAAAATTCAGTGGAGTACAGGGGCCAAAGCCGCCAGCCACAACAGTGAGCAAGCTTACGCCGAATATACTGCACTGGTCATGGATGAGAACCGTAAGGGCCGCAGCCTGGAAGCCAAGGGCGACCTGAACAATGCGCTCAAAGATGCCAGCAAGGTGTACAGCGCCACTTACAAAAACAGCGCCTGGAAATACATCATTTCAGGCACGGGGGACAACCTCCTGGCTAGTGGCGCTGAAATGCCTTTTTATACCCTGCCTGACTTACAAATTGAATTGCGCGCCATAGATCATGGCATGCGCACCAAACATTGGCGCGCTGTAGGACATGGCCCCAACAAATACGCCATCGAGGCTTTTATCGATGAAGTTGCCCACGATCAGAAAAAAGACCCTTATCAGTACCGCCGCCACCTGATGCGCAACCATCCACGTGCTTTAAAAGTACTCGAAACCGTGGCTGAAATGGCTGGCTGGGGCAAAAAACTACCCGCAGGTCGGGCAATGGGGATTGCTTTTGCGGAACGTAGTGGTAGTCCTGGCGCAGGGATTTGTGAAATTTCACTGGATCGGGCAACAGGCAAAATCAAGGTCCACCACATCTGGGCTGCAGTGGACGGCGGAGTGATTGTACAGCCAGACAATGCCAAGGCGCAAACGGAGGGTTCTCTGCTCATGGGTTTGAGCAGCATATTTCACGAAAGCATCACGATCAAAAATGGGGAGGCGCAGCAGTCGAATTTCCACGATTATCCAATCTTGCGCATGGAGGATGTACCGGAAACCCTGGAGGTGAAGTTCATCGACTCTCAAGAGGCGCCTTCAGGTTTGGGTGAAGCAGGCTTGCCCTTTATTGGGCCAGCGGTGGCGAATGCGTTTTTGGCGCTGACGGGCAAGGCTTTGCGGCATATGCCTTTTACGCCAGAGAAGGTTTTAGCGATGCTATGAAAAGTGAAAGTGAAAAGTGAAAAGTGAAAAGTGAAAAGTGAAAAGTGAAAAGTGAAAAAAATGCGCTTTCACTTTAATTCCAAACTTTAAGCTCAGAAAAATCAATCCAAACAGTTGAAAAACAACTGGTGTACCTGCTTTTCACTTTTCACTTTTCACTTTCTACGGTTTTATCTCATCCATCAAACAACTCGTGCCCCCATTGGCCAGGGACAAACCTTTCAAACGTTGAATGATGATGAGCATTTTT
>NZ_JADKCX010000093.1 GCF_016718685.1 Haliscomenobacter sp. | reverse complement strand
CTACTGCATCTGGCAATTGGGGCAAAAACTGGGCAAACCCGAAGCGGCTACTTTTGCCAAACGAGCCCAAAACTGGCGCAACGTGTTTGACAAGTCCAGCAACTTCATGCGGGGCCGCAACGCCGATGGCAGCTGGCAGTCCCCCTTCCGGCCCGACAAATGGGGTGATGCCTTCACCGAAGGCTCTTCCTGGCATTACACCTGGTCGGTTTTCCACGATCCGGCGGGACTGGCGGGCGCAATGGGCGGCAAAGCTCAAATGGCTGCTAAACTCGATTCCATTTTTTCTTCCGCACCTACTTTTGATTATTCTTATTACGGTTTCCCCATTCACGAAATCACCGAAATGCTGATCATGGGCATGGGACAATACGCGCATGGCAACCAACCAATCCAGCACGCGGTGTACCTCTACAATTGGGTGGGACAGCCCTGGAAAGCACAAATGCGTGCCCGCGACATCATGAAAAAACTCTACCAACCTACCCCCGACGGGCTTTGTGGAGATGAAGACAACGGCCAAACTTCGGCCTGGCTGGTGTTTTCGGGCATGGGTTTTTACCCGGTTTGCCCGGCTACAGGGGAGTATGCCTTGGGAAGTCCGCTGTTTCAGAAAATCACCTTGAAACTGGAAAACGGCAAAACCTTTACGATTGACGCCCCTGGCAACTCAGATCAAAACATCTACATCCAAAGTGCCAAACTGAATCAGCAGCCTTTTAGCAAAAACTTTCTGAGCCACCAGCAGATCATGCAGGGGGGAACTTTGCAGTTGATGATGGGGGCGAAACCGAATACCACGCGGGGTGTGGGCGCGAAAGATGCACCGTATTCGATGAGTGCGGAGTGAGGTTGGATTTGAACAACCTGAGACACCTAAGATCATCTAAGTTTTTCTAAGCTGACCTTAAGTGTCTGAGGTGGTTCAAAAAACATCCCCTATCGATGATAGGTTTTAACATACCCCGGCAACGCAACCTCCTTCGTTTGCACTTCATCCTGCACCGGCACCCCGGGAGTCAGTTTCAGCGGCACCAAACCCGCCCAAACCGCGGCGTCCATATCCTCAAGGTCATCCCCGACGCCATGATCGCGTACTTTTGCGGAGGCCTCCTCCATATCAACGGCAATGAACATGGTTTTTTTCATCTCACTGGCCGAAGGTTGCCGGGCATCATCCCAACGCCCCGGGATCACGTGTTCGGCAAAGCGTTCGGCGGCCATCCAGGCCTCTTCTCTCGATCATCCACTAGGCGGGTGGTGCCAAAAATGACTACAGAGCGATAATTGATGGAGTGATGGAATACGGAACGCGCCAACACCAGTGCATCAAGCAAAGTGACCGCGATACAGACGGGAATACCCTGAGCCATTTGCATAAAAAAATGACTCCCTACCGAGCCGTGAAGGTACAAGGTATTGTCGATGCGACAATAAGCCGTTGGCAGGATGAATGGCTGCTCCTCCCAAACGATAGGATACATGACAGACCAGCGCCTCATCCAGAATCGAATGAATGGTTCCTTCGTCATTGCGCATGCGCTTGGCGAGGCGACTGGGTTGGATACGGGAAGTTTTTGGCTTCATAGTGGGTGCTGAATTTGAGCCAAAACTAAAACATTAAAGGACTGTTTGAATCAGCCAGTTTTAAGAAAAATAGACCTGGTCCACTTGGCTCAAAACCAAAATTACAACCAGAATTCAGAAAACGAAGCAGATAACCGATTGAGCGAAAAACGTAGCCCATTTGTCGATACAAAACCAATGAAGTGCGAGATCTGGTATACTTTTGTCGAATAAGCAAGAAGAGAAGACTATGCACTATTGGCTATTTATCCCCGCATTACTCCAACTCACCTGGGCAGAGCAGCTGCTATGGGTCTCTGCGGTGGTGTTTACCATCTTGCTAAGTATTTTACTGATCATGGAGTTTTTTAATGATGAGCAGGATCACGGCAATCACCGCCCCAAAATTTCGGGTGCACGTTTCATCCTCACTTTGTTCACCTTTTGGGCCTGGACGAGTTTGTTGGCCCACATTTGGGAGCCAGGCTTGTTGATCTCCTTGTTGGACGGGCTGCCTTTCGGTATTCTTGCGGCGCTGTTTCCTTCCCTGGTTCTGCGTTTGCGCAAGCCCGTAAAAAAGATCGTTCCCTCCAATCGACCTGAATTCAATTATCAGGAAGCCCTTACTAGTACTGGCGAAGTCTTGCAATACATTCCACCCCATCAGGAAGGTTTGGGACGGGTCCACCTCAATTTCCGCAAAGCACCTTATGCCTTGGATGCGATTTCCATTGGTGCTGAAATTCGCCCGGCGATTCCGTGCGGGTGGTCGACATTGTTGACGACCACATCCTGTTGGTGGAACCCTTGCAGCACATTGGGCCACAGTCTCCGTTTTAATCTGATTTTATATTCTTGGGATAAGGATTAGTCATTTGTCAAGTTTAAAATAAATCAATCCGCTATGACCTTGCGTGATCTTCTCATTTATGTTGGCAATCACCCTGAATCAGTGGTATTGTACTTTGCCATCTTGCCCATCGCGGCATTACTTTTGGCCTGGATAGCCGGAGTGGAAGGCCGCGATGCCCCCTGGAAATTCCTGTATTCTGCCCTCATTTATTTGAGTGCAGTGCCAGGGATTTTTGCCCCTTTCCTCAATGTGTACATATTTTTGTTTGAGCGGGGCAGCATCTTGAACCTGGATATCTACACTCAATTGTTTGCCCATTTTGTCCATGATCCTGACTCTGGAGTATTGTGCGGCGCAATGTAGATTTGAGTTACATCCCCGGCTTTGATAAATTATCGGGTTTATTGATGTTGATTGCCGCTACGATAGGTTTGATGTGGCTGGTAGATCGCACTCGGATCTTTGCCATCATCAGCATGCCTTTTTCAGTAGTGGTCTTGATTTTTGCTGGATTGCTGCTGGCGCTGAGTTTTGGTTACCGCCAGTTTTTTGGAAGAGGGTATTCAAAAACTAGAAATTAAAATCGCTGTCATCTTCGTTCCTCCTTTTCTTTGCGCAGGCGTTCGGGGCTCACCCGGAAAGTGTACTCCCTATCTACGGTGTAACCAAAAGTAGCATGGGGCAGCAGGCGCATGAGGAATTTGCTAACCAGTTTTAATTTGCTAGCTTGCATGCCAACCGTATAATCACTGCCATCAGCTAGCTTGAAGTGCAGAGTACCCTTGCGGAACAGGTGAATGCCAAAAGGCGCGCGCTCGGTAATGACCGAATAAACCCACACAATATGTTGGGGTTGATACCGCAGGTAATTGAGCAGTAAGTGGTTGTCGATGCGCAAATTGGCCGTGGTATCCACCACCAATTTACCCCCAACCATGCTCAATCCCAAACCAATAATGGAAAAAACTACATTCATCTTAAACGTCAACACGCAAAGTCCAGAACCAAAAGCCAATAAAACGAGGCTCATGGCAAACTGACCACGCAGTTCGCGTAAAA
Source organism: Haliscomenobacter sp. (assembly GCF_016718685.1). Classification (GTDB taxonomy): domain Bacteria; phylum Bacteroidota; class Bacteroidia; order Chitinophagales; family Saprospiraceae; genus Haliscomenobacter. The sequence goes on along the minus strand of NZ_JADKCX010000093.1, from coordinate 16,867 downwards.
TGGCGTTGCGTAAGTTGCGCATCGCCGGGTGACGATAAAGAGTTTCTCGGTTCAAGATGATGAAATTAAAAAATAAACAACAAATTGTTGTTCAGCAAAGTTATTTTGCTGTATATTTAACGCAAAAATACCACTCTTTTCGTTCTTTTGAACTGATTTGCAGTAGTTTTTAATATTTTTTTAACATCGGAGCACATGGCACAACAGCAAGTGAGTTACAACGAGGACAATATCCGCTCTCTGGATTGGAAAGAACACATTCGCCTGCGCCCAGGAATGTACATTGGCAAGCTAGGTGATGGTGCTTCTTCTGATGACGGAATCTATATTTTGATCAAAGAAGTGTTGGACAACTGCATCGACGAATTCGTCATGGGGCACGGCAAGGAAATTCAGTTAAAAATTGAGGAAAACTCCGCCGAAATCCGCGATTATGGCCGGGGCATTCCCCTGGGCAAAGTAATCGATTGCGTATCCAAAATCAATACCGGGGGCAAATACGACTCCAAAGCCTTCAAAAAATCGGTGGGTTTGAACGGGGTGGGTACCAAAGCAGTCAATGCCCTTTCCGATTATTTTATGGTCAAAGCCGTGCGCGATGGGCAGATGAAAATAGCGGAGTTTGAAAAAGGGGAGTTGCTGAAGGAACACCCGATCAAAAAAACCGATGAACCCAACGGCACCTACGTTACTTTCCGTCCCGATAATGTCATTTTTAAAAACTACCGCTTCCAAAAAGACCATCTGGAAAACCAGCTTTGGAATTATGCCTACCTCAACTCCGGTTTAAAGCTCAATTACAACGGCAACATCATCACCTCCAAGAATGGTTTGTTGGATTTGCTGGAGCGTAAAAGCAAAAACGAAGACCTGCGTTATCCCATCATCCATCTCAAAGCGGATGACCTGGAAGTTGCCATGAGCCACGGCAACCACTACGGAGAGCAATATTATTCCTTCGTCAATGGCCAAAACACCACCCAGGGCGGCTCCCACCTTAGCGCCTTCAAAGAAGCAGTGGTGGACACGGTGAAGAAGTTTTACAACGCCAATTACGACCGTACCGATATTCTGGGCTCCATTGTGGCCGCGGTGAGTATCCGGGTAGAAGAACCGGTGTTTGAATCACAAACCAAAACCAAACTCGGCTCGGTCAATATTGCCCCCGAAGGGCAAACGATCCGCACCTTTGTGGGCAATGTCATCAAGGAACACCTGGACAACCACCTGCGCAAACACCCCGAAATTGCCGACGCCCTGAAAAAGCGGATCCTGCAATCGGAACGGGAGCGCAAAGAAATTGCCGACATCAAAAACTGGCCAACCAACGGGCCAAAAAAGCCAATCTACACAACAAAAAGCTGCGCGATTGTCGCTTACATTTTAATGATTCGGCAAAAAAGGTAGCCGAGGATATGCGCTTGGCCACTACCTTGTTCATCACGGAAGGGGATTCGGCCAGTGGTTCCATTACCAAAGCGCGGGATGTACAAACCCAGGCCATTTTTAGTTTGCGGGGAAAACCCTTGAATTGCTATGGTTTGACCAAAAAAACGGTCTACGAAAACGAAGAATTCAACCTCCTCCAGCACGCCTTAAGCATCGAAGATGGCATGGACGACCTGCGTTACAACCGCGTGGTCATCGCCACTGATGCCGACGTAGACGGCATGCACATCCGCTTGTTGATGCTGACTTTTTCCTCCAGTTTTTCCGGAATTGGTGCGGGGCAATCACTTGTACATCCTGGAGACGCCTTTGTTCCGGGTACGCGACAAGCAGCAGCGCTTTTACTGCTACTCGGAAACCGAAAAAAGAGCGGCCATCAAAAAACTGCGCGGCAAACCGGAAATCACCCGTTTCAAAGGTTTGGGTGAAATTTCTCCTGATGAGTTTTCGGCTTTTATCGGTCCCGATATCCGCTTGGAACCCGTCATCATCAGCGACAATACCGACATCGACGATGTGCTTTCCTATTATATGGGCAAAAACACCCCCGAACGCCAGGATTTCATCATTGGCAATTTGCGGGTGGAATTGAACGATGTGGAAACGGAAATTGAAGATGCACCAAAATTGGAAATGGTAGAAGTAGAGGATTGATGAATATCTTATCCTACCTGCCCGAGATTTCATACCTCATTCTAAGCCTGCTGGTATTGGACTTACTGGGCAGCGGCCTGTTCCGTTTGATCGTGCGGCCGCGTGCCAAACGTTATTGGGATGCTGCTGAGGATCCTTTGCTTCCACTGCAATTGGAGCATCAATTTCCCCCGCAGTGGCAACAATACCTTGAAAAAAGTGGTGCCATCCTGGCGGAGCCTTCCAGCAAAGTACGCCTCCGCATGAAAGGAATAGTTCGGACCAAACCTACTGGCAAATGGCATCCAACAGAATGCAAAGCGTTTTTCACCAGCAACCCTTTGACGATGGTTTGGTACGCCGACATCACGCGAGCTTTTTTGGTTTCCATCAAAGCCACTGAGCAGTTTGCACAGGGTCAAGGGTTCAGCACCCGTTGGATATTGTCTATATTTCCTTACCGTTGGAAACAAGCCAGCCTTCCAGAAACAATGGCTCAACGCAATGCTTTTATAGCCTGGCGGCAGCAGTTTGGCTCCCCCAATGGTGGTTGCATTATACTTTAGATTGGCATGAAACAGCATACGATTTACTTCCCTTCACCTGTACAATTGATAATCAAGTCTTCTTTTTAAAAGCGCAGTTCAACGCCGCGCATCAACTCACCGAATTGAGCCAGTGGCAGGAAAATTGGCAGGAAATCAGCACAAAATTGGTCTTTAGTGACTACCAACTGGTGCAAGAACAATCAATCCCTTTGCAGGTGGAAGTACTCGAAAAAGACACTAAAGGGCTGTTATTTGTAAACGCCGAATTTCAGGTGACGGACGTAGTGCAAAAAGGCCCTATGCGTGGTGGTAAGGCAGGCGTTATGAAACAAATCGGACAACTCACCCAACCTTGGCCAAATACCAATAAGTACGTTCTCTCTGAACAAAAGGTACTAATCATTTTCGTTTTTCGTTTTTCATTGTACTATGCGCTACCATCTCATCTTATTTTTTGTGTTTCAACTCATGGTCCAGGCAAGTTCTGCCTTTGGCCAAAGCTATACCACCCGCACGACCCTGAGCCCCAAATTGCAAAAGCAGTTTGAAAAAGTGCGGGCCCAGGTAGATGCCAAAGCCTTTACCGAAGCCAAAACGGGTTTGAACAAAATCCTGCAAGAAGACCCCAACTTTATCGACGGCATCATTTGGCTGGCCAACATTCATTACGATGAACAAGACTACCCCCAAGCCATCAAATCCTACCAGGCTGCCCTGCAACTGGGTCCCGAATACCAACCGCGTTTGTATTACCAATTGGCACTGGCTCAAATGCGCGCCGACGATTTTGCAGGGTCCATCCCCACCTGGGATCAATTTTTGCAGCGCGAAAAAAAGAATCCCGAGCTCATTCAACGCGCCCAGCGCAACCGCGCCGATGCCGTTTTTGCCGCCGAGGCCATCAAAAAGCCACTGCCCTTTCAGCCCGAAAAATTACCTCCCAGCATCAATAGCCCCGAGCACGCGGAGTTTTTACCTTCGCTGAGTGCCGACGGGCAGACGATGGTTTTTAGCCGCCTGATCCAGGGGCAAGAAGATTTTTTTGTGAGTAAAAAAAAGGAGGGCATTTGGCAAAGCGCCGAACCCCTGGTGGAACTCAATACACCCTTTAACGAAGCAGGTCATTGCCTCTCCCCCGACGGCAAAACCTTGTACTACACAGCTTGCAACCAGGCCAAAAGTTTGGGTGGTTGTGACATTTACGTTTCTTACTATCGGGATAGCACCTGGACGGCCCCGGCCAATCTTGGCGCACCGATCAATTCCGGGGCATGGGAATCACTACCTTCCATCTCAGCGGCTGGCCGAGCCATGATTTTTGCCTCGGATCGAGCCGGAGGTGTAGGTGGCCGCGACCTTTGGCTGAGCCGCCAATTGCCTGATGGCAAGTGGTCAGCACCCCGCAATTTAGGCGCGAAAGTGAATACCAAGGGCGATGAACAGGCTCCATTTTTACACCCCGATGGAGCTACCTTGTACTTCATGTCGAACGGCCATCCAGGTATGGGGGGCTTCGATTTGTACCTGACCAGATTGGACAGTGCGGGCAATTGGAGTGTCCCGCAAAACCTGGGTTACCCCATCAACACCCGCGCCAACGAAGGAGCCTTGGCGGTGAGTCTGGACGGTAGCCGTGCCTGGTTTTCAACCGATGTGGAAGATACCCGCAATGCAGAAGGCATCAAATTGGGTCGTTCAGACATTTACAGTTTTATCCTCCCCGAGATTAATCGCCCCAAAATGGTCACTTTTGCCCGGGGGAAAGTGTTTGATTTACAAACCCAAGCACCACTTGCTGCCGAAGTAGAAGTACTTGAACTTGCCTCAAAAAAAGTTTTTTACAAAGCCAAAGTGGCCGAAGATGGCACTTTTTTGGTATGCCTTCCCCTCGGCCAAAACTATGCGCTCAATGCCTCTTTTCCTGGATATACTTTTTATTCCGCCAATTTTGCCCTCGCCGAAGTACGCAACGCAGATCAGGCTTATGAGCTGAGCGCGGGCTTACAGGCCTTGCCTCAAACCAGTGACCCGGTAGCCAACAAAAACAAAGCGCCCGTGGTGTTGCGCAACGTGTTTTTTGAAACGGCTTCCGCAGCCTTACGCCAGGAATCTGGTCCCGAGTTGGATCACCTGGCGGATTTGCTGAACCAGAACCCAAACTTGCGCATTCAAATCAATGGCCATACCGACAATGTAGGTACTGATGTAGACAACCTGCGACTTTCGGAGCAGCGCGCCAAAGCAGTCTACACTTATTTGATTGGCAAAGGGATCACCCCGGAGCGCCTGACATACAAAGGTTTTGGCGAAGACTCAGCCCATTGCAGATAATACTACAGAAGAAGGTCGGAAAGTAAATCGACGGACGGAATTCATGGTATTGTAACACAGATCAATCCTGATTTTGTTTAGCTGCAGGCGCGCAGACGTAGCCAAAACATGCTATTTCCCCATCGCCTTCTCCCAGCGGATTTTCGCCACCAAATAATTGTACCAGGCACTCAGCGAATTGTTCTCCGCTTCGCGTAAGGAAAACTCGGTATTCAGCAATTCTGAAAAAAGCAAATTGCCCCCGGCGTAGCGCTCCTTTTCCAATTCGAGAATTTTGCGGGCTGTAGCCAGGTTCTGCTGTGCGCTCTGCATTTGTACCTGCGCATTTTTTAAAGCCGTTTGGGTGGAGGCCACTTCGTAATTGATGTCCTGTTGGATGCGTTCGAGGTTTTGTTTGCTCACCTGATTTTGCAGCTTGAGGATATCCAAATTTTTATTGCGCAAGTTGCCATCGAAGAGGGTAAAATTGGTTTGTAAACCCACGTAAACCGCAGGGAACCATTTTTCCCAGACCGCAAAATTGTTGCTCAGGTGCTGTACCGAACCATTGGCAATGGCACTCAAATTGGGACGGTATTGCTCCTTGATGCGCTGCTGATCCAGCAGGTTGATGGCTAAACGTTGTTGCTCCTCCTTCAGTTCCCAGCGTTGGCCGGCATTGGCAGGGGTGGGCAGTTCCGCGGTAGGCGGTGGAATATCCCCCACTTGCAGCGGGGTATCCAGGGGCAAACCAACTCGATAAGCCAGGTTTTGCCGACTCAAGTCCAGACTGTTTTGGGCCTGGTCGCGTGCGGCGCGGTTGTTGTCCACTTCCAGTTGGCTCCGCTGGACCTCGCTGGCCAGCAAGGCTCCGGCGTTGAAGCGGTTTTGGCTGATTTGCAAGAGCGATTCTGCACGTTTGAATTTTTCCTCGGCCAGTTTGAGCTGTTCTTGCTTCAAAAACACGTCGTACCAGGCCTCGGCAACGGTCAAGCGGTAGTTAATCTTTTGTTTTTCCAGGGTGGCTTCCTGCAAAACTCGTTGACCGTCGGCCCGTAGCTGATCGGTACGCAGTGTGGGGTCAATCAGGGAGTAGGACACATTCACTGCCCCGGTAATGTTGAAGGTAGTACCGAAGCGTAGTTTTTGATCCTCGCCTGTGGCAGGGCCACCAAATGCTCCAGCGGGAATGATGGTGGTAGGCAATACCAGGTTGCTGCGCAATTCGCCGTTGGCGCTCACGACTGGGCTGCGGCGGGCATCCACTTTGTTGCGTTCACTTTGAGCCAATTGAATTTGCAGGGCCTGGTTTTTGAGGTCAAGGTTGTTGCCCTGCCCCAGGGCGATCGCTTCTTCAAGGCTGAGCACGCGTGGTGTTTGGCCAAAGGCCAGGCTTACACTTAGGAAAAGGAATATGGTAAAAATGGAGATTTCATAAGTTGAAAAGTTTAGCGTTGAAATGTTGAAAAGTATGGTTGTTCAAGGCTTGAAGGTTTTTTCTAAGTGCTTAGGTAGCTGAATTCATCAGGACAAGATGGTCTTATAAACACCCAAACTCTTCAACTTCTCTTCAACGCTCAACTTTTCAACCTTTCAACTACGTTCTAAAAATAGCCGAAGGCTCCAGTCCAGTGATCCGCCGAATGGCAAACAAACTGCCAAATAACGCAATGAACAAGGTCAGCACCAAAAAGCCAAAGCGCATCCAGAGGGGAAACTCAAAAATGGTACCCGCCTGGGCCACTCCGGTTTTGAAGCCGTTGACAAAAAAGTAGCCGATCAAAAACCCGATGATCGCCAGGATCAGGGCCTGCATCAAAATCAGGCGGCTGATGTATCCATTTGTAGCGCCAATGGCTTTGAGGGTTCCGTAATCCCGGATGCGGTCGATGGTTGCAGAGTACAACGTGAGCCCGATGATCACAAAACCCACAATCAAGGCAAAGATGATCAAGGTGCCAAAAGAGAGCGCAATGCCACTGGAACTCAACACCGTAAGAATGGTTTCACGGGTGAAGTCTTCACTGGGCCAGGCGCGAATCCCTTTGATGTTTTTGTTGATCGAATAAATGACTTGCTCCCGACCTATCTTAGGATCCCATTTGAGCAAAAAAGCACTGGCTTCATTGTTGGGGATATTGCCCAGGTAACGTGCCCTTTCGATGGTCGTGAACGTATACGTTCCACCAAAGGAACGCACGCCTTTGGTATTGCCTGCGATGAAGACCTTTTTGCCATTGATCTCAAAATAGTCGCCAATTTTGGCGCTGCCGAGTGCTTCGCGGTCGAAGAAATCGGTGATGATGGCTCCGTCTTTCAACATGTCTGCTTTGCTGCCTTCACTCAGCATCCAGGGCCCACCCGCACATTCCGGATATTGTACTCCGATGAGGACCACGCCTGAGTTTTTGCCGTTGGCAAAACGGGCACCACCTGAGGCCAGCACCAGTGGACTGACCTGGGTAACGCCGGGCACACTAGCCAACTCGCGGGCTTTGCGCATATCGAGGGTAGCCAGTGAGTTGACGTCGTTGGTTTTGTCGTCGACCACCCAGATGTAATCCTGGTTGTTGCGCACCAGCGCCGACATGGCATTGGTGAGGAAAATGAAAATACCGCATTGCTGCCCGATGAGGAACACCGAGAGGATTACGCCGAAGAGTGCACCGAAGGATTTTGCTTTGTCGTAAAGCAGAAAACGAAGAGCGGTTTTGAACATGATTGTTTTTATTTTTTCCCGCAGATGACGCAGATTGACGCAGATTTTTTCAAGTCACAGACGTGATTATCTGCGTCAATCTGGAGACGATCTGCAGGCTGAGATCAGCCTGGAGGCGAACCAGCTGCTATTGATCCAGTTCGATTACACACTCTACCCGGCTACCAATGAGCACCTTGCTGTTGTCGTCGAGGCGCACGTGTACCTCGCGGACCCGGCGGTCTTCGAGGTTGTCGGCCCGATCCGAAAACAGCGATTTTTGCTTCAGGTAGGATCCCGTAAACACCACCGTGCCCCGGGTCAGGACTTTGTTCTCGCCCTGGGCGCGGATGTAGGCTTTGTTGCCATTTTTGACCCGCAAAGCGTACAATTCATCCACTTCACCCACGGCGAGATAAGGGCCATCTTTGGCGAAATCGCCGAGTACCTTTTCGCTGTTGATGTAGTTCCCCGGTTTGACATCGCAAGAAAGAAAGATGCCGGAAAGAGGGGCACGTAGGTTCTTCTTGCCCAATTGGGTTTGGCTGAGGCTGATGTCCGCACGCAATTCTTCCAGGCGTGCCCGCTGCTGCTCGATATTGGCCTCTTGCGCAGCCAATTGTTTTTGCAAATCTTCCACGTTGAAGCGGCTATCGTCTACACTCTGCTGGGTGGCGGCATTGCCTTCTTGGAGTTTGAGGTTGCGGGTATAGGTATTTTGGGCGCTGGCCAGTTTTACCTTGAGTGATTCCAAATTGGCTTTGGCCGCGTCAATGGCTGCCTGTTGGGTTTTGATGCGGCTTTGGGTCTGGCGCAATTGTGCGGTTTCGATGGCGGATTCCAGGATTACCAACACCTCTCCTTTTTTTACCGCCTGGTTCTCGGCAAAAAGAACTTCTTTGACAAAACCCGCCGTTTCAGCATTGATGCTGATGATTTTGCCTGACGGTTCAATCCGGGCAATACCGACCACTTCTTTGACATTCATGGTTGAATCCAGCGGAACTTCGGTCGAAGTAAGGGGTTCTGATTGGGTTTCTTCGGTGGTTTTTCCTCCACCGCAGCTCCACAAGGAGGTTAATACTGCAAAAAAGATGAGTTGAGAAGTTTTCATGATTATCGTGATGGCTAACAGAAACAAAAAGATATTTTGGGGTTTGCGCGTCCGAGGAGCGGGCCCTTCCCCGCCTGCCAAAATCCCATGATCAATTTTATCCACTGCGGTGACGATGCCATTGTTGACCGATACAATGCGGTGGGCGTATTTCTCCAGACGCGGGTCGTGGGTGACGACACATACCGACTTCCCTTCGTTGGCCAGGTGGCGTAACTCTTGCATGACGACATCCAACGAGTCTTTGTCCAGCGAGGCGGTGGGCTCGTCGCAGAGGATCAGTTTAGGATTCGTGACCAGGGCGCGGGCAATGGCAACGCGCTGCTGTTGTCCACCGGAGAGTTGTTTGGGCAATTGTTTTCGCCGATCCATCATGTCCACCATTTCCAGCGCTTTTTGGGTGCGTTGGCGGGCTTCGGCATTTTTGACTCCCTGCAAGCGGAGGGGCATCAACACGTTGTCTTCCGCCGTGAGGGGAGCCAATAAGTTGAAACTTTGGAAAACAAATCCAATGGTACTAAGGCGGAGGTGGGCCAACTGCCGTTCGTTGAGGCGGTTGATCTCCTGTCCATCAACCCACAGTCGTCCTTTGCTGGGGTAAAGCACACAGCCAAGGAGAGAGAGCAGGGTCGTTTTGCCCGAGCCCGAGGGTCCGATGATCAGCAGCAATTCCCCTTCTTTCACCTCCATGGTGGTGGGTTGTAGAGCTACAATTTCCTGGTCTCCCACCTTGTACACCTTGCTGACTTCTTCCAGTTTGGCAATCATAAAAATGGTTTTACAATTTTTTCACAATGAAAAACTGTGTTTTCATTGTATTCTTATGGTAAAACTGGATTTAAAGGAAAAGGTTGCGGGATTGAAGCAATTTTTTCAGAAAATTATTAATCTTTTTTCCATCCCTGCATCCCACCAGTGTGTACTACACAGATGCGGGAGTCTCTAGGGAAAAAACCCTTTTGTACCAAATCAAGTACACCCCACAGCATTTTTGCCGTATAAATGGGTTCTAAAGGCAGGTCATAAGTTTTCATCTCGACTAGAAAATCGAGTAATGCCGGCGGCGTTTTGGCATAGCCGCCAAAATGATAATCGGTGCAGATGTCCCAGTTGATCCAGGTGGCAGGAACCAGCAGATCACGCACTGCTGCACGGTGAAAATCCCCCTTTAACGCCGAAAAACCCAAGGCAAAAGAACGCCCGGCCAGGCCTTGAATCAGGCCAGCTAAAGTACCGCCCGTTCCGCAGCTGAGGCAGATGTAATCGACTTCTTCCTGGGCCAGGATTTCTTCAGCCAATTCGGCACAGCCCTGTAAAGCCAGCTCGTTGGTGCCTCCTTCGGGCAATAGATAAGCTGATGGATATTGCTGCTGCAATTGAGCCAGTATTTCAGGTTCCTCTTTGCGGCGGAATTGTTCTCTTGTCCAAAATTGTAGTTCCATGCCACAATTCTGGGCGAAAGTTAAGGTTGGGTTCAAAGGTTGGGTTTTCTCTCCCCGTATGATCCCGATGGTTTTGAAGCCAAATAATTTTCCTGCGCTAGCGGTTGCGGCGATGTGATTGGAATAAGCCCCTCCAAAGGTGAGCAAGGCGGTGTATCCATGAGTACGCGCCTCCAGGAGGTTGTATTTAAGTTTGCGCCATTTGTTGCCACAGAAAGCCTGGTCTCCTGGCCAGGCTTCCATGTGCAACAAATCATCTCTTTTAATCCAGCAACGCAGTCCATGATCCACAAGCAGGGGGTGCTGAAACACCTGCATGGGACTGGGTGGATGCTGTGTTAAGGCTTGCATTATTAATAACCGAATACTTCTTCGAGGCTAACTTCTTTCAGTGTGCCAAAACCCTCCAGATAGTTCAGGTCTACCTGTGATTTGCTGCCCATGACTAGGAATTTGTAGGCCCGACCCCGCACGTATTCTTCGTGAAAAGAGACCAGATCGCGGATGCGCGCCTGTTCGGTACGCTGGTAGATGTCGCGACGCAAGTCGGTGGAGTAACCCAGTTCCCGGTTGGCGCGGGCTTGCCAATATACCCTGGAAGGAATGATGCGCTCACTTTCAATACGTTTGAGGATGGCTTGTCGGGCATGCTCGATTTGCGATTCTACCACGGGCATTTCATTCAACAATTGCAAAAAAGTGGGGATCGCGTCGGAAAGTTTGTCGGGTTGTGTTCCCACATAAGCCTGGAGGTAGTGCGCCCAATCGCGTTTGCGGGGCGAACTGTAATAGGCATAAGTGGAATACGCCAATGCTTTGGACTCGCGGATTTCCTGGAAAACAATCGAGGAAAGGCCCAGTCCAAAATAATCATTGAACAAATCACTCATCAAGTGTTCATCCATATTGAAGCGCGGCGTGCCTTTAGACACCAACATCACATCCGTTTGTACAATCGGGAAGTCCAAAAATACGACCTGATTTTCTTTGGTTTCGAGTTGGTTGTATTGCCGCGAGGGTATCGCTTTTTTCAGCGGCGTACTGACGTGGTGATGGGTTTCGAGCAAGCGGACAATTTCTTGCATGGGAAACTGCCCATAGTAATAAATTTTGTGCTCAAACCCATTCAAAGTTTTGATTTGGTTGCACAACTCATCGGCCTCCAACTGGTTCAGTTCCGCTGCACTCAAGCGATAGGTGAACGGTGAATCGTCGCCGTAACGGGCATAATTGCTCAAGGCATTCCGCAACACCAGGTTGCGGTCCTTTTTGGCATTTTCCCGGTGGGTTAAGGTATCGGATATGACATTTTTCAGAATGGTTGCATCGGGTTTGAGGTTGGCCAGAATGTGCTCCAACAACTCCAATCCCTTGACCATATTGTCTTCTAGGCCACTCAGTGACATGTAGGTGTAATCATCATCGTTGCTCACGTCGAAGCTCAGGCCCAGACGGAACAGCTCCCTTTGCAAATCGGCAGAACTGTACCGATCAGTACCCAAATAAGGGAAATATTGTACCGCCAATCCCAACTTGCGGTCGCTATTTTTGCCCATTGGAAAAATATAATCCAGGCGAAAAAGCGAGTTATTGGGGTTGCGTACATAGTCCAGCGGTATGCCTGAACTCAAGATGGTTGACTCAATAGCGGTTTCAAAATCTACAAAAACGGGTTCCAGGCTCGGTGCGGTAGTTTCCAAAAACGACTGTGCATAAGAGGAAATGGCATCACGATTGAGTTCTACTGCCGTAATGAGGGGTTTTTCCACCTTGGTTACGTTGGAGTCTTCTGCTTGAACTTTTTGTACTTCGACGTAATTGTCGCTAAAGTGTTTTTGGGCAAATTCGACAATCTGCGCTTTGGTGATTTTGGCGATGTCAGCCTGCCGACGGGTATAATGCTCCCAATCGATGCCCAGGATAAAGCTGCTGGTCATGGCATTGACCCTGGCATCATTGGATTCTGAGGCCATTACCTGCCCCAACTTAAAGTCGGTGGTCACCGCTTCAACCATCCACTCATCAAATTCCCCCCGACAGATTTTATTCAATTCTCCCAACAGGAGGTCTTTAACTTCTTCCAGGGTTTGGCCTTGCCGAGGTTTGCCGTACAAACCAAAAACCGAATAATCTTCATAAAACCAAAACCAGGCTTCTGATTCCAGTACTTTTTGCTGTTGATTCAGGTTCAAATCGAGCAAGCCCGCCTGATCGTTGAACAATAGTGATCGAATCAAGCCCAGGTAAAGGGTATCGTCAGACTTGGCCTGATCAAATCGCCAGGCCAACATCACCAGCGAAGGCTCCTGACCGTATACTACGCGGTGGGCAGGCTGGGTCAGCGGGGGCTGGGGTTCGAAAGTAAAAGGAGGAACGGGTTTACTTTGATAGTTCCCAAAGTATTTTTCAGCCAACTTTACCACTTCAGCCGGATCAAAATCACCCGCCATGACAATCGCCATGTTGTTGGGTACGTAGTAAGTTTGAAAATACCGTTGGATATTGACCTGTGAGGGTGTCCGCAAGTGTTCAGCCGAACCGATGGTGGTTTGAGTACCGTAAGGGTGTGAAGGAAAAAGTACTTCCCGGATGGCGGTATTGACCTTGCGGTTGTCTTTGTCCTGGTTGATGTTGAATTCTTCGTAAACAGTTTCCAGCTCGGTATGGAACAAACGCAGTGCCATCATCCGAAAACGCTCCGACTCCAACTTCATCCAACGCTCCAGTTCATTCGAGGGAATGTCGTTGACGTAAACGGTTTGCTCCACCCAGGTGTAGGCGTTGGTGGCCCGGCCTCCGATGTTGCTCACCAACTTGTCGTACTCACTTGGCGCCGACAATTTGGCAGCTTCAAAAGAAATACGGTCGATCTCGGCATAAATACGGCGACGTTCGGCATCATCCTGGGTAGCGCGGTGGGCTTCGTACAAATCAGATATTTGTTCCAGCAGGGCACTCTCTTTTTCCCAATCCAGGGTCCCCATTTTGCTGGTGCCTTTAAAGAGCATGTGCTCCATGTAATGCGCCAAACCGGTGGTTTCAGGAGGATCTTGTTTAGAGCCTGCTCTTACCACGATATTGGTGAACACACGTGGTTCGTTTTTATTTACGCTCAGGAACAATTGCAGGCCATTCGGCAAGGTATAGCGTTGCACTTTCAGTAAATCGTCCGGGACGGTTTTGAAAGCATACTGTATTTTTGCATCCATCATCTCTTCTCCTTTTTTAAAACAGCATGTAATATAATGCATAGAACCGAAGAATAGTTTTTTTAGAGATTAATCCGCCTTCAAAAATTCCTCCAAAAACCGAGCCAAAAGTGCTTTAATCTTCATTTTAATGCCCTTTAGCCCTGCTTTTGGGCTTTTGGGCTTTGTGCAATTATTTTCCACCCAGCATTACTTATATTCGCCTATTCACCCCGTCTACCACATTTAATCAAGGGGTAATTTCTATCTCAGCCACTAAGCTTATGGCACCAAAATCATCAATAGGCTTAATTAACCAAATCCAAATTTATGCAACTTAGGCTGTTATTCACTTTGTGCAGTGCAGTTTTTGCGTTGTCTCTCTCCGCGCAATCTCTCGACCTTAAGCCGCTCAAAAACATCAAGCCCCGCAACATTGGCCCATCAGGGATGTCGGGGCGGGTCACCGCAATTGATGTCGTGCTTCAGGATCCCGACCACATTTACGTCGGTACGGCTTCGGGAGGAGTCTGGAAATCAGAAAGTGGCGGCATCACCTGGGCCCCACTTTTTGACGATCAAGCCATCCAATCCATTGGTGCCATTGCCATCAACCAGACCAACCCCAGCGAAGTCTGGGTAGGGACGGGAGAAGGCAATCCCCGCAACTCCCAAAACTTTGGCTTGGGCATCTTCCGTTCCCTGGACGGGGGCAAAAACTGGAAGAACATGGGGTTGAAGGAAACCAAAACCATCCACCGCATCATCATTCACCGCGACAACCCCAATGTGGTGTACGCGGGTGCTCAGGGCTCGGCCTACGGCCCCAATGAGGAACGGGGCGTTTACCGCACCAAAGACGGCGGCAAAACCTGGGAACGTATCCTCTACGTCAACAACCAAACCGGAGTTGCCGACATGGTGGTGGATCCATCCAATCCGAATAAAATCATCGTGGCCATGTGGGAATATGGCCGCAAACCCTGGACCTTCAATTCGGGGGGTGCAGGCTCGGGCATTTACGTCACCCACGATGGCGGCGATACCTGGGAACGCCGTACGGATGCAGATGGATTGCCAAAAGGTATGCTGGGTCGCGTTGGTCTGGCCATATCCCGCTCCAAGCCAAATATCGTTTACGCCCTGGTGGAAGCCAAAGACAATGCCTTGTACAAATCCACCGATGGAGGCAAAAAATGGAGTGTAGTGGCCACCAAAAACATCGGTGACCGCCCATTTTATTACGCAGAAATTTATGTAGACCCCCAAAATGAAAACCGTTTGTGGAACATTTTCTCCCTGGTGACCAAAAGTGAAGACGGGGGTAAAACCTTCGAAACGGTACTCCCCTACTCGGGTGTACACCCCGACCACCACGCCTTCTGGATTCACCCCAACGACCCGAATTACCTCATTGATGGCAACGACGGGGGCTTGAACATCTCACACGATGGGGGCAAAAGCTGGCGCTTCATCGAGAATATTCCAGTCGGTCAGTTTTACCACGTCAACCACGACATGTCCATTCCCTACCAGATTGGCGGCGGAATGCAAGACAATGGTTCCTGGGTAGGGCCCAGCGCAGTTTGGCAGGCCGGGGGCATCCGTACCAGTCAATGGCAGGAAGTGTTCTTCGGCGATGGATTTGATTTGGGTTTCCGGCCCGATAATTCGCGCTATATCTACGCCATGTCGCAAGGCGGCAACGTGGGCACGGTGGATACCGAGACGGGCAAAACCCAGTTCATCAAACCCACTTCGCCCAACAATACTGAATTGCGTTTCAACTGGAACGCGGCCTTTGCCCAAGATCCGCACAACGCCAGCGCCATTTATTTTGGCAGCCAGTTTTTGCATTACAGCAAAGACTACGGACAAACCTGGGAGGTCATTTCACCCGACCTGACCACCAACGACACGGCCAAACAAAAGCCTCATTTGAGCGGTGGGCTTACCCTGGATGCGACGAATGCCGAAAACCATACCACCATTTTGGCCATCGGCCCAAGCCCGCTTGACGCAAAAGTGGTATGGGTAGGTACGGATGATGGCAACTTACAGCTCACCCGCGATGGCGGCAAAACCTGGACCAACCTGACCAGCAAATTACCGGGCAACAAAGCGGGAAGTTGGATTCCCTATATCGAAGTATCGCCGCACAACGCTGCCGAAGCTTTTGTGATCGTCAACGATTACCGGCGCAATGATTGGCGGCCAATGCTTTACCACACTACGGATTACGGCCAAACTTTCCGCAAAATTGCGGATGAAAATAAAGTGAGTGGATTCACCCTTTGTGTGGTGCAAGACCCGGTTGAGCCCAAATTGTTGTTTTTGGGCACCGATCAGGGGTTGTACCTCAGCATCGACAAGGGGAGTACCTGGACCAAATGGACGAATGGTTACCCGAGTGTACCTACGCAGGACATGAAAATCCACCCCCGCGATCACGACCTGATCATCGCTACTTTTGGCCGGGCATTCTGGATTTTGGACGACATCCGCCCGCTGCGCGAGATTGCCCGTACGGGGGGCAAAGTGCTGGAGCAGCCTTTCAAAATATTCCCGATTCCGGATGCGTATCAAGCGGCCTTCAAGTCTTTTGAAGGCATTCGTTTTTCTGCCGACGGGATGTTTGCGGGGGAGAATAAAGCACCAGGAGCCTGGATTACGCTATGGGCGCCGCAAGCCAAAACCACAGCACCAGCCGCTAATAATGCCAAGCCCGCTGCGGCCAAAGAAGAAAAAAGACCAGAGCGGGTCAAAATCATCATTCTTTCGGCAACAGGGGATACGGTTCGTACCTTTAGTTCACGGATAGACACCGGCATGGTGAAGGTTTACTGGCCACTGAACCGCAATGGGGTACGCACGCCCAGCCGGCAGGAACGCCGTGGAGATGAAGATTCTGCACCCAGTGGGCCACAAGTACTGCCGGGAACGTATAAAGTGGTAGCGGTTTGGGGCAAATTTAAAGATTCCAGCTCGGTGACGGTGAAATCTGACCCTCGCCTGAACGTCAAGCTCGATGACCTGAAAGCCAAGGATGCGGCCTTCCTCGACATGGAGAAGGTGGTCAAAAAGGCAACCGAGGGTTTTGATCAACTCAAAGAAGCCCGCAATACCATCCGCCGGGTGGATGCTGCGCTGGCCACCGCGCCTGATAGCACCAAACAGCGACTGGCCAAATTGGGCAAAGCCCTGCAAGACAGCTTGAATGTACTGGAACAACTCTACATGGAGCCTGAAGACGTCAAAGGCATCCAACGCAATGAGGACAACTTGACTTCGGCGTTGCAACGTGCCCAACAATACATGAATGCCTCGGACGGCGCACCGAACCAGGGGGCGCAGCGCATGATGGCCAAAGCCCGTCAACAAACGACAGAAGTGTTGAACCGCATCAATAATTTCTTCGCTGGTAAGTTTGCGGATTACCGCAAGCAGGTGGAGGCGGTTCAGTTCTCCTTGTTTAAGGCGTATGT
>NZ_JADKCX010000092.1 GCF_016718685.1 Haliscomenobacter sp. | reverse complement strand
GCCATGTTGTTGGCTACGTAGTATTTGTTGTAGTAGTTCCGAATTTCAACCAGGGAGGGATTTTTCAGGTTTCGATGGTACCGATGGTCGTTTGTTGGTCGTAATTATGGCTTGGAAATACCCCGGACAAGAAGCGTATAAAATCTTTAGGGGATCTTCATCCAAAGTGCGGCTTTTTTCCTCAAAACGGCTTCCAACCCGGTGTGAAAATGCGGAATATCGGTTTTTTTGGAAACGTTCCGCCTGTAAGGTCAAAAACGGTCGATGGTATTGAAGGGAATGTCCTCTGTATACCGTTTCTTCCTCTGAAGTGTGCGCATTGGTGCCAACGCCCCATGTTTTCTATGGTTTTGTCGTATTCATTGTCGATGGCAAACTTGAGTGGCCTCGCCTGACACTTGTCGATTTCGGTGTAACCAGCCCGTTTATCGGGATCTGTGGTTTTGTTGTACTGCCCGTAGAGAGCAGTCGATTTGTATCTAATAATGGTTTTCTTTACCCAATCGAGCGAAACTACATAATTTTTATCAGTTCCTTTGAACAACAGGTGCTCCAGGTAGTGGGCCAAACCCGTATTGGTGGCGGGATCGGTGTTGCTGCCCGCACGTACAGCAATCAAGGTGCGGATGCGCGGTTCCTTTTTATTGGGTGAAAGAATGACGGTCAAGCCATTTTTTAGGGTATAAAACCGGGTTTGCATCGGGTCGTTGGCAACGTACCGATAAGTATAGCCGTTGGCTGTCGCCTGTTTCCATTCAAATTTGGGTGGTTTTGCCCACAGTTGAGTGAGCGCACTGCTCAAAAGCAGTGCCAATAAAAATATACTCCTTTTCATGCCGAGTGATGTTTAATGAAATAAAATCGGGCATGAAAATAGGAAGAATTCCAAAAACAAACAACGCTCAGGAATCCCGCAAAAAGGGGGATTTTATTACAAAAGTGGCTTCAAATTTTTGAAATGACCATTCAACAAAGCCCTTTGTTGCAAGTTGCGCATTTCTTTGACCATGGGAAGAAACTGTTCCAGGTGCTGGATCAAAAAGGTTTGGCGTTCTTTTTCGGTGGGTATAGTCAATACTTCATATTCCTGTTCAGTAGACATCCCCGCGTGGTGCGCTACGTCATAAGTGACAAAATCGCTGGGGCTGTCAGGCAAAGGTTTGTCAATGTTCAACAGATCGAACAATTCAATCAAATACCCCAGGATTTTTTCATTCAAAGCCCAATCGTATTCCAGGTCGGTTTCCACGCGCACAATGGTTGCACCCGCGTAGAGTTTTCCGGGCACCGGGTTGATGAATTGCTCCATACGGTACACCCCAATCCCTTTGGTTTTGATGTCCATTTCGCCGCCATCATGTTGCTTTTCAACAGTCAGCAGTTGGATTTCCGTTCCAACTGGCATTACCCGGTTGTTGAGGAATGTAGGGATGCCAAAAGTGGTGCCCTTTTCCTCACTTTCTTTGATGAGTTGTCGGTAACGGGGTTCAAAAATATGTAGGTTCAGATTTTCGTTTGGATAGACGACAATCTGCAGCGGAAATTGCGGCAATAAAACAAATTCCATCCTGCGGTGCTTTTTTTGTTGATTAAAAATAAAAAAAATATGTAACCTTTGTTTGAAATCCTCGTATATCAACTTAAATTGAACGAGTTGTTCAGAGCGTGCAATGGCGGCAAAAATATTTACTGCACATGCAAAGAATCCAAACATACTCTACCCCTAAAAGTTGCCATTTTAATCCTACAAAAACCATTTTAACAATTCTATCATGTCAATGCTTAACGCCAAAGCCCTGCGGCCACTTGTACTGGGTACAACTACAGTGGTCCTTTTTCTAGCCCTTTTGAGTACTGGTTGTCGAAAAAATAAAGACATCAGCACCCTCTCCGCCGAAAATCCCTTTGTGTACGCTTACACCTCCGGGGTGATTTCCAAAACCGATCCCATCCGGGTTCGTTTTGCCCAGAATGTAGCGAATTCTGATGAGATTGGCAAAGAAGCGCCAGCAATTTTGTCTATTTCCCCCAATATCAAAGGTACATTGACTTGGGAAGACGCCAACACGCTGCGCTTGGATCCCAACCAGGATCTTGCTTCAGGCACTACTTATGACGTTTCGGTAAATGTAAAACAAGTCATTCAGGACGCCAAAGGAGAAAACGCCAATTTTGCCTTTCAATTTCACACCCGCGAGCAGCATTACCAGGTTGATCTGGAAGGTATGCGCTCCGCCAGTGCTACGGATTATTCCAAACAAAGCCTCAAAGGTGCCGTGTACACTGCGGATGTGGCCGAGAATTCCGAGGTCGAAAAAATGCTCAATGCCCAGCAAGACGGAGGAAAACTCAATGTGCAATGGAATCACTCCAGTGACCAGTTGGTACATTATTTCACCGTTAAATCCGTCAACCGAGGCAAACAACCCTCGGAGGTAAAACTTGCCTACGACGGTAAATCAATCGGGGTAAAAAACGATAAATCCGAGACCTACAAAATCCCGGCGGTGGGCAATTTTACCGCTATGGATGCCGATGCAGTACAAATTCCCGAACAATACATCCGCATCACTTTTTCTGACCCCCTGAACAAATCCCAAAACCTGGACGGTTTGATCACCATCGATGAATACGAAGGCACCTTGCGCTACATCATCGAAGACAATACGGTACGGGTGTACCCCGACAAAACCCTCGACGGCAGTTACCGGGTGCGCATTGCTCCCGGAGTTGAAAATACCAAAGGCAATACTTTTGTCGAAACCACCATTTGGGATGTCACTTTTGAAGAAATCAAGCCAGGCGTTCGCCTCGTAGGAAAAGGGGTCATTCTACCCAACTCCGAAGGGCTGATGTTTCCCTTTGAATCAGTGGGCCTCAAGTCGGTCGACATCGAAGTTTTCAAAATTTACAACAACAATATCCTCCAGTTTTTACAAGACAACAACCTGGACGGCGAATACGATTTGTACAAAGTTGGCCGGATTGTATTGCAGAAAAAAGTTAACCTGCAAACCCTGAGCCCCAATGCCAAAGCGGGCCGTTGGTCGCGCTACGCCATTGACCTGGGTAAGTTGATCAAAGCCGATGAACAAGCCATTTATCAGGTGCGCATTGGTTTCCGCTCCGAATACGCCGCGATAGGTTGTATGGCCGAAGCCAATGCTGATGCCTCTTTGGATGGAGACCCTTTCTCCCGCACGGGCGAGGATGAGGACGAGCCCCTCGAGAGTATCATGGACCATTATTATGGCTACGAAGGGTATTATGATGACTACGAATACGACAATCGGGATGACCCCTGTACAAAAGAATACTACAATTCCGACCATTTTGTACAACGCAACGTCATTTCCTCCAACCTGGGTTTGATTGCCAAAAAAGGTGGCAATCGTAAACTCATGGTCATCGTCAGCGACCTGCGCAGCACCGATCCCATCAGTGGCGCACAAGTGGAAGTTTTTGACCGCCAAAACCCAATCCATTGGCAAAGGCAGCAGCAACGGAGACGGCATTGCCGATGTGGCTTACAAAGGCAATCCTTTTGCAGCCATCGTTACCCACAGTGGTCAACGGGGTTATATCCGCCTGGAAGAAGGCGAATCGCTCTCCCTCAGCAAATTTGATGTGGCGGGCTCAGTAACCCAAAAAGGCTTGAAAGGATTGTTGTACGGCGAACGTGGCGTTTGGCGCCCCGGAGATTCGGTGTACCTCAATTTCATGATCGAAGACCGCGAAAAACGCCTACCTGAAAATTACCCCATCACCATGGAGTTGTACAACGCCCGGGGGCAATTACAGGAAAAACGAACTTCGTCCAAAACTGTGGGTGGTATTTATCCCCTCTATTTTGCGACCAGCCCTGACGCCCCTACAGGAAACTGGCGGGTAAAAGTAAAAGCAGGAGGAGCGGTTTTTGAAAAAATCCTCAAAATTGAAACCGTCAAACCCAACCGGATCAAGGTAGATTTGAATACCGGAAGCGGAAATGAATTGCAGGCTGAAGACGGCAAAATGAATGCTCGCTTGCAAGCCGATTGGCTGACGGGGTCACCCGCTAGTGGTTTGAAGGCCATTGTAGAAGTCCAATTACGGGAAGCTTACACGGGTTTTCCCAAATACCCCAGCTACATCTTTGACGATCCTGCGCGCAAGTTGACCAAAACCGAACCACGGGTCATTTTTGACAATGTACTGGATGGCGAAGGCAAAGCCAATATCAGCGCCACTTTGTTGGAAGAAGACCTGGCACCGGGCATGTTGACCGCATCTTTCCAAACTCGGGTGTTTGAAAAAGGGGGCGACTTCAGCACCGACAACGTTTCGGTGAAGCACTCGCCTTATACCAGTTATGCGGGTATGGAAATTCCGGAAAACAAATCGGCAGTCCACAATTTGAGGTGGGCAAGTCCAATACCATCCGTTTGGTAGATGTGGATAAAAATGGCAAACCCGTCAGTGGCCGTCGCCTCTCGATTGGTTTGTACAAGGTAGAATGGCGCTGGTGGTGGGATCAATACCAGGAAAACGAAGCCAACTACAACTCTGGGGAGCACGTTGGCGCGGTACAAACCGCTGCGGTAAACACCAACGCCAAAGGGGAAGCAACCTGGAGTTTCAAAACCAGCACCTGGGGCCGTTACATGATCCGGGTTTGTGATGCCGAAAGTGGCCACTGTACGGGAGGATTCATCTACATCGGTACGCCCTGGTACGAAGGGGATGACATGGACGACAATTTCCGCGAAGCCGCAGCCATGCTGAGCTTCCAGGCAGACAAAGAAAAATACAACGTAGGTGAAACGGTGACCTTGACCATCCCTGGCGGGAAAAACGGACGGGTCTTGGTTTCGCTGGAAACAGGCACCAAAATCCTGCAAACATTCTGGGCAAAATCGGTAGAAGGTGAAAACAAAATCACCTTCAAAACCACCCCGGATATGTCGCCGACGGTGTACGCCAATGTGGCCCTGATCCAGCCGCATGGGCAAGTAGAAAACGACTTGCCGATTCGCCTCTATGGCATCACCCCCATCCAGATCGAAAATGCAGAGACCATCCTTAATCCGACCATCGAATCGCCCGCCGAGTTCCGGCCAGAAACGACCGTAAGTGTCAGCGTCGGTGAAAAATCGGGCAAAGCCATGGCCTATAGTCTGGCCGTAGTTGACGAAGGTTTGTTGGGGCTGACCCGCTTCAAAACCCCCAATCCGCACGATGTTTTTTATGCTCGCGAAGCCCTGGGTGTACAAACCTGGGATATTTACGACAAAGTGCTCGGTGCTTTTGCCGGTGAAATGGAAGGCATCCTCAGCATTGGTGGCGACGGTGCCATTGATCCCGGAGCTTTGAACAATACGGCCAATCGCTTCAAACCCATGGTGGTTTGTCTCGGGCCATTCCAACTGGCCAAAGGCCGCACCAACAAGCACCAAATCAAAATACCCAACTACATCGGCGCAGTGCGGGTGATGGTGGTGGCCGCCCAGGACAATGCCTACGGCGCTGCCGATAAGAGTGTTCCCGTACGCAATCCGCTCATGGTTCGCTCAACCCTGCCGAGGGTGATTTCTCCGGGAGATCAGTTTGAGCTGCCTGTTAACGTATTTGTCACCGATGCCAAAATCAGCAATGTACAAGTCAAAGTGAGCGAAAGCACAGGCTTGGTGTCGATTGAAGACGGCGACCAAAACATGAGCTTCAGCCGCAACAATACGGATCAAATTACTGGATTCAAAATCAAGGTGAAGGACCGGACAGGTATCGCAAAATTCAAGATTGTGGCCACGGGCGGTGGCGCTTCTTCGGCAGAAGAAATTGAAATCGACGTACGCAATCCAAATCCCTTCCAAACCAGGGTGTTTGCTGAAGTGGTAGAACCCGGCAAATCCTGGGAACAAGCCATCGAAGTATTTGGCTCGGCGGGAACCCGCAGTACCATGCTGGAAGTATCCAATGTACCGCCCCTGAACCTGGGCGAACGTTTGGGCTACCTCCTCTCCTACCCTTATGGCTGTATCGAACAAACCGTATCAGCGGCATTCCCGCAGTTGTTTGTGAGCAACATGATGGAACTGGATGAAAAACGTCAAAATGAAGTCGCCACCAACATCAAAGCAGCGATCGAACGGGTCAAAACCTTCCAAACCAACGAAGGTGGCTTTACTTACTGGCCAGGCAATGGCACACCCGATCATTGGTCGACCAGCTACGTGGGGCATTTCCTCGTGGAGGCCAAAGCCAAAGGCTACGATGTGCCGCAAAACCTGATCAAGGACTGGAGCAAATTCCAGAAAAAAGTAGCGCGGATGTGGGACTCCAAATTACCCGCTTACGGCTTCTGGAGTATCGAAGGCCACGAACTGAGCCAGGCTTACCGCTTGTACACCCTGGCCCTGGCGGGCGATGCCGACATGGCGTCGATGAACCGCTTGCGCGAAAACCCCAAAATCAACCTCAGCGCACGCTGGCGACTGGCAGCGGCTTATGCCCTGGCCGGAAAACCGGAAGTAGCCAAGGAACTGATCCAGGACAAACCCACTGAAGTGGCCGAATATACCGAGATGAGTTACACTTACGGTTCGGGTATGCGCGACCGCGCCATGATCCTCGAAACCTTGGTACTGCTCAAAGACATGAAAAAAGCCGGGGCACTGGTGCAATACCTTTCACAGGGATTGAGCAGCCAACGCTGGTACTCTACCCAAACCGTTGCTTACACTTTGATGGCGGTATCCAAGTATTTGGGTGACCAAAAAGCAACCCAGACCTTTGGTTTCAGCTATGCGGTAAGTGGAGGCCAAAGTACTTCGGCGAACTCCAAAAGCGCCATCATGCAAATCAACCTTCCCGCGGGGGGCAGATACCAGCCTGACGGTGAAAAACACCAGCCAAGCCAAGCTCTTTGTGCGGGTAGTCCAACGGGGTCAACCCACCGCAGGACAAGAATCGGCTCAGGCCAACGACCTCAAAATTGCGGTTGCCTATACCGACATGAGTGGCAAAGTTGATCCAGCCAACCTGCCCAGGGCAAGGACTTTATCGCCGAAGTACGGGTGAATCACCCCAACTCGCGCCCCGTGCCTTACCTGGAGCTGGCCTTGAACCAAACTTTCCCCTCGGGCTGGGAAATCAGCAACAGCCGCATGACGGATATCGAAAGTACCTCTCAATCGGCCTTCGATTACCAGGACATCCGGGATGATCGGGTGAACACCTTCTTCGACTTGCCAGAAAGCCAAAGCAAAACCTTCCGGGTGCGTTTGAACGCAGCTTATCCGGGGCGGTATTATTTGCCAGCGGTGTCTTGTGCAGCGATGTACGATAACTCGATTAGTGCGAATACGAAGGGGATGTGGGTGCAGGTGACCGCGCGGTGAAAAGTGAAAAGTGAATAGCGAAAAGTAATCAACAACCAATGTTCGGAGTAATGTCTGGATGTTGGTTGTTGCGTTTTTGGGGAGGTCATGAAACGGCATTCAAGTCAAATTTTTAGCGACATAGTCAAGATAGTTTCTACAATTAGCATAGCCATTTTTTTCTGGTTTTTCGAGGTCTAGCATCTTTTCGATTCCTGTATCAAAAACTTGCCAGAAGAATTGAAAGCGGTTGCGTAAATCTGCGTGATCTGCGGGCGGAAAAAAATGAGCCTGACGAGGTCAGGTTCCTGATCTTTTATACATACCTTACTTCCTTTCGCTTGATTTATTTTGAACTCCCTCCATTTTTTCAAATAAAATATTGAACTTAGCCACGAAAAAGAATTTTTCTGCGCAACTCGCTCATTGAAATGGCGATTACGCATTTAACCAACTGAATATGTTCTTCTTACGCCTTCTGCTTGGTTCAATCCTGTTTTTTATTTTGATTTCTGGCAAAGAATCAAACCCAATAACATTTGCCGACCCCTCAGCCGCCAAGTCACCGGAAGAAGAATTGGCCACCTTTCAAGTAGAACCAGGATTCCAAGTCCAACTGGTTGCCGCTGAACCCATGGTACAAGAGCCCGTAGCCTTGAGCTTCGATGCAGATGGCCGCCTCTGGGTCGTTGAGATGCGGGGCTTCATGCCCGACATCGATGGCCAGGGCGAAAAATTACCCTCCGGCCGCATCTCCGTTTTAGAAGACACCAATGGCGATGGGCTGATGGACAAAAGTACCATCTACCTCGATAGCCTGGTCATGCCCCGGTCTTTGGGTTTGATCAAAGGAGGTGCGTTGGTGGCGCACAGTCGGGCACTTTGGCTCACCCAGGATGTAAACGGCGATTTGAAGGCGGATTCCCAAATTCTACTGGACTCTACCTATGCCCGCAATGGCCTGCCCGAACATTCCGACAACGGACTCCTGCTCAATACCGACAACTGGTACTACAACGTCAAATCCCGGCTCCGCTACCGCCTCATCAATGGCGCCTGGACAAGGGACAGCACCGAATTCAGAGGCCAGTGGGGCTTCTGCCACGATGACCAGGGGCGCTTGTTTTACAATTACAACTGGTCCCAATTGCACGCGGATCTGGTGCCCCCCAATAGTCTTTCCAGAAACAAAAACCACAGTCCCTCCACGGGCATTGACCACGGGCTGACCATCGACCGCAAGGTATTCCCCATCCGGGCAACCCCGGCCGTCAATCGTGGGTACATTCCCGGAACCTTGAACAAAAAAGGGAGATTGCTGGAATTCACGGCGGCCTGCTCTCCACTGGTGTTGAGGTCCAGCCTGTTTCCTCAGGATTATTACGGCAATGCCCTGGTTTGTGAACCCTCCGGCAATTTGATCAAAAGAAATGTAGTCAAAGAAAGTGGGGCTTTTTTAAATGCCTACGACCCCAATCCTGGCAAAGAGTTTTTGGCCTCAACGGATGAACGCTTTCGCCCCGTCAACCTGTGCACCGGGCCCGATGGCGCCATTTACGTTGCTGACATGTACCGCGGGCTGATTCAACACGGCGCTTATGTCACCCCCTACCTGCGCGAACAAACCCTCAAAAGAAACCTGGTGTTGCCCATTCATATGGGGCGCATTTGGAAGATTGTACCCAAAAACCAAAAGCTGTCGAAAGTCGAAAAACTGAGCAGCTTTGGCTCAGCTGAGCTGGTCCAACACTTGTCGCATCCCGATGGCTGGCAACGCGATATGGCCCAACGCCTGCTGGTGGAAAGAGCAGATCTGGCCGTGGTTCCGCTGCTGGAATCCATAGCCAAACAATCGACCTTCACACTCGCCAGGTTTCATGCATTGTGGACGCTGGAAGGTTTGGGACAACTGAAGCCTGCCCTTTTGCTGGAATTGCTGGACGATCCACAAGATTTCATCAAAACTACGGCCTTGCGCTTGTTGGAAATCAATCCCACCCAGCATGCCCAAATGCAGCAAGTATTGGATCAGAAAGTGCTAACCTTGTCAAAAACAGCCAACATCAAAGTGGCGTTACAATATGCGTTGAGCGCTCATCTGCTCAGCTCGGAAGTCAATTTGACCGTAAATCAAGAAATCATCGATCGTTTTGGCACCCTCGCCTTGATTAGGGGATGCGGTGATGAGCAGCAGTGGCGGTCAGGAGTTTATCCTCTTGAAAAAACTCTGGGTTGCTCCACTTTGGCAGAATCCAGA
This sequence comes from Haliscomenobacter sp., assembly GCF_016718685.1. Classification (GTDB taxonomy): domain Bacteria; phylum Bacteroidota; class Bacteroidia; order Chitinophagales; family Saprospiraceae; genus Haliscomenobacter. The sequence continues at coordinate 31,668 of NZ_JADKCX010000092.1, read as the reverse complement.
GCAAGCCCAGGAAATATTTCTGGAAATGCTGGCCAGCGCCATTGCCCGAAAAAAAGATCCCGCCGAACTCTTGGCTTTGTTGGAGCTGATGCACCATCAGGGAAAAACATTTGGTAAAAAAGAACAAGTGGTGTTGAATGGTCTGGCCGTAGCCGCACTCAATTTTAAAGGGTCAAATCCCATCGCCTTGAGCGCGCAGCCGGAATTGTTAAAAGACCCGATCTTCCCTGGATCAAAATGGCGTGGCCAACTTGAAAAACCTGTTTACCTGGCCAGATTCAATCCCGAAATTTCCAGGGTCTCAAAACATGCCCTGGACGAAAAAGCCAGCAAACAATTTGCCACGGGCAGCACAAAAATACCTCACGAACTGTGCGGGCTGTCACGGCATGGATGGCCGGGGCATGGATCGATTTATCCGCCTATGGTTGGTTCTGAGTGGGTGTTGGGTGACGAAAAAATTGTCGCTGGTTTTGTTGCATGGACTGGAAGGCCCCATTGTGGTGCTGGGTAAAAAATACGATGCCCCCGAAATCCTACCCATGATGCCCGCTCATTCCATCATGGACGACGCAGATATTGCGGCCATTTTGACCTACATCCGCAACGCATGGGGCAACCAGGCCACCCTGTCTCTGCCAGCAGCGTAGGAAGTACCCGACATACTTCGCAGGGGCGGGTGATACCCTGGACGGTGAAGGATCTGGATAAATACGTGAAAGCCAAATGGCCCTCGGAAAACTTCCAAAGGCCAAAAGTAAGCCGATGGCTTATGCTGCTGAAAATAATTTCTAAGGTGTATCTAAAGTGACTCAGGTTTCTTTGGTGGTGAAAAAGAAATCTGCGCAGCAGTGTATTCTTTACCACCTAAGAAACCTGAGCCACCTAAGATACACCTTAGCATAAGGGTACGAAGCTCTGAGGTAAAGACGGGGTGCTTGTTTACATAAATTAAAGCAAATGAAGCAGATCAAACCATTTTCCGCCAAACAGCGCGGCATCAGGCGAAGGGAGTTTGTACAAACCGCTAGCCTGGGCTTGGCCGCTTTGTGCAGCCCCATTTCCATCCTGTCGTCCCTGGTTGGGGAACGGCGATGGGCATTGTGGTTCATTCTACGCCACCCGTTGGAACGCCAAAACGGAAAGTAAAAACTACCCCGCCTTTACCAATGCCATTCAACTACTAGAGCATAGTCAGAGCATAGGAGCGGGAGGAATCCAGGTGGTGGTGGGCGGCTGGACGCAGGATTTTGCCAAAAAAGTGCGGGACAGCCGGGAGAAATTGGGGCTTTATCTGGAAGGGAGTATTGGTTTGCCCAAAGTCTCCGCGGATGTTGCCACCTTTGAAAAGAAGTGCTTGCCGCCAAAGAAGCAGGTGTCCAGATTCTCCGTACAGTTTGTCTGAATGGACGCCGGTATGAAAATTTTCATTCCGCTGAGGGCCTTCAAGGCCTTCAAAGAGCAATCGCTACAATCCATCCGCTGGGCAGAACCGATTGTAAAAAAACATCGAGTAAAACTGGCCGTAGAAAACCACAAAGACTGGAAAGCCCAGGAACTGGTAGACATCATCAAAAATATTTCCAGCCCCTGGGTAGGCGTTACCCTCGATTTTGGCAACAACATTTCTTTGTTGGAAGACCCCATGGAAGTGATTACCACCCTTGCTCCCTACGCCTTTTCCACCCACGTAAAAGACATGGGCCTGGGCGAATACGAGCAAGGTTTTTTGTTGTCGGAAGTGCCTCTGGGGAGCGGTGTGGTGGACTTGTCCGCAGCCGTGGCTTTATGCAAAAAAATGAACCCGGGCATTACGTTCAATCTGGAAATGATCACGCGGGATCCCTTGGAAATTCCTTGTTTCAGTGAGGGCTATTGGCCAACTTTCCCTCAAACACCAGCCCCACAATTGGCCAAAATCATCCAAATGGTACGGACGAAAAAATTCGCGGGGGCTTTGCCTTCCGTGAAAAATTTGGCCTTTGAAGAAAAGCTGGCCTTTGAAGAAAAAAATGTGCTGGAATGTTTACAGTACAGTAAGAATACACTAGGTTTAGGGTAGGTAGTTGAGGAGGTTGAGAAGTTGAGGCTACCGCGAGCGACATGCACACTTTCACACCCAAACCTATTCTTGCGGTAGCCTCAACCTCCTCAACCCTCTCAACTTCTCAAACAAATTTATATAAAAATGAATCAAGCACTCAAAGAACTTCCCGGCATAAAATTATTTGACCTGAGCGGCAAAACGGCCATCGTCACGGGCGGATCAAAAGGGCTCGGCCTGGCCATGGCCGCAGGTTTGGCTTCGGCTGGCGCCAACCTCCTGCTCGTCAATCGCAACGAGGCAGAAGGCATCCAGGCTGCCGCCGAATTGGCGCAAGCCTTTTCCATTCGAGCCTACTCTTTTGCCGCCGATGTGACCCAACAGGAGCAAACCGAAGCAATGGCGCAAAAAGCAATGGACACCTTCGGTCGCATAGATATATTGATCAACAGCGCGGGCATCAACATTCGTGGCGCAATTGATGAATTGAGCCTGGAGGATTTCAACCAGGTCATGGCCGTGAACGTGACGGGTACCTGGTTGTGCTCCAAAGCGGTAATTCCACACCTGAAAAAAGCGGGTTCAGGTAGCATCATCAACTTGGCCAGCACGCTCGGTCTCGTAGGACTCGCCAATCGAACGCCCTATACCTCCAGCAAGGGTGCGGTGGTACAAATGACCCGTGCGCTGGGTCTGGAATTGGCGCCTTTCAACATCAAGGTAAACGCCATTTGCCCTGGGCCGTTTTTAACCGAAATGAACCTGCCCATCGCCGATACGGAAGAGGGCAAAAAATTTGTGGTGGGTGCTACAGCCTTGGGGCGCTGGGCGGAAATGAAGGAAATTCAGGGTGCAGCGATTTTTTTGGCCAGTGATGCCGCGAGTTATATGGTCGGGAGTATGGTTACGGTGGATGGGGGCTGGACGGCGCGGTAAAGCGTTATTTTTTATTTTTTTCAGTTGCCCTTGAACTTATTTGATATCATTTTATCCAATGATGGGTTTTTAAATAAGGTATCTTGAAATACATTAAAATTCCAATCATGATTAATGGTACAACATTTAATCCAATCATTACTGTATAATCCTTCCATGAAAGATGAAAATAAAATGCTTGTTTTAAAAATTGTGAAACATCATAAATTGGGTCATAGTGTTTTGGTTTTTCTTGTGTTGCAAATACTAATTTATCAATATATGGTATTTGGGTAATAAGCCATAGTTCTATCCAATGCCCTATTGGTTTATCATTTTTCACATGCAAATAGCCTCCAATTAAGCCCATTATCGAAACAATTATTGAGAGGAAGTTTCCCTCTGGAATTGAAGTCGTAAGGCTAATCACTGACAAAACAAAGATTCCTATTGGGAGAATGTTTTGTTTTATTTTTTCTTTTTGAATTGATTTCATAATTGACATTATTTGACATTTTTACTTCATTCATTTACCCCACCAAAAACGTCAACCCAAAGATCACCAAAATCGCCGTTACCGACATCACCAAAGTTCCGATGCTGTGCGACAAATTCCCCTGCTTGATCGTCAGTCCCGTCAACTGCGTCACCGCCCAAAAGAAACTGTCATTGGCGTGTGAAATGGCAATTGCGCCCGAACCAATGGCCAATACCGTAAAAATCCGCATCATTTCAGAATCCAGGCCCAAGGTGCCCAGCAGCGGCGCAATGATGGATGCCGTAGTGATCATGGCCACCGTAGAGGAGCCTTGCGCGGTTTTTAGGGAAAAAGCAATGATATAGGGCAAAAAAATGCCCCAACCCGCCTCACTTAAACTGGAACTCACCAGATCTCCAATGCCCGAGTTTTGCAGCATTTTACCAAAAACACCACCCGCTCCGGTAATGAGGATAACAGGTGCGGCTAGCACAAGCGAATCGCCAATCCAACCACTAGAAGAAAGTAATTTGCGGTCAAATTTTTCGGGCAAAAAGAAAGACAAAAATGCGCCAATCAACAAGGCGATGATTGGACTACCCACAAATAAAATCGTTTGGGCCAGCGCGCCCGTGCCGAATGGTTTGGTGGGATAATCGGCAATTGAGGCAAAAATGATGAGGATCAATGGAAAAACAATGGGCAAAAAGGCCTTGAACGCCGAGGGTTGTTTGCCGGTTTTTTCTACATTTTCATCCGTCGCAAATTTAGGCTCCAAGGGGATTCCCATCACGAATTTTTTGATGAAGAAGTAGCTAGGGATCAGGGTAATCGAACTCACCAATAAGCCCCATAAAATGACACTCCCCAGGTTGGCTTCAATAATCCCGGCCGCAGCAATCGGTCCCGGCGTAGGTGGCACCAAGGAGTGACTGGCAGTGGCACCAAGGGCCAGGGCAAGGGCGACCGCGGCATAGGGCACTTTACTTTTTAGGGAAAGAGATTTACAAATGGGGTTCATCATGATGAACGTACTATCCCCAAAGATGGGAATGGACAAAATATAGCCACTCAGCATCATGGCCAGCATCACCGATTTTTCGCCAATCCAGGACAGCACCTTTTGGGCAATCACCATGGCGCCACCCGTTTTTTCCAAAAACACCCCAATGGTTACCCCCAACAAGATGAGGATACCAATGTTGCCCATAACGCCACCAAAGCCGTCCTTGATGGATTGGATGATCAAGCTGGTGGGCATTCCCACCAATAATCCAAACCCGATCGCGCCAACGAACAAGGCTAAAAAGGGTGGATGTCGTATTTGGTGATGGCCACCAGAATAAATGCGAGTGCTACCAAGGTAAACAGAATGGTGAGCATATCCGAGTAAGTTTGAATTCAAAGCTAAATAAAGTCAAAATACTCGGAAATGAACATCATTGCATTATTTAAATTTGCATAGCACCCGAAAAACAGTACAATCACCTAAAATTTAAACACCGCCAGCACTGCATGGTGATCCGACGCAAACCTACCCGCCCAGGTATTGGTCAAGGTAGCGTGTTTGAGTACCTTCCACTTACCCGGGTTTTTGACAAAAATGTAATCGATGTGTCTGCCCTCCTGCTCCATCACCGTAAAGCCATTGAAGGTGCTGTAAGGGCCAAAATGGGGCGAGAGGCTAAGTCCTTCAGTATCGATGAGTTTGTCGGGGTTGTTGGCTTCCACCAAAACCGTGATGGGCTCATCGCTGGGTACGGCATTAAAATCACCCGTGATGATGGCCGGATTGGTGCCTGCAATTTCTTTGACTTTTTGTAAGAGCAATCTTGAACTTTCCCGCCGGGCCACTTTGCCAATGTGGTCGTAATGGGTGTTGAAAAAATAAAACACCTTCTTGCTTTTTTGTCCTTGAATTCGCCCAGGTGACAATTCGATTGAGGTTGGCATCCCAGCCTTTGCTCGGTACGTTTGGCGTTTCGCTCAACCAAAAGGTGGCACTGCTGAGTACCTCAAATTTGTCTTTGTGGTACAAAATGGGGGAAAATTCGCCTTTTTCCTGGCCATCGTCGCGACCAACACCAAGGTAGGCATACTGGGGCTGAGCACTGACCACATCCTTGATTTGGCCGACCAATGCCTCTTGCATGCCACAAATGTCTACGCCGTAAAAAGGCAACATACTGGCCAGATTTTCCTTGCGTTTTTGCCACTGGTTTTCACCGTCTTGCGTAGTGTTGTAACGGATATTGAAAGTCATTACATTGAGGGCTTGTGCCGAAAGTAACTCTACCAGCAACACAAGCATCAATACCAGGCCCCCTGATTTGTAAGTGGGTAACATTTTTTTGCTCATCGTATTTTTTTACGTTAACTTATGATGCAACAACCGCACTGGGGTACGTATTTGGCACATAGAAGACCAATTTTTTTAAAATACTTGGCCGTCCTAAGGTTGCAGCCTAAATTCACCACAAGATAAAACACCATCCACGTGAACAAAACTACTTACTCCAATTTTCCTTTTTTTATTCCTGACCTTTCTTCAATGCTGCTAATTTACCAGCACAACAGGCATTCGGTAGCCAGGAAGTGGAACGAGGCAACCTTGCTGGCCATTCGCAATGATTTTGCACGATCCCACCGTTCACTGCCCGCAACCTGTTTCATACGGCCCTGGCGATGTACGATGCCTGGCAGTTTACGATCAACATATGCACAAACTTTTTCCTGGGTAAAAACTGGGAAATTACACTTGTGCATTTACAGCTATCACCGCACCTCCAAACCTGCAAGCTGCCCGCGATGAAGCCATCAGCTATGCCGCGTATCGATTGCTCATTCACCGTTTCAAAGGCTCGCCGGGCGCTGGTAAAAGCCTCCCTCATATCGATAGTTTGTTCTTAGCGCTGGGTTATGATAAACGGTTTACATCGAGCAACTATACCTCCGGCTCTCCTGCTGCCTTGGGCAATTACATTGCCGAGCAATTGATTGCCTTTGGATTACAAGACGGTTCAAATGAAAAGGGTGCGTATGCCAATCTTTTTACAGCCCAATCAATGCCCCTTTGGTCACCAAGTTTTCGGGAATCAAATGAATGACCCCAATCGCTGGCAGCCCCTTTCATTGGATGTATTCATCGATCAATCGGGAAATGTACTGCCCATCAATACACCAGCATTCCTTTCTCCAGAGTGGGGTCGAGTCACCTTTTTCACTCAACACCAAAGACTTGACCGTTTTAAACCGGAATAACAATTCCTATCCGGTATCACGATCCTGACCTCCGCCCTATTTAAGTAGCAATGGGAGCGGAACGAGTGCTGCTTATCAGTGGAATTTTAACCTTGTTTCTTGTTGGTCTGCGCATTTAGATCCTCGTGATGGGGTGATGTGGGATATTTCACCTGGTTCTATTGGCAATTCAAATGCCTTACCTCGTACATTTGAAGAATACCAAGCATTTTACGACATTGCGGAAGGAGGGGTAGTTCAGCAAGGCCACCCCATCAATCCGTATACGGGCAAACCTTACGTGCCCCAGATTGTACCTCGCGGTGATTACACCAGGGTACTTGCCGAATTTTGGGCGGACGGACCAGCCTCCGAAACCCCACCTGGACACTGGTTTGCCCTAGTGAATTATGTAGCAGACCACCCCGCTTTCAAACGACGTTTCAAAGGCCAGGGGAGCGAATTGGCTCCATTAGAATGGGATGTAAAGGCCTATTTCCTTTTGGGCGGTGCACTACACGACGCAGCAATCACCGCCTGGGGCATCAAAGGTTGGTACGATTACGTACGCCCCATCAGCGCCATCCGGTACATGGCGACCAAAGGTCAATCGAGTGACAAAACCCTAAGCCATTATTCCCACAAGGCATGCAATTGGTGCCTGGCTTGATTGAAACCGTACAATCCAAAGACACCCTCAGCTGGGCCAGAGGCAAAGACCTGGGAAAAGTAAAAATACTCGCCTGGAAAGGGCCCAATTACATCCCCAATCCTGAAACGACTGATGCGGGTGTAGATTGGATTTTAGCCGAAGAATGGTGGCCATACCAACGACCTACTTTTGTTTCTCCGCCTTTTGCCGGACTGATTTCGGGGCATTCTACCTTTTCACGTACAGGAGCAGAAGTATTGACCATGCTGACTGGAGATCCTACTTTCCGGGAGGTCTGGGTGAATTTGTGACCCAAAAAACAAATACCTGAAGTTTGAAGAAGGTCCCAGTGTAGATGTAGTATTGCAATGGGCCCTTCTCGAGATGCCTTCGGATCAATCGAGCCTATCCCGGATTTGGGGCGGCATTCATCCTCCCGCCGATGACATTCCGGGGCGGCTTATTGGCGAAAAAATTGGCAAAGCCGCTTTTGCTTTGGCGAGACTTACTTCAGCAAGACTACATCTACCCGGGATGGCATGGCTGGCTTGTCCGATGAGATGGTTAAGGTTTTCCCGAATCCAGTTTCCAGCTCGGCAAATACCCTAAACATGACCATCACTCAGGCGCATCCACCGCTTCATTTTGAATTGGTCAACTTGCAAGGTGCAGTGCTCAAAACCTGGAAGATGAATGCCATCCAATTTGAAGCAGGCTTCTCTCTGCACGAAGGCAGTCGCCTCAGCCCGGGTGTATATTTCCTACGCATCAGCGGAGAAGGAGAGCAAATGACGAAAAAAAGTGGTGATTGCAGAGAGTAAACAGGAAAAAGTTGAGGGTTGAAGAGTTTAAGTTGAAGAGAAGTTTGTAAGTACGGTGGGGTAATACCCACAACTTTCAATGCTTCAACTATAAACGCTTCAACTTTTTTTCTACCGAATCAAGCTCACTTCGCCCCGAACCAGTTCATTTCCTGCTCCTTTGTCATCCACGTATTCAATTTTGAACCAATAAATGTATACCCCTTTTGGTGCATACTGCCCCCGAATCAGCCCATCCCAACCCGTGTTCAAGTCCGTAGAGCGGAATACTGGCCCGCCCCAGCGGTCAAATACCTGTAACTCGTAGCCTTTGACCTGTACAAGTTCATTGATAAAAGGGCGAAAAACATTGTTATTGGTGTTGCCATTGGGTGTAAAAGCATTGGGCGTATATGCTTTAAACACAATGCAGTGTCGGAAACTCAGTTCCAACGAATCGGTGCGGGTACACCGGTCGTTCGATGCCCTAACCCAATAAGTTCCTGCTGCAGTTGCGCTCAAAGATGAGCGGCTGCTGCCGTCCTGCCAAAAGAGTTGAGCACCCTTACTGGCACTTGCCCGCAAGACGTGGGGTCTGTCGTCACAGACGAGGGTATCCTGCCCTAGTGTCACGGTAGGAATGGATTTGTACGTAACCGTGATGGAATCGCCAAAGCTGCAATTGTTCTTCACGGCTTGAGCCCAAAAATTCCCGAACTGTCACATTGATGGTTTCCTTGGTCGATCCTGTGCTCCAGCGCACCTGGTTCCCCGGAGAGGGCGCGTAAGGTAAGGGTTTCTCCCGTACACAGGATGGTACCCTTCCAAGCTCAAAATGCGGCAATGATTGGGCAATAAGATTGATGCTGTCGCGATTGGCGCAACCGTTGATGGTGGCTTCCAGCCAGTATAATCCGGTAGTGGTCGCTTTAAACGACCTATTGCTACTTCCATCTTGCCAACGGTAGACGGCGTTGCCAGGTTCGAACGCAAATCCAAACTCGCCCCTTCACACAAAACGGAGTCTGGCCTCAAATTCAAACCCAAGGGGAGGCAGCCATCACTAAGATGGTATCCCGAGCGGTACATTTGCCATCACTGACTTCCACCCAAAACGTACCTGGGGTATGAACGCGCAGGGTTGGAGCTGCATCTGTGTCGCTCCATAAATAATTACGACTACCCGTTTTGGAAGCATCCAACAGCAAAGACTCAGCCTTGCCAACCTGGTGTCACGCCCCAAATTAAGGGCGCTAGATTGATTAGGCGTACAGTAGTGAATCCACTACTGTAGTTGCACCTTGAAAGGTCTACCACCACTTTGTATATACCCGCTTGATTGACCTTGATTTGCACTGCTGATCCATCTTGCCAGTGGTAATTTACGCCTTGCAGGTTTATATCGGCATCCAGTACCAGGCTTTGACCAGAGCACACAGTAGTGTCATTGATAAGGTTGAGCTTAAATGCGCTGGGGGCTAAGACCTTGACCGTATCGTGCAGCGCACAGCCATTCTCATAAGTTACAGCAACATGGTAGGTTCCAATCTGACTGACCGGAAGGGTCGCCTGGGTACTGCCGTCGCTCCAGCGGTATTTTTCGTTAAAATTCAAGGTATAGGCATTCAGGGTGATGGAATTGTTTTGGCACAAGACCACATCTTTGCCTAAAATGCCTACATCAACATTCGGGGAGCCAAAAACCCAATTTTCATTGCTGTCGTTGACGCTGGTGCTGTTGGCACCGGCAAAAAACCGGGTTGATCCCACTCCCTTGTTGATCGCGCATTTGGATAAAATTAGCCCAACTGCCTGGAAGTACTTATTGATGGTTTGAGCATGAGCAGCATCCAAATCATAAGTTTTACCTGCCGTGAAGATTAGAGAATCTATCACATTTTCACCCAAAATAATCCCGCTGTTGCGTATTTCTATTCGATTGAAAGTACTCACTTTAGGAAACTTGTCGCCAGCTGCTTCGTAATTGCTCAGGAGGGAAGAAGTACCTTCTGCATTAGAAAACAAAACATGGTGAAATTTGACATCCGCATAAGCGATATAGGTGGGCGAGGTATTGGTAAATTCCAATAGTGAAGTACCCGCATCAACAATTGCTTTTGGCCCAATAAAAAAAGAAAAAAGAGAGGAGGATAAAGAGCCATTCCTGGTGATGCGCCAATGGCTATTGCCCATTTTAAGGGTTGTAGAATCATCGTTTAACATAAAAATGTTTCCGTCGTAACGGGTTTTCCATTGGAATTAAATTCACCAGAACGTTGGTACAAATTCGTAGCGCTTAACGTGTCCTGTAAAATCCAGGAGCCTGCACCATTTAGGAGGGCATTGTAAATGTGGTATCCACGGGTGAGTAAGGTTTGATTTTGATCGGGCGAGAGCAACCTCAATTCGGATATTCCTCCAACTTTATTTTCAGGTAGGTCAACCGACCCATAGGCATTTAAAATCCACATATCAAAATTGATGGGATTGTTGCTAACACCAGTCCAACTCATGTTCTTACAATATGCTTCTTGATCTCTGCTGATTACTCTTTGGTCAGGGCCATCAAACGAATTGACATCAAAAAAAACATTGTCCATATCATTGGGAATACATTCTCCGCCCGCTCCGCCGCTGACTGACGCCCAATTGGCCCGTTCGTACCAATTGCCCGTACCTCCTTTTCCCACCCAATAGAGATCGCGTCCAACCTTGTTATTGATGATCCACCCCTGGTTATTTCCCAGATCAATTGAATTATTGGCCGTAGCTGTGCCTACACCAATGCGCAGAATGTCCTGTATTGACAAATTTTGCACGGCAATGGCTTTGGTCGTATGGAGGTAGGCTTGCCCTTGCAAGGAGGTGCTACTCATTTCAATCCTGCCATCACACGCTTTGGGAACAATCCATTCTGCCAGGGAAAAGGTATCATTTGAATTGATTTTAAAAACCTGATAGACATTGAGCATCTTCAACACAGTGGTAGTATTGCTGCCATAACTGTTTAGAGAACCGATACAGCTGATCGTATCAAAAACCTGGCTCTGCTTAGATTGATTGCTCAATTGTGCATCGCCTCCAGCGAATAAAATCACATTGTATTGTAGACCCGGACCACCGGCACCGTTCATCATTGAACCCGAAGAGTTGCTAAAATCAATGGTGGATTTACCCGCATCCAGTGCCAGATTGACGGGGTTCATTGCCCATTCCAGCCTGGCATTGTTTTGTGGATCTTGGTTGCGTAGCGTCCAATAGGTTTTACCCAATGAAAGATGGCGTTGATTCCCTTCCCGGGATAAAAAGCTATGGGTGAAAACCTGCTGATTGGCGGTACTAAAATTACCCCGGACAAAATAGAATGAATTAAATACGCAAAGACTGTCGGCTAAGGTCCAGGAGCCAGAACCATCTACGTGTACATTCCGATTGAAGATACGACCTGCGGAAGTGATGAGATTGCCTACATGGTCTCCTTCAAAATAAAAGTCTCCTTTGAATTCTTGTTTCAAAGTGGCAACAAAGGTCAGAGAGCCGAATACATGTATTGCTTTTTCTGCCGTGCCGCTCAAGGTTGGAGCGCCTAAAGCCCCCGTCCAATTCATGCTGCGGCAGTAAGCCTGCTCAACGTCTATAGTTGTGTGGATACTGTCGCCCGAATTGGCATCAAAAAATACCTGGTCATTAAGCGTAGGAACGGCCTTATGTTTGGTAGTACCTCCGCTAGTCGTAGCCCAATGCCTGAGCTCAGACCAATCACCAGCATCTTCTACCCAGTAATAGTCAGCGGCCTGAGCCGCCTGGCCGATTACCAGAACTAACATTGTTAAAAGTAGGGGCCTAAGCATGCCTGTCGTTTTTGGGTGGACCCAAAAAGTAGTCGTTATTGAGTCCAACATTATTTTCCCAAACCCCAAAGATTGTCTTAAAAATTTAACATCCCGCCTGCGGCGGAAAGCAATAGCATAAGTTAGAAAAAAGAATCAACTAATCAAAAGATTTATGGATATTTATTTTTAGCCTACCCTAGCGAATCAAACTTACCTCTCCGCGAACCAGTTCACTTCCCGCACCTTTGTCATCCACATATTCAATCTTGAACCAATAAATGTATACTCCCTGTGGGGCCTGCTGTCCCCTAATCAGGCCATCCCAACCTGTGTTGATGTCCGTAGAGCGGAATACCTGCCCTCCCCAGCGGTCAAAAACCTGCAACTCATAACCATTGACCTGCACAAATTCATTGATGAAAGGCCGAAAAACATCGTTGGTCGTATTCCCGTTGGGTGAAAAAGCATTGGGTGTAAATGCTTTAAACACGATACATTGCCTAAAACTCAGTTCCAGCGAATCGGTACTGGTACAGCGGTCATTCGAGGCCCTGACCCAATAAGTACCCGGCGTAGTTGTACTCAAAGTTGCCAGCGCACTTCCGTCCTGCCAAAGGAGTTGTGCACCCGTGCTGGCACTTGCCCGCAAGAGGTGTGGTTTGTCGTCGCATACTAAGGTATCCGGCCCCAAAGTCACCGTAGGGATCGCATTTACATCCAATTTAATGGAATCTGTAAAACTGCAATTGAGTAATATCGCTCGGGCTGAATAAATCCCGGCATTGCTCACATTGATGCTGGAACTGGTGGATGAGCCCGTATTCCAAATCACCTGGTCAGCTCCCGTAAAAGCTAATAAAGTCAAACTTTCACCGGTACAAAGCACCGTATCCCTCCCCAAATTGAAGCGTGGAAGTGGATTGTAGCTCACCTGTATCGAATCCCGGATTTGGCAACGCCCAGCATTCGCCTGCGCCCAATAAATGCCCGCGCCATTGACCGTAAAACTGGCAGTAGTTGAGCCATCTTGCCACAAATAATTCGCCCTGGGCACTTGCAATTGCAGGGTTAGGGTGCGGCCTTCGCACAAGGTCGTGTCGTTGGCCAACAAACGCAGCGGCAAATTGACCACCTGAACGGCTATGGTATCGCTACGCGAACATCCATTCAGATCGATAGCCAGCGAATACGTACCGGTTTGATTGATTTGCCGAGGAATGGTAGTTTGTCCATCATTCCAGCGGTAAGTACCTCCAGCAACACTTGGATTCAAGTTCAACACCTCACTGTTACAAAGTAGGGTGTCGGGCCCAAGTGAAAAAATGGGGATGGGTTTGTAGTCCACCCGGATGGAATCCGCTACACTGCAACGCCCCGCACTTGCCCGCACCGAGTACAAGCCTGCCTGGGTGACAGTAAATACATTGGCACTTGAATTGTCTTGCCAACGGATCGTCGCACCCGGTACATTGACTTGTAAAGGTAAACTTTGGCCGTCACACAAACTGGTATCTCTGCCCAATAGTCCTCTGGGTAAATCAATAAACTGCACCTTGATGCTGTCGCGCACCTTACATCCTTCCACGGTCACGTCTGACCAAACCGTTTCGGTTTGGGTTAAGGTACGGGTGGCCGTAGTATTGCCATTGTTCCAACGATAGCTTGCATTAACCCGACTGGCATCAAGCAATAGGGATTCTCCAGCGCATAGGGTTGTATCTCGACCTAATGAATACCTGAAGGTTGGCGCAAAAGAGACCAGGATCGAATCGCGTTTGGTACAGCCATTCAAGGAAACATCGACATAGTAAGTGTTGGTTTGGGTAACTCGAATACGCGAAGCAGTTGCACCAGTATTCCACCGGTAAGTCGCTCCAATATTTGCAACATCCATCGTGTATGCTTCACCAATACAAAACCACGATTGATGCCCAATTCAAATGAAGGCCCCTGGTTAAAGGTAAAGCGGCGTTGATCGCTGAAGGTACAGGTATTGAGGGTAGTGGTCAATGTGAACACCCCGTTAGATTGTACATTGATACTGGAGTTGGTACTTCCTGTCGACCAACGATACGTTACATTGCCCGGCGTATTGACCCGCCCGGTCAGATTGAAGATCGTACCATCGCACAAAGTGGTATCACCACCCAATTCAAAACGCGGCAAAGCCTGGATAACCAGGTTGATGCTGTCGCGTTCGGTACAGCCATTGGCGCTCGCTTCTAGCCAATATACCCCTGCCGTCGTTGCACGGAAAGTAGCATTGCTGCTTCCATCTTGCCAACGGTATATCGCGTTACCCAGATTAGAGCGCAAATTATAACTGGTTGCCTCGCAAAAGCTAGTATCCCTTCCCAGGCTCAAGCCCAGACTAGGAAGTACGCTGATCACTATGGAATCGCGAGCGGTACATTGCCCATCGTTGACCTCCACCCAAACTAGACCAGCCGCACGGACTTGCAGCGTGTCAGCATTACTGCCATCACTCCACAAATAAGTGCTCCCGCCCGCTTTTGAAGCATCGAGTATTAGGGATTGCCCATCGCAGATGGTGGTATCCCGCCCCAGATTGATCGCAGCGGGGCTGATGATGCGCACCGTAGTAGAGTCAGTAGCCGTACAGCCCGATAGTTCCACAATCACTTTGTATTTCCCGGCTTGCGTTGCATTGATGCTGGTACTGGTAGAACCATCCTGCCATAGGTAAGTTGCGCCTACCAGTTTTAAATCCGCCTCCAGTTCCAGGATTTGACCTGAGCACAGGGTCGTATCATTGATCAAATTGGGCGTAAAATCGTTGGCGGGCAAAATCCTGACCGTATCCCGTAGGACACATCCATTGCCATAGGTAACGGCGACATGATAAGTACCAGCATTGTTGACGGGTAAAGTAGCCTGGATGCTGCCATTGCTCCACAGGTATTTTTCGCTGGTGTTAAACGTATTGGCATCAAGAGTCAGGGAATTGTTTTTACACAACACCACATCTTTTCCCAGGATGCCCTCATCGACATAATCGACGGGGGAGTCAAAAATCCAGTTTTCATTGCTGTTGTTGATGTTGGTACTGTTCGCACCGGCAAAAAATTTGGTAGAACCTACCCCTCGCTGATCGCGCATTTGGATAAAATCACCCAAAACTACGCCGCCATTCATATTCACGACGGCTTTATTGCCAGCAACTGTAGAGCGGAGTTCGATGGGACTGCAGTTGTTGCCGATTACCTGGAAATATTCGTTGACGGTTTGAGACTGAGCTACATCCAAGGTGTAGGTTTTACCCGCAGTAAAGATTAGAGAGTCAATTACGTTTTTGCCCAGGATAATTCCATTGTTGCGAATTTCTATTTTGTTGAAAGTGCTCACCTTAGGGGGGATGTTGGTATTGA
Organism: Haliscomenobacter sp.; assembly: GCF_016718685.1. Taxonomy (GTDB): domain Bacteria; phylum Bacteroidota; class Bacteroidia; order Chitinophagales; family Saprospiraceae; genus Haliscomenobacter. The sequence goes on along the minus strand of NZ_JADKCX010000092.1, from coordinate 16,317 downwards.
ATGTCTCGTATAGGCTGCGCAAGGTAGAAGTACCTGCTGCATTGGAGAATAAGACGTTATGGAATTTTACGTCGGCATAAGTAACGTATACAGGTAGGGTGTTGGTAAACTCTAGCAATGAAGTGCCCGCATCTACACTTGCATTTGGCCCAACATAAAAATTAAAATTGAAAGCTGCTAGATCTCCATTTCCATTGATTCGCCAATGGCTTTTTCCCATTTTTAAAGTTTGAAAATTAAAACCATAATGGGACATATAGAAGTAATTCGTTGTCACTGGTTTATCATTCGAGTTGAACTCGCCAGATTGTATGGAGATGTAATACGCACTTAGCGTATCTTGCAATATCCAAGAACCTTCACTTCTGAAAAAGACATTAAACGCATCAAATCCCCGGGTAAGAATGGTTCTATCTTTTTCCAGAGACCGAAATGAGATTTCAGAAAGATAAGAGCCTGGGGTTTTGTTGGGTAAATCGACTGATCCAAAAGCATTCAACACCCACATGCCAAAAATGGGGTTATTGGTCACTCCCGTCCAGGACATGTTTTTGCAATAGGCAAAACGGCTAGGGTTGTTTACTCTTTGGCTAGGGCCATCGAACGAATTGGCATCAAAAAAGACATTGTCTTTAGCAGTAGGAATACATTCACCGCCAGGCCCACCACTGCTCAAAGACCAGTTGACCGGATCAAACCAATCGCCATTGCCTCCACGTCCGACCCAATACAGGTCACGCCCGGTGGCTTCGACGATGGTCCAACCGAGGTTGTTTCCCAAATCAATCGTATTGTTGGCAGTAGCGGTACCCAGCCCTATCCGATTGATGTCTTGAATCATCACGCGCTGAACCGTAATGGATTGGGTGGTTTTTAAAAATGCGTGGCCTCCATTTGCTGATGAACGCAGTTCAACCATACCGGTACAAAGATCCGGTACAATGAGCGCTCCGAGGGTAAACGTGTCTTGTGCATTCATTTGGAATGCATAGTTGACATTCCGCATAATCACCACATTGGAGGAATTGGATCCTATAGTCCAGAATGTACTCACACAGCTAATGGTATCAAACGCCTGTTTCTGGCGAAAAGAATTATTCAATGTACCAACCCCCCCTGAAAAAAGTACGACGTTGTATTTTAATTCGGGGCCGGTTGGATTCGCCGTCATGTACCCGTATTGGTTACTAAAATCGATGGTGGAATTTCCAGCATCTAGGCTTAGGTTGATGGGATTGATGTTCCAGTCCAGCACATTGTAGTTCTGAGGCTCACGGTTGCGCATGGTCCACAAACTTCCACCTAAGGTAAGTTTGCGTATCCTGCTCTCTCTAGACAAAAAATTATGCGCAAAAACCTGCTGGTTGGCCGTATTGAAATCTCCCTGATTGAAATAAATGGTATTAAAGACCGAAAGACTATCAGCCAAAGCCCAGGTACCAGAACCTTCCACATACACATCCCTGTTAAAAATCCGCCCAGCAGAGGTGATGATGTTTCCGGTATTGGCTCCTTCAAAGTAAAAATTACCCTGGAAATTTTGGCGCAAATTGTTGACGAAGGTTAAGGAGCCAAACACGTGTATTCCTTTATCCTTGCTACCCGTCAAGGTCGGTGTTCCCACCGCGCCAGCCCAGGTCATGCTTCGGCAGTAGGCATTTTCAACGTCGATGTTGACCGCAATGCTATTGCCCGAGTTGGCGTCGAAAAAGACATTGTCTCCTGCCGTAGGCACGCATGCTCCACCGGGGCCTCCACTGGTAAAAGACCAATGTAGGGGGTCGCCCCAGTTGCCATTTCCGCCCACCCAGAAGAGGTTGTTGTTTGATTTTGGCACAAAAGTCCAGCCATTATTGTTGCCTAAATCAGCAGCGTTGCGCGCCAAAAACTGCGCACCGCCGGTACCGCGCACGTCTTTCAGGGAAAGGAAATTACCTGTAATCGAATCCGCTGTTGCTTCAAAAACAACTTGAGTTCCCGAGGTACTACTGAAAATTTGAATGGGTGTGATACACAAGCCATTCGCAACAAGTTTTTTCAATTTATAAGTAAAGCCTGACTGAAATTTGAAACTTTTACCCGGCCCCAAAATCAATTCATCAAAACTGGCCGTTCCCTTCACTTCACTATCATTGCGCATCTCCAGGCGGGTCAACTTAGCATCACCGCCATTGTTCACCTCAAATTTCCCAAAGCCCAGTGTATTGGAATACAGCACAGTACCCAAGGCCAGGTTACCCATACCCGTAGCCCGTACCAATGGCTTATTGGAACTGAGGTCCAAAACTGAGGTACCCGGGATGAGGGTGAGGTTGGTTCGGTTAAATTCGACTACTGCCGAGTCTTGCACCCACCACTCGTAGCGCCGATAATAAAGCCCGGTAACGGTGATTCGACTGCTGCCTAAATCCAGGTTTACTGCCGAAGCCGGGACTACAAACAACTTCAAACAAGAGATATTTTGATTGCCCGTATTCAAAGATCCCGCTTTGATAAAAAGAGTCGTATCTACCTGCAATGCCGCTTGTAAAGTCCAGACACCACCCGAACCGGCAAAAGTGGTGGTTTCGCGGATACGGTGCCCAGCCATATTGATGGTGTGTCCAGCCGTGTTGGCCAAGAAATTGACCGATCCCAAAAAAGAAAACGTCATATTGGCGTTGAGCCGCAAAGAGCCATATACATTGAGCACATTGCTTGCTGGAGCTGTAATAGTTGGATTGTTGCTCACCCCGTCCCAAATCATGTCCAGACAAAAAATCGACTGGTTATTGACATTGATCGTTTGACCGGGAGCAGTAAAGGAGTTGGCGTCAAAAAACACCCGATCATTGGGTGAAGGTACTATGTTATGCTTGGTGGGGCCGCCGCTGGTCGTAGCCCAGTGGCTGATATCCGACCAATCGCCGCTACCACCCACCCAGTAATAATCAGCAGCATGCCCGGCCTGAATGAAGAACAAGACTAAAATCGCTAACAATAGGGGTCTAAACATGTTTATGGATTTTGGTGAATGCATATAATCGGTAATACTTATCGTCTTTTTTTCCAGAATCCCTTCAATCTTGCCACTGCGGTCAATACCCGATTCAATTGCCCCATCCAAAGTGGAGCAGGGGGCAAAGTGGACGCTGTTTCCTCTTCTTGAGGAGGGATTGTTTTGGAAAAATCGTACAGCTCTTCAAAAATTTTGCGCACATTTTTTTCTACCATCCCCCGAAAAGGAATGCGTGCCATTAATCCGTACAGGGCAGCATTGCCTTTGGCTGTCGCTCCAGGGTGTTCTTTCGCAAAGATAATCGAAGCTTTGAGGTCTTCAAGATACTGATCAAATACTGGAATGTTTTGACGCATGACCGTCAAATGAATGGAGTTGGGCAATTGTTGCCGATCCAACATCCATCCTTTTTGTTCCAACTGATCAGCTATCACAAAAATATCGGGCTGGTTGTCACGTGTTGAATAGGCAATAATGTTCATCACCGGAATGCCCAAAATAATGATTTCCGGGATATCCTCCAAGGCTTTGCGGATTTGACAGGTCGCCTGCATAATTTCCTCGGCGATGCGCAAATAACCATCTTGCCCCAAAGCCTGCATCGCCGACCAGGTAGCCGCAATGGCCCCCCCAGGCCGTGAGCCCAGTAAAGTAGGCGAGGCATAAATCCCACCCGGCCAATCTGTAGCTACATAAAACTGGTGTTTGAGGTAATTCATGTTGCGGTATAGCAATACCGAAGCCCCCTTGGCGCCATAGCCAAATTTGTGTGCGTCTGCCGAAATAGAAGTAACTCCTGGTACCCGAAAATCAAATGGCGCTACGGGATAACCGAGTTTTTCCACCCAGGGGAGCATAAAACCACCAATGCAACAATCCACGTGAAAGGGTATTTTTTTGGCTAGCGCCAAGGTGGCAATTTCCGCTATCGGATCCAAAACGCCGTGGGGATAGGTGGGTGCCGAGGCGGCAATCAGGATGGTATTTGGACTGATCAACATTTCCAATGCCTGCGGCTGGGCGCACAAGTTTTGGTCCACCGCTGCTTTTTTCACCACAATATTCAGGATGTGTGCGGCCTTTTCAAAAGCAGGATGAATGGTGGTAGAAGCAACAATTTCAGGCTGTTTGATGTGGGGGAAAAGCTGGCGCGCCCGCTCCCGATAGGTGTACACCGCCAGAAAAATACTTTCGGTTCCGCCCGAAGTCATGGTTCCGGTCACGTTTTCATCTCCATTCAACAAACTGGCGGTCATTTGAATGACTTCCAATTCCATTTTTTTCAAACTCTGGAATGCAAAAGGATTGAGGTAGTTTTCAGAGAAAAAACTATTGTAGGCTTGCTCCAATAAGCGTTGATGCTCGTCATCCACGTAATACACCATGCTCCAGGCTCGGCCTTTCTTCCAGGGCACATCATTTAAATGTAATTTGTACAATTCATCAAGAATGGTATCTTTATTGCGGCCACGGGTAGGAATCGAAATTCTTTCAGACATTGGTAAAAACTATTAAATACCCCGCGGGATGGCGGTGATTTTGTCTCTTTCTTTTTCGCCTTGCGGGTTCAAATGCTCGCCGTGCCCTGTACGTCTGCGCTTTGCGCCTTGCAGGTAAAAATAAATTCGTACCCCCCCCCCCCCCCGTTCGGAAAAATACAATACCTTCCCATTAAAATAGGCTTAATCACACAAGCCTGCCGTTTCTTTTAAACCTTCGATAATCGCAAGCAAATGAAAAGCAAGCAAAACATTAATTGGCCTAGCCCTGCTCGGGTTGATCACCCTGGGTTGCCAGTCCAAACCAAAAGAAAAAAGTAGCACCATGGATGAAGCAAAAAGCGAAAGCGCCGCAGTGTATGCCCTCCCTGACCCACAAAAATTCAACACCACGCATGAGGGCAAAGCCATCAAACTGTTCATTCTCAAAAATGGCCCGATCCAAGCGGCCATTACCAATTACGGGGCGCGGATGGTTGGCATGTTGGTGCCCGACAAGGCTGGCAACCCAGTAGATGTGCTGACGGGCTACAATGCAATTGATGACTACCTCAAACAGGAGTCGTATTTCGGTTGTGTCGTGGGGCGTTTTGGCAACCGAATCGCGAAAGGTAAATTCACCCTCAATGGAAAGAGCTACACCTTGGCCACGAACAACGGTGTCAACCACTTGCATGGCGGCCCCAAAGGTTTTTGTACTAAGGTTTGGGACGCCAAACAAATCGACGACAGCAGCGTTGAATTCAGCTACTTGTCCAAGGACATGGAGGAAGGTTACCCTGGTAATTTGCAGGTAAAGGTCACTTATACTTTGACCGCCGACCGGGGCGTGGAAATCCAGTATTCCGCCACAACCGATAAACCAACCGTGCTCAACCTCACCAACCACAACTACTGGAACCTCGACGGCGAGCGCGATACCAGCATCAACGACCACTTGTTGCAAATTTACGCCTCCAAATACACCCCCGTGGATCCGACCCTCATCCCTACGGGTGAACTGGCTTCGGTAGAAGGGACGCCTTTTGATTTCCGCAAACCTACCGCCATTGGTGAGCGGGTAAATGCAGATCATCCACAGATCAAATACGGCAAGGGCTACGACCACAATTTTGTCTTGGTTCCCCAAAAAGTTGCTGCTGGAGAACTGCCCCTGATCGCCACCGTCCAGAGCACCCAAACGGGCATCAAAATGGAAGTGCTCACGTCAGAGCCAGGGATCCAGTTTTACAGCGGAAATTTCTTGACCGGAGCGCAAGTCGGTAAAGGCGGACAAGCCTATGTGTTCCGTTCGTCCTTGTGCCTGGAAACCCAGCATTTCCCCGATAGTCCCAATCAGCCCCAGTTCCCAACGACGACGCTGAACCCTGGGCAAACGTACGCTACTCGGACCGTTTATCGTTTTCCGGCGCAATAAGTACCCGTTCATGATTAATGACGCGGGGAACAAAATAATTGGTTTATTTGTGGTGGTAGAGACGCGATGTATTGCGTCTCTACCACTACCACGAACCATCGATATTGTATGATCTTATACCCCGATTCTTATCTCTTTTCCGAAGAAAATCAACTGGAGCTCAACGGCCAGTTGATCCACCACCAGCATGCCTGGTTGTTGCAAATCGGCGACGAAGAATTGGATTTGATGTTTGAAAATGGCTGGCGCCGCGCTGGCAATGTGTTTTACCGCTACTCTTACGATACCCACGAAGACATTGCTTCCAATGGCCAACCCATGCAGGTATTGCCTTTGCGCATCCCTGTTGCGGAGTTTACTTTGACCAAAAGCCAGGCCAAAATCTGGCGCAAAAACGCAGATTTCAGTTGGAACCTGGTCAGCGGCCGCCCCAGCGAAGCCCCACCACGAACTCTTTTTGCTGCACCGTGAGCGCTTTGAGCGCAATGCGCCCCGATAGCATTTTTGATTTCATCACCACCACCCACGGCCTGCCCACCCGTGGCTTGCTCCTCGATGTATACGACGGTGACAAATTGATCGCTTCCAGCCTCATCGATCATACGCCCAAGTCGATGTCGAGCATCTACGCCATGTTTCATCCCGACTATGGGGCGTATAGTTTGGGGGTACATACCATGTTGTTGGAGATTTACGCGGCCCGACAACTGGGGGTTACGTTTTATTACCCCGGATTTGCGCACCACGAGCCTTCGTTTTATGACTACAAAAAACGCTTCAACAACTTGCAGTGGCTGGATTGGCGGGATGCGGTGGATTGGTTGCCTTACGGGAGGGTGAAGGGGAAGACGGAGAAGGAGTGAATAGATGAAAAAAACAGTGAAAACCCGCGCAGCATCTTCCCTTAGGAATCCCTTTTCAGGAGCCCAAGGGAAGTGGACAAATATGCGTAACTTTTTCTAACTTAGTTCTCAATAGACACTTTTTCAGATAAGGCAAATCTTTTAATTGCCAGATCAAGTTGTACCAATTATAGTTCATACTGGAAGATCAACTGTTAATAAAAACATCTAAATCATTGACTTGTCCATCAAATGTAGCCCAGTATGCCTGGAACACAACAGCCTCTTCGTTCGTAGCAGCAGCATTCCTGACCGTATCAACCAACTGCGTGATTTGTCCACCAATGATGCTGGTTGAATTGCTCAGATTTTGTGAGGAGTTTATCAAAGATTGAACGCTGGAACTCAACTGCTGGGTAATTGCGCTAGCATGTTGCAAATTGTAATACGTCTGCGCGTACGCATTCATTTGTGTATTGGCCAGAATGATAGCCTGCTCAAGTGTCTGGGATGTCGTGAGTAGACTTGCTCCTTCGTAAATCCAATAAGTTATTGGATTTACTGAAATTAGCGCCAGGGTAGCTTTTTCCTGTGCCAGCGTTTTTTGCTGATCCTGAATTCCAGCCTGAATGGCCGAAATCTGCGCATTGATTTGATTCAATACGCCACCGAGTTGTTCTTCGTCTGCATTAAAAGCCTGTTTGAAACTGTTTAAATCCTGAAACACTTTGTTATTGGCCGACGTTGCAGACTGCACAAACGAAGAAAGCCCTTGTAATTGATTTAAGGCCCGCGCCCTGGCTTCGTCGCTGCCACCTCTCCACGCTGCAATGGCCGTGTCAATGGCAGACTTTGCCTGTCTGTAAGCGCTGATAAATTTGTTGGTTGCGTCAATATCATCCTGCGCTTCAGGAGCGACGGTTTGAATGAACGCGCCAACATGCTGCGGAATGGCTGGTGTTTGAGCTGATAAAACATCTTGACTTTGGATAGATTGGGCCAATTGGACCACATTTTTAATGAGCGCTATCATGATGCTAAACGATTGAAATGTGCGTCACGGATAGAACCAATCACGTTGCTGAGGTTACCGCCTAAGATATTCCAGGCATTTGCCATATTGTTTACTTGTGCAATGGCATTGCCGGCAGAACTTTGGAGGTTCACAAATGCAGGTTTAAGCAGATGTAAAGCATTCAAATCGTCGGTTAATATCGCTTTTTGTCGAATTGCATCACTTTTCCCACTGATTAATGAGGACAGAACCACCGAGGAAGCTGTCAACCCGCCAGCTCCAACTACTACTACCGCTGCGCCTGCCACAATGAGTCCGGTTGAGGCACCAAAGGTGAAAGGGGTTAGGCCCGCACCGACGACAATCAGCAGACCGCCGCCAATGGCAACCAGGCCGCTTAAGGCTACTCCTGAGGCCGCCCCGGCAATTTGCTGTCGAAACTGATCGTATTCTCCAAGTCGCCGATTACCTTAGAATCTGCACCGATCTCGATATCTGCAGTGGACACTGCCGTTGTAAAATTGGCAACATCGCCGTTCAGATCAAGTAAAAGTTTGCCCAAGTCTTTGCTAACCAGAATCACTTTGTTCTGTTTGCTGGTAAGCCCGATTTGCAATTGCTTCAAAAGATCAAGTGCTTCCTGCTTCGCGGAGAGGTTGTTGCCCATCTTCCAGGTATTGATAGACTGGCTGATCACTTTATTAAAACTGCTAAACTGGGTTGAATAGCCATTCACGTCCTGTATAGTATTGATGATACCTGGCTGAATGTTGTTCAAATAATTGTCGGCATGCGTACGCGCAGTCTTTAAGAATACATCAACCGGGATTTTAGCGAGCAAATCTGCCGGAAGCGTAATATCCGGTTGTTGCAAGATCGTGTTCGCATAAGTTTGAACGACTAATCCGGCGCTGCCGGAGCCCAATACTGCTTCTCTCAGATCTTTGATGGAACTATTGTCGGCTGCCGCGCCAGTGATGAAGTTTCTACTAGAAAATTGCATAATGAAAGGGTTTGTGTGCGTTTAAAATTAGTGTGGCTTTTTGTTTCAGGCTGCAAGTGCTTTTGATTTGTCTCGATAAAAATCAAGCACATTGTCCACCTGTTCGGGCTTAAGTGTGGTGATTTTTGAAAGCACTTTTTGAACCGACGTGCTTACATCTTTCCATTCAGTTTCTGCTAAGTTGAGTGCTGTCATGAGCTCAACCTGGTCTCCGTTGGTGTTGGCTCTACCCACGGCCTCTTTAAAATTCCCAATTCCGCTGATCACGCTGCCCCATTCTGTGTTGAAATTATTGATGGCAGATACCAAATCGTTGCTTGTCTCGTACATATAATCAATCTGGCCCTTCAAGATCAATAATATGGCAAGGGTAGCATTCAATTCCGCAGATTCCTCATAAAGTGAGGCCAGTTTTTGGTTGTTGTTTGCTAAATCACTTGCCGCCGTCGCCACGAGCGTAGCGCCTCCGGCAACGACACCAACTCCACCTATGGCAACCTCTGCTGATGCACCTGCCGTAAGCAGTGTTCCGGTAGCCCCTAAAACGATGACGACAGCACCTGCGCCTACAATGAGGCTTCCAACAACAATCTGTGCGATATTTCCTTTTATTTGTTGCTGAGCATCTGCGATTTCATTTTTAATATCGGACAGATGTCCGTTGTCCGATCCGATAACTTTGTCTGCTTCGTCCAAATCCGCTTTGAAATTCGTCTCATCAAGTGCCGTTTGTAAAGCATAATTGCGCAGAATTGCCACTGTTGTTTGCGCGTTAATTTGCTTTTGTAGCGCAGTCCTTTCCAATTCTGACAGCAAGGCCAGGACCGATTTTTTTGCTTCTGGGTCACTGTGAACCGAAGAAATCAGTTGATCAATTTGTTTTTTAAAGTGCTGGAACATGCTCGAATAGCCCAACAAATCAACCATTATTTGTAAAACTCCCGGTTGGACGGTGTTCAAATAATAAGCGCCATGCCGTTTGGCCAATTTCTGGTGTTGTTTCAGATTGATCAAAATATCTTGATTTTTGGTCAAATTGACGCTTAAATCAGGTTGCTGTAAGGCTAAGTTGGCGAAGATTTGCATCAGCAAGATATTTGCCCCTGCGTCGTTCGTGTCCTGAGATAAAAAATCTGGTGCGAGGTCGTTATTTGAGTTTTGGATTAAACTCAGAATTCTTGTTTGTGACATGTTAAGCAGATTGAGATAAATAAATAAGGTTAATGAATCATTGCTTAAATGATGATTCAAAGGTCGGAGGAAAGTAAGGCGCTACAACCACGTGATCATGTAGTCATTTTTAGCGCATCATTAAATGTTTTTGTTTTAAGCGAAGAATGCCGATTAGAGGCGAATAAGCTATAAGAGCTTGTTTAAATATGAAATGTGGGAGTGCTGGGATGCACTTCCATGTAAACCTAAAGTTTTCATTTTATCTGGTCAGTTTCACTTCGTTCTCATGGGCTTTTTTTTGCCCATACCCCGCTCTCAACATCACCACCGACGTATACAAAATCACCACAATCACCACCCAACGCAAGGTATCCAGCGGCAAAGACTTCACAATAAATGCGGCAATCAGCACTGCAACGATACCGGGGATGGCCATGCCGATTGCGGCTTTGCGGTTGTGGGCGCCCTCGCGGATAAAGAATGGACGCCGGGGCATCAAAATGCGCAAGAGCCCATCATGATCGGGAATGCCACTTGTGGCGACATGCCCAGCGCAAACACCAGGGCCATACAAGGCGCATACAAACCAATGCCCACCGTCATCAAGGCGCCTAAGATAAAATTGACCAGCACGGCAATCAGCAACTTGGTACTGTGCAAACCAATGGCTGTACCGCCTCCCTGGATCCATTCCATGTTGCGGGCAAACATAAATCCAGCGGTAACCAGCAAGGCAAAGCCCATGATCAGGCGGATCCTTTTTTCGGGCAATTTGGACACCACACCGCCCCAGGATCGCCCCGGCCGCTGCCGAAACCAGCATGAGGATTAAGGTGGTTGGCTCCACCTCAACTACCGTAATGAAGATTAAGGCTTGCACCAATACCGGAATGGTGTTGGCCACGTTGAGGGTGCCGGGCAACACCCGGTCTTCGGTTTGTTTGCTGAATTTCAGCAAAGCGGTTTGGGGGGCAAAAGCCCCGATGCCCAAAACATCAAAAAAATTGACGACAAAACCGATCAAACCCGTCTTGAGCCAGCTGCTGTTTTCCAATTGGCCTTTATGCTTGACGACGTCGTTGATCAAAACCAGACTGTATCCTGCCGTCAGCACAGCCAATGAAATCCAGATGAAAGCAATCATTTCTTTTTGGTGTTTGAAGGTGTAGTTTCCACAAATTCCCAAGTCGCCAGGAGTGCCATTTGTGGATCAAGTTCTATTTTTTCAGGTTTCGTTGCTGCGGGTATTGCAATTTCAATCGTCTGCGCGTTGACCGGATGTTTGGTGATACTGGGCAGCAGTTCCCCCGCTTTGTAACAGCCCACTTCAATTGAAAAATCAAAAACGTAATTGCTGGGCTGGGTTTGTTGGAGTGTTATTTTCACCAGCTTGCTGCCGGGATCGTAGGTCCAGGAGCCTTTGAGCGCAATGTATCCGCCTTGATACAGCCATTGATCAAAAAATCTTGTTAAATCTTTGCCCGAAGCCCGTTCCATGGCCAATCTGAAATCAGTGGTCGTGGCATGGCCATTGATGAAACGCTGGTAGTAATCCCTAATGCCAGTTTGAAAAGCAGTATCCCCCAGCAAGTTCCGCAACATGTGCAAGATCCAGGCCCCTTTTTGATAGGTCAAGGCATTGGTCACCGGGCCTAGCTCCGGCGAACGATCGGCAACTATTGTGTAACCCGGGTCCTTGGCCAGGTTTGCATACGTTGTTTGTTTTGCGGCTTGCAACTGGCTCAATAGTTCTGCCCGCCCATAAGCGTGTTCGATGAACAGCATGGTAAAATAAGGGCAAAACCCTCACTGAGCCAGGCATCATCCCAACTGGATTCCGTCACGGCATTGCCAAACCATTGGTGCGCCAACTCATGGATGACCACATTGCGCAGGCGGGTACTGCGTTTTCCATCTACCAATTCTTCTCCATAAAAAATCGCTGAAGAAGTTTCCATCCCCCCCTTTACGCTCGGCGTTTCGACATTGGCTATTTTTTCATACACATAGGGGCCGACATAATCGGGGAAAAAACCCAGTGCTTGTTTGGTGGGTTCCGCAAAGTCGTAAAACCCAGTTCGGTCTTTGTTGTACACCCAGGTTTGGATCGATTTTCCTTCAAACCAGCCGACGTATTGCACTGCAAATTCGGCCACCCCCAGCACATACAACAAGGACGACACCGAGACGTCCTGCTTCCAGTGGGTCAGTTTGGTGCTGGCATCAAGGTTGGTTTCTTCCATCAACAAGCCATTGGATACCACTTGATAGTGTGCCGGTGCTGTTACCACAAATTCACTACTGGCTTTTTCGTAGGGGTGATCAACCGTGGGCAACCAATGCCGGGCGCGATTGGGCCAGTTTTCGTTAAAAAAACTGCGGTCTCCGTATTTCGTCGGGCCAATGCGCAAGCCATCCGCCGGAATTCCGTGGTAAGTGATCACGAGCTGTGATTCGGAATTGGCATGGGATGGCTGCGGCAAGCTGATCCACAACACATTGTTTGCGTGGGAATAGGCCAGGGTCCTACCCTGTTGCATGATGGACTCAACCGTCATCCCTTTTCCTTGCAGGGCTTCGTTTGCCTTGACCAAATCCAGGCGTAATTTGTCGATTCCTTCTTTTTTGAATAAAACACGAATGGTCGTTACCCCCCAAATTTCATCCGTAGCATCAGAAAGTTTGAGTTCGAAGGTATAATGGAGGATGTCGATATTGAGATTCTTAGGGTAATTGTCGGCATAGGTAGAAGAGTACCTGAAAACACAACAACGGGAGCAAAAGACCAGTTTAAGACGGAAGCGCATAGCCGATAATTATCCACCTGAAAATCAAGTAATACATCCAAATATAATCAGCGTTGCTTATAATTTCAGACAAAGCTTAGTATTTTTAAGTAAAACCGTGCCATGCGCCAAGCAATCCTCTTTTTCTTCAGCATCATTATCCATTTTCAACGCGGCATTTACCCAGCAACCACTTTCTCCGTTGGAGGCTTCTTTTTCCGTCAGTATCAAGCAATGAAAGTTGCTTCGGTCTATAAGTTCGACTGGATTCCGCTTGGCCCAACCCTAAATTCCGCCCGAGCCGATGGTGCAGGGTGGATGCCACCCGTCCAGCACCATGTACGTCGGATTTGGCTCGGGTGGTTTGTGGAAAACGACCAATCATGGGGCAAAGTTGGAACCCCATTTTGAAAACCAAGCTTCCTTCGGGATTGGAGATGTTGAGCTCGCCCCCTCTAACCCTGACATCATTTACCTCGGCACTGGTGAAAATCTAAAAAAGCCACGCAACTTCACCCTGCCCGGCACAGGAATGTATCGCTCCAGGCTGACGCGGGCAAAACAAGCAACACATCGGACTGGAAGACTCCTGGGCCATTGCTGAAATCGCCATTCAATCCCAAGGATCCGAACATTGTCCCCGGTGGCTGTACTGGGTCACTTGTGGTCCAAAAAATAAAACCGAATGGCTTGTACCGTACCCTGAACGGGGCAAAACCGCAACAAGTACTTCCCGCACAGAGATTGAAATGACTGGTGCCAACGCTATTGCTTAATTGCCCCTTCCATTCCCAGATCATGTATGCTTCTTTGTGGGAAGTTTATCCGGCATCAGCGGCAAAAACAGCGGCGTATACCGCAGTGTTGACGGCGGTAAAAACTGGGTACCTTGTATTAAAGGTTTACCACAGGGCCTTTGGTCGGACGTATAGGACTGACTGTTTCGGAAGTACCAACCCGCCAAAGCCTATGCGCTGGTAGACAATCTGAATAATGCCCGCGATGAAGCTGCCGACCATGGCCAAACCACCGACGGTGGATTGACCTCGCACAAACCCACTCCAGCCCTTTCAAAATTTTTCCCGGCATTGCGGTGTTTTTCACCGATGTATATTAAATCCAAAAACGACGAGGATGTTTTTTGCACGGGGGTGCGCCTTGCGCATGGCACTGATGGTGGCAAAACTTTACTTTCGTCGGGGGAAAAGTAACCCGGATGACCCCGCCGGGCCCAGGGATTGTTCCATGTGATCAATGCGAGAGTTATGGATCAATCCTCAAAATCCGCAGCATATGGCCCTAGGGCACGATGGCGGTTTTACCTGAGTTATGACCGGGTTTGTCCGGATGCACTACAACAATACCCAACCGGGGAATTTACGACATCACCATCGATCAAGTCAGTCGTATTCCACTCTGGCGTAGCGGGCACTCAAGACAACGCCACTGTTTTTGGGCCAGCCAAGCGAAATTAACCCTCAATTTTCCAGATCCCTGGAAATACCTCTGGCTCGACCTGGGATGGTGGCGACGGTTGTGTATCTCAGGTGGATCCCGATGACAACAAGATAGTGTACTACAGCATGCAACACTGCTACGCCGTTCGCCTCAATCGACATGTCGACACAACCTTTGTCATTCAGCCAGCGCTACCGAAGGACAGCCCGGACACGCTGAGGTTTCAATTACATCACCCCCTACTTTATCTCGCCCCATCAGGACAAACGCTTTACCACGGAGGCAATTTTATCTTCAAAAGTCAGGACAGAGGTACGACCTCAAGTAGTCAGCCCAAACCTCACGCTTTCTGCCAATCCGGCAAAAAGTCATTTGCTTGGGAGCCCGGTCGAATCGAAATTGACCAAAGGCTGGTTGTAAGGGGGTACAGATAAAGGGGCATTTTGGGCATCAAAACGATGGCATCAACTGGAGCGGACATTCCGCAGGGCTGGCCAACCATTACATTCAGTATTTGCCCTTCGCGGTTTGCCAAAGAGAGGTTTATATCGCCATGACCGGCATCAATTCCGACGATCTGCACAGCTTTACCTCTACGTTTCAGAGGGATGCTGGGAAAAGCTGGAAAAGCATCGCAGCAGGTTTACCGGATGAACCCGTAAATGTAATTTTAGAAGACCCCACCCAGGAAAACCTGCTGTACGCAGGTGGTCTGCGCGGCGTTTATGTATCCCTTGACCGGGGCAATAGTTGGTCATATCTTGGGCAACCTCCTGCCAGCGCCGTATGACCTCGAGATTCACGAGGCCTCCATGGAACTGGTTGTCAAAGTACCCACGGGCGAGGCATTTACAACCAACCTCCGCCCAATTCAGGCACGGCCGCTGGAAAATCCCGCAGGATCAGGATTTCTGTTTGAAATCCCCAGCCAAAAAAGCCCCGGCTTAATCTTCTTCTGGAGGTGAACCAGATTACCTTCGAACGCTGGAAAGAACCCTGGATAACCTCCTGGCTGGCTGTGCCAAACCTGTCACCCCTTTCGATCCGCAATACCGACTGTAGTATCTTCAGAAAACGACCGTTAATGGGCAAAAAGGGTTTAACTTGTTCGTTGGGACTCCGGTGACAAGCAGGCAAAACAGTGGACTACCCGTATTTTGTACATTACGAGCGTTTTGCGGCCGGATCATATCAAATGGTGCTTTCAGCCGACGGAAATAATGATCTGCCAAGGCCATTTATCGTTGTGGACAGCGTATCGCCCCATGCTGGGCGCGAGCGGCAGTTCGCTACCGCATCCCCACGATATTCACCCAATTCACCAATGCCCCGATCCGTATGCTCACTACATCACCCCACCTCCAGTAAAAACTCATTCGCTGGTACCACACCTGTACCCGTCATCAGGAAAACCCCATTCGGGAAAGAGGCGTTTCGCGAACAAACCGTGATGCCAGTTCTGGCAAATTCCGCTTCATGCGGTTGACATGGATATTGCCAGCAAAAACCGTTTCCTCTTCGCGTTTGATTTGAATGGAAATTTGCGTCCAGCGAATGGGGTGTTCAGGCACCCATACGCAAGGCGACCAATATGGCAGCCGAGGCGTCGTAACTTTTGGTTCGGGCAATACAGCGGGTTTTCGCCCTCGATGTCGCGCGAACTCATGTCGTTACGGATGGTGTAGCCTACAATTCTTGCCCGAAGAGGCTAAAACAGGGTGAGCTCGGGCTCCGGCACATTCCATTTCGAGTCGCGTCGAATCAGTACCACTTCGCCAGAACCAACGGTACGGGCCGCAGTCGCTTTAAAAAACAATTCCGGGCGATCGGCATCGTAGACTTTGGCATAAAAATCACCGCCGCCTGAGTCTTTGGATTCTTCCATCCGGGCTTCGCGGCTGCGCAGGTAGAACACACCGAAGCCCAGACTTCCTGGCCATTGATCGGTGCTTGCAGTTGGGTACTGATCAGGGGTTTCAGAAATCGCCATCGGGGGAAAGTGTCGACTGACGGCGTTCAACACCTTCACAGAGGTTGTCACGGTTGATGTAATTGTCCCAATTGTGGTTGTTCGAAAGAAAAACTGGCCGTCGGATCTGATGACGATGTCTTGAGAAGTGCGGTAA
>NZ_JADKCX010000091.1 GCF_016718685.1 Haliscomenobacter sp. | reverse complement strand
AAATCCTGCCTATCTTTCCCTATCCTTAAAAGATCAAGCATGTCAAAAAACAAAAACGCGATCAGTCATTCTCGTCGGAATTTCGTCAAAAATTCGGCACTGGCGCTCGGCGCATTTACCATCGTGCCCCGCCATGTACTGGGCAAGGGATTTTTAGCCCCCAGCGATACCCTGACCAAGGGCATCATCGGGGTAGGCGGCATGGGCCGCGGCCATTTTGGCTATGAAGGCACCAAGTTGGTGGCCGTTTGTGATGTCGACAAAAAACACCTCAAAGAAGCCATCGACCAGTCGGGCGGACAAGCCCGGGGTTACGCTGATTTTCGGGATTTGCTGGCGCAACCCGACATCGATATTGTACACATCGCTACGCCCCCGCATTGGCACGGTGTAATGTCGGTCATGGCCGCCCAGGCGGGCAAAGACGTCTGGTGTGAAAAACCCATGACCCGCACCATCGGTGAAGGCAAACGCGTGGTTGAAGCCATGGAGCAGTACGGACGGATGTTCCGTTTGAATACCTGGTTTCGCTTTACCGACAATTTTTACGGCATGAACACCACCGTAAAACCGCTCAAAAAAGTGGTCGAAAGTGGCATCCTCGGTTGGCCCCTCACCGTCAACATCAGCGGCGTAACCGGCTTCAACTGGAAGTTCTACTGGGTGGGTAAAACCAACCTAGAACCCACGCCCGTCCCCGCAGAACTGGATTACGACATGTGGCTCGGGCCAGCCCAATTCAAGCCCTACCATCCGCACCGCGTACACGGCACCTTCCGGGGTTACTGGGATTACGACGGTGGTGGCCTGGGCGACATGGGCCAGCACTACATTGATCCCGTGCAGTACATTCTGGGCAAAGACGACACCAGCCCTGTGCGGGTTGACATCGACTGTCCTCAGCAGCACGACGATGCCGTGGGCACCTGGCGGCGCATTGAGTTCACCTACGCCGATGGTTGCAAGATCATTCTGGATGGGGAAAACAAAGACACCAACGCGGCCTACATCGAAGGGCCCAAGGGTAAAATCTACCGTGGATTCAAGTCGACCATCCCCAATATTTTACAAACCATTGATACTTTCCCTGATCCCGCTCCGCAGGTAACGAGCTTCAGTGAATCGGTAAAAAGTCGGCAAAAGTTTGGCCTCAACGAACTCAACGGGCATCGCTCTTGTACCGTGGTCAATATGGGGAAAATCGCCTTACAATTGGGTCGTTCCCTCAATTTTGACCCCGTCAAACAGGAGTTCATCAACGATGAAGCCGCCAACCGCCTGATCAATCAGCCGATGCGTGGCCCCTGGAAAATTTAATCACGACCAAAACCAGCCTCTTTTCCGCCAGTCCAAACACCAGTGAAACTAAGCATCATAATTTATTCGTGGGCAAAAAAAGCAGGGCTACTGATCATCACTCTTTTTTTCAGCGCTTTATCCTTAACCGCCCAAGACCAACGCACCGCCAAAACCAAAATTGCCGATGTCCTCGCCACTCTCCCCACCAACAGCAACCCCGACGCCGAGCGCGCCTTTACTGAGCTGCTGAGCACGGGTGAAGCTGGACTATCAATGGTTTGCGAGCAAGTTGTACCCAATGGCAGTGCCGCCGGAGTAGCTCCACGCTATGCCGTTTCCTTGCTGACGCACTACGCCAAAACCACAGTGGATAAGGCGCTGATCGAAAAAGCCTACCTCCAGGCTCTGGGCAAAGCCAGCGACGCTGAGGTCAAAGCATACTTCATCAGCAACATCCAATTGGTCGGGAGCAACGCTGGGGTAAAGTCCCTGAGCGCGTACATTTCCAACGCGGATTTGTACGCTCCGGCCATTGCCGCGTTGGTCACCCTCGGTACGCCAGAGGCACGGTTGGCTATAATGACCGCACTCAAAGGCGCAAGTCCTGCTGTTCAAAACCGCCTGATCGAAGCCCTGGGTGAACTCAAACACAAAGCGGCCATTCCCGCTATTTTGCCTTTTGCAGCCAGCAGTGATGTTGGTTTGCAAAAACAAGCCCTCTGGGCCTTGGCTTTGATGGGTGATGCTGCTAGTTATACGCCCCTTTTTAACAAAGCCAAAGCAACGGGATTCAAAAATGACCCCACAGAGGCCAGCAATGCCCTCGTGGAATATTTGCATCAATTGCAAGTCATCCGCAATACGGCCCTCGTCAGCAAGCTCAGTCTGGATATTTTGGCGGGTACCACTGCGGAAACCCAGCAGCATTTTCGTCTCGCGGCCTTAAAAGGTCTCGCTTGGGCAAATGCTGCTACGGCCAGCAAAACCCAAATTGCCGAACTCAAACGTTTTGATGATGTCTACCGCCGGGAGGTGCTCAAAATTGCAGCCACGGGTTTGAAAAATCCAGCGGTGAAGCTGCAATGGGAAAATGCTTATAAGCTAGAAAAAGGGGCCGTCAAGGCCGATATCCTGGCCATGCTGGCGGCTTCTTCAACGGATGCTGTATTTATTGAAAAACAGCTTTTGCCCGCCTTGAAGTCAAGTGAATCCGCCATTCGTACTGTCGCAGCAGCGGCCATTGCGCGCAGCAAAAACAAAAAATACGCCGGCAATCTGCTGGATTATTTGCTAAAAGCCGCCGATGAACCCGAAGCCAAATCGGCCCAAATGGCTTTATTACAATTGATCGACAAGGATAATGTCAGTCTGGTGGCCGCAAAATTGGGTGCTACATCTCCAAGCGGACAAATTGCGCTGATTCAGGTGCTGGCCGAGCGCCGGGCAGTTGCACATTTCGACGAGGTGGCTGCACGCTGCAAATCCACTGAAGCAACGGTACAAACCGCAGCTTTTCAAGCGCTGCCAAACCTGGCTTCGAGCAAAAAAATGCCCGAACTCCGCGAGGCGGTGCGCCCTTTGCTCAAGATACGGCAAAATCCCGCTATGGCCAGCTACCACGATCGTGCATTTACGGCCATCATCGCCCAAATCAACAAAGCAAGTTGGTCCGATGAGCAAAAATTGGCACTCTTACAAGATGCTATGCTCAGCGCCAATAGCAAAGCAGATAAAATTGCGGTAATTCGCAGCATGGGACGGCTGAGGGGTTTGCCCGCACTGATGTCGGTGAATCGTTTTCACGACAATCCAGATTTGAGTGCCACCGTGAGCCGCTCGATCATGCAGATTGCCCTACCCACCGCCGACGCCAAACCTGGTCTCACGGGCAGCACCGTGCGCAGCGCCCTCGAACGCGCCCGTGCCACGTTGAGCGGCCCCGATAGCCAGTACGAGCGCATCGACATCGAGACCTACCTGGCTACCTTGCCCGCTTCCAGCACCGAGGTCAGCAAACCTTACGTGCTGACCGCAGCCGAACAACAGGAAGGATTCGAAATTTTGTTCAATGGCAAAGACCTCAACTCTTGGGTGGGCAACAAAACGGATTACGTGGTGGAAGACAACAACATCGCCATTTATCCAACTGCTACCCAAAATCGGGGCAACTTGTACACCGCCAATGAATATTCAGATTTCATCTTCCGCTTCGAGTTTCAATTGACTCCGGGAGCCAACAACGGTTTGGGCATTCACGCGCCACTGGAAGGTGATGCCGCCTACGTGGGCAAGGAAATCCAGATTTTGGACAATACTTCCCCGATTTATGCCAAACTGGAACAGTACCAATACCATGGATCGGTGTACGGCGTCATGCCCGCCAAACGCGATTTCCTCAAACCCGTTGGCGAGTGGAACCAGGAAGAAGTGTACGTCAAAGGCAACTTCATCCGCGTGACCCTCAACGGTACGGTGATTCTGGAGGGCGACATGAAAGAAGCGTCAAAAAATGGAACGCTAGACCACAAAGACCACCCTGGCCTAAATCGCAACAAGGGGCATATCGGCTTTTTGGGGCATGGCTCGGTATTGAAGTTTCGGAATATTCGGATCAAGGATATGGCCAAGTAATAAGAAGTTTTTCACCACAGATTCGCACTGATTAACACAAATTTTATGGATGTGACAAAAAAATCTGTGTTAACCTGTCGAATCTGTGGTGAAAATAATCCGCCGTAGGCAAGCTGTTAAAGCTAATAGGTACAAATTAAATATACCTGAATATTGTTCAATGAACTACCACCTAAAACTCAACCGCCAATACCTGATCCTCAGCCTCCTCCTTTTTCTCATCGAAGTCCTCATCGCCCTCTACGTCGACGACGGCTTCATCCGCCCTTACCTTGGAGATTTTCTGGTGGTTATTTTAATCTACTGCTTTGTCAAATCTTTCCTAAACACCCCCTTTTGGCCAACTGCGTTGGGCGTTCTGATCTTTTCATATGGTGTTGAAACCTTGCAATACTTCAACATTGTGGAGAAACTTGGCTTGCAACACTCCAAATTGGCTCGAATAGTAATTGGCAGCTCGTTTGAATGGCTGGATGTGGTGGCTTATACTGGAGGGATAGCATTGGTTGTATTTGTTGAAAAAATCATCATCAGGAACAAGAAGTAAGTTGTTCTGCAAGCAAGTCTTCACTTCCCCTTCGCTGCTTTCTGATAACTTTTTGGATCAATCGCAGCTGGCGACCAATGGGTAAAAAACTCCAAAACCGCGCGCGTACTGTGCCCTTTGCCTTCTTCGAGGTAAGCACTATTTTGGGTATGCAGGCGCTTGCCTTTGCCATCCAGAATGATGAACACCGGGAAACCAAAACGTTCGGGGTAGCCCAGCGCAGCAAATACTGCTTCATTTTTATTTTCGGGGCTATAGTTGAGGTGATAGCTCACATAGTTTTTTTCCAGGACAGCTTTTAGGGTATCATTGCTCGTCACCTTGTTGTGAAATAGGATACACCAACTGCACCAGTTGCCCCCCGCTTGCACCAAGACGTGTTTACCCTCCTTTGCGGCCTTTTGCACCGCAGCCTCGATATCGGCTTTGGCGTCAGCAGCGGGATTGTACAATTTAGGTTTAGCGGTTTCTGTGGTTTGGGCCGAAGCGACAATCGCACAGCTTATCAGGAGCAAAAAGACCAGTTTTTTCATGATTTATCGATTGTAGCAACAATATAGCGGTTCTCCTGAAAATAGAAAGAAGAAAAGCCCATCTCGCTGTAACCATTTCTAAATAAACCCTGTCTTTTTGCTATTCATCCATCCTTAACCTGACTACTATTATGAAACCTTTTTTCCTTCTTTTTACACTGGCGATACTTGGAAACACCCTGATCGCGCAAGCCAATACCTGTACCTGTGCAGAAAACTTCGATCGCCTCACCGAAAAGTTAGAAGCCAACTACATTGCGTATCATCTGACCAAAGCAGAAATTACTACAGCCTATGAAGCCCGCAAAAAGCAGTATAAACCTCTTTCAACTCAAACCCTACTCCCCGATTGCGCGAAACTGTTACAACAGTTTTTGGCTTTTTTCAAAGACGGACACCTCTTCGTTTCGGAAATCCCCAAGCTGCCCGAAACTGCTTTAGCTCAAACCAAAGCCGAAATCAAAGCACGAAAAGTAGCCTTGAGTCAAGTCAGTCCCGGCAACAAAGTCAACATTGAAGGGTACTGGACCGATGGAACTTCCAAATTTGCCATCGTCAAAAATAAAAATCCACAAATCCGTTACAGCCACGTCTCGGTGATCATTGCAGCTCAAGACTCCACAAAAGTGGGTGAAGTCAAATTAGCCGTAAGTTTGGCCAATGGAGTATGGGAGGGCGTTTATTACACCAATGGTTATGCTCCTCGCTACGTAAAAATCACCCCTTATAAAGACAATACCATTTTGTCCATTTGGGGCGGTATCACCTGGGGCAAATTAGCCGATGAGCGCACAGCAATGTATGACCCTACCCTGCCTTCCGTGCAAAAAGTGGATGAACAAACCGTTTTGCTCACCATTCCTTCTTTTCCTCATCGAGAAAAAGATTTTGACCAAGTCTTGATGACTCACTTTAAAGATTTGACGGAGGCCGAATACCTGATCATCGACATTCGGGGCAACACCGGAGGCAATGGCATTTATTTTGATTTGCTGAGTTTGTACTACGAAAAACCAGCCCTCAGTGGCCGGGGATTCACGATTTCTTCAGCTGACAACCTCAATTATTTTAAAAAATTTGCATCCACCAGAAGCAACGATCCATATCGCCCGGTGGTAGAAGCCATGGAGGCGGAGCAAGGTAAAATTGTTCCCGGTCCCATGTTCAGCCCTTTGGAATTAAAACCACTGGCTTCAATGCTCAAAAAAGTCGTCATCCTCACCGATAGGGGAAACATGAGCGCCGCCGAAACCTTTGTCCTCTATTCCAAAGGCATAAGCAGTAAAGTTATTACCATGGGTGAAAACACCGGCGGAGTAGTGGATTACAACAACATCAACATGGTCAGTTTAGGTTGCGAAACCCAGGGGATTTATTTCGGATACCCCACCTACAGTTTGAATGAAACTGTGCATTTGGGCAAAGGTTACAACAAAACCGGCATTGTTCCAGACGTACTCATCGGCAAAAAAGCAAAAGATAAAGTTGGTTTTGTGATTGCGCATTTGAAAAAGCTATATTAGTGCCAACTTTAAACAAACCAGATTCATGATGAAGCATTTTCTATCATTCCTACTTCTGTTCGCAAGTATATCGATCAGCGTTTCGACGCAGGCTCAGCCCGTTGAAAGGCTCATCAAAGTTATCGTAGGCACCGACCACGACAATTGGACTTACCGCAGCGGCGAAAATGTCAACTTCTCCGTATCGGTCTTTCGCAATGGCAATTTGCTCAAGGACGTGCGCATCCGCTACGAAATTGGTCCTGAAAAAATGCCCGCCACCAAAAAAGAAACGATTACTCTTAAAACCGGTATGACCACTCTGGCCGGTGGCAGCATGAGTACACCCGGCTTTTTGCGCTGTATTGTCGTCGCCGAAGTAGAGGGCAAAGAGTACCGTGGTCTGGCAACTGCCGGGATTGACCCGGATAAAATCCAGCCCGCAGTAGAAAATCCCAGCGATTTTGTCAGCTTTTGGGATAAAGCCAAAGCCGAACTGGCCAAAGTGCCGCTCGATGCCAAAATGACCCTTATGCCCGAGCGTTGCACGGAAAAAGTCAACGTATATCATGTCAATATCCAAAATTTTCGGCTTGGTTCACGGGTATATGGGATCCTTTGTGTACCCAAAATGGAGGGTAAATTTCCGGCACTTTTGCGGGTACCGGGTGCAGGCGCCCGGCCGTATGGTGGCGATGTACGTACGGCTGAAAGAGGGGTTATCACCCTGGAAATCGGTATTCACGGCGTTCCGGTCAACATGGACGTAAGCGTGTACAACGACATGAGTGCCAGCAACCTCAGCGGCTATTGGGCTTACAACCTCGACGACCGCGACCGCTATTATTACAAACGGGTGTACCTCGGTTGTGTCAGAGCCAATGACTTTTTGGTCAGCTTGCCCCAATACGATGGCAGTAATCTCGCGGTGACGGGTGGTAGCCAGGGAGGTGCGTTGTCAATTGTTACCGCAGCCCTTGATCCTCGGGTAAAATGGGCGGCCCCTACTTATCCTGCACTTTCGGACATGGTGGGTTATTTGAAAAATCGGGCAGGTGGCTGGCCCCATATTTTTGACAGCAACAATCCACAAAACAATACCGAGGCCAAAATCAAAACCGCAGCCTATTACGATGTGGTCAATTTTGCCAAACAAATGAAAGTCCCTTGTTTTTATTCAATGGGCTTCAACGATGAAACTTGTCCTCCCACTTCCATGTGGGCGGTTTACAATTCGATTACGGCACCAAAAGAACTCAAACTGTTCCTCGAAACGGGGCACTGGACTTTCCCGGAGGAAAATGAACTGGTGTCGAATTGGTTGATGGGGAAATTAGAAATGAGGAAAAAAAGAAGAGGGTGGGCTAGTTCGGGGTTCAGAGTCGGTCGTTGAGAAGAGTCGTTGCGGTAGCCCTTGAACCTTCGACTTTTCACCTTTTCACCTAATACTTGATTCCCGCCTTCTTATACAAAAAGTGCAGCAACCAGGCTGGTCCAACCATCAAAAACTGGATGTCTTTAAAAAACGAGGGCTTTTTGCCTTCGATTTTATGGCCGATGAATTGACCAATCCAGGCCACCACAAAGATGATCAGTGCGGTTTGCCAGAGGGGCATGTCCACGTTTCGTTGTAGCCACACATTGCCAATGATGCAAAACGAAGCAAAGAGAAACATCCCAATAGCGATGGTCAATGAATGGCGGAAATAGTAAATCAGGTTAACGAGCAGAAAAACCGTTGCCCAATTAAAATAAGGTGCCCATTGGTCTGGTAACCAGGCACTCAGGTACGCGGAAGGAATCGCAGTCAACAATCCCATCAAGCTGAACACGATAGCCGGAATACAAATCCAGTGAAAGGCCTTGTTGATTTTGTTTTGATGGCTTTCGCCATATTCGCTGAGTAGAGCATCAATTGCGCGCATATTTTCCTTATTTTGTATGGTATGATGCAATATTAACAAATATAAATCGGCTTTTTGTGCAAAACTGCCCATTTATCGACAAGTCTAGGTTTACAAACTGCCTTAAATAGGCCATTTCTTATTCAATGGATTCAGAAATCGTAAAAAAATTAAAAAAATTGAACTTTAGGGGTTGCGATTCCAAATAGAATTCTCTAGGTTTGTGCAGTATTAAAAAAGTACATCATCATGCGCTTGAACAACAGCTTTTATTTTTTCAGCTTTTACTTTTATGGTCAACCATAGGGACTGCTGAATTTTGTTGTTCATTAACTGAAGATGAAATAAAGAGTCCCGCAAAGCGGGACTTTTTTTTTGCCCTTACCTGACCTAACCAACCAATATTTTGTGCCCCTGAATGAATTCATGGGCTTATGGCTACGTTTCTGGACCCAGCACAACCCAACCTGACTTCAGTCGTGGGAGGCTACAAAAGATAACTAACCCATGACTTTAGTCGTGGGAATAAAACAAAACAAATGCAAACGCTACTTGCAGAAAATGAAAACGAAACTGACCAAGAGTCGGCAAATTTAAGGGTAGGCATCCAGGGCTTTCCGGGTGCCTTTCATGAAATTGCCGCACGCTTGTGCTTTGAGAGTCGCCCCATCGACATCGTTCCTTGTTTGACATTTGAAGAGTTAGTAGACAAACTGGAGGCAGGTCAAGAGATGGATGCCGCTTTGATGGCCATTGAAAACTCGCTGGCTGGTAGCCTGATGAGCAACTACAAACTCCTGGATCAAGCCAATTTGCTGGCCGTTGGGGAGGTATACTTGCGGGTCAAACAAAATCTCATGGTGCTTCCCGGCGTCAAGATTGAAGACCTCACTGAAGTCCACTCCCACCCTGTTGCCATTGAACAATGTTTGGATTTTTTCCGCCAATACCCACATATTCAATTGATTCGCACTGAAGATACTGCGCTGTCTGCCCGCAACATCCGCGAGAAGGGATGGCATCACGTAGGCGCCATTGCCAGTTCTTTGGCTGCTGAATTGTACGAGATGGAAATTCTGGCGGAAAGTATAGAAACCAATAAAAAGAACTATACCCGCTTTTTGGTGTTGCAACGCGCTGATCAAGCCATAACCGACCCCGATGCGGATAAAATTTCCATCAGTTTTGGGGTGAGCCATACCGTAGGCAGTTTGCACAAAGTATTGGCGATTCTTGCCGCGTATAATTTTAACATGTCAAAAATCCAATCAGCACCCATCATTGGCCAACCCTGGGAATACCGGTTGTTCATCGATTATGTAGCCGAAGGTCATGTCAGTGTAGATCAAGCGTACGAGGCGCTGCGCCCGGTCACGCACAATCTGAAGCTGTTAGGTGCCTACAAACAGGGGGTATTGTACGATTATTAAAAATCGTAGTTGGGCGACCACAAAGGGTACGCCCCTACAAGAATCACCGAACCATCGAACCCACGAACCTTCGAACCTTAAATCATGACACCAATAATATCCACCGCCAGCAGATTGGGAAATGTAGAAGAATACTATTTCTCCACCAAGCTCAAGCAGATCGCCAGATTGCGGGCAGAAGGCAAAAACGTGCTCAATTTGGGCATCGGCAGCCCTGATTTACCGCCCAGCGAAGCGACAATTGATGCGTTATTGGAATCAGCGCGACGTTCTGATACCCATGCCTATCAAAGTTATCAGGGCATTCCAGAGTTGCGGCGGGCCTTTGCAGATTGGTACTGGCAGTATTTTGGTGTTCGGCTCAACCCTGACCATGAAATCCTGCCCCTGATCGGCTCCAAGGAAGGCATCATGCACATTTCCATGAGCTACCTGGAAGCGGGAGACGAAGTATTGGTGCCCAATCCGGGCTACCCCACTTATCGTTCGGTAAGCCTGCTCACCGGAGCAAGCGTACGTGATTACGACCTGATCGAAGCTCGACAATGGCAACCCGATCTGGACGCATTGGCCGCACAGGATTTGAGTAAAGTTAAGATCATGTGGGTCAATTACCCCAATATGCCAACAGGGGCACAGGCCGACAAAGGTTTTTTCAAGGACCTCATCGCCTTTGCCAAACAGCAGCAGATTCTGATTGTCAACGACAACCCCTACACCTTTATCCTCAATGAAAATCCCATGAGTTTGTTGGATGTACCCGGCGCAATGGACGTAGCCCTGGAGCTGAACTCCCTGAGCAAAGCCCACAACATGGCGGGTTGGCGGGTTGGGATGCTGGCAGGCGCAGCAGAATACCTGGAACCGGTGGTGCGCTTCAAAAGCAACATGGATTCGGGGATGTTCAAACCGATCCAGGTGGCGGCGGTAAAAGCCTTGCAAAATCCTCCTTCCTGGTACGAGGGGCTGAACGACATTTACCGGGCACGCAGGAAAGAGGTGTTTAAATTACTCGATCTGTTGGAGTGCAGTTACGATCCGGCACAAGTTGGCATGTTTGTTTGGGCCAAAATCCCGAGTTATTATGCCGATGGATATACTTTGTCGGACGCCATTTTGGATGCGACCCAGGTGTTCATCACCCCTGGCGGCATCTTTGGCACCCAGGGCAATGGCTACATTCGGGTTTCTTTGTGCAGCGAGGCCAAGGTCTTTCAGGAGGCTACTGCCCGCATCACTAGCTATAAAGCCCTACAACCTTTTCGCTAAACCTTCGCCAACCCACGAATTTATTCGGACCTCAGAACCACCCAGACTTTGCGTGGTGATCGCAGTAAAGCGACAAAATGACCATCAGCATAATCGGTATCGGACTCATCGGTGGATCACTGGCCATCACCCTCAAAGAGAATGGGTTTGCCCAGCGCATCATTGGTGTAGACGTCAACCCGGACAACATCGACAAAGCCATTCGACGCAGACTGATCGATGAGGGCAAAACCCTGGATGAAGCGATTGCCGAATCCGACCTCATTATTGTAGCAACTCCGGTGGATTCCATGACCAGAGTCCTGCCCCTGGTTTTAGACAAAATCAATGAGAAACAAGTCGTGATCGATGTTGGCTCTACCAAGACGCTCATTTTGGAAGCCGTGCAGGATCACCCCATGCGCCGGCGTTTTGTAGCAACGCACCCGATGGCGGGAACTGAATATTCTGGCCCTGAAGCCGCTGTACCCAAACTTTTTGGCGACAATGTGCTGGACGTCCTGGATGAACACATTAGCCAACTTTCGCAGTTTCGTAGCCTTTTGATCAAAAAGGATTTCGATACCTTCCACAAACTCATTTCTGAAGCAAATCAAATTCGCAAAATCATCTCTTAAGCTCTTGTACCATGGCAATGACATTTCGACCCATTTTGGAGCGCACTGAAAAAAGACCCATCTTGATTGCTGGGCCTTGTAGCGCTGAAACCGAAGAGCAAGTCCTGCAAACTGCTCGTGAACTGGCCAGCGATGGCCGGATCGATTTATTCCGCGCTGGCATCTGGAAACCACGTACCCGCCCCGGAGAATTTGAAGGCGTTGGTGCGCCTGGCCTGGCCTGGTTGAAAAAGGTAAAGGAAGAAACCGGACTCAAAGTGACCACCGAAGTGGGCAACCGAGAGCACGTGTTTGAAGCACTAAAAGCAGGCATTGACGTACTCTGGATTGGTGCCCGTACGACTGTAAACCCATTTACGGTTCAGGAGATCGCCGATGCCCTGCGTGGAGTAGATATTCCCGTAATGGTAAAAAACCCGGTAAACCCTGACCTGAAGCTATGGATGGGGGGCATCGAGCGCCTCTACAAAGCTGGCATTACCCGCTTGGCCGCCATTCACCGGGGATTCTCTTTTCACGGGGAAACCTCTTACCGCAACGTACCCCACTGGCAGATTCCGATTGATCTGCGCCGCAATTTCCCGGACATCCAAATCATTTGTGACAACAGCCACATTTGTGGTCGCCGCGATACCCTGCAAGAGGTTGCCCAAAAAGCAATGGACCTCAACTTCGATGGCATCATGACCGAGGTACACCCTACCCCGGATCAGGCCTGGAGTGATGCTGCCCAGCAAATTACCCCTGCGCAGTACAATGCCATGATTGAGTCGATGACCTTCCCCGAAGCCAATTCAACGGACCCGATCTTTGCACAGCACATGAACGATCTGCGTCACGAAATTGACGAGATCGACGAAAACCTGCTCAATCTTCTGGGTCGCCGGATGAAGATCGCCGAGAAGATCGGTGAATACAAAAAAGAAAACAACATCGCCGTACTACAGACAAGCCGCTGGAATGAAATCCTGAGCAAGTCGGTAAAACATGGCGCGAAAAAAGGCCTGAGTGAAGAATTCGTAACTGTGGTGCTCAAAGCCATCCACGATGAATCCATCAACCACCAGATTCGCATCATGCACGGTGAAGAAGCGGTGAAATAAGTTGACCGTTTGTTGAAAAATAAAGAGGGAGCCTCGGGAGAGGCTCCCTTTGTTTTACCTGCCCACATCACCGGCCTCAAAATCCGCGGATGAAACAACTACAAACCATATCGCCGCACCAACCATATCGTCGGTACCGCAATCAACCGAGTCAAAGCCCAGGGCAAACGGCGAAAAAAAGAAAGGTGCCGGTCATAGACCATGTTGTATTCCAAAAATGGCTGCGCCCCGCGCAAACGTTTGAAATGGGCAGCACCCGAACTCATGTTGAGCAATAAGCCCTGTTTTTCGGCCTCCAACATGGTCTCCAAGGTGAGCAAGCGATACAAACCTTCTTTTTGTGGGTAACTGCGGTCATAACCGATCAAGGGATTGATCATGACTCCGTCCAGGGTAAAATACCCGGTAAAAGCCACGATTTTTTCTCCGTGCCACAGGGCTTTGATGCGGATGATTTTTTCAGAAAGCAGATTTCTGAGAAAAGCCAGGGTGTACTGAGGATTAAGTCGGGCATATTTTTCCAGATACAATTGATTGTACAAATCCAGAATACGCTCCAGTTCAGTATCAGTGGGGGCTTCAAGGATTGTCCAATGCAGGTGTTTTTGTTTGCTGGCCAGGCGGGTATCGATGTCTAAAGCCCGCTTCAAACGATGCGCCCCTTCGTGGGCACGCAACAAATATACCTGGCGGCTGAATACCGCTTTATATCCACAAGCTTCAAGCGCTTCGAACCACTCAGGATACACCTCCGGGCATATCGAGCGAAAAACCAGTGCGCGATCAGGAAATTGCTGCAGCAAGAATTGATGCAATGCCGCCAGATTATAGTCTAATTTTTGGGGGTATAAATTGGTGGAAAAAAGCAGGTTGTCAATCAACACCACCTGATCAAATTTAGTCCGTCGGCAGATTTTCCCCAGGACATTGAATACACCATTGGCCAAACGATTGAGCCACCGCAGCTTACCCAGCTCAAGAGCAGTTTCATAACGGCCATAATCAACGTACTGTCCATAGGGTGAAGCTATGTAAGATTCTTCCGAATAGGCCGCCGCAAGATGTGGAAGGATGAGCCCAAGTACACGCGATCCGGTATCCAACAATTGAGTGTCAACGTGTACATTATGAATCAAGATACAGGAGTCCTGCCGCATCAAAGGCAAATAAAGTGCCTTGAGCAATGGATGGTTTGCTGCATTGTCCGGGAAAAAAGTGGCTAGGTTATGATTATCGATCAGACTAAACCCCATTTTCGTTCCTGATGGGACGTTCACCTAGCCATTTTTTGGCCTTTCTTTCAGGCTGTAATTTAAATTTGACAATCGCATTGTCCCGGATATAGGCTGCGGCCTCATGGATATCGTCGGTTACCAAAAAAAGCTGGAGGTCTTCAGGGCTGATCGCACCATAATCTTTCATCACCTGGATGTGGTCAATGATTTCTTTATGGTAAGCTGTATCAAAAATGACTATCGGAAAATTGTAGATTTTTTGGGTTTGAATCAGGGTGATGGTTTCAAAAAACTCATCAAGGGTTCCAAAACCGCCAGGCATGATCACAAAAGCGTAGGAATATTTGATGAGCAGGGTTTTGCGTACAAAAAAGTAGCGGATGGTGACCCACTTATCCAGGTAAGGGTTGTGGGACTGTTCCATGGGTAGCCGAATGTTGCAGCCTACACTGCGGCCGCCAACATCCTTGGCCCCTCGGTTGGCGGCCTCCATAATACCAGGACCACCGCCCGTCATGATGGTGAAACCCAACTTGGCCAATTCACCTGATAGTTCTCGCGTTTTCTGATAGTCTTTGGTTCCCTCACCAAAGCGCGCCGAACCAAATACAGTGATACATGGCCCCACAAAGTGCAGGGCACGAAACCCTTTGATGAATTCCCAAAAAACTTTTACTGCAAATTTAAATTCTTGCCAACGGGAACGGGGACCTTCAAGGAATTGGATTTCAGAATTAGACATGTGTAGCTTCTATTTTAGTTTGGTCAATGATAAGCAATAAATCAAAGAATAAAAAAGAGGGCCGCAAGGTTTTGTCCCTACAGCCCCATCAACATGTGTAACAGTGATAGTATAACGAACTTTACAAAGCATTCACCTTAGTTTCCGTCCGCACCGGTGGAGGAATTTGCAGCCGCACGCGGCACTGTCGAAGTGCCAATGCCACTCCGCAAAGAAGAATTCACTCCTGGTGTCGTGGGAATATTGGCATCCATCATCATTGGCATTTGTTTGCCATCGGTAATGATTACCTTGGCATTGGGTGATTTGGCCAACTCCAAAAAAGCTTCGATTGCCTTGAATTGTAGCACTTCCTGGGTAAGTCCCTGGCTGATGATGTTTTGAGCATCGCGTACCCCTTGAGCCTGAATGCGCCTGCGCTCGGCTTCGCGTTGCTCTTGTTGCAGTACAAATTCCATCCGCTGGGCACCTTGCTCGGCTTCCAATTTTTCTTCGATGGCTCTGGCTAAACTTTTTGGCAACTGAATACTCTTAAGCAGCACCGATTCCACCTCAATACCTTTGTCATCCAAGGTTTTATCCATCAAAATTCGAATCTGTTCTTCGATCTGGGCACGTTCTCCCGTATGCATATCTTTGGCAAAAAACCGAGAGCTAACGTCAGCCACCGCAGATCGGAATACGGGTAGAATGAGATTTCGCTCATAATCAGGACCAATTTGGCGCAAAACTTCGGCTGCTTTGCTTCCTTGTACATTGTAAAGAATTGACACTTCGGACTGAATGGTTAGTCCTTCCTTGGAGGGAATGTTCAACGATACTTCCAGGTTTACCGTTTGTGTGGGCACCTTTATTACGGTGGTAACAAACGGGTTGAAAAAACGAACGCCATCTTTGATCTGACGATCACTGTATTTGCCTAAAGTTCGGCGTACGCCAACTTCTCCTTGACGTACAACGGTACAACTGGAAGTCAAAGCCAAGACTCCCAATACCAACACGATTTGATTGATGTGATTTTTCATCTCGGAACGTTTTAATAGTAAAGCTATTTTTTTAGATAGTTCTACGATTAAACTTCCGTATATTTACTTTGTTCGGAGAATTTTCACCAAAATCCGATTCTTAACAAATTTTAACAACTAAGTAAGATGTTTACATTAACAATCTTTGGTCAATAGGTCCGGTCTAGCAAGTTATGAGCTAGACTTTCCAGTGCCACCCGATTTGAAGTTGGAATACTCAAGGCACTTAAATGCTCAAAAGCCCGATCCTGAAACTCTTGCTTGGCTGTCTGCGTCAGGAATCTAATGTTGTAGAGATTAAGGATGGTTTTTACTTGATCAATTTTTGTTTCCGCGTCAATAGTTGGGGTGTTCATCAATTCAAACAATGAGGCTCGATCTGGTTCATCAGCGAGTTCCAGTGCTTTAAGGATCAGGTAGGTTTTTTTGTTTTGGACAATGTCTCCCCCGATTTGTTTGCCCACTTCGGCGGCATCTCCAAAGGTGTCCAGGATATCGTCTTGCAACTGAAAAGCAATACCCACATTGCGGCCAAATTCATACAAATGTTTTACATCATCAATACTTGCGCCCGCTGCCAATCCCGCCATTTCCAGTGCCCCGGCAATGAGTACCGAGGTTTTTAGCTCGATCATGCGCAAGTATTCGGGAATGCTTACATCGCTGCGGGTTTCGAAGTCGATGTCCATTTGTTGACCTTCACATACCTCTCTGGCCACTCGATTGAATACTTTAACAATCTCAGCAATCCGGCTTGGAGCATCCAGGCGCAAGAGGTAGTCATAAGCATAGATGAGCATTACATCCCCAGAAAGGATGGCGGCATTGAGGTTCCATTTTGTATGTACCGTTGCCTGCCCCCGGCGCAGAGGGGCCGCGTCCATGATGTCATCGTGAACCAAAGAGAAATTGTGGAATATTTCAATGGCATAAGCCAAGGGTAAAGCCGGGCGGTAATCGGCCTGGAACAATTCGTAGCCCATCAAAGCCAGAATAGGTCGCAGGCGTTTGCCCCCCAGTTCCATGATGTAATTTACCGGGGCGTATAGTGCAGCGGGCTGCCCATCAAAGGAGTTTTGTTGTCGGTAGGCTTCAAAAGTTTGAAAGTAAGCATCGATCATTGGAAAAAATGGTTAAAGGGTTTGGGTGTTCGTAGTTTGGTGCTAATATACAGTTCATCGAAACAGGAATGCCATTATCTTTGTTCTCAAAATGCAAAACGAAGTTCATAAAGATGCAAAATATTGTTGACCTGATCATCATTGGTGGGGGACCAACGGGAATAAATTGCGGAATTGCCGCAAGCGAAGCTGGCTTAAGTCACCTGATTTTGGAAAAAGGGGTGCTGGTCAATTCCCTCTACAATTTTCCAGTAAACATGACTTTTTTCTCCACCTCAAAGTTGCTGGAGATCGGAAATACCCCCTTCATATCGCACGGAGACAAACCGACCCGCCGCGAGGCCCTGGAATATTACCGACGTCTGATTGAAAAGTACAAACTCAATTTGCACTTGTTTGAGGAAGTGCTGTCGATGCAACAAAATGCTGATCAAGTTTACCACATTCACACCAACAAAGGGGATTATTATGCCCACAGTGTGGTTGTGGCCATCGGTTTTTACGATACCCCCCGCCTGCTCAACGTACCGGGAGAAGATTTGCCCAAAGTGAAGCATTACTTCGACGATCCCCATCCTTATGTAGGTCAAAAAGTTCTGGTCATTGGCGCCCGCAACTCCGCTTGTGATGTAGCGCTGGAAACCTACTACAAAGGTGCACAAGTAACGATGGCCGTGCGTGGGGAAGCCTTGCACGATAAAGTCAAATACTGGATTTTACCCAATATCGAAAACCGCATCAAAGACGGGTCCATCAAGGCGTATTTCAACACCCATGTCCTGGAGATTCGCCCCCGCGAAGTAGTACTGGAAGGGCCAAATGGGGTTTTACCATCGAAAATGACTTCGTGCTGGCCATGACGGGTTACCAACCCAATTACGCTTTTCTCCGCAATTTGGGCATCGAAATCGAATCTGAAGGTGATTGTTTGCCCGTACACAGTCCCGAAACGCTGGAGACCAACCTGCCCAATGTTTACCTGGCCGGAGTGGTTTGTGCCGGGGCCAGGATCAATAAGTTGTTCATTGAAAATACGCGGGACCACGGGGAGATGATTGCGCAAAGAGTGAAGGAGAAATTGGTGGGGGTTTTAGAAAATTATTTCCAAAATGCCTCCTCCCGGGCAACCTCTCCCCTCCTACCCCTTGTCTAATCCCCACAAATAGGGGTTTAGTAAGCATTTCTAGGGGGTGGTCACCCGATCGCAGAAGGATCATCCCCGTTTTGACCCTAACCATAAGTCCAAACTCTCCATTTGTAGGTTTTGTTTTACCATCGCCATTCATTTTTGTAGGTTTGTGTATGGAACAAACCTTATGATGACACTTGTAGAAACACCACCTGGCTGATTTTTCTATTACTGGGGCCGCTGCTGCTGATTGCCCAGAAGGATTTCCATTTTGAAAACTATACCACCCGCAACGGGCTTTCACACAACGAAATACGCACCATATTACGCGACAAACAAGGTTTTTTGTGGTTGGGAACCGGCAATGGGCTGAATCGTTTTGACGGCCGCGAGTTTAAGGTGTATCTCCCCAATCCCAAAGTCAAAAATGCTTTACAAGGCGCCTCCATCACCGGCTTAGGGGAAGATCCCCAAGGGCGGATTTGGGTGACCAACAACAAAGGAATTGACATTTACAACCCATTGACCGATGATTTTTCCAAACTAGACCTGATCAGTGAAGCTGCGCTTGATCACAGTTTCAGAGTAGGCTGTTTCATCACTTTTGATCACACTGGCCGAGCCATCATCACTTCCGGCCACCACAACATACTGATCATTGAGCCCGATGGAAAGCAGCGCATCATTACTACACCAGAAGTCCCTAAAGAAGACCGACCGCTTGAATTAAAGCACCAGAAAGGCAACAAAGTATACATTACCATCCCAAAATCCAAGGAGGAAGTATGGCTCAGCAGCGATCATGGCTTGTTCAGCCTGCGGCTCAAAGACGACCATTTTACCCATTACCCACTCAAAGATTGTACCTGGAATTTTGGACCAGGCGCAATGTTTTACGAAAAAGCCAAAGAGCGGGTTTGGATGACTGCCTTTGGCAGCGGATTTTTTTACCTCGATGTACGGACAGGTAAATGGGGGAAATTGCGCAAAGAAATTTACATCCAGGATTACATTTCAGCGGGTCAATCTATGGCTGCATTTGGTACAGATTACCTGTTTTTGAATACTCCGGGATTGTATAACCTAAAGACCGGTTCATTTTTTTTCGCCAAACACATTCCCGACGATCCCTATTCTTTTCCCACCGGTACTGCGCTTTGTGCCTACACCGATCGGGAAGGCATTTTGTGGATCGGTACTACTGTAGGATTGGTCAAACTTGATCCCCACTTACAAGGTTTTAAACATGTTTTTTTGGAGGCCCACCCCGTATTCGACTATGACAATTCGGTCTTCGACATTTTTTTTGAGCCAAAAGATAAAAAGTTTTACGCCTCCTCTTTTTACTGTGGGGGGGTATACGCCTATGACCCGATCAGCAAAAGTTCGGAAGACATCACCAGCAAACTACCCGCCCCCCTAAGAGGTACCTGCAAAATCCTGCGCGACAGCAAAGGGAAAACCTGGATTACCGCCAATGGAACGCTGTATGAAGCCGATTTTGTCAATCATCGCTTTACCCCTGCACGGAGTGCACCCCCACCCAAAGGCGTGCGGCTTGACCCCGTTGTGCCTGATATGGAAGAAGACGCCGATGGCAATATTTGGTTGGCCAAATGGGGAGTTGGCCCTTTGATTTATGACCGCAAGGCCAACATACTAAGCCATGTAGAGGGAGATCGTTATGCAGATGAACCCAATCGGGCATATATGCTTTGTGCAGATCGTGCGCGTAAACACATCTGGATGTGTACTGCGGGCAATGGCATTTGGACATATGACATCAAAACCCGCAAAGCAACAAGTATTGTTGAACTAAAAGACAAGGATGGTGCTCTTGTAAGTTTGAATGATGCATCGGGAATCGAATGTGATTTTGAAGATAAAATCTGGGTATCTACCCGTCTGGGACTAGTAGCCATAGACGCCAACAAAAAAGCACTGGTTTTGACCGAGGTCAATGGTTTGGCCAATTCTCAAATTGAAGGTTTGGGCAAAGACCTCAAGGGGCGGCTTTGGCTCGCCACCGCCAGTGGAATTTCCATGGTCGATCCTCGAACACTGGAAGTACGCAACTTTGACGAGCGTCACGGATTAAAACTGGATGCGACGCTGGATGCATTTTCAGTATTGCCCAGCGGGGAGGTATGCTCGGGCACCAAACGTGGCTTCATCATTTTTCATCCCGATTCGGTGCTGCAATATGGCTCAGCGTTGAAGCCCATCATTACCAATTTCAGATTGGAAGGAAGAACCTGGAAAGAAGCTGGACAAGTGGGCAATTGGCGTGAAAAAATTGTACTGAAACCCAGTCAGAATATTTTCAGCATTGAATACGCGGCTCCCAACTTTACCCTTTCTGAGGACACTCGCTTTAGTTATTACCTGGAAGGACTGGATAAAACCTGGTCTGAGCCCCAGCAGAATAAGGAAGTGACTTTCACTAGTGTGCCACCTGGTACGTACAAATTTTGTCTAAAAGCACGAAACAAGGACGGAATCTGGAGCAAACAAATTACCACTTTAGACATTGTCATCAAACCTCCATTTTGGCAAACGCCCTGGTTCATTGCACTCATTAACCTCATCATTGGAGGCCTCATTTACGGTGCCTATCGCTTGCGCACCTGGCAGATCCGCAAAGAAGAACGTATGAAAGCAGAATTCAACAAACGATTGGCTGAGGTGGAAATGGCTGCCCTACGCTCTCAGATGAACCCCCATTTTTTGTTCAATTGCCTCAATTCGATCAATCGTTTTATCCAACGCAATGAGCCAGATACCGCTTCTGCTTACCTGACCAAATTCAGCCGCTTGATCCGTTTGGTGCTGGATAACTCCCGTTCCAATCTGGTGACCTTGCGCGACGAACTCGAAGCCTTGCGGCTTTACTTGGAACTGGAAGCCATGCGGTTTGTCAATCGTTTCACTTACCACATCAATATATCGCCTGATTTGGACATCACTTGTCTGGAAATCCCGCCCATGATCATCCAACCCTATGTCGAAAATGCCATCTGGCACGGATTGATGCACAAAGAAGCCAAACCTGGCGAGGAATGCCACCTGGAGGTCAGGGTTTTCCCAGAGGGGAATACGCTGGTGGTAGAAGTGGAAGACAACGGCGTTGGTCGGAATATGGCCCGTGCTTTAAAAAGTAAATCCGCTACAGCCCAAAATCGCACGGCATGGCCGTAACCGCAGAACGCATCCAAATGATCAATCAAATTTATCAAACGGAAGCTTCTATCTTTATTGAAGATTTGTATACCCCTGAAGGAAAAGCCGCAGGCACCAAAGTGCGTTTGACGCTGCCATTAGAATAACCTTCTCAAACTCCTCAACCTTCTCAATATGAAAGCCATCCTCATCGACGATGAACTGTACTGCACCGAGGTGCTTTCGTCTCTGCTGAGCAAAAACTGCCCGGAAGTTGAAATCGTTGCCGAATTCAACGATTCGAGAAAAGCTTTGGAGCATCTGCGCAACGCCCCTCCCGATGTGGTTTTTTTGGACATTGAAATGCCCCGCCTCAATGGGATTGATTTGCTCCAGCAGTGTCGCCCGCTGCAGTTTCAGGTCATTTTTACCACGGCCTACAATCAATATGCCCTGCAAGCCATTAAATTGAGCGCACTGGACTACCTGCTCAAACCCATCGACATTGAAGAATTAAAGGAGGCGGTCAAAAAAGCCAAAGATAAAACCGCGAAACCCGATTGGCGGCAATTTGAGGTGATGGATAATTTTGCCAAAAGCCCCGAAAACGCCCCAAAAACCATTGCGCTGTCTACCTCCGAGGGCTTGACCTTTGTAGAAGTTGCCGACATTGTGCACTGCCAAAGTGAGGGCAGCTACACCAAACTCTTTTTCATCAACAACGAGACCATCATGCTCTCCAAACCCCTCAAGGATGTCAGTGAATTGCTGGTTCCCTGTGGCTTTTTACGCGTACACCATTCCTACCTCATCAACCTCAAACACATCAAAAAGTACATCCGCGGAGAAGGGGGCGAAATCATCACCCGCAATGGCCATTCGGTGCCAGTTTCCAAGCAAAAAAAAGCAGAATTTCTGGAGAAAATTGCAAAAATTTAGTTAAAATCTTGCATTTCGATGCAATTATTGCCAAATTATGCTGTCATTTATTGCAAATGATGGCATTTTTTTTTGAAAAACCGCCAAATATAAACCCAAAACCGCCAACGGTGAAAACCCGATTTACCGTCATACTAACACAGCGTAAATTTGGAATACAATCAGCGCGTAGGGACGATCCAGCATGATCGCCCCAACAACCGCCCAACACCTAAACAATTTTTGAAGGATCTTTTTAAACACCCGACTCATGACAACCGTTTTCTCTGGCTTAACATCCAAAACCCGTACATCCCTCATTCCTGATGCCGTATTGATTCAACAATCGATCCGTGGCGATCAGAAAGCTTACGCCCAATTGGTAACCAAACACGAAAGACTCGTCAGAGCTACCATTGGCCGCTACATCCAGACACATGACGACGCCGAAGAAGTATTACAAGACACCTTCCTGCGCGCTTTCCAGGCTTTGCCTGAATTTCGTGGGGATGCCAAACTCAGTTCCTGGTTGTGTAAAATTGCGGCTTCTGTTTCCTTGAATCGCCTGCGCAGCAAACAGTACCGCAAAGGACTTACCGAAAGTGGAGAAATCAACGATGGCATTCAAATTGGTATTCGTGCCGAAGGTGCCCATACCATGGAAAAGCAGGAAACCTCTTTCTGGTTGCGCCAGGCCATTGAACAACTACCCGAAAGTGACAGCGAAGTATTGCACTTGTTCTACTTCCATGAACGTTCAATTGAAGAAATTTGCCAACAAACCGGGCTTTCGGAATCCAACATCAAAAGCCGTTTGGCCCGCGCCCGTCAAAAATTAAAAGGGATCATTGAATCCCGTTTTGGTAGAGAACTGCTCAATTAAAATCACCCGACTGTTTCCCTTTATAGCTGTGTATTTGCAAACTCCGGTTGGTTTCCAACCGGAGTTTTTTGTTACCATTATACGTTGCTAGAAAAGTAATTTCTATTCTTTCTGTTGTATTTTCACCCAAAACAATTTGATATGAATCGGGTAGATCGACTGATGGGCATTGTCACCACCCTGCAATCCAAAAAACACCTGAGTGCAGAGGCCATTGCACAAAGGTTTGAAATCAGTGTACGTACCGTATACCGCGATATTCGGGCTTTGGATGAAATTGGCATCCCCGTTGGGTTCGAACCCGGTCGGGGCTATTTTGTGATGCAGGGTTATTTTTTGCCACCGGTTGTATTCAGCAATGAAGAAGCCAACGCTCTGACCCTGATGGAGCCTCTGGTCATGCGTTTTGCCGATCAGGGCATTCGTCGCCATTACGCCTCGGCCCTCAACAAAGTCAAAGCAGTGCTAAAAAATGTCCAAAAAGACAAAATGGATCAAATGCACGATAGTGTACAGGCGCTCCGCCCCAGCTGTTTGCAAAATGATTACGATTATCTTGCGGAAATCCAAAATGCCATCGTGAACAAAACCATC
>NZ_JADKCX010000090.1 GCF_016718685.1 Haliscomenobacter sp. | reverse complement strand
AAAGGATACCGATGCCAGGTTAAACACCATGTTTTTGTTGGGAATTTTATCGAGGTAAGGCACTTTTAGGGGAAAGGCGAAGTCCAGGCGCAGCAACAAGATGGTAAAATCCAGGCGGAGGCCAAAACCCGCATCCACGGCCAGTTCTTTCAAAAAACTGCTGCTGAATTGTGCGCCCGGTTTGAGTGGGTCATCATTCAACAACCAGACATTTCCGGCATCGAAAAACAAAGCCCCTTCGACGATGCTGA
The DNA here is from genome assembly GCF_016718685.1 of Haliscomenobacter sp. Lineage (GTDB taxonomy): Bacteria > Bacteroidota > Bacteroidia > Chitinophagales > Saprospiraceae > Haliscomenobacter. Next base: position 17,332 of record NZ_JADKCX010000090.1, on the reverse strand, counting down.
ACAATTTGGGGCGGTATTCAGAATTGAATTCCAGCTTGATGTCGCCCGACTGATCGGGTAGAAACAGCACCCCAGGATTGTCCTGATTGGGCGGCGTATAACGCCCCGGACCAACGGTACGGCTGCGGAAACCCCGCAAGCTGTTGTTTCCTCCCGAGAAAAACTGTTTCACAAAGGGGAGCTGTCGGCTATTCCCGTAAGGGTAACCTAAACCTAGGATGAGGCGGTTGACCCATTGACTGCGCTGGGTAAGTTGTTTGTAGTAGCGGAGGTCGATTTCGGCTTTGGCATATTGTGAAAATTTCACCCCCAACAAGGTACCTACCTCGTTGTTTTTCCAGTTGGAACCATTCACCAATCCGGCAAAAGTGCCCGCTATATCCAGCAGCCCATTGAAATAAACGCCCGTTCGACGATTGGAACCAGCGAGTTCATTGTAGCTATAATTGTAGGTAGAACCGACTATAAATTGTTCTTCTACAATTTTGGCCAGCGAAGGGTTTTTGACAATGCTGTCGAGGTACTGTTGGAGCAACCGCCAGTGGCTTGACGTAGTTGAAAGTAAAAGGATTGAGCTGATGTTCTTTTTGCAGGTTTTCTTTCCAGGTATACCCAAAATTTCCTCGAAAACTGTTGAGGGTATATAAGTTTTGCCGATTCAACAATTCATAACCCAATTGCAGGTTGGTTCTGGGTACAAATTCGCTGCGACCCCGAATGTCCAAAAAAGGAACGACAAAACGGGGAATACTGAGGGTAATTTCCCCTCCTAAGCGGAAAGGATTTGATTTTCCAAAATTGCCGCTGACCTGCACTTCGGTACTGCCGAATAAGTTTATGGACAAATGTTCGGCACCTCTAAAAATATTGCGGTGCCGCCAGCCTAAGGTGACTTGTGAACCGACGAGGTTGTTGGTTTTGGTGGTTCCGGTAAGCTCTGCGCGCAAGGATTTTTTGGGCAGGGGTGTGAGGTAGTAAAAGGTGTTTAATTTGGTACTGTCGAGTACCGATTCAAAGCGGTTTTTCACGAATTTAAAACTCCCCAGGTTGATCAACCAACTGAGCGTGGTATTGTGGTCTTTGCGGCTGTACAAATCACCCGGCAGGAATTGCATGCTTTGTTCAAAAACACGCTGCCGGAAGAGTTTGGAAGAGTCGATTACATAATATCCTCCCGATACAATTCGGCATTGGCCAGGTTGGTATCCGGGCTGATGGTGGAGAGGTTGTAATTGGAATAAATGTAAACGTTGTTGATGTCGTACGTTTGCCTGGCGGCGTCGGGTGTTTCCGGTTTTACCTGAAGGTACAAGTCCACCTCGTAATTGCCTACCGTGCTATCCGTTTCGACCAGGAGGTATTCTCCACTGAAGTAGTAAAACCCTGCTCCTTTAGCTCGATGTCGATGCGGGATCTTTCCCCTTTGATGAGGTCGAGGTTAAAAGGCGCTCGAACCAGTAGCGTTTTGACTGCGTAGCGGAATGGCACTTGCCAGGGCGCCGCTATCGGAGGGGAAAGTAATGCTTTTGATTTTATATTCAGGTCCGGTGATACCGTGTATTCGGCGCTGGCTTTTTGCCATCAACGGTAGTGTCGCCCTGCACTTTTGCCTGAAAAAAGCCTCGATTTTCGAGGTAATTGTCCAATATTCCAGCATTGCGGCCCAGTTTTACCTCACTGAGCAAAACCGGTGCTTCGCCGTATTTGCGGCGCAACCAGGCACCCAGGCCTTTTTTACTGCCCAGGTTGTACAGCCACAATTTAAAGGGTATGCCCAAAACCCGGCTATTGGGCTTGGGCCTGGTGAGGTCTTCCAGGGTACTCTGTAGCGCTTTTTTTTGCTTTGAAGAGACCTCAGTACGGGTCATTTTTATCCTTGCGCCAGTATAGAGAGCGTCATTTTCGGGAATAGATTTGGTCGTGCTACAGCCTGTCAGCAGCATGATTAGGGTTACCATGAAAGTATAGAGCCAGGGGATAATGCGCTTATTCTTCATCTTCACGCTTTCTGGAGGTGTCAATAAAAGCAGGATCCAGGTCTTCTTTCTGTTTCATGGGTGGATTGGCTGGTTTTTCTGGCGGGACATTGTACTTGTCCATTTCTTTTCTCTCTTTGGTCGCTTTACGCCTTATCTTTCTGCGCTCAAATATTTCTTTAAATTGGTCGTAATCTACCGAAAGTACAAAGCCAATCCCGGTTTCAACCACATAACCATCTATCACCCCTTCATATTCATTGCGTCGATAGGCCCTCAAGAGGTACTTCCCATCCTGAGAGAGGAAGTATTCGATGTTCAGATTGGGCGATATGCTACTGCCGCCTGCACCTGTTTCATTGCTTTGACGAGCTCCTTCGAGTTCAAAATTGGTTCCAATGGAAACGTTCAGTCGGTCGTTCAACAAACGTTTGGAAAGGCCTACATTCAGGTCGGTTTTATTCTGCAAACTGCCCGAAGTATAATCCTCTGAAGAAACGATGTCAAAATTGAGGTCTACCCCTTCAATCAAACCACTGGCGAGGTTGTTCAACTGTTCGGTCAACATTTTGCTGACACTCTGGCGGGCCAGGGTACCCGCATTGAGGATTCCGCCTGCACTTTCAAACGGATTTTCAGAGATGAATCGATTCAGCAAGAGTAGAGCAAAAACCTGCTTGTTCAACTCTGAAGGTTCGGCTTTTAGTTGATTCAGGCGCATTTCCACCTGGCCAGCAATTTGATTGTCGATGCGCACGGTACTTTCTTCAGGCAATACAATGTCGAAGGTGAGAATCGGTTGCATCAGTGATCCATCCATGTTCAGGTATACGGCAAAGGGCAGTTTCTGGTGGTAACGCAGGTCGGTTTTGGCGGCAGAAATCTGGTCTTGAACCAGTTCAACGGCAGAGGTATTGGCCAGGTATACCGCAGTAATGTCTACGAGGGCATTGGTGGGTTCGCCGACCCAGGTGATTTTGCTGCCTTTTTGAATGTCGAAACGGCGACGGATCACATTGAAAGACATTTCGTAAGCGCCCTCTTCCAATTCATAAGACCCAGTGAGGGTTATTTTTCCACTTTTGTCAACACCACCATTCAGTACCGCTTCGCCTTGAAGGCGGAGAAAATCGCCGTTGCCTTCATCGATGATCAAATTCAGGGTCGCTTTTTTGTCTATTTCAATGTTGACCGAAACCTCCATTCCACGAAGGTTGGTTTTGTCGAGCTTATTTTTCTGGTTCGAAAATAAAGCGTCATTCAGGGGGGCATCTTTGTCCACAAAAACCACAATCCCGTCGCGTTACACCACTCCAGGCTGTTCTTGTGGGATCACGGCGGTCAGGCGGGTAAGTTCATTGATGCGCAGGGTACCGTCTACTACTGGTGCCGTCTCGGTGCCCGTGATTTTTACATTGGTATCAAAATAAACTTGGCCGTAATACAGGTCATTGTTCTTTTTGTTGGTATTCAGTGCCCTGAAGTTTTTGGCCTGCAAGCTCAGGTCAAAGGTGTAGTTCAAATAATTGGTCGTATTGGCTACGCCATTGATGGTAAGTCTGTTTTCGGAGGAGTCGCGGATGGTAAAGGAATTGAAACGTAGACCCTTGTTTTCTACCGCGATGATTTGTTCATTGTCAATTTTAAACTCACTGTTGAGCATGCTGATGACCATGCTGGTCTCGTTGAAACCAAGTAGGCCATCGAGGTCGGGGGAAGTGGGTTTATTGCCAATTTTTACATTGCCGGTCAGGTATCCTTTTCCATTTCTGATTGCCCCCATACTGATGCCTTCCAGCGTGCTCCATTGCAAACTTTTGATGATCAGGTTAAAGTCCATCGTACTCTTGTCTTCCGCTTTGAGGTAATAGTTGCCGGTGAGGGCTACATCGTTGCCCTGTCCTTTGATGCTGACATCGGTGGCAAAAACATTGGCCTTCGGATTGCTTATTTTAGCGTTAATGTCCCCAATGGTATCTCCTTCCACGGCCAGGTTGCTGATGGTCAGGTCGGTCGTGAAGTTTAATTGCTTGGTGATGTCGTTCAAGACGATGTTTCCGTTGAGGGTGCCATCGGCAAACAATGAATCTACCTGCACGAACCCGGTGAGGGTCGACAGTCGGAATTTTTCAAACCGGATTTCTAGGGGGCTGTTGGCGCTGTTGTCCCGGCTATTGATGGTCAGGTGTTGATTGTTTTTGCTTAAATCAAAATGTTGGGCATTGACTTGGGTGGAGCTGAAGCGAATTTGGTTGTCGGCCTCAATGGTCCAAGGCTCGTAATTCAGCAATAAACTATCTGGATGAAGCGACATGGTATAGAATCCTCCAGGTTCCTGAGCAAAAAGCCCAGACAAGTGGTATTTGTCGCGTTTGGATTGGTCGCCGATCCGCAGTGCAAAGTCTACCTCATTGTTGGCGATATTTGCCCGCAACTGGGTGTTTTGTACAACGAAAGTTTCGCCACTGCCGATTTCAGCAACCCTGGTGTTGAATTGAATATGATCACCCAGGGTTTGTGCATTTAAATCCAACCCAAGCATTCGATTGGCTCCATACGCAATATATGGTGAGCTTATATGGGCATTCCATCCAGCCTTATCGGAAAAATGGGCATCCAGGGAAAGGTCATCCATGTGTTGCAAATCGGGCCAAAAAGCCTGAATGGCGACATGATCGATGAGGCGTGGCCTGGATGGTAAAGTCGTAACCAGCGCGGTATCAGCGTGTGTGCTAGACATGATGGCAAAATAAGGCTGGATGGCCTGGGTAAAAATATCTCCTAACTGGGTCAGTTTGTACTGGCCAATGAGCCTGGCATGGGCAAAATCGGTGTTCAGGTTCAGCGATTGTTGACCGTTATTATACCTGGCTACTAGCTCAACCGAGTCTATTGCTGCCCGCTGGTCATTGCTGACCAACAAGGAGTTGAGTAAATAAACCTGCCCATTCAAACTGTCCAGATTCAGGGCCGGAACATCCGCCTGGATGATGCCCCGGTAAACCAGTGGATCGGTGGTTAGGTGCAGCGGGCCTGTTTTTATGCTGTCGATGTTCAGTGATCCGGCAAAACAGGGATAGGCTCCGCCCAATTCCCCTTCGGCCAGAACCGTAAAATGCAGGTTGGGGTCTTTCATGCCCCCACGTAGGTCAAACTGTTGCCTGACCAAAGTGGCATCCAGCTGAAAATCGCGGTAGGTATACTTGTTGTAAAGGGGACTGGTGATGACGCCTTTAAGGTGCGCATTTGCTGTTTTTAGATCATAGCCTTTTCCCTCTACTGCAAAATTGGCGCTGAGCTGTCCCAGTGTTTCCGGCTGTTGGATGATGGTGCCCACCTGTAACGCTTGTACGGCAATGGTAGCATTGTAGACTGCCTTTTGAGCGCGGGCGGCATTGCTGATGGTTCCATTCACCTGGGCACTCCCCAAGGGCGTACTGAGGTCAAGATCTGCGTCCAGGTTGGCGGCGCTGCCTTTTACCGTCCCGGAGAGCGACATCGTTTCTGGCAGCGTAATGCTATCGGGAATGCTGTTGGGCGGCACAAACAGCAAGGCGTCATTGCGGTTGGTACTGATTTGGCGAATGTTGAGGTCTACTGAAAAATGATCGGGGTCGGTCGCATTGTTGATGGTTCCGGAGAGGTCGGCCCGGGTATTTTCAAAACCGCTGAACTGCAATTCCCGGATATTGAGTCGGGCCAGGCTACCCACCATGCTGGTATTGAGCTCAAAGACGGCAGCGGGGTTTTTGAACGCAGGTTGGTTGGCCAGGAAAGGAACAAAAGTCAGGAGGTCTTTGACCTGGATGCGGCTGTGTTCGATGTCCAAATTGAGCCCCATCAGCGCAGGATTTTTTTGTATCGCGGCCACCGAAGGATAACTGATGATCGCCCTACGCCGGATCGTGGAACCGGGGGTTTTCATCCATAACTTTTCCAAACGTACTTCACGGCTCGTATACTGAAAATCTGCTTGCAATTGCTCCAGCCTAAACCCACTGCCTTCCCACATTTGCCCTTTGCTGATCACGAGGGCGATGGTATCCCGGTTGTACAAAAAATCGTCGCCGTGCAAGGTCAGGTTCTGGAGGTTTAAATGCGCGTAATCCATGCCACTTTTCAGAGGGGCTTGGGTGTTGTCGTTGTAAATGAGGTTGCTGTTCTGGAGGCGGATTTGGTCAGCGGTGAATTTCCAGGGCAGGTACTCCGTTTGTAGCTCTTGGTCGGTTTGGGTGGTTAGTTTGATGAGATCCGCTTCAGCTTGGGTATTCAGATCGATTCGGCCTGTAAAATCGCTTAGTTGCAGTTTGTGGAGGGCAATCAGGTTTTTTTTCAGGTCGATGGTTTTAGGAAAAACTTGCAAGTCTTTGAAGGTAAAATTGGTGTTGATGGCCGCGGCTTCACTGCTGTATGCGAAGTCTATGTCCCGTAGGCGCATTTTTGATTCGTGAATTTGAAGTATTCCGGTTTTTCATTGACCAGCTCTGGATCGGGATTGGTATTGACAGCGGTAATTTCCAGGGGAGTGTTTTGATTGACCCTGCCCCTTAAACCCCGAATATCAATTTGAGGAACATCGTATTCCAGTTTGCTGGCATCAATGCGGGCGATCCGCAGTTGGGCATGCCCGAGGTAAACATCCACATCATTGCCCGTAAGCACATCCAAAAATACCAGGCGGGTTTTGTCCAGGATTAATTTATCCACGGCCATGATGAGGGCGGAGGTATCCGGGCTGGGATTTTTTTCCTCGGTCGCAAAAGCATCGACGATAAACTGGTAGTTGAAGGGCCGATCCGGGCGCTGTCGTTTTAGTTTCAGCGTAATGCCCTTTAATACGATCTCATTGATTTGCACCCGATTGTTGAGCAATTGAAACAGATCGATGTCTACTTTCAATTGGTGACCAGCCAGCAGGGTGTCTTTGGTTTGGTCTTCAACGTACACCCCTTCCAGGACCAGCATTTTGGGGAAGGAAATATCCAGGCGCTTGATAGACAGGGCAGTACCCAGCTTTTGTTCGAGATAAGCGACAATTTTTTTGCGGGCAAAATTTTGGATGGGCACGGTTTGCAGAAGCAAAAGCGACACAACAAGCAACAACACAACAGCGCATAAAAAGACAATGATTCCGCGTCCAATCTTCGTTAAAAGTGGTCTGTTTTTTTTTGTCACTTCATTTGGTCGCATGGAATAGGGATAAACAGACTGCTAATCGGTACTGAGCCTGCTGCATAAAACTAAAACACTACCTAATCTAACCCCCCTCACCTGCAAATAGTTTCAGTGATTTTAATCCCTACAATAAAGGTTTTCTCATTACCCAGTTTTTGCGGATAAATCCTGCCGCTTGCCCGGCAGCAACGCCACCGCAATACAACCAACCACCGACAACACAATCAAGGCCGTAAAACCCATCGCATAACTGCCCGTTCTATCGCGCAAGGCACCCGCCATAATGGGCCCAAAGGCCTCCGCCAGGCCGTCAACGGTTAAGATCAGCCCCATGACCCGGCCCATCACTTTTACCCCAAACAACTCTGCGGCCATCAAGGGAATGATCATGTAATCGCCACCAAGCCCGATGCCAAACAGCACGGCAAACACATAAATGGCGGTAGGCGTAGTGCTGCTGTACAGCAACAAAATGGACAAACTGACGATGGCGTAAATGAGCAACATGACGTGCTTTTTGGCAAAACGATCCGCCAACCAACCCATCAACAAACGCCCAATGATGCTGGAACCCAAAACCAAGGACATGATGCCAGCGGCCTGCCCCTGGCTGTATTGCATATCGAGGCTCAAAAACAGTTTGAGGTTCTGACTGACCCCCGCCACTGCCCCAATGGAGCACATGCTGCCAATGGCCAATAAATAGAAGGATTTGCTTTTTACGACGCTGGATAAAGAGACTTTGGGTTCTGGTGCTTTCTGTGTTTCAAGCTGTTCGTCGGGATTCTCCTTGACAAACCAGGCCATCGGAAAGGCCACCACAATGATGATCCCACCCAGCACGGTCAGGGCCATACGCCAACCTGCCTCCTGATTCAACCAGCGCGCAATGTGCGGCACCAACATCCCGCCAACGCCAATACCCAGATAGGCGATGCCCATGGCTTTCCCCCGGGCGGTACTAAACCATCTGGAAATGAGCACCTGATTGGGCAGTGGACCGCCACACATGTAGCCCAGGGCGATCAAAAAATAAAAGATATAAAATTGCCAGGTGGACTGCATGATCCCCAGACCCATCACGGCCAGTCCTACCATCAGGATACCGGACAGCATCAGTCGCCGCGGGCCAAAACGGTCGATAAACCAGCCAGCTGCAAAGCCAAAAAGTGGGCCGACAATCACTTTACCCGCCAGGTTTCCGGAAGTGACCATGGCCCGCGACCAACCAAATTCTTTTACCCAAAAATCAAAGAAAAAGGGAAGCCCGTAGAACATGATGCCTACAATGGAAAACAAACTTAAAAACCCGGTGGCGGTGACTTTGTATTGTCCTGCGCTTAATTTGTCTGCTTGCATCTTGATGTGGTTGTTGTATTGTTTAACCTATAAACGCGATAGCGTCAGCCCGCCATCGACCATAAAGACTTGACCTGTAGAGTATGGAAAACTGCCCGCTGCCAGTGCACCAACCGCTTTGCCCACATCTTCGGGGGTACCCCAACGCGGTTGTACACAAAGCCCCTGGGCAATCAGGTTATCGTATTTTTCTTTCACGCCCGCGGTCATATCCGTGGCAATGACCCCCGGACGAACTTCGTACACCGGAATGAAGTACTCGCCCAAACGCGCGGCAAAAAGCTGCGTCACCATACTGATCCCGGCCTTGGACACACAATACTCGCCCCGATTGACGGAAGCAACCGTAGCAGAAATAGACGAAATATTGATGATGGACCCTGAAAAATCGGGATTACTTTCTTTTTGCTCAATCATCCAGTTGGCAGCAGCCTGGGTGAGGAAATAACAACTTTTGAGGTTGGTGTCCAGCACTTCGTCAAAACTTGTTTCGCTGGTGCTCAGCACATCCCGGCGTTCGCGGGGGGCAATCCCGGCGTTGTTGACCAGGAGGTTTAGTTGACCGTAGTGGTCTTTTACTTCCTGAAGGATTTTTGCGCGGTCGGCACTTAAGGCGACGTTGCCCTGGCAATAAATGACGTCGACGCCGAGGGCTTTGATGCTTTCCAAAACATCGGTGACACCTTCTTGGGGCCTTACGCCATTGATTGCGATGTTAAAACCTTGTTTTGCCAATTGGGTCACTATTCCCAGGCCAATGCCTCTACTTCCTCCGGTTACGAGAGCTACTTTTACCATTTTGATGATTTTTGTGTGTTTATAGCTACACAATCCAGCCTGAAATGAAGTTTGCTTAGATGGATCTAATGGTTCAAGACAAGTGTCTAGGGCCATTTTTAATTGAATGTTTAAGGCATCTTAGAACACCTCAGGCATGTATCTCTATATTGCTGATTTATCAAAATTTGATTTATAAGTTCAGGAATGTCTACCCAGGCCCGCTTTGCCCAACTTTCCAAACCCTTTTCCGCCAACTGTACCCCTTTCGCACCCGCCTTCAAATTCCAGGGGAAAGGCTCATCTTTCACCACATGTTTTAAAAACAACTCCCATTGTACTTTAAAAGCATTGTCGTGTACTTCCTGCTCGGGCACTTTGGACCAGCCACCGAAGAAGTCGATGGGTTGGGCAATATCGGGGTTCCAAACGGGTTTGGGTGTATTGCCATAATGCTGGATGTAACATTCCCGCAAACCTGCCACGGCAGAACCTTTTGTCCCATCCACTTGCAGGGTGAGCAAATCATCGCGCCTTACCCGCACCGTCCAGGAGGAATTGAAATGCGCAATGATCCCGTTTTCCAGTTCAAAAGTGGCATAAGCGGAGTCGTCCGCCGTACACTCGTATTGGTTGCCATTTTCATCTACCCGGGTAGGGATATGGGTAGCGCCGAGGCAAGAAACGGATTTTACTTCGCCAAATACCTCATCTAACACATAACGCCAGTGGCACAACATGTCCACAATAATGCCGCCGTCGTCTTCTTTGCGGTAGTTCCAGGAAGGGCGTTGTGCGGCGATGTTATCGCCCTCAAACACCCAGTACCCAAACTCGCCCCGCACCGAGAGGATTTTGCCAAAAAAACCTTGTTGAATCAGGCGTTTTATTTTTACGATGCCGGGAAGCCACAATTTGTCTTGCACTACCCCGTTTTTGAGGCCAGCCTGGGTGGCCAATTCGTACAACTCCAAAGCCGATTCGGTGCTGACGGCAATTGGTTTTTCACAATAAATGTGTTCCCCGCCTTGATCGCTGCTTTGACCGCGTCTGCTCTTCGGCCAGTGGTTTGGGCATCGAAATAGATGCTGTAATGTGAACTTTTTAAAGCATCCTCCAAATTGGTGCTCATATTGGTAATGCCCGTGAGTGCGCAGAGCCTTTTTAATTTGCTTTCGTCCCGGCCAATGAGGATGGGGTCGGGCATGATGGTTTCGCCATTGCTGAGTTTGACGCCGCCTTGTTTCATGATTTCAGCAATGGAGCGAAGCAGGTGTTGGTTGGTGCCCATCCGCCCTGTAACGCCGTTCATGATGATCCCGATGGTGTGTTGTTTCATGTTTAATGTTTTTGAGCTGTCGACGTTTACTCAGCTTTAAAGTTTAGCAAACGTAAGGCTGATTGCCTGATGAGCTGATCGCTATGAGTGTTGTTTGTATCCAGTGATTATTTTTTGCAAAAATTGGGATTGATCTTGTTGCCAGTATTCCGTGGAAAAAATCTCTACTTCGCGGAAGCCATTGAAGCCAGTTGCTTCTACCCAGGAGCGGATTTTTTTGAGCGGAATGCAGCCCTCCCCCATCAGTCCACGGTCGTTGAGCATATCCACGGTTGGGGATTTCCAATCACAGATGTGAAAGGCCAGCAGGTGATCGTTTTCCCCACAACGTTTGATCTCCCGCTCCAGATTGGGATCCCACCAGAGGTGATATACGTCTACGGCCACGCCTACCCAAGGGGAATTGATCGCTTCGCATAGTCGTTGGCTTGGGCGAGGGTATTGATGGCCGAGCGGGTATCCGCATACATCGGGTGAAGCGGCTCAATGGCCAATTGTACCCCGGCGGCAGATGCCTCGGGAATCAGGGATTCGATGCCGTCCTGAATCTGTTGGCGGGAATCTTCCAGCGATTGTCCAGGGTCGGCACCACAAACCAGAACGATTAGATTTGTCCCCAGCTGATGAGCTTCTTCAATGGCTTTGCGGTTGTCGTCGATGGCAGCTTGCCGTTTGGTTTTGTCAATGCTTGGGAAAAAACCACCCCGACACAGCGACACAATCGACAAATCGTGATCCCGCAGCATGTCGCCCGTTTTTTTGATGTCTCGACCCGCCAGTGTATCGCGCCACACCGTGATGCCCTTTACCCCTGCTGACGCAAAATTTTTGGCCGCTTCTTCAATGGCCCAGGGCTTGGTGGTGATGGTATGAATACAAAGTTTGGACAGGTCGGTGATGGGTTGCTGGCTCATTTAACACAATTGAAAAAGGTGTAATAAGGCTCGTTGTTGATCATGCGCTGCAAGTACAGGCAAACCTCCCGGATGTGGTAGTCGCCCCACATGCAGGACTCACCATTGGCAATTTTGCTGCCAGCAGGCACGTGATCCCAACCATTGGGCTGGTGGTAAATGGTGTGCAGCAGCAAGCCCTGGTGTTTTTCATTGGTGCTCAAGTAGGGTTCATCCAGGAGCGTATCTACTACCTTCAACCCGGCCTGTACATACTTCTCACCCGCAGCCGCGTTGCCTTTTTCCGTCAGGTATTTGCCCAAACGCAACAAACCCTGTGCACCAATTGCGGCAGCAGAACTGTCTACGGGTTCAAAATCATTGTAAGGATCAGCGGGGCGGTCCAAATAATCGCCTAGCTTGTACAAATTGGGCGCACCGGTATCCCAATAAGGCACCCCATCAACGGGAGTATGTTCGATGTAAAAGTCACAGGTGGCTTGAGCGGCTTTCAGCATCATCTTTTCGAGTGTTGCTTTGCCGCCGAAAGGAGTCAAGGAGGCTTCATCGGCGGTATCCAGCCATTCCAGTTGTTCGGCAAAACCACACATGGCCCAGGCCAGGCCACGCGTCCAGGTGGTAAAGCCAGTATAACCTTGTTGCGAGTTGGGACAACGGAATTGGCCATCTTTTACGTTGAACACACTCTCGTGCGCGGTGCGGCCCCAGATGTCGTAAGAATCCCGGCCTTCTCCGTAAAATACTGAATATTGGGCGGTGGCTTGAATGTGCAACAAAGCCCGTTCCAACATGCTTATTTTTACGTCCCCTTCACCTTGAAAAACATGCCCCAATTCATGGCTGACCGTCAAAGCGCGACAAGAGCGGATGGTATCCACAAACAAGGAATGTGCCCCGTTGAAAGAATGAATAAAGCCCCCCGTTTTGATGCTGGTCCAGCGACTTGCTTGCACGGCTCCGGATATTTTCAGGGCCAGTTCGTAGAAGTTTTTCTCCCATTCGTTAAAGGGAATTTTGCCTTCCCGCATCAAACGCAGGAGGTTGCCGTAAGTGCTGACGTTGTTGAATCCGTGGTCGTGAACGCCGATATGGCTGACGTGAGGGGCCATTTTGCTGAGGGTCTGGCGTTTGGCTCTTTCCAAAATCTGCTGCTCGCCTGTGGCATCGTATTGCAGAATGGCCGAGCCGTATTGAAAGCCCTGGGTCCATTCCGTCCAGCCACGGGTGGTGTATTCCCCCGCCACGGTGAAGACCGGCGAACCTTTTGATTCATCGTATTTTGAATCGATCAGGTTGATTTTTTGTTCCGAAAGTTCCCAGAATCGGTTGAGTTTGCCTGATAGGTCTTTGGGTGTGCGTTTTTCGTGCAGACTGATCATTTCTCTATTTGATGTTTGTTACCAGCAAACATAACGAGGATCGTGCTGATGGCCTACTTTTATGTTGTCAAAATCTGATTTTTTTACCTCCGCTTTGGCGGTAGGGCCAATCAGTTCTGGTTTTTTTAACCCAGGTGATGAATTTCGGCTATGTTCCCCCGCCCACGGGGGTGGCCCCCCCCCCCCCCCCCAGCGTCAAAAGGGGAACCGGGCCCCAGGGCGCTGTCCTCCCCTCCCCAAAAAGGGCCGGGCAGGAACCCAAAATATAATCTGGAAAACAATTCCCCTTTGTTTCGATTCAGTATTCGCCCTATCAAGGCGCCCCAAAGCACACCCCGCCCTCAATCTCCGCAAGAACATCCCCTGCTCCGCATACAAGCTTACCGCTTCCGCCAATTCCACCGCCTGCAAATAAAAACTACGCCCCGGCCCCAACTGCGCCAACCTGGCCCAATCTGCCTGAATCACTTGCCCGAGCAGCGGATAGCCTCCCGTGGTCTGGTGATCGGCCATCAACACAATCGGCTGGCCAGCGGGCGGCAATTGGATGCTCCCCCGCGTAAGCCCCGCCGATAGTAAACTCTCATTGGACGAAAGTGTCAATCCTTCCCCTTCCAAACGGTAGCCCATGCGGTCGCTGGCGTTGCTGATGCGCCAGGCCTGGGCATGCAGGGCCTTCCTGCTTTCCGGCAACAATTGGGGATAATGTTGGCCGGGTACAAACCGAATGGGCGTTTCGGGAGCATAAAATTCGCGCAACAAGGTGTGGTATTTGGCAATTGTAAGCCCCCTTCCGATTCGTTCCGGCCATGATTTGGCCAAAGGCAACACATCGCCCTTCAACAATGCCCGTCCCTGCCAACCGCCCCATTGTGCTTTCAGGTTGGTGCTTCGGCTATTGAGCCAGGGCGGGATGTCCAGTCCACCCTGGATGCTCAGGTAGGCGTACTGCCCCGCCTGTTTGTAGCGAAAATGCAGCTCCATGCCCGCATCTACCCAAATCGGGGTGTGAAAGGGCAGGTTTTGTCCCTCAATTTGTGCCCCAAAATCCGCACCAGACAAGGCAATCAAGGCGGGTGCCAAAAACAACAAGGTCGGTGCCGGGAAACACATTTCCAAAGCGACAGTACCTCCAGGATTGCCTACCAAAAAATTGCCCACCTGCAAGGCCAGGGGATCCATCGCGCCCGCGCGGTTGATGCCAAAATGGGCATAACCCGTGCGCCCGAGGTCTTGTACCGTCGTTTGTAGCCCTTTGTTAAGTACCAGGATGCTCATTTTGTGCCATAAATTCAGATGAAGAAATGGGGTAAAACTGCACCCAATCGCCCATTTGCAGCCGTACGGGTGGGTCGTTTGCGGGGGTAAACAAGCGCCAGGGACAACGCCCGATGATTTGCCAGCCACCCGGAGAGTCGAGGGGGTAAATGCCAGTTTGTGCCCCGGCAATGCCCACGCTGCCCGCCGGGATGGCACTGCGGGGCGTCGTTTTGCGGGGCGTTGCCAAGAGGTCATCCAGAGTACCCAGGTAGGCAAAACCGGGCAAAAAGCCAATCATGTACACCTGGTACCGAGTTTGGCAGTATTGTTGGATGAAGGCGGCGGGGCTGAGCCTTTTTTGTGCGGCGAGCTCGGCCAAATCCAGGGCGTGGGGCACTTCAAAGCAGACCGGGATGTCGAGGTTGCGGGAACTGGTTGCCAGGGCATGGGTAGAACTGGCCACCAACACGGGTTCCACCCAGCTTTTGACCAGCGCATAGGGCAGTTCCTGGGGATAATTTTTCAACAAATAATCCAGGTCAAAAAGCAGGGCCAAACTGCTGTACGCGGGCACCAGATCCAGTACCCCCGGCAAATGCAGTGCTTGCAGCCGCTGCCAACAAGCCTGAACCTGTTGAGCAATACCCGGATCGAGCCGATTGCCCCAATCGAGGAGCAGGCCCTGATCGCCTAATGGATGGATGTGTGGCTGCATGAAACAAATTTGCCTCGCCCCGTCTGCGACGCGAGAGCAAGGAGGATACGCGGCGAGTTTTCACCACAGATTCACACAGATTAACACAGATTTTGAATCGTCCTGCATAAAATCTGTGTTAATCTGTGTGAATCTGTGGTGAAAAACACTCCGCCGGAAACACTTACCAACAAAGATATATCCCCGATTGCAAAAAAAGATTGATCTTTCCTTTACTCCTAAGCAACAAGATGATATTTTTGCAGCCGTTTATCAAGTTAATTAACTAAACACGATATGGGTCGCGCGTTTGAATTCAGAAAAGGGCGTAAGCTAAAGCGCTGGGCCAGTATGGCCAAAGTCTTCACCAAAGTAAACCGGGACGTTACGATTGCGGTAAAAGAGGCGGGTCCTGACCCTGAGACCAACGCCAAGTTGCGGATTGCCATCCAAAACGCCAAAGCCCTCAACGTACCCAAAGACAACGTAGATCGCGCCATCCAAAAAGCCATGGGCAAGGATGCTGCCGACTATAAAGAGATCGTATACGAGGGCAACGGCCCGCACAAAGTGGCCTTCATCGTAGAGACGGCTACCGACAACCTCAACCGCACCGTGGCCAACGTACGCAGCTACTTCTCCAAGTACGGGGGCGCACTGGCCAGCTCGGGCAGCCATGATTTCATCTTTTCGCACGACAGCGTGTTCAAAATTAAAGCCGAAGGCATCGATATCGAAGAGCTGGAACTGGACCTGATCGACCATGGCCTGGAGGAACTTTTTCCTGAAGATGATTGTATCGTCATCTATGCCGGCTTCAAAAGCTTCGGTGCCATTCAAAAAGCCCTCGAAGACCGGGGCGTAGAACTGGTCAGCGCCGAGTTTGAACGCAACCCCAACGTCACCAAAGAACTGACCGAGGAACAAAAAGCCGACGTCGAAAAACTGATCGACAAATTGGAAGAAGACGAAGATGTCGTCAACATTTTTCACAATATGATTTAGTAGCGCTTGCCCGATGTGGCAAGTTTAGCTATATTTACACTCTCGTTTTAGAATGTGTTTGGTTTTCTGGTTCGCAAGCGAAAATGAACTAGAATTTGCTACAATGAGGCGTGAAAAACGGAGTGTAGCAGCGCTACATGAGTATTTTCACAACGAAATTGCAGCAAATTCTAGTCATTTGTAGCGCGAAGTAGAAATCCAAACACATTCTTCGGTCCCTTAGCTCAGTGGTTAGAGCGTCTGACTCATAATCAGGGGGTCGTAGGTTCAAATCCTACAGGGACCACTTTTTTTTTGGTAAAAAGCTCGATGAAAGTCGGGCTTTTTTCTGTTTTGAAAAAAAAACCTACTAAAACACCAATAGATACCATTGGTTTTGCGCAAACTAAAACTTTTCCTTGCGCCGTATTGATCTTTTACTTATTTTTATTTGAAAACTTGTACAGCATGAAGGTTGCGACAAATTTTGACATCAAGGCCTTGCAAGGTTGGAATATCTTTACTCAGTACGATAAAGGTACACCTCGCTTGTGGGTGTGGTGGACTTATTATCGTTTGCTGCGGAGTTTGCGTCAATCCATCATCCAATTAGAGCGCAACCCGATCAGCAAGACTCGTCAGGCCTTTTTGGACAATGTGAATGCCATCAATGCGGTAGACGAATACATCTTTACGCTCAAAAACGCACGTACGGTCAGCGCAAGATGCGAGGGCGCTCCTCTCCCTCATTCAGCAATCGAACAAACTCATTGACCGCTGCACAGCTTACCGCGATAAACTTATGGCTGCGGTACAGCCATTCATCTTGCCTGACATGGAATCGCCTTTCAAAACGGTTTCTCCTTTTGAAGTGGAAGCTACCCGCAATAACGCGTATGACCATCACCCCGTCCGCAAAGCCTTGCTGGAGCGGTCCATTCCATAACATCAAGATTGAAGCCCTTTGTTTGACTCACCTTATCCCGTACGTAAGGCTGCCCGCAACACAGGCTTGAGCCCTGGATTGATTGAGCATGTTCTTTACTTTCGATGACGACGAAGGGCGGCGCTATCTGTTGTTGGTAGAAGAATATCCACATTCCGTATATGCGGTAAAATTTCACCTAAGTACATCGCAATGCTGCCAATCGATTCAGCATACTGACGAGCTATGGCCACAGTCCACGCATTCTAGCGACTGTGTTGAGCACAATGCTGATCTTCTACCAAAAGGACGAATTGGCTCTTTGTTCACATCGGCGCGCCGCGCATTGGCGAAGACAAAGCCAATACCAAGCGCTTTCAATTGTATCAACTCGTGATGCAAACGGTATTCCCAGCCAGCTTGTTCAGCTACAATCATGTGGATTCGGAGAGTTTTACACTGATTTTGAATATTGATCACGCGTTACGGAATCCGGAATTAGTGGGAGCAGGATTAAGGGTTGTATGAGCGATATGTTGGGGAGAAGGAG
>NZ_JADKCX010000089.1 GCF_016718685.1 Haliscomenobacter sp. | reverse complement strand
TAAATTGTCGAAGATTTGCAACGACTTGCGCTTGTTGTCCTCCGGGCCACGCACAGGATTCAACGAAATCAACCTGCCGCCCATGCAACCCGGCTCATCAATCATGCCCGGTAAAGTCAATCCGGTTATTCCAGAGGTCATGAACCAAATCGCTTTCCGCGTGATGGGCAATGACTTGACGGTAAACATGGCCGTAGAAGCTGGCCAGTTGGAACTCAATGCTTTTGAACCGATCATTGGGCATTGTATGTTTGAGTCGATCAACATCCTCAAAAATGGCATGTCGACCCTGCGCACCAAGTGTATCGATGGCATTACCGTCAACGAAAAGCGTTGCTGGGATCTGGTCAAAAACAGCATCAGCATCGTCACTGCCCTGAATCCGGCCCTGGGTTACGAAGTCTGTACGGCCTTGTCCAAAGAAGCCTTGGCTACCGACCGCAGCATTTATGATTTGGTGTTGGAAAAAAACCTCATGAGCCAGGAGCAATTGGATGAGGTGTTGTCGCCGGAGAATATGATCCGGCCGCAGTTGAAAGCGAACAAATGAAAAATGAAAAATGAAAAATGAAAAATGAAAAATGAAAAATGAAAAGTAATCTTCTCGTTTTTCATTTTTCATTTTTAGTTTTTCATTTTAATAGCCGCCCTCGCGTCCGACCTCATGCGTATCGGCCAAGAGTTTGATTTCGGGGTTGGTGCCAAAAACGACGAGGATGTCCCCTTCTTCAAAGATGGTTTCCGGTTTGACTACGCCTTCTGAAACGTAGATGACCTTATTGATGCCCAACAGGTTTTTCTTGATGCGTTTGCGGACGATGGTGACAATATTGAGGTTGAAATTTTTCCGCAGGTCTACTTCTTGAACTGATTTGCCCACAAAAGAGGGGGGCAGGTGCAATTCCACGACCGAGTGGTTTTGGTCCAAATCAAATGACTCGATGGCGGTTTTCAGGTTGAGTTTTTTGGCCAAACGTTCGGCTGCCTCTAATTCCGGGTGCAAAATCTCCTGGATGCCCATCGCCTCCAAAACCGTTTCGTGGGTATTGGAAAGCGAGCGGCTGATCACCCGTTTTACCCCTAAGGTTTTTAAGTTGGCGGTAGTCATCAATGAAGCGCCCTCGTTTTCGCCGATGGCGACCACGGCAACGTCGGTATCTTTCAGCGGCAAATTGCGCAAAGCCACCAAATTCGTTCCATCAAGCGTGATGGCATGGGTCACTTTATCTTTGATCAACTCCACCTTGTCAGGGTTTTTGTCGATGGCAATCACTTCATGGCCCATTTCGGTCAGTTGGAAAGCTAGCGAAGCTCCAAAGTTACCCAATCCAAAAATCAACACTTTCATATGTAGCAAAATATTGTGAGTCAATTACTTATCCAATTTCATGGCGCATTGTAATACCGTACTGATATCATTCAAGCCCAAAATTCAGTAGTAAACTTTGCAGAATGAGCGCATTCTATCCACAAACATAATAATTATGAGTGGCAATTCGGCAAAATCTATGGATTAGACTTCTTTGCAGGAATGTAAAGAGGGGGCTTTATTATATAAAAAAAAATACCTAATTTTAGTGTGGCAAGGAAATGCTACAAAACCCATTTATGAAAAACTTCCTAGTCCGTTTCCTGCGTTTGAACGACATCACAGTGCCATTGGAGAACAAACTATCGGATATTGTCACCTTTGGTACTTTTGTAAGCGTAGGAATTGGGTTGATCCAAAACATCCTCATTGGCATTCATTGGTTCGTCAATTCTATGCTTGCTGCTACTATGCTGGTAAGCGCCATTTGTTTTTATCAATCGCGGTTCAAAAACAATTACCGCAGCATCAGGCCTTTTTTTTTAGCGACCATTGGTACGTTTTTAAGCATTTCCTGGTTTGCCAATTTTGGTGTACGTGGACCTTCGATTATCCTCATGAATTTGTTTGCAGTGTTGGGTGCACTATTGATCAAAAAAGAACGCAACACTCTATTTTTTATCGGCTTGGGCATATTGACGACCATTCTGCTGCTCATTGAATTGTATTATCCGCAATCGCTGCACACTTACGACTCTGATTTTCAGTGGCAAATGGACCTTTTCAACACCTATATTTTTGGGATCGTGTTCCTGGCCCTCACCATTTCTTTTTTTAAAAGCAGTTACGAAGAAGATCGGGAAGTGTTGGTTGAAACCACCGATCGTTTGGAGCGCTCGCAAGAGGAAATGTTGAAGGAAAAAGAAAAAGCAGAAAAAGCAGAGCGGGCCAAAACTGAATTTCTGGCCAACATGAGCCACGAAATTCGCACGCCACTCAACTCGATCATCGGTACTGCCGATTTACTCAATGAAACCGAGTTATCGGGTCGTCAGCAAGAATACCTGGAAACGATCAGCATCAGCAGTCGGCACCTGCTCAATTTGGTCAGCGACGTTTTAGACATGTCTCGTATTGATCAGGGGCGCCTTTTTTTGGAAAATCAGGACTTTCAATTGTCTGTATTACTGGAAAGCACACTCAAGTTGTTCCGCAATGAACCCAAAATCAGTAGCAAACAACTTTTTTTGAACCTGGAACTTGCTCCGGATACCCCCGAACACTTGCGCGGAGATGCGTATCGCTTGAGGCAGGTCGTGGTGAACCTGGTCAGCAATGCCATCAAGTTTTCCAACACGGGCAACATCACCATAAAAGCAAGCAAAAAACAGGCTGAGTTACTCCCTGGTAAAATTGGCATTCAATTTGAAGTCATTGATCCTGGCGTAGGGATTCAAAAAGAGGATTTGCCGAAACTTTTCCGACCCTTTTCAGAAATTAAAACCACTACTGTACATCCTTTTAAAGGCGCGGGATTGGGTTTGGCCATCTCCAGAACCATCATTCAATTGATGGGCGGTGAAATCAGCGTCAGCAGCAGCCCCGGTGCTGGTTCAACTTTTGCTTTTTTGCGCTGTTTGAAGCCGGGCTTCCTCCAGTTCAAGTACCGGATACACCAGAAGGGGTTGAAGGAAAAATGGCCGACATCTACCCCTTGTCCATTTTGGTTGCCGAAGACAATATGCTCAATCAGAAGTTGATTGTGCGCATCATGGAGCATTTTGGCTACCAAATTGACATTGTTGAGAATGGCCGGGAAGTGCTGCACAAATTAAACAGCCAGGCTTATGACCTCATTTTTATGGATGTGCAAATGCCTGAATTGGATGGTATTGAAACGACTCAAGCCTTGCGGCAAATGCCCATCAATCAGCCTTATGTTGTTGCGATGACCGCCGCCGCCGCCCCTGAAGACCAGGAAGCTTGTTTTGCAGCGGGAATGAAAGACTACGTGGTAAAACCCATCTCATTGACCAAAATCCGGGCCTTGATTCCGAAGTGGAGTGAGGGCGTTAGAAAAAGTTGAAGAGGTTAGAAGTTGAGGTGCCGAGTTCAACGAAAAGCAGATTGCAGGAGATCAGATTATGAAGCTTGCGGTAGCTCTTCACTTCTCGTAACCTTTTCAACTCTTCAACATTTCAACTTATTTCAGGTCCAACAAGAACCCAATCGTAAAGTTGGCATCCCAATCGAATACAAAAGTTTTGCAACCCGTTTCGTCGGCAAAAGCTTTGTAAATGTTCAGGCCAGATTTTTGTTTGCCGCCTTCGGCTTTGAGGTCAGCGGGTTTGCTGAGTACGGTAAACCGTTCTTTGCCATTGCGCAATTGTTTGGCAAATTCGAAGGGTATCCCCCCAATGATGAAACAAATCTTGCGCTTGGAAGCGGGGATTTGTGCGGCAATGCTGGAAGCTTCTTCGTAAGCAGCAGCATCGGTTACGTTGTTTTGAAAGTATTTCGACCCGTACGTTTCGCCACTTTTGATCGTACCTCCTTCCATCCAGGACACTTTGGTATTGCCCGAACCAATGTCCAGCACAAAAGCCTCGCCTGCATAGGAAGCAGGCAGTACACATTTGAGGGCGTAAGCACCTTCTTGTTCAGCGGTTACGGGGTTGACAAAATACCCCAATGCTTTAAGTCCTTTGGCTATTTTTTGGGTTTCTGGCGTTTTGATGGCACCTGAACTCACCACAAAGTGGATGTCCTTTCCAGATACGCCATAATTGAGCATATTGGAAATGTAGTTTTTTAGGCCCGCCCGCACGTCATCATCGGTTGCCATGTTTTCGTAAACCAAGCTGGAGCCAAACTCGGCTTTTTCCAGTTTCCAGGTTTTTTTGGCATCAATATTGACGATGAACGAATTAAAGCCTGAGGCTCCGAGTTCTACTACGCCTTTCAACTTGCCATTGACTGGTGCAGGAGGTAAATAGCTGAATGAGGAGCGCGTAGTGGTCGTTTTGGATTTGGTACTAGGTTTTTCTTCTTCTTCAACGGGTCTTGCTGGAGAAGTAGTTTCTTTGTCTGTGGTTACAGTGGTATTGCTTTGTGGTAAAAACTTGCGTACGCCAAGGAAAATACCAACTGCAACCACTGCCAGAATTAAAATTTTGGCAAAAGGTGTGAGCTTCATAGACTGTAGAATTTGGTTGTGGATGATGCCCGAAATTTAGGAATATTTACCGCATTGCACGATTTTATTTGTGTGCTTGAAAATTAAAAAGGAATTTCCCCAAAAGTTATTCCGGCTTTTTTACTTTTACCCGTGCATTATTTTATCAAACCCACCCAAGCCTTCCAAAAGTATGAGTACAAATACACGTTTTCAATTGATGGTGATGATGTTCCTCGAGTTTTTGATTTGGGGTTCTTGGTACGTTACCATGGGCACCTACCTCGGTACAAATCTTCAAGCTACTGGGGTACAAATTGGTTTGGCCTATCAAACGGTGAGTATTGGTGCCATCATCGCGCCTTTTTTCATTGGTTTGATTGCCGATCGTTTTTTTCCTGCTCAACGCATTCTCGGGGTGTTGCACTTATTGGGGGCGGTGGTGTTGTACCTGCTGGGACAGCAAACCACTTTTACGAACTTTTATCCCCTCATCCTCATCTACATGTTGTTGTACATGCCCACTTTGGCGCTGGTCAACGCTGTGGCCTTTAAACAAATGAGCGATACGGCCACGGAGTTTCCCCCGATTCGGGTGTTGGGTACCATTGGCTGGATTGTGGTTGGAAATGTAATTGCCTACCTGGCTTTGGAAAAAAGCCAATCGCTGGATAAAACTTTTTTGATGGGAGCTGGCACTTCGGCCATATTGGGAGTATATAGTTTTTTCTTGCCCAATACTCCTCCTCCAAGAAGCAAAGAAGAGAAAATATCGGTTCGGGACATTCTAGGACTCGAAGCTTTAGGAATGCTCAAAAACCCTTCTTACCTGATCTTTTTTATTGGTTCCATTTTGGTGTGTATCCCACTCTCGTTTTATTACAATTTTGCCAATCCCTTCCTCAATGAAGCGGGTATGGTAGGGGCTGCCGGAAAAATGAGTTGGGGACAAATCAGCGAAATTGGGTTTATGCTTGTATTGCCAGTAGCATTGGTGCGTTATGGCATCAAAAAAATCTTGTTGGTGGGCATGTTGGCCTGGATGCTGCGTTATATTTGTTTTGCCTACGGCGACGCTGGTGCCAACTACTGGATGCTGATTTTTGGAATTATTCTACACGGGGTTTGTTACGATTTTTTCTTTGTAACGGGCCAAATTTATACCGAACAACAAGCTGGAGTGCGCTTTAAAAGTTCCGCGCAAGGCATGATTACGCTGGCCACTTATGGCATTGGGATGTTCATCGGTTCATACATCAGTGGTTATGTCGTAGATATGTACAATGACAATGGTGTCCACAATTGGACTTCGATTTGGTTGGTGCCTGCGGGCCTGGCTTTGGTGATTTTGTTGGGTTTTGCGTTTTTCTTCAAGCAACCAGCTAAAAGCGAATAGCTAAAAGCGAAAAGCTAAAAGCGAATAGCATAGTCTTATATGCTATTCGCTTTTAGCTTTTCGCTATTCGCTATTCGCTTTTTAGTTTTTCTTAAACGTCATCGCCGAATTCTGCGTGCCTCTTGCATCGTTGAACTTACTGACCATGAACACATTCATCGTCGTGCCTACCTTTTTAAAGTAGATGGTGCGCAGCACAAAACCCTGGTTGTAGATGGCGCAATGGGTATAGTTTGGATTGCCTACCAGCGGATCTACCTTGGTTTTGCCCCAATCACAATCTTGTGGGCTACATTTACCCCAGGTATTTAAGTTGGCGCCAGCATCCAGGAAATTGATTTTGGTCAAGCTAGAGGTGTTGGGGTCAGCGTTTACCCAATTGTCCGTCGCGGCAGCAATAACACCGGGGTTCACTACGACTACGATTCCTGGATTCACCAAAACAAGCTGAGCTTTGGCTTTCACCCATACTGCCCGGCGACCAATGTTGTTGGCGTTGTATTTGATCCACATCAATCCACCCATGCCCCAATCGGTTCCCCAGGAGTTCTTGATCAACCAGGCGCCTTTGGCGTCGTCCCAACCGATGATTTGTACCACGTGGTTGGAAGAAGGAGCGCCGTAGTTGCTGTTAAATCCGAAGAAAACACCAGCGACGTAGTTCTGGAACAAACCATCCACCATGACACTGGAAGCAACTGAACCATATTTACAAATGGCTTCTTTGATTTTGGCAACTGAGGCAATCCCAGCATAGGTTGCCGCTGGATCGGCCAGACCCCATGCTTCTGCTTTGTAGTTGGTAGCAGGTTTGGGCTGACAAGCAGTAGCAGAGGAGCTATAAGGGTAAGTAGCCTCGGTAACGACACTATTGTTCCCATCAACCCACCACTGATAAACAAGATTGGACATCCCGCCGCCGCAGTCACCACCACCAGAGCAAGAAAGGATTTGTTGCTCGGAAAGGTTCAGGGCATTGGCAGCACCACCATTGACTTTCAAATAGTTGGTTTCATAAGCGGCCAGGGTTCCGAATGCCCAACAACTGCCGCAACCACCTTGATCACGAACAGGGGTCACTTGTCCTTTGCTGCGGGCGTCGTAAGCGGCCATGCCAGCATTACATGCCAATACGCCTGGATCAATGGTGAATTGTTTGACGCGCAGGTAATTGTTTACTGCTTGCAATTGCTGAGGGCTGAGTTCACGTTCGCCCGTAATCTGCTGGATTTGTTTACCTGATACTGAGGTAAAACCAACAGCAAAAGGAAGTTTTTGGTTGACGATGAACTGCCGTTGTTGTTGGAGTTCAATTTTGATATTTTGGGGAGCTTGAATTTCGCGGTTGATGTAGATCTGGGGTACTTGTACCTGGGCTTGAATGCCACAAGCACTCAACAATAAGGCGAAAAAAGACAGGGTCTTCAGGATGCTGAAGGTAGAGACATTAGGCGTTTTCATGGTGTATGAGCTTAAAGGTTAATGATAAAAATTCTTGGGATTGGTGGAAAGGAAGGATTGAATCTAAAATCAATCCTTCCTTTAAAACTTAGTCAATGTGCACGATGTAGTTTTCTCGTTTGGCGTCAGCAGGGATCTGCTTGTCAAAAGGTCGACGGTAAATAAAATCCAGCGTGGTCTTGCCTTGTTTCAGTGCTTTGAACACAAATACATCCATGCCTGATTTGCCGTCTACTTTTTTATCCGATTCCTCGTATACCTGACTTTCCAAGTGTACGTATTGGGAGTCCGCTGGGCTAACCAGGGTCCAACTATAGCCGGTCGCGATGCTGCCGGGTAACTTAATCTCAAACTTTTCGCCAGCTTTGGCGCGGATGGTGTGTTGTTCAGGGATCATATCAGGGTCAGTTTGGCATTGTGCCAGGATTAAAAGGCTGATCAACCAAATTTTCATGGTATTGCATTATGGTGAACGTTCACAAAGAGGTGTGTGAAGGGAGGAAAAGCGTTCCGGGTATCGAGGAATATTTTTTAGAAAAAGCTCAGAATATTTTCAACTAATTTACTTTAAAAATCTAATAAACTCAATATCAAATACTTAATTTATTTTTTACGAATATTTTTGTTTAAGATAAGCCAAACACCTGTGCGGTTGCCCCTGCGTGGCTGCCCGTACGGACAACCACACAGGGGCAACCACACAGGGTTGCACCCTACAGTTCGCGAACCCAAATGTTCCGATAACTCGTAGGGTTGCTGTGGTCTTGCAATTGAAGCGGCCCCTTGCCGTGGGCAGGGTTTTTGGGTAACCCAATGTACGGGGTAGTGCCCCTGATTTCCGTATGGTTTTGGATCAGCACTCCGTTTTGGAATACGGTAATGTACGCTGGGACAATCTTGATGCCATCCTTATTGAAATGTGGTGCCGTGTAGATGATATCGTACATCTGCCATTCTCCTGGAGGTAAACAAGCATTCACCAAAGGCATGGTTTGTTTGTAAATGGATCCAGCCTGGCCATTGGAGTAGGTGCGGTTGTTGTAACTATCCAAAACTTGTAATTCATAAATGCCTTGTAAAAATATACCGCTGTTGCCCCGGCCCTGGCCAGTACCATCTACAACTGCTGGCGTACGGAATTCAATGTGCAACTGGATGTCGCCAAACTCGCGTTTGGTACGGATGTCTCCAGCACCTTTCACTGCTGTTATGGCATTGCCTTCCACTTTCCAGCCTACGGCTTTACCATCTTTAGCGGCTACCCACTCATCAGCGTTTTTGCCATCAAACAAAACGATAGCGTCAGAAGGGGCTTTGCCCATAACTACTGGTGTGACCACCCGTGGTTCTGGTTCCCATATTTCGGTAGCTTCTGGTTTCATCGTTTCTTGAGCAAAAGCAACTGCACCCAGCCCTAAAAAGCAAACTAGTGTTGAAAAGAATCTGGTCATTGTGTCAATTTTTGGTTTTGAACGTTTGTTGATCTTTGGAAATGCTAGATTAATAAAAATCCTTTGTTATCCGAGCGAAGAAGACAAATATTTGGATATTTTTCCTCTTTGTTTACGCAAATGAGCAACCTAAATGCATCCAACTGAGGTGCGAACGTAGAGGGTATGGTTTGAGAGGTATAGTTGAAGCTTTTTGATAAAAGGACAAACTTTATTGACTTTATTGCAGGTGAACAGACTTTTCTCAAGATAAAATAAAAGTTCCTTCAAAAAATTAAACAATCTTATACTTTTTTGATTTTTTTAAAAAAGAATACTAAGTTTGTTCAAATATTGTTTTTCAACAGACCTTATTTAAGTATGTCGCTCAAAAAAGACCAAAACAAATTGGGGATCATCAAGGAGCTTTACATCTCCCGTTCATTGTCATGTACAGACTTGTGCGAGCGGAGGGAAAAAAGCTTGCCTTTGATCACCAAGTTGGTCAATGAGCTGCTGGAAGATGAATTGATCGTGGAAAATGGCTTTGCTCCTTCCACGGGCGGGCGGCGGGCGCTGATGTATTCCATCCGTCCCGATTTTCTATATGTCATTGCGGTATCGATGGATCAGCTGATTACCCGCATTGCTTTGATGGATTTGCACAACAACTACATTGGTGCCATCAAAAAGGTGGATTTACCCCTCAAGGAAAACGATCACGCTTTACTCGACTTGACCACAGCAATAGATTCCTTTATACAAAACATCCCAATCACACCAGATAAAATTATTGGCATTGGAATTGCGATGCCAGGTTTTATCAATCCAGAAAAAGGCATTAATTATTCCTTTTTACAGGCTGAAGATAACATCGTTACACACCTTGAACAAACCTTGAGTATACCAGTTTTCATCGACAATGATTCCAGTCTTATCGCCTTGGCCGAGTTGCGTTTCGGTGCTGCCTTACAAGAAAAAAATGCCATGGTCATCAACATGGGCTGGGGAGTAGGCTTGGGGATGATCCTGGATGGTGCCCTCTATCGGGGTGAGATCGGTTTTGCGGGGGAGTTCAGTCATATCCCACTTTTCAACAACAACAAACTGTGTAGTTGTGGCAAACACGGCTGCCTGGAAACCGAAACCTCTCTTTTGGTCTTGGTCGAAAATGCCCGTAAAGGCATTGAACAAGGGCGCGCTACTACGCTGGCTGCCCAAGTTTTTGGTGATCCAGAAGAGGCCAATCTCGCCATCATTAGGGCTGCTTTGAATGGCGACAAATTTGCAGTGGAATTACTCTCTGAAATTGGCTTAAAAATCGGACGTGGGGTCTCGATTTTGATTCATTTGCTCAATCCAAAACTCATTGTACTCAGCGGACGGGGTGCTATGGTTGGAAAAATCTGGCAAGCACCCATACAACAGGCATTGAATGAATATTGTATTCCCAGGTTAGCGGACAACACAGTGATCAAAGTATCCGAACTCGGTTACCAGGCTGAAATGATTGGTGCAGCAGCTTTAGTTATGGAGAATTTTGAGCAGCTTCATCTGTCCAAGTTTAGTGCGACACCTTACGAACAAGTTCTGTAATATAATGGCAACTCTACCTTACTTAACTACTGGACTGATTTTTACCAATTTCAATCAACTACTTAAACTCAAATAAATGATGAATAGAAGTTTACGATTGCAGATCAAAATCTGCTTAATTCTGGTGCTTGGCCTCTTCGTGACAGGTGCCTGGGCTCAGGGAACTGTAAAAGGTACGGTTACCTCAAAAACAGATGGATTGCCGCTCCCAGGTGTGAATATACTAGTCAAGGGGAGGACTGTCGGTACCGTTACGGAAGTAGACGGCCGTTTTTCGCTTCAGGTTAGTCCTGGTGAAACACTTACCCTCTCCTACACCGGATTCGCTACGCAGGAAGTGCAAGTGACTAACCAGACTGAGTTGAATATTGTCCTTGTAGAGGATGTACTCACTATGCAGGAAGCCGTGATAACGGCACTTGGCATTAGTAAAGAAAGTAGAAAACTTGGGTATGCCGTTTCTACCATTAATGGCGATCAGCTGAACAAGGCTAGAGAAACCAACGTAGCTTTATCCCTCCAGGGCACCGCTCCGGGGGTAACCGTAAGAGGTACCAATGGTGGCCCCGGGGGAACAGCTCAAGTGCTGCTGCGTGGAATGCCCAGCATGAACAGCGGAGGTTCACCACTCTATGTTATCAATGGTATTCCCATGGATAACACGCAGCGCGGTAGTGCTGGCGAGTGGGGTGGCGGCGACAATGGCGACGGTATAGGTAACCTTAACCCGGATGACATTGAGACCATGACCATTCTGAAAGGTCAGTCCGCTTCTGCTTTGTATGGCGCTCGTGCTTCAAACGGTGTAATCTTAATTACCACCAAAAAGGGTAAGAAAAACGATTTTTCCGTTGAGTACAACACGAATTACATGACCGACAATGCCCTGAATCTTACTGATTTTCAGTACGAGTATGGACAAGGTCTTTTGGGGGTTAAACCAGTTGATGCCAACTCCGCGCTCTCTTCAACTCGGATGAGTTGGGGGCCTAAGCTAGATGGCAGCTCTACCCCTCAATTTGATGGTAAGTCTTATCCTTACAGCCCACAAAGGGACAACATCAAGAACTTCTACAGAACTGGTTCCTCCTTTACAAACACTCTTTCTGTTTCAAAAGGAAATGAGTCAGGTTCTTTCAGATTGTCGGCATCAAACCTTTCCAATCAATCCATGGTGCCCAACAGTGGCCTCGAAAGAAAAACTTTCAACTTTAGCCTGGATCAAAAAATCACTAAAAAGCTCTCGGTTACTGCTGTTGCAAACTACGTAGATGAAAAGGCAGACAACCGTTCATACCTGAGTGATGGGCCAATGAACGCGAACAACATCTTGTTTTTGGCCACCAACGTAGATCAGAGCATCTTGGCTCCCGGATTTGATGCTGCAAAGAATGGTGCCGAAGTTAGATGGAGTGATGACGAGTACGTAAGCAACCCTTACTTTGTAACCAATCAATTTGAGAATGACCACAGCCGCAGACGTATAATTTCATCGATGATGGCTCGTTACGATCTGACCAGCTGGTTGTACGCACAGGCTCGGGTGGGCTATGATTTAAGCAATGACAAGTCTTTTAACGTAACTCCTTGGGGAACTGCCTACCAAACCAGACCTGATGGAAGTGGATCGATGGGGCAATCTCAAACCCAGCGTTCTGAGTTGAACATCGAAGGTATTCTTGGTGCAAGTAAGAAGATTAGCGATGATCTGTCTTTTGATGCTCTGATTGGGGGCAACATCCGGAAAAATGAATCAGAATACGTAGGGGTTGGCGGCTCATTTTTTACACTTCCCTATGTATATACATTGTCAAACTTGTCACAACGATCAGGGGGTGATTATGGATTTTCGAAGCAAGGCGTTCATTCAGGGTTCTACTCAGTGGATTTTTCCTACAAGAATTTCCTGACTGTAAACACAACTGGCCGGTACGATGACTATTCCACGCTTTATTCTTTGATCAATCCGGAAAAGCAGACGGGAATCTTTACACCATCGGTCTCCACCAGTTTCTTGTTCAGTGAATTGGGCAATTTTGGGAAATTGAGCTTTGGGAAAATACGTGCTTCCTTCGCTCAAACCAGTGGTGAGCTAGGTGACCCTTACCAAACATCATTGTACTATAACTTGGATCGTTCATTCAATGGTCGGCCCATGGGTACATTCCCTGGAACTGCACCCAACTCTACTTTGAATCCCTTTACCCTTACCGAAATTGAAATCGGTACCGAACTTAAGTTCTTCCAGAACCGTTTGGGATTTGACTTGGCCTGGTTCAACCGTACGACCAAAAATGAAATCATGCGCGCTAATTTTAGCCCAGCAGCTGGATTTACTGGTGGTTTCGTAGGCACGGGTTCAACAGAAAACACGGGTATTGAGCTTCAAGTTAAAGGTGTAATTGTTCGGACAGCAAATTTTGAATGGAACGCAACCCTGAATTACACCAACGTTAGCAACAAGATCATCTCCACTGACCTAAACAATACCAATCTGCAATTGGGCTCCAATCGCGCCACCTTGGGCAACGCCATTACCGCTTTTGTGCCTGGCCTGGCTGGTCCGCAGATCATGGCGTATGATTACAAAAGAAGCAATGGTCAAATTGTAGTGAACGCAAGTGGAATCCCAGTGAGAGGTGATTTAATCCCAATGGGAAGTGTTTTGCCTACTCAATATGGAGGCTTAATGAATCAACTGACCTATAAAGGTTTCAATCTTGCATTTCTCATTGACTATAGTTTCGGGAATAAAGTACTTTCTGCAACCGAGCACTATTCCATTGCCCGTGGCTTAAACAAAATCACCCTGGAAGGCCGTGATGGAATAACAACGGGTGTTATAGAATCAGGTACACCCAATACGGTGAAAGCCCCAGCTCAACTTTATTACCAAGCCGTTGCACAACAGATTACCGCAAGTAGCGTAGTTGATGGTGACTTCATAAAATTCCGCCAGCTTACCTTTGGCTACCAGATTCAAGGCACAAAACTTGGAAAGCTTCCTTTCCAGTCTATTCAATTGTCCCTGGTTGGGCGTAATCTTGCCATCTTAATGCGTAAAGCGAAGAATATTGATCCTGAATCTTCATTCGGGTCTAATCTCCGCTATTATGGCATTGAGGGAACAGGTTTGCCTTCTGCCCGTTCAATCGGACTCAACCTTAACTTTAAATTCAAATAGCCAGAACCATGAAAATACAATATAAGAATATCCTTAAACAAGGAAGACTTGCCTACTTAGTGTTGGTACTGACTTTCTTTACCTTCTCCTGCGACGATTTGGCCGAGTTGAACGTAGACCCAACTAGGTCTTCACCCGCAAACTTTGACCCGAATTTCTTCTTGTCTTCTAGTCAGGCGAATTATTTGGGTGCAACTACGGGTTATAGTGGCCCTATTCTATTTCAGAGCGGATGGGTACAAATTTTGGCCAGTACCTCTACCTTAGGTGCCAACTACTACTCCAACATGGACAAGTATGTTCCATCTACCAACACGGCGAATTATCAACAAGGAGGCTGGAACAATGGTTATCGATCAGCTACCCTGGCCAATCAAATCCTGTTTGATACCGAAGGCAAAACTGGGTTTGAAAATTTGAGGGCGGTGGCCAAAATCATGATTATCCTGAACATGCAGCACATTACCGATGTTTATGGAGACATACCATACACGGAAGCATTGCAGGCTGCTGCCGGGCTCACTCAGCCAGTTTATGACACACAGGAGGCTCTTTACCAGGCTCTGCTTAAGGATTTGGACGCTGCGGTAAGCAGTTTAGATGTGTCCAAAAAAGGCCCAACTGCGGATCTGATGTACAATGGGGATGTTGCCAAATGGAAAAAATTTGGTTACTCGCTCATGTTGCGCATGGCCATGCGATTGGTAAAAGCAAGTCCAGCCACTGCCAAGACTTATGCCGAGAAAGCAGCAGCGGGCGGCACATTTGCCAGTGCAGCTGATGACGCTTTTATCAAGTATGACAATACCAATGGCTATACGAACGGCAATGCAGGACCTTTGAATACTGCTTCTGATTTTTATGAGGTTCGCTGGAGCAAAACCATCATTGATTATTTGAAGACCAAAAATGATCCTCGCCTGGGATTAATTGCTGAAGTTCCACAAGATGGCTTTGCGGCTAACAACAACGCTGCACTGAGTGGCAATTCTACTCCTGCAAACCAGCTTGGTTTGCCCAACGGATTTGATATAGCTGGAGGAGCCACCGACATCTCTACCTCTCCTGGTTTTCCAGGCGCAACAGGCTCTGGCTCAGATGCTACCAAAATTGGGAAGTACTCACGTCCAACAGCTATCTACCGCAATGTAAATGCCCCCGCATTTATTCTGACTTACGCTGAGAGTGAATTGCTCTTGGCAGAGGCAGTTGTAAGAGGCTTTACGGTATCGGGAACTTCTGCTAGTCACTACAGCAACGCGCTTCGAGGTGCCTTGGCTGGCATGGCACCATTTGGCGCCAGCGCAGCTATTGATGCGGCTACGGTAAACGCATATGTTACAGCAAACCCGCTTGACGTTTCTTCCCAAGCCAATTCTCTAAAGATGATCAATGAGCAGTATTGGGCAACCACTGGCCTTTTGTTCAACTTTGTTGAGGCATGGAACAACTGGAAACGTTCGGGCCATCCAGTGCTAACACCTGTTAAATTTACTGGAAATTTCTCGAATGGAGCAATTCCTCGCAGACAGCCTTATCCAACTGGAGAAGCTGGCCAGAATGGTGATGCTTACACCAAGGCAGTCACCAGACTTCCAGGAGGCGATCAGTGGACTTCCCGCGTTTGGTGGGACGCTAATTAAGTTGAAAATCAGTTAGGACTTTCTTGTTCCCACAGTTTAAGGAAAGAAGGGCTGGACTCCAATCCGGCCTTTTATTTTTTTATAACTTGCTGTTGATAAGTGCCCGGTCATCATTAATAGCAGTTAATTGCGTTTGAAAGTGACGAAATTCTCCGTATCAATGAAAAAGGTATTCGCAGTTGTGCTTTCTTTAATCACCTTGGCGTTTGCCAAGGCGCAAAGTTTATTCGAGCCCGTTAATTCTTCGCGTTCAGGTGTATCATTCAAAAACACGATTGTTGAAAACGCGACTCAAAACGCATTGACTTACGAAAACTTGTTCAATGGCGGGGGATAGCCGTTGGGGACATCAACAACGATGGCCTCGAAGACATCTACTTTATTTCTAACATGCAGCTCAATAAGTTGTACCTCAATCAGGGCAACTTCAAATTCAAAGACATTACTCAAGCTGCGGGAGTAGCTGGCCGGGTGGGGTGGAAAAGTGGCACATCCATGGTAGACATCAACGGCGATGGGCTTCTCGATATCTACGTGTGTTACTCCGGCAAAACAGATGCAGAAAAAAGACGCAATCAGTTTTTCATCAACCAAGGGAACCTCACTTTCATCGATAAGGCCCAAGAAATGGGGCTTGACGATCCATCATACACCACCCAAGTCTCCTTCTTTGACTACGATCGGGATGGTGATTTGGATGCTTTTTTACTCGCTACCAATGTAAAAGTGATTCGCGACCTGGAGTATTCGCAGGCCCGTAAATCCAAACACCCTTACGCCGGAGATAAGTTGTTTCGCAATGACAATGGGCGATTTTCCGAAGTAACGGAGGAGGCTGGTATTCTTTCTAATGCACTCGGCTTTGGTTTGGGCGTAACGGTATCGGATGTGAACAAAGATGGCTGGCTGGATATCTATGTCTCCAACGACTATGCGGAACCAGACTACCTCTACATCAACAATCGCAATGGAACATTCACCAATAAACTGGATGTTTCGCTCCAACACATTTCGCAATTCTCGATGGGTTCTGATATAGCCGATATCAACAATGATCTGTTGCCGGATATTTTCACAGCCGACATGCTGCCGGAAGACAATAAGAGGCAGAAGCTATTGTATGGCCCCGATAACTACGAGCAATTCGCGCTCATGGTGAGCGAGGGCTATCACTACCAGTTCATGCGCAATATGCTTCACCTCAACAATGGCAACGGCACATTTTCGGAAGTGGGACAACTGGCGGGCGTATCCAATACCGACTGGAGTTGGGCCCCACTGTTTGCCGATTACGACAATGATGGCTGGAAAGATCTGTTTGTCACAAACGGGTATTTCCGAGATTATACCAACCGCGATTTTCTTAAATACAAAGGGGATTATTATTTTCAAAAAGTCCTGGCGCACGAAAAAGCCGATACCTTGGAGTTGGCCAAGTCCATGCCTTCAACCCCGGTGCACAATTATATTTTTAAAAACATGGGCAATACCCGGTTTGAGGATCAAAGCAAGGCCTGGGGGTTTTCAATACCCACTTTTTCAAATGGTGCTGCTTATGCCGATCTGGACAATGATGGCGATCTGGATTTGATTGTCAACAATCAAAATGCTGGAGGCATCGCTTTACCGGAATCTTGCACGCCAACAAAACGCATCGCGCCACTACATCGCTTTACAGCTTAAAGGTGCTGGACTGAATACACAGGCGATTGGAAGCGCGGTTACGATTTACACTGGACAGGGCAGACAGTTTTTTGAAATGATGCCGGTGCGCGGTTATCAGTCCTCTGTTTCTAGCAGAATGCATGCTGGCTTGGATGGCCAAACAAAGATCGATTCGATCGTTGTAGTTTGGCCGACTGGCAAAAAAAGTAAAATTGCCAACATTAATGGCCGACCAGTTGCTCGTGTTGGAAGAAGTAAACTCGATCCCAACTGATCATGATGCTACCCCTCAAACAGCTACCCTTTTCAAAAGCGAAAAATCCCCACTGACCTATCGTCACACGGAATATGGGGCAAATGATTTTAAACGACAACCACTGCTCAACACTATGCTGTCGCCTTGCGGCCCCGTGATGGCGAGTGCCGATGTCAATAAAGATGGTACGCTGGATATATTTGTTGGGGGCACCAAAGAAAATCCTGGTCGTTTGTTCGTACAGTTGAGCAACGGCATCTTCAGGATGATGGGTAATTTTGATTTCAAAGAAGATGCCAATTGCGCGGATGCAGATGCCAGCTTTTTCGACGCTGACGGTGATGGTGATCAAGATTTATATGTAGTGAGTGGCGGTTATCACGAATACCAACCGGATGAAGATGCCTTGCAAGATCGCTTGTACCTCAATGATGGTAAGGGAAATTCCCACCAAAGCGCTAGGCGCAATACCACACATGTCTCCAGCCAAATCCTGTGTGCGGCCAATGGATCTTGATCACGATGGTGATCTTGACTTGTTCGTAGGTGGCAGGGTGATGCCGGGTTCATATCCACAATCTCCACCAAGTTATCTCTTGCTCAATGATGGTTCAGGGCGATTTACCGATGCTACTGAAAGTCTATTGCCTTTGTTGAAAAACCTGGGCATGGTTACCGATGCAGCCTGGATTGACCTCAACGAGGATACTTTTGCTGACCTGATTGTGCTGGGAGAGTTCATGCCAATCAGTGTATGGATCAACAAACAAGGGAAACGTTTTGAGGAAGCCACCAATCAATATTTCAAAAATGTGGAATCTGGCTGGTGGAGTAAACTAGCCGTGGCCGATTTTGACCATGATGGCGATGACGACCTGATTGCGGGCAATTTCGGTTTGAATTCTCAGTTCAAAGCAAGTGAATCAGAACCCATCAGTATGGTCTATTCAGACTTTGATAGCAATGGTAGCATCGATCCGATTCTGGTTTCGTATGTACAACACAAACCTTACCCCTTTGCTGGTCGTGATGAACTGTTGGATCAACTTTTTCCCTTGCGCAAGAAGTTCACAACCTATGCACCCTATTCTGAAGCCACACTAAGCGACTTGTTCACTCCTACGGAGCTTTCGCAAGCAAAAAGATTGGCCGCAACTGAACTGCGAAGCGTTTATTTTGAAAATCAGGGCAAGCAGTTTGTCAAACACATTTTGCCACCTGAGGCCCAGTATGCACCTGTCTATAGTATTGAAGTGCTTGATTACAATCACGATGGTCACCTTGATTTTATCCTGGCTGGCAACCAGAGCGCGATACGCATCCGTTTGGGGAGTATTGATGCAAACTTTGGGCAGCTTTATGAAGGAAATGGCAAAGGAAATTTCAGGTACGTACCCCAGGCGGAATCTGGATTGTCTTTTACTGGCGATGTAAAATCAATGAAGTG
>NZ_JADKCX010000088.1 GCF_016718685.1 Haliscomenobacter sp. | reverse complement strand
CCAAATCAGGGCAGCAATCCCGGCGGTAGTTGCCGTTGCTGCTGAAGATCCACCGACATTGGCGGGTACATTGCCCGTAGGCGCCAGAGTGAGCGCAGTGCGGTTGTTGTCTACTTTGCGTTGCATCACCGCCACAAATTCCACATCGCTGCCGCTGTGGCAAGTATTGCAACGTTCGAGCGGCAAACCTCCGTCTTTTACGCCGGTAACCGCGATACATTCGGCCATCCAGGCCGGGAAAATCACGCCATACCAGTTGGTGATGCTGGTTGAGGTCCCGGCTGCAGCCAACAACATTTTTCCTTTGCCGTAAGCATAGCGCACCCCATCTTCTACCTGTCCGCTGGAAAAAATGTCTCCAATCGACATGCTGATGATTTTGACGCTGGTATTGTTTCCCGCAATCACGAGGCCATCGGCTACTCCTTTTTTCTCGCTTGATGTGTTGATGATGACGTCGCTGGTTACCCGAATGCCCAGCAGGTTGCAATTGTAAGCCACCCCGGCAGGAGTACCATCATTGCCACGCGGTGCAGCAATCAGGCCCGCCATTTGGGTGCCGTGCCCACACTGATCGTTGGGGCCATCCGGCGTTCCGCAGAACCAGCAACTGACGTAAGTACCCGTACGCGTCAGGGTTCTACCCGTGGAAAGTCCAGAATTGAACTGGCTGCCCAATTTGGGTTGGCTGCTGGGATTGGGTGTGCCTGTATCCAAAAGGGCCACGGTAATGCCCCGTCCGGAGTTGTTGCCCCAGGCTGTACCAATTCTGGGTACCCCGTGGTGCCAGGATTGTTTGGCAGCGGGCGTGATGTTGGTGTAATCGGCAGCAGGGATGCTGGCATTGCCACTTACGCCACAACCGGAATCACTGCGCTGGCGCTCTTCGTTGTAACTGTACCCCATGGGTTCCACGTAGCGTACTTCAGGCAAGCTGCGCAGTTTTTCAATGATGCCCAGGCTGCTCACTTTGATGTCGATGACGGGCAGCACACTTTCTTCACCAAAAGGCATCAGGTCTTTGGCTGTGACGGTTTTACCTGGATTTTGCCGATTGGTTTCGGCAACGATGTAATTGATCAATGCGTCTCGTACCTGCTTCCATTCTTTTTGTTGGATATCGATTTGGTGCAGGCGTTGGTTCAGGTTCTTTTCATTGGCGGGTTGGTAGCCAATACACATGATGGAATCGCCGAGCAGGTTGGCGCTCCACACGGTTTGGGCATCCACCATGTGCCATTCAAATTTTTGGTGTTCGTTGAGCAAGCGCAGGGCTTGTTGGTTGATTTGCTCCCGGGTTTGGGGCTTGAGGCCCGGGTGGTGGTTGGTGGCAGCGTCGTCCAGGTTTAGACCGTCTTTTCCACAGGAAAAAGCAAATACCAGTACAACCGTAAGTAAGGTAAGTTTAGGCGCCATTTGAGCAGAGGTGTTTTAGGATAAGAAAAAATTATTTCGGGATAAAAATAGCGAATATTCAGAAAAACTATATCCCACAAAAATAGTGATGACAAAGATTGCATTTATAACTTGGATTCGAGATCAAAAAAGTGGTCTTTATTGACTACCCGAATTCAAGTGGCATCATTTTTTTTGAATCATCAACATTTGTATTGATTTATTATTCTAAAATGAAAAAAGTACTCGTTATTTTTTATTTAGCGATATGCGTTAATCTGAGCGCTCAATCATTGTCAGTAAGTGGAAGGGTTGAGATTTTATTTGTATTAAATATATTTAACGAACAACATCTCTATTGGACTTACACTGAAAAAGCTATTCTCGATGATGGCAGAAATTTTGATTTGGCTGCTTGCACTAATACACATCTAGATTTTGCTTTATTTTGCCCCAATGTTTTAGAATCTATTGAATACACTAGGAAAAAATCAAGATGTATAGACAAAGTGATAAGCAAATATGGTAGGTGGACCAATAAGGGACAATTGATTTACCGAAATAGCAAACATACTTTTTCAAATCTCAACGGGGATACGCTGATGATTTCATTTTGCATGAGCGGTAAAGCATTTATCATCACAGAAGAAACTTGCCCAAAGTACGATGTCCATGAATACTCAAATCCTGTAAATAAACCGCAAAAGCAGTTTCCAGTTTTGTTACTCAACGAAATTCATAAAATCAAGCGATTGAGCAACCTTGAACCAAAGTATCATAAGTTCAAAAAAAGGTATTTTGTCAAAGGGGTGATGTGATTTAATTAAAATAATTATATGTGTTTTTAAATGAAAAACTGTTTATTATGATAAATTTGTAGCTGTACCAACAAACTCGCTTTTTCGACCAACCTCTTACCCCGCATACAATATGCCGCGACCGCGCCACCGCTCGCGGCTTCAACGGCAACCTGTCTCTGGGGACCCATGACCTGCTAATGGCTAATATGTGAATAATGCAACTTATTTCCTGAATTGTGTAAGGCTTCACCGGAAGAGTATAGCGACCTTTGATACATCATAAAATGAAAAAAAATGAACTTCATAAAATCAAAAAGGCTAGCTACAAAGGTGCACACAGCCTTTACACTATTGCTTGCCATTGCAGTACTACAATCGTGCGGTATTACCAAATATGACTTTTCAATATCCCCGGTAGTCCCTGCCGCAGAGGGCTCCGTAAAGGTGAAGCAAGACAAAAACAGCAATTACAACATTGATTTAAATGTAAAGCATTTGGCAGCCCCTGCAAGACTTAGCCCTGCCAAGGAAATGTACATTGTGTGGATGGAAACGGAACAGAACGGGGTGAAAAACATCGGACAGTTGAAAATACCAAGTGGTATGTTTTCCATTACGCCTTCAAGTTCACTAAAAACTGTGGCAACCTTTAAGCCTACCAGCTTTTTTATTACCGCAGAAGACAATGCAAATGTTCAGTACCCAGACGGTCGAACGGTGCTAAGTACCGGATTGCGACAACAATAACCAATGTGGATGCTTCCAATACCATCGCCTGGCGCAAGGAGTACAACTTCAAGGATCATTTGGGGAATACCCGGCTGGTGTTTACGAATCGAAATGATTGTGGTGCTTTCGAACCTCATTTTACCCAGTGCTGAACGCCGTCGTTGACCATGAATTATTAGCTGCAGTCGCTGAGGATTACGGGTTCAATTCCTCAATCATTTCTTCCAACCATTGCTTATTGGCCAGGGGGCTCATTTGGAGGTAGTCTTTTTTTAGTTTGTGGTAATGAGCCTTGGGTACCTGATAGAGCGATTGAAGGATCGTAGCCTGGGTTAACTTTTGTAAGAGGGTCAAAAAATGGAGGCTGGACTTTTTTTGGTAAGTAGACAATTGGCGGTTGCGTTGCAAAAAACGCCGGGTCGTTTGGATCAACGCCAGCAGGGCTTCCGTTTCATGAAGTACATAGTAAATTTTTAATTGAATAAACTTGGCGGATAAATGATAAAATGAATCCGTGAACTCCACATTGTGCAGCATTCTTAATGCTGAAGCGTAGTCCTTTTTTTCAAAGTGAAGATTGGCTAAGTTGTAAGTCACTACATTTTGGCGCAGTTCCGGCAACAGAAAATGGTTGTTTTCCTGAATGAATTGTTCTGTCCATGCGTAGTTCTTGGTTCGTATCCCTACCGTGATGATGTTGGTAAATGTCCACTGGGTGAGCGAATCATTTTTGATTAAAATGGATTTTTCCAGCAGAAAACGGTACAGTTCGAACAACTCCTGGTA
Organism: Haliscomenobacter sp.; assembly: GCF_016718685.1. Lineage (GTDB taxonomy): Bacteria > Bacteroidota > Bacteroidia > Chitinophagales > Saprospiraceae > Haliscomenobacter. The sequence goes on along the minus strand of NZ_JADKCX010000088.1, from coordinate 32,184 downwards.
AAACTGATTGTCGCCAGAATTGCTTTGTTGCACCGCGTAGTTGATCAGGTAGGTATACAAATGCCTGAGTTCGTCGATGGGAATAAGTTCCAGGTGCAATTCCAGCTGAGTTTTTAGGTCTTGATACGTGGTTGAGCTTTCAGGAGCTGAAAAAGTCGATATGCGGCGGAATAAAGCTGGAAGCTGGGAATTCACGGAAGGAGCTGGGGTGGTGGTGGTACCATTGAATGATTTCTTCCATGAATAGGTTGTTATACGTGGCGTTCACGGCATTGCTGCGGCTGGCCATATCACAGGCAATGCGCATTTTTTCGAGGTGATAATAACGATCCAGGGCATCATTGCGGAGTTGAAGATGTGGAGAATATTCCCGCCTGTTTTGAATTACTTTTTGTTGATCTTCAAGGTATTGGTATTGGCTCTCTGCTTGCCAATATTGCTGATCTTGCCAAGGAGTAGCTTGTATTATTTTGGCAAACTTACCGAGTTGAGCGCTACACGGTTCGAACCATTCCTGATCCAGCAGGTAACGCACCAGTAATTGTTTTTGCGTGGCGGGGCTGCGGTTCAAGCCAATCTGCGTCAAATAATTGTACCACAAATGCAGCAGGTCTGAAATCAAGTTGTCGTATTTGGCGCCATTAAAAGGTTCATCGCCAAAACATTCCTGGTATGCCAGGTGCTTATCGATTTTTTTTGACGCTTTGAGCTGCTTTTCTAATGCACGAATTAAACGCTGTAAATTGGGGTTTTGATTAAAAAAGGGCGAATCCACGAATTGGATAAAGGCTTTGCGCTCTTTTAGCGGTGTTTTTTGATACATATCGAGGAATATGCCTTTCATTTTTCTAGGTTTATTTTTATTAAACTATTGATAAATAGTTTTTTGCAAAACTAATCAATTTTTTTTGATCTAGAATAGAGAAATTAATGTCTTCGTTTGCCCGAGCGGGAGCCCATACTTTTGTATCATCAATTAAGATCAAATCATAATTCGATCTTTTGATGGCATATAATCCCATTTTATCATTACCAACAAAGTGTACGATGAAAAAATTAGTTTTTCTACTAACAATTGCCTTGGCCATAGGACTCAACAGCCTTAGTGCCAAATACTTTCCCTCCTTTGTGATTGGCTCTAAGCACAAACACTCAGCACCAGCAGAGCATTCGATTGGGCTAAAAAAAGGCCAGACAAAACCGCCAGTCAATGATTGTGGATATACCTACACCATCATTTTCCCCAAAGACGCCAAAGTGGCTTCAACTCCAGCTTTGAAGGACACGGTGATGCTTACAAATTCTGACTGTTCACTCTTGGGCTTAAATTACCAGGATGAAGCATTCAATTACACTACAGATTCTGTGGTGATACACCGCACTTATTTTATCATCAACTGGTTGGCTTATCAGGATGTTTGTGATGAGATCCCCGTCTTTACCCAGATTGATCGCGATCTGTGGGGTGCGGAAGGTCTAGCTGTGACGCAGGTAATGGTAGTGGATAGTGACAAAGATCGAAATGAAGAGTTTTGGGTATCTAAAGATGATACCATCAACAATGCTGACGATTATTATTTTCCGGGAGATGCAGATTGGGGCGGACTGAGCCCTGCCGCCGGGATTACGAAACAGCCTGATCTTCCCAAATGCAACACTGAGGGGGAATATTACCATGCCTTCTCGTATACCCAATGGATCTATGTAAAGACTTCCTATCCCCCAAGCCCGGTTTGTGTCAATGGATTAAGTGTAGCTTTGGCGCCCAATGGTCAAGGAGGTGCTGCCATAAACATTACTGCCGAGGACTTGGTTGCGGCAGACATTTATTCCCCTGATGGCCAAGGCCCGGAAACTCAAAATGGACAAAAACGGATCAAACAGTACTCGATCAATCGGGTAGGAGAAGCCATAGACAAAAACCAAACTACCCTCACATTTGATTGTACCGACAAGGGCAGCACCATCGATGTGGAGCTCCACGCCTGGGATGTTTTAGGCAACCATGGCACTTGTGTTGCCCCCGTTGAAGTCCAGGATAAGCATAACTTGTGTACAGGAGCAACATCGGTTTGGCCTGGTGATGCGGATCGAAATGGGGAGGTCAACCACAAGGATCTTTTTCCGATTGGCCTGGCTTACGGCAAATCTGGGCCAGCCCGAAAAACCCAGAGCATGGAATGGAAAGCCCAGGATGCACCATTATGGGCTGTAAATCTACCCCAAAGGCCAGTTGACCTGTCGAATGTAGATACTGATGGCAATGGACAGATCAATGCTTTGGATACCAGCGCTTTGGCCGCGAACTGGAGTAGAAAACATGCCGATGGCATACCCAAGGTACTGGAGGCTGAAATTCGGGAGGAAGGGGTTAATCTGTTTTTGCAGGGAGATACCCTTTACACCGGGCCAGGCCAATGGCTGCCAGTTGTACTGGGCTCTGACGAACAATGGGCAGAAAATGTTTACGGGGTTGCTTTTACGATTGCCTATGATCCAGCTCAAATCAAGGAGCATGAGCTGAGCTTTTTTACTGAAAATTCCTGGTTGGGTACACAAGGGGAAGACTTATTGGTTTTTCAACACAAAGATCCAACTTTGGGCAAGTTAGAAGTTGCTTTGGTAAGAATGGATGGTCGCAACCGCAGGGGACAAGGGGTGATTGGCAAAGTCAAAGTTACCATCGAAGACCTGGTATTCAATTTGCGCGAGGGCGCGAATGGTAAGCTAAAATTTGAAATTCAAGACGTACAACTTATCTCGAACACCTATGCAAGCATTCCCACCAATCTCCTGAACAGCCCCATTGCTGTGAAAAACAGTGTGGTATCTAAAACCCAAGATCGGCAGATCGCGCACCAAGTTCGACTTTTTCCTCAGCCCGCCAGTCACCAGCTTTTTGTTGACTATGGAAGCCTCCAAGTTCAGGGTTTTCAATTGCTTCAACAGGATGGCCGAGCGCTGACTCCGGTTTTGAGCCCTACCCGGCAGTTGGATCTTCAGGGAATTCCCGGAGGGATCATCTTCCTGAGAATATTGACGGATAAAGGAGTAGGCCTTAAAAAGATATTAATCACCAAATAAATGGTGAAACTGTGTTCCCCAAACACAAATGCTGCCTAAAATCCGGTACGGGTCTCTCAAAACCCGTACTGGACTTTATCTTGGATAATCCTCGTAGCCTTCAGCTTCCAGCTTGCGGTACTTCAGGGCTACCTCTTCTTCCAGCTTTTTTTTGAACACCAATACTTTTTCTTGCACGGCAGCGTCATGGCTCCCAATAATCTTGGCTGCCAATATCCCCGCATTTTTGGCTCCATCCAGCGCCACCGTGGCTACGGGTACTCCGCCAGGCATTTGCAGAATCGACAAAACCGAGTCCCAGCCATCAATCGAATTTGAAGATTTAATGGGCACACCAATCACTGGCAGCGGGGAAAGTGAAGCCACCATCCCTGGCAAATGCGCCGCACCACCGGCTCCCGCAATGATGACCTTAAGTCCTCTTTGGTGGGCATTTTTGGCGTAATGGAACAGGCGTTCGGGTGTGCGGTGAGCCGATACAATCGTCACTTCGCAGGGGATGCCAAAGGTTTTGAGGATATCGGCAGCCTGCCGCATGATCGGTAAATCGGAATCCGACCCCATAATGATGCCAACCATAGTTTTTGCTTGAATTAGACTTGTTGTAATGAGAGCGCTTGAGATCAAAAATAAGGGATTTTTTTCCTGATTGAGGCTTATTTTTAAGTGCGTAGCAGCGCTACGGACGAAAAAATAAACGACAAGCAGGGAAAAAAGACCTTTTTGAGCCAAGCAGCCTCTCTTTACAACAAGTCTATTGCTTAGAAAAGTTAAAGTTATCACCCCGCTTTACAATTCGGTTGCGTTGAAGCATATTTTTTCCATAATTTTGCGCAAGTTTTTGGCAAAAAGAGAATGACTTATTGGACAAAATGGCGTCTAATTGCCGAAGCCTTAGACCTTATGAACAGTAGGTCACTTGACAAAAAAATAAAATCAACGCATTGAGTACGGTCTCTCCATCTCTTCCTATACCTTCAGCAACGCCCAAAAAGCGGATTGTTTTTCTCGATGTATTGCGGGCTTACGCCATCATGATGATGTTGCAAGGGCATTTCGTCGACACCATGCTGGATGACAAGTTTCGTGATTCAAGTAACCTGGTGTATTGGACCTGGCATTTCATGCGGGGCATGACCGCCCCCATTTTCTTTTTTGTGAGTGGCGCCATTTTTGTGTTTCTGATGTTGCGCGACGCTCGTCCCTGGTACCAAAACATCCGCATCCAAAAGGGTTTGCGCAGGGTAGTTTTGTTGCTGTTTTTAGGCTACGTGCTCAAATGGAATTTTTTCTACGTTTTTAGCTTCAAATTTTTCCCTTCATTCTTTTTTGTGGATGTGTTTCACATCATTGGCCTGGCAATTTTGACGGTCATCGTGGTGTTTATCATTTATCAAAAAACCCGCATCCCCTTACCTTTGATGTACCTGGGCTTGGCATTTACAGCTTTCTTGATTTCGCCGATTGTCAAAACCACCGATTGGTCTGGTCTGCCCATCGTTTTACAAAACTACCTCATCAAGGATCACGGCTCCACTTTTACCCTTTTTCCATGGATCGGTTATTCCTTATTTGGGGCGGTAGTGGGCTGGCACATGCACAAACAACCCAATTTTTACCATACCCATTGGGCACCCTTGCTCTTTTTGGTGTTGGGCGTTTGGATTCACTACTCAGTCAATGACATTTTAACGGGATTGTATCGCCTTACCACGATTGATCACTTCCGGATGGCTACCTACAACAACGCCTCCTTTTGGCGTTTGGGTCATATTTTGATTGTATTTTCACTCTTCATCTGGATCACCAAATTGTTCAAGAACATCAATCCGCTGATCCTCAAGATTGGTGGCGAAACCCTGGTGATTTACAGTGTTCACTACGTGTTGCTGTACGGCACCTGGTTTGGAATTGGGGTACGTTCATTGGGCAGTCACACCTGGAGTCCCTGGCCTACGGCGATTGGCGCGATCTTGTTCCTGGCCTTTTTTGCTTTCCTGATTTACCGCATTGAAGAAATACGGTACTTTTTGTACCACCTTGTCCCCCATTACACCGGCCTTTACTACCGCTTTTTACGGCTGAAGTTGCGTCGTTTTTACATCGACAAACGAGAACAATTGGTGGCATTGTTTGCGGGCAAGTGTTGAGGAACGAAATAAATAAAACCATTGCTGGACTCTGCCCCCCGCGCCCCCCCCCCCCGCCCCGCCCCAATTTAGCGCGGCAAATCTGCGCTTTTATTTCATTTCCGTTCCTAGTCAACAATGGAGTTTTTCTCCACCTTCTTGTGTAGCGGAACCAAAAGTGGTAAAACTGCCGAACCGTACCAGGGGTGCAATTCCATGACCAGGCTCCCTGCTTTGATGGCAGGATCCGTCTCGGTCAGCTTTTGGGCTTCTTCGATGGAGCGCACGTCAAAAATGTAAATCCCCCGGATTTCGGTATTGTCCATAAATGGGCCTGCCATCAGCAATTTTCCCTCTTTGGCCATCCGAAAAATGTTCTTGAGGTGGGCTTCTTGCAGTTTTGCCGCAGCCGTAGAATCAAGATCACGATTGGGGCCTGCTTTTAAAAAAGCCATAACGTAGGGTTTCATGCCGTAGTCATCGGATCCCAGTTTTTGGGCAAGGAGGGAATCGTAATCGGTGTTAGCTGTGATTTCTGCGTAATAGTCTTTAGGCGGCTCTTTGGGTGCCCCTTCTGGTTTGCAAGCAGTAACCAATGCCCCCAGGGCTAAAAAAAACCACAATAATTTTTTCATGGCAATGTGTTTTAGGTTGATTGTACAAATTTACACTTTTGTTTGATTTTAAATTAAAATAAAATAAAAATTTCAATACCATTAATTTTGATAACAATTTCAGCCGTGATGGTTAAGAAAAAATCAAAGTTTTGAAATGCCTTAACTTTAGCATATTACTTTGCGTCTTTAGAGCATGTCTAAAATTTTTTGTTTTGCTGCAAATGGCCCGATTTAGGGTTAATTTCGTTCCGAAAATGCTCATGTAGCGCTGCTACACCTTCCAGCCCCCCTAACAATAGACGCCTTAGTTTGTATTTTAAGCGTCCCAAACGACCAAATGTGCAGCAATATGAAACAGATACCAAAGCCTCGTTTTTTCCAAATCCTTCTGGTTTTTAGCGTTTTTATGCTGACTGGCATCGGCCTTTCCGCACAAAAACTGGATAGTTTGTTGCTAAAAAAAACGCCGGGCAAACCTCGCCCACAAGTGGAAATCAAAGAGGTCAAAGAAGACACGATCAAAAGCCCGGCAGGTACCGATTTGGGTTCGATTGACGAACTGCTCAATAAAGCCCAGGGTAGTGCCGACGTCGTGAGCTTATTGCGCCAGGCCAAGGAGCTCTGCCTCAGCACAAAACAAGCAGATTGTGAGGGCAAACTCAAAATTGCCTTTAGCCGCGAGATCAAACGTCTCTTGGCCCTCAACACCCAGGACAAACTCAAAGACGCCAAGGAACTCTGTGACCTGTACCCAGTAGACAATTGCAGCGAACGCATTCGGGAAAAAGACGCGCAGTTGCGGTTCCAGGCCTTGATTGATGCAGGCAAAAACGCCAATGGTTTTGAGCAAAAACGCAGCAAATTCCTGGAAGCCAAAGCTTTTTGCGAAAAAAACAGTTTGGCCGTCCTGAACTGGAATTGCCAAAGCATTGCCGATGATTTGCTGCAAAAATTGTATACCGATCGCTACCAGGAGCAACTCAACAGCCTGGCCAGTCTCCGCAACTTTGACGACAAATGGAAAGTGATCAGCGAGCTGGAAATTTTGGTCAACGACAACCCAACTTACCTGGGCAGTAAAAAAACCGAACTGAGCGACCGAAAATACCGCTTACAGGAAGAAGAATTGACCCGCTTGCGCAGCAAACTGGAGTCGTCAAGTGCGTTTGAAGACAAAGAAAACGCCTACCTGGACGCCATCGATTTTGTCAAAAAGTACCGACTCAACGAAAAATCACTCCTCGATTTTGATTATAAAATCAAGGATGCCGCCCGAACAGAAATCCAAAACGTACTGTACCGCCGCCGGCAATTTGATTACCGCCAACGTTTCGCGCAGTTGCGTTACGCCATTCGCCTCAACCGCGATTACGCCGCTGAGCAACTGAACCGCGACATCTACAGCGTCATTTACAAGGAGAGGGAAGACGCCATCGCAGAGGCTGGTCGTCAGCCCACGCTCCGGGACCGGGAAGGCCACCTGCGCACTTTTGCCGGTGAATACTGTAAGTTGTTGAGCAATGACCGCGACCAGAACGCTTGTTTTGCAGAACTGGAAACCATCATCCAAAAGGCTTACCAGGATGAACTGGCGATTTTCCAGCAGCGCGCCCGCCAGGCCGCACAGGGCAACGATTGGAATTTGATGCATACCTATTTCAATCAGGCCATCACCTTTGCCGAGGCCAACCCACGCTACTTCAACGCGTATACGGCTTCCACTTTGCGCGGGGAAAAACAAGAAGCATTGCGCCGTTACGCCGACAATACGCAACGCCGTTTTGTAGATTATTTGCGCAGCGATAACCTGAGTCAGGCCGAAACCGCGCTCAATGATTTGCGCAGCATGCAACGCACTGCCGGGTTTCAGTTCCTCAACACCAACGACATGTTGATCGATCTGCACCAGGAGTACCTGCGCAAAATTGGCAACTTGCGCGATCAGCAACGCTTCCAGGAAGGATTTCGGGCCTTGAGTAGTGTGGAAGCTCTGGAGCAACAAATGGTTGGCGCTTTGCCACAAAACAACAGCCGCGAAGAACGCCGCCGCCTCAGCCAGGATCATTTTAGTTTTTTGGTCAAAGAAGCCAATCGTTGGATGTACCACGAGGGTACCGCTGAAACCGCCATCCGCCGTTTCACCTCTCTGGATTCAGTGCGCAGCCTTTACCGTCAATACCTGGCCGATTCACAAATTGCCGAAGTCGCCCGCATGCGCAAAAGTTTCAGTTTGCGCACCCTGGGGTACCTGGATCAATATTTACGGACTGATCAGGTGGAACCCGGTATAATGCTGTTTCAGGATTTGAGCAATTTCATCACCACTACACAATCTGGCGATAGCCTAACCCGGGCTTACTTCAGCAAAGGACCAATTTTTTACGACCGCAAGGTGAATGTACAACGTCGCCACCTTGAAAGTATGATTACTGCGGGCACCCTGGACGACGCTGCCGTGGTGCTGGCCCGTTACCGCAAGGACAATGTAACGCTCGCCAAAAGTTTAAAAGTAGAAGCCAATTTGCCCGATCCGTTTAAAGACACCGAGTTCAAATTGCAACTTACCCGTGGGCAAACCCTTTTGGCGCAGGGCAATCTGCAAAAGGCGCTCGATTTGTTGCATCCACTGGTGCGGGACAACGGTACTGCTAGTTTGGCCATGCGGGATGAAGCCACCCGTTTACGGGATCAGGCATTTGCTGATTTGTTGGATCAAAAACTGCGCGAGGTAGAACGCATTTACGACCAACAGGCCAAGTACGAAGCACTGAAAGGGTTTCGCCAGTACATGAGCACCTATCCATTACCCGTTCCTGCGGCACTACAAACCCGCTTTAAAAACCTGGCCAAAGAATCCTGCCTGGAAGAAAGAGAAGCTTACGAGACAGGAAAAAAAGAAGCAGAACAATTGATCACCCAGCGCAAATTTGCCCTGGCCTACACTGCTTACCAAAAAATCTACGCGGTATGTCAGGCTGCGGCTTACTGCGATTTGGACATTTACTCCATCAACGAAGCTTTGCGCAAGTATGAGGCTCCGCGAGATTTTGAGCTGGCTCAGGTCGAATTCCAAAAACTGGAGAACAGCAAAAACTGGGAAGCTTTTGAACGCCACTACCGCAAAATGGAACGGGATTTTGAAACCCATTCCCTGGCCAACTTTGGTTTTAAACACCAATCCCTCGAGCAGTTTTTACGCGATCCCAAAAATTTTGCTTTTGCCGAGTACTATGTGGACCACAATTGTCTGTTTACCGACCAAATGCCTTTGATCAGTGAAATCCTCAATGCGCATTATGGTACTTCGGGTTTGGCCGCGGAAAGTTCACGCGCTTTGGCCTACAAAATGGCCGATCGGTTTCATGAATCCAACCCCGGCTCCAGCCTGAAAGATGCCCAAAAATTCTTCACCATCAGCGGCAAAGCTGCAAAGGGGTTTAAGAAGTCTTTGAAAACGCGGTGGAAAACGTATTAGCTATCAGCAATGAGCCATCAGCTATCAGCTGATTGCTCACTGCTGATAGCTGATAGCTTTTTTTTCTCCTTGTTAAAATAATTTTAAGAAATCAGCATTCATATAGTACTTCGATTTAAACCAGCTTGATTTGGTCTCTTGGGTCCACAGGGCTGCATTTGGCGAAGTTGGTTTTGCTTGGAATGGTTTTTGCCCTTTATCAGCTAATTACACGTATGGTTTTCCTTTATCTTTCACGAAGTCTGTAATTTTGCGTGGAAATAATTCAAATACGTAAAAAAAAGATATTTTTGGGGCTGAAAATTATTTAACAACCAAGCAAAGGGAATTTTGGTATTTTTGGCCATCTCAAAAACTCGTCCCATGACCAGAGTATGTTTACTTGTCATTTTTTTATTGACGACCGCTGTTTCTTTCGCTCAACAGCTCTCCCTATTCACCCAATATCGTGAAAATCAGACGATAATCAACCCGGCAGCGGTTGAGTCTGATTTCCTGGCATACGGTAACAACATTACCGTAGGGGCTTCTTATCGAAGCCAATGGTCTGGATTTGGTGGAGCAGCTCCCAAAACGCAGGTTCTGCGTGCATCCTGGATCAATGCTAGTGGTAGTGGGGTAGCGCCGATGTTCGGCGGTCAAGTGATCAACGACCAAACGGGACCAACTGGTTTTACCGGGTTCTATGGTCGAATTGCTGGTGTGTTAACCGAAGATCCCGAATACGGAGGCTTTTCTATCGGTCTGAGTGCTGGCATGGTTCAGTACCGCATCAGGTCTTCCGAAATCAAACTACGTGATGAAAACGACGCACTTGCCGGGGTAGACCAAGGGCAAATGTTTCCCGACATTGGGGTAGGAATGTTCTTCTACAAAGCAGTAGGTGGCCGATTCGCCGACGACTACTTCTACGCAGGGTTATCTGTGCCACAAGCCTTTGGCTTAGACCTCACCTTTACCAACGAACAGGGCGAATTTTTCACCAAACGTGTTCAGCACTTTTATGGTCAAGTAGGTTACTACAAGTTTTTCCGCAACGATGGCTTTCTCGAACCTTCGATGTGGGTGAAATATACGCCCAACGCACCCGTAAACGTAGATGTCAACTTGCGTTACCAGTTGCCAACAGCGCTCTGGATTGGTGCGGGAGGCTCGTCGGCAGGCGCAGTACACCTGGAAACAGGGTTTGTCCTGGGTGAAAACGCCGGGCTGAGTAACACCTTCCGCCTTGGTTACGGTTTCGATTACAACTTCAGTACGTTCGGCCCTTCAACCGGGGGGACCCACGAATTGAACCTGACCTTATCATTCCAAAATTGATCGCTCAGTTCATTTCCATGAATTGATAACAGACTGGAAAATGGACATCATGTCCCAAATTCATTCTTCCATGAAAAAAATTCTTGCTCTGCTGGGTTTCATCCTGGCTGTTCAACTGACGGCCTGGGCTCAAGGGCCTTCTTTTAATTTCTCCTCCGCAGTAAAAAATACTGATGAAGAGGTTTGTATTAAAGTAACCGTCAAAGACTTTACGGACATCACGTCCTTAAAGTTTCCCATTTTTTGGGATAGTACTATTTTGGAATTTAAAGAAGTACGTCCAACCGCCGAGTTACCGGGTTTGGATGTATCCGATTTTGATCCCAGCCGATCCAAATCGGGTTTGTTGTTTTTGAACTGGTCTCCCGGAGCTTGTAACAGCACCAATTCCATTACAAAAAATGATGGTGTAACCATTTTTGAGGTTTGTTTCAAAGTCATTGGCAAATATGGACAAGCTTCCAGCGTCGGCCTAAGTGAAGACCGCGATTTTATTGGCGACATCGACCCCATCATCATTGGTCGTTTCAATGGTAGTGGAAATTGTGTGTCCATTGGTTACAATAGAGAATCTATCGTAGGCGATGTAGCAGTAGGTGTACGCCCGATCCGTCTTTTTGCCTCAGAGGCTTCCGGTAGCTCCGGAGAAATTGTATTCATCAACGTGAGAGTAAGCGGCTTCGACAAGTTGACGAGCTTTCAGTTCTCGATGAATTATGACACAACCTTACTCGAATTCAATAACGTACTGCCGCTCGAGAATTTAACCAACCTTTCTTCCAGCAGTTTCGGTCGTCCCAATGATCCTGCTGGTAACATTGACAAAGGAAATTTAACCGTTTCCTGGTCTTTTGTAGAGTCACAGGGCATTACGCTCCCAGATAGTACGGCAATTTTCCAGGTATTTTTCAAAATCATTGGTCCTTGTGGCTCTGATGCCGCTTCAGTCGTTTTTTCAGATGTACCAACCAGAAAAGAAGCCATCAATACGGTTCGGGAAGGGGAAATTATTCCCATTATTGGACAAACCACCTATGTCAACATTTCTCCTTGTGACCCGCCGGGTTTGAAGTTGGCCGTTAATTGTGGGGTACCTGTTCAGATCAACCAAGAGGTATGTGTAAAGATCACTGCACCGGAAGGGATATCCACCATTAATACCTTGAATTTCCTGACCGAATGGAATGCAAATACCTTGCAATTCGTCCAAATCAAAAATTTTAACAGTAAAATTCCTGGCTTTGCTGAATCTTTCTTCAACAAGGCCAACGTTGCTAATGGGGTATTGGGTTTGAATTGGGTGGCTCCGGGCACAACTTCTGCAACTTTGAATCCAGGGGAAACCCTTTTTGAAGTGTGTTTCAAAGCCGTGGGGCTTAGTGGCACCCTCAGTCCTACCGATAGTATCCTGGAAGCGCCAGTACAATTGAACCGCAATACGGCTGTCATTACCCGCAGGGGAAGTGTGCTTAACATCGGCCTGGCTCCGCGCAACTGCGAGGTACAAATCATCCAGCCAGCAGGGGTTCGCATTGTACTAAGTGCAGGAAATGGTAAGCCTGGCGATGAGATCTGTACGGATGTAACCGTTGGTAATTTCAAAGATGTAATCGACCTACAGTTTTCCTAAGCTGGGAACCTGCCGATATTTCCTTCGCCGAGATCAAAAACCTGAATACCACCGCACTACCTGGCTTGAGTCTTGGTTCCAACTTTAGTTTGGTCGGAACCTCTGGTGGTGCATTGTCCTTTGATTATACTTCCGCAACTCCGAGAACTGTCCTCGATGGAACTGTAATTTTTCAGGTATGTTACGACATCACCGGGCAGTCCCCAGGTGAACTAGGTACTCAGGACAACTGCGACAACAACATTGAAGTGGTGGACTTGCCGCTGGAACGTCAAGCCATTTTGAGTACGTCTAATGGCAAAAACGTCGGGATTACTGGTGCACCAACCAATGTCTGTATCTTGAATCCAACTGGTTTTTTCCTTTTGATGGGCGAAAACAAAGGGTATTCTAAAGATACTGTTTGTGTGGACTTCAATGTAGAAAATTTTCAAAAGGTAACCTCCACCCAGTTCACGGTCAATTGGCCTACCGATTTGAAATTTGTTTCTGCAACTCCTTCCAGTGGTATTACTGGTCTGGTCTTAAATAACAGTTCTGCCCCAGTAGGTGTACTTACGGTTGATTTTAGTGACATGGCTGGCAAAACGTTAATGGATTCATCTACCTTGTTCACCATGTGCTTCGAATTGATCGGAGCAGTCAATGAGTGCCATAAAATCGACATCAACAATACCCCCAATCCATCCGTTACCACTTTAGATGGGGTCGGTAGTGTATTCCCTAAAGCGGGTGAAGTTTGTATTCAGGATACCATTCTTTTGGTAGATACCCTGATCACCATTGCTTCTTGTCCTGGACAACGCAACGGCACGATCGAAGTAAAAACGCAGGGAGGAACCGGCGACATCTTTTATCTGTGGGAAGCCCTGGATCAAAATGCCGGAACCGTTCCACTCCAGTTCACGGCAAAAGCAATCAACCTTCCGGCCGGACGGGTTCAATTGCGCACTTTTGATTCGCGCAAACCCAATCCAATTGTACGAATTGATACGTTCATGATTGGAGAGAACAGTGTTGTACCTGACGTAGATGCGGGCAGAGATACCATTAAGGGTTGTATTGGCGCTTTGCGGCTCAATGCAAAAGCTGGCCCTGGATCAAATTTGGTCTACAACTGGTCGGCACTAACCGGGTCAATTTCTGGCGGTACTGATCGGCTGTTTACCGTTGTTGATGAACCAGGCGCTTACGTCTTTACCGCTTTCGACAGAACGACGGGATGCGCAGGAAAAGATACCATCGAAGTCCGCAACGCAGCTACTCCAACCGCCGATGCCGGCAATGATATCCTCCTGGATTGCAAAGCCGATACGTTGCGATTGGATGGAAGCAGGTCTTCACAAGGTACTACCCTTAAATACAAGTGGAGTGGACCGGTAGGAACAACCATTGATCCAAGTGAAGTAAACATCATCAATCCAAAAATAAACGCTGCCGGTTTTTATACCCTGGAAGTTCGAGATACGGTAACCCGTTGCTCCGCAACAGATACCGTAGAAGTAAAAAGTTCTCAAACTCGTCCCAGTGCCAATGCTGGAGAGGACCTCTTATTGGGTTGTACCGGTGCGCCAGTCACACTGGATGCCACTAAATCGCAAAACAATTCTCCCGCAGTAATTTACGAATGGTTAGATGCCAGTAATGCCATCATCAGCCGTGCCCAGCGATTTGATGTCACTGCGCTAGGGACTTACGTGCTGCGTATTGTAGACGAAGCCAATGGCTGTTTGGACATAGACACAGTGCTCGTTAAGCCTAGCCCGGATTATCCAACGCTCATCGGCTCAAAAGATGTAGATATTTCCTGCAAAACGGATAAACCCGTATTGACCACCACCGTAAATAATGCAGCTTCGTTCAAAGCCAAATGGATCAGTACGGATGGAGGGCAATTTGAAGCAGGCACGGATACGATTCCAAGCGCAATTGTTACCGCAGCCGGAACTTATATTTTGACGGTGACCAATACGCTAAGCAGTTGTGTCTCTACTGACACTGTTGTGGTTAAGGTCAATCAAACTACCCCAACAGTTGATGCGGGATCAGGTGGATCCTTGACTTGTACGCAGCCAAGTCTTTCCCTCAAAAGCACCGCGGGAGGTAGCCAGAATATGACCTTTAGCTGGACCAGAGGTGGTCAAGTGGTGGCTACTGACTCTACCACCATCCGGGTTACAACGGCGGGAACTTACATCTTTACCGCTCGTGATACCCTCAGCGGTTGTGCTGGAATCGACTCGGTGGTGGTTGCTCAAGATGCAAATCTGCCCCAAGTCGCGATCCCTAATGTGGCCAAAATCAATTGCAGCAAACCAAACATCACGTTAACCGGAAATGTAACTCCGGCGAATACAAACTATACTTATGCCTGGACAACCAGTAATGGAACCATTGTCAGTGGAGGCAATACCATCAGCTCTAGTGTAAGCAAGGCTGGTGCGTACACTTTAAAAGTGACCAACACGACTACAGGCTGTATTGGTGAAGGTTTGGCACAGGTACTTACAGATACAACTGCTCCGCTTGCAAAAGCCGGCGCAGACCAAGTCTTAAGTTGCAAATCTGATACCCTTACCTTGAATGGAACAGGCTCTGGAACTGGTGCCAAAATCACCTACACCTGGTCTGCCCAAGGAGGTGGCTCAACGCCTTCACCAGCTAACGCACTCCAAACCAAGATCAGCCAGGCCGGGATTTACATCCTTACCGTTAGAGATACCTCCAATGGCTGTTTCCGGGTGGATAGCGTACGGATTACTTCTGATAAAGCGGCACCTACCGCATCCATTGCTCAGGCTCCAGCGATCACTTGTAAAACCCCCGCGGTGAAAGTGACTGCCACAGGTTCTCAGGGCAACCAGTTCCAGATCAGCTGGAAAGGGCCTGATGGTCAAGCCGTTGCTCCTGGTGCCAATCCTTTAGAGATCAATGCTACCCAAAGTGGAGTTTACGAACTCACTATTTTGAATACCCAGAATAGCTGTTCAACCGTAGCCACAACTACCATTGCCGATAATTCACAGAAGCCAGCAGTTCAAGCAGTGACCCCGGTACCCATTGCCTGTGCAGGTGTTACCGTTTCGCTGAATGGCGCTGGTTCATCTACCGGAGCAGGCATCACCTACAAATGGACCGTCGGTACGGGTAATGGTACCATTACCTCCGACAATACCCTGAGTCCACAGGTAAATGCTCCTGGCACTTACAAACTGGTGGTCAGCAATACCGAAAATGGTTGCACCAGTGAATCAACCGTAACGGTGTCACTCGACAATTCCCTCGCTCGGGCAACTGCAGGTAGAGATACTTCTACTTGCAACGATGAAGCTCCACTGATTGGGAACCTTCCTTCTGGTACCACTGGCCAATGGACGAGTGCAGCGGGCATTACCATTGAAATGCCTGGCATTGCCAGTACCATGGCTTTAGGCCTGAAAGAAGGAGAGAACCGTTTCATTTGGTCGCTCTCAACTGCCAATTGTGCCAACTACAGCCGCGATACGCTCAGAATTGTACGTGAAACGGCGCCCATTGCAGCCAACGACCGTCTGGACAACTTTACCGCTAGCGCAACGATGCCAACCACCACCATCAATGTCGTCTCCAATGACCAAAAAATCAGCTCTACTGCCGGTTTTGTGGTTACGGTTGCCAAAGACCCAAGCTTGGGTCTCATTGATGCCATCAACGGTGGAAACATTGTATATCGCGGGTTGCCTGGTCGTTCAGGTACTGATGCATTCACGTATCAGGTCTGCAATAAAATTTGCGTTGATCTTTGTGATTCCGCTTCGGTTAGCATCCAGGTTAAATCAGACAATACCTACCAGTACTCCGTACCAACAGGCATCACACCTAACGGAGATGGAGCCAATGATGAAATGCGTTTTGAAGTCTTGGAAGTTCAGCCTGAACAGTACAAAGACAACGAAATTGTTATCTTCAATCGCTGGGGCGATATTGTTTATCGGGCTAAACCTTACCTGAACAACTGGAAAGGGACCAACAGCACCGGGCAAGATTTGCCAACCGGAACGTACTACTATATTTTGAGACTAGACATTCCCAATGGGGTCATCATCAAGGGTGACATTACCATTGTGAAATAAAGGATACTGTATTGATGATTGCAGCCCGCAAGAACATTCATTTGTTCTTGCGGGCTTTCTTTTTTTATACGAAGCCCAGTACTTTGGCTACTTCACTTTTGTAACTGCGCCCAATGGGCAGTTCTTGTCCATTGATTTCGACGTGATTGGGTGAAAAAGCCTGGATTTTGTTCAAGGCGACCAAGAAGGAACGGTGGATGCGCAAAAACTTTCCATCGGGCAGTTTTTGTTCCAAATAACTGATCTTTTGTTTGGTTACAATCCGACGTCCGCCCACATGAATGATCACATAATCTTTGAGACTTTCAATGTATTGAATGTCGTCCAGGGGGACTTTGATCATCTTTTTATCGGCCCGCACAATGATGCTGTCCGCCGTTTGCATGGGGAGCGAATCCTCATTGAGGGAGGGCATATTGGAAATGCCCGGCGCAATCATGATCGAAGTACCCAAACCCGAGCCTTGCGTTGTTTCACCAGCGGCACTAGCAGCCTGTTGGAACTGGGAATAGGCCTTACTCAATGCTTTTAAAAAACGACTAAACGGAATGGGTTTTAACAAATAGTCTACCGCGTCCATTTCAAACGCCTCGATGGCATAATCGCGATAAGCCGTGGTGAAGATGATTTTGGGCCGCTGTTGAAGGGTCTTTAAAAATTCAATTCCATCCAGTTTGGGCATTTGGATGTCCAAAAACAACAAATCTACCGTTTGCTCCTGCATCAGGGCAAAGGCTTGCAGGGCGTTTTCGCAACGCCCGATCAATTCCAGTCCTTCAATGCGATGGATATAGGAACTCAAGACATCCAGTGCCAAAGGTTCGTCGTCAACAATTAGGCATCTAATTTTCATGTTTCACTGGCTTATAGGGACAATATACCCCACGCGGGATGACCAGGTGATTTTTGTCTCTTTCTTTTTTCGTCCTGCAGCGTTGCAAATGCTCGCCGTAGCTTTGGCTATGTCTGCGCTTTGCGCCTTTCAGGTCAAAAAAATAAATTCGCCAAAATTTCACCTGCTCACCCCGCGTGGGGTATAGGTGTTAAACTGAATAGTGCTAAAGTCGCAAATTAATTATGCTCACTTTGATTCTTTTAGCATCAACCTCCGGGTTTGTGGAAGAAATTTCCCGATCGCCCAACAAGGATTCCGGGGTAGTATTGCGGGTGTCCGTCAACACGATCATCAGATCAGGGTTCATTTTTCCTCCATTCCAACTGCTGACTGCCCCCCCATAGTCCCAACCGAAGCCCAAAAAAGTAATCGGCTTGCCGTTGATTTTTTCCAACTCGGCCAAGCTGGTGCCGATACTGATACCCTCTGCCGTTTTCCAATCCGTACCTTCTTGACTGATTCGCAAAAATGCAGGTCGGTCTTTCACCAAACTGGAATCGTAATACACTTCCACTTCATTGCGGGTATCTCCAAAAATGACAAAGCCGGGTGCCAGTGCGCCTTCTCCCAGGTAAATATCCTGCCGTTTGACGTTTTGGGGCCCAAAAGTTTGCACCAAATCATTTTCCAAACTGTGTGCAGCGTACAAGGGCCCAATCCTTTTTCCGGGTACCAGCACGAAGTCACCTCCTGCTTTTTGACGCCCATCGCCAATTGCTTCCGCCTTGGGCGATTGCCCGGCAGGTTGACAAGCGCTACACAACATCAGCAGGAAAGCAGAAAGCAGGCTAATTTTCATCCATTTTTGGCGTTGAAGATGATAAAGTTCTAAATTTAGAAAAGTTTGGCTTTATGGAGGGGGAAATCTGGGCCAATAATTTTGGGTTGATTGGATTTGGCTGCGCGAAATCTTTTAACACGACGACAGCTTTTGCGCTTCGCGCGACGCAAAAAGCGCAAAGCGTCGTCGTGTTAAAACAATTGCAGCGAAACTGCTTTATACGTTACTATTTCAACGCCTTCAAATACGCCACACTCTTCGGCACATTGATCATCTCATAATTGCTTTCGTCCTCGATGAAACAATGTTTCACGCCTCCTTTCTTAGCGGCTTTGAGAATACCCCGAAAATCGGCTTGCCCCGTCCCCAAAACCACGTCATTTTCAGCGGGCGTATGGCCAGTGTTGTCACCAACCACACCTTTTCTCAGGTCTTTCAAGTGCAACAACTTCCAGCGGCCCTTGTATTTTTTCAACAAAGAGACCGGATCGCCTCCGCCGTGCAGGGTCCACAGCACGTCCATTTCAAAGGAGACGTATTCTGGATTGGTGTTTTTGATGATGTAGTCCATCAAGGTGCCATCTTCGTAAGGACGGAATTCGTAGCCGTGGTCGTGGTAGCAAAGCGTAAGGCCATTTTCTTTCAGCACTTTGCCCGCTTTGTTGAAGTCTTCCACCGCTTTTTTGGCCTCCTCGATGGTGAAGTCATTGCCTTTGTGAGGAATCCAGGCGCACATCACGTAGGAAGCGCCGAGGATTTTAGCGGTTTTGACCACTTCCATCGGGTCTTTCACCAATTGTTCGTAACCCGCGCCAGTGGAAGGGATTTTGATGCCCCGGTCATCACAGGCTTTGCGGAAGTCTTCAGGGCTCATGCCCCTGGGAGCACCCCCTTCAATTTCGGTAAAACCAAACATTTTAATGGTGTCCAACGCCTTCATGGCATGGAGCGGAAAGCTGCGCCGGAAGGTGTAGGTTTGTACCCCTAATGGAAAGCCGTAGATGGATTTTTGCGCCTGGATTTCGCCTAAGCACAAGATTGTCAGCAGTAGAAAAAGGTATTTTTGCATGATTGCTTGGTTGAAGTTGAAAGTTGGGTTGAGAAGTTGAGGAAAGTTAATTGCCAGGTCTTTACGCAAACCGCTGCTCACAACTTTCAACATTTCAACTCAATTTACAGATTGCGTTTTTTAAATTCACCCACTGCGTAATTCGCGGCCCGAGCCGTAATGGCCATGTAAGTCAAAGATGGATTCTGCGTGCCGGTGGAAGTCATACATGCTCCATCGCTTACAAAGACGTTTTTGCAGCCGTGTACCTGATTCCATTGGTTCAAAATGGAGGTTTTTGGGTCTTTCCCCATTCGGGCCCCGCCCATTTCGTGGATGTCGGAACCTGGATTGGACTTGGTGTCGTTGGCGTTGATGTTTTTGAAGCCCGCTCTGCTGAACATTTCCTCCACTTGCTCCTGAAAATCCTTGACCATTTTGTCGTCGTTTTCAGTCCAGGCTACGGAGGTGATCAGTTGTGGGATGCCGTATTTGTCCTTGAGCTCGGTATGTAGACGCAGGTGATTGGACTCAATGGGCACACACTCGCCTTGCATCCAGGCGCTCACATTCCAATTGCCGAGTTGGGGATGGGTCAATTGCTGCTTCAGGTCTTCCCCGATGCCATCCCGGTTGGTGTTCATGCCACGGCCAGCTCCAATCCCGATGGAGTACCCCGTAGAAATCAGTATCTTGTTTCAGCACATTGCGGAAGCGCGGGATGTACCCATTGCTGGGGTTCTTGCCCGAAGTAGTTTTGTCCAGAAATCCTTCTACCTGGGCATTGGCCTTGCCCCGGTAGTTGTGGCAGGTGAAATATTTGCCCAGCAGGCCATTGTCGTTGCCCAAGCCGGTCGGGAAACGCTCCGAAATGGAGTTGAGCAGAATCATATTGCTGTTGACCGCTCCGGCATTCACAAAAATGACTTTGGCGTAATATTCGATCATTTCTTTGGAATGGGCATCCACAATCCGCACCCCGCTGGCCTTGCCTTTTTTTTCATCATAAATGATCGAATGCACCACGGAATCGGGTCGCAGGGTCATTTTTCCGGTTTTGGCCGCCCAGGGTAGGGTAGAGGCATTGGCACTGAAATAACCGCCAAATGGACAACCCCGGTTGCAGAGGTTGCGGTGCTGACATTTGCCCCTTCCCTGCTGCAAATGAATGGGTTGGGGGCTGGTGATGTGCGCACAACGCCCCTGAATTAGTTGTCGATCGGTATAGTTTTTTGCCAGTACACCTTGTAAGTGCTGTTCCACACAATTCAGCTCAATGGGCGGTAAAAACTCTCCATCAGGCAAATGGGGCAAACCATCTTTGTTGCCCGAAATGCCCGCAAATTTCTCCACGTGGCTGTACCAGGGCGCAATATCCGCGTAGCGAATGGGCCAATCGATGGCATAACCATCCCGTGCAGGGCCTTCAAAATCAAAATCGCTCCAGCGCTGGGTTTGGCGCGCCCAAAGCAGGGATTTGCCCCCCACGTGATAGCCACGGGTCCAGGTGAAGGGTTTTTCCTGCACAAAGGGTTGTTCATCGGCTTTGATGGCCCAATGTAGGGTTTCTTCCCGCAAAAAGCTGCGGCCATAGGCTTCCCGAACTGCTAGTGGCACCTGCCCCCGGTGTTCAAACTCCCAGGGATGTTTTGTAGCCGTGGGGTAATCTTCGATGTGTTTGACCTCGCGGCCCCGTTCGAGCACCAGAGTTTTGAGCCCATTTTCACACAGCTCTTTGGCTGCCCAGCCCCCGCTGATGCCTGAGCCGATGACGATGGCATCGTAGGTGTTTTTCTTTTTTGCGTTTATATTGAGATTGGCCATTTTAGTTGAAAAGTTTAGGGTTGAAAAGTTGAAATGAAGTTGAAAAGAAGTTGAAAAGTTGAAAAGTTGAAATGAAGTTGAAAAGTTTAGAAGTAGATGAGACCAAGGGTCTTTCATACTAACCAACTTTTAAACTTCATTTCAACTCTTCAACATTTCAACTTTTCACTGGCACGCAACCATGGTAATGCCCCGGTGCCATTTCGTACTTCAAAAAAGTGGTCTGCACGTACTCCGAGGTGGTATACCCCTGGATGGTCAGGTTTTTGATCAGACTGTAAAAGTCTTTCAAATTGGTATCGCTACCTTTTTCAAGACTCAGCAGCAACTCCTCTTTTTGGGGCGTGGCCAGGTTTGTAAAGTTTTGTTGGTACTTAGTGGTGGCCAGACTTTCAACCGCAGCCAAGCCCTTTTCCACATTGTCCACCGTTTTTTTGTCGTAACAATCGGCCAACATAAGGTTGATGAATGCGGGTACGCCCAGTGATTTGGCTCCTTTGATATCCGATTCGGGGATAATGGTTTCAATGATCAGTGCCAGGGTATTTTGCGCGGCTGGGTTCAAAGGAGCGCTAACCAAGGGTAAACTTTCCAAAGACCAAGCCTTTGCCCAGCTCGGTAGCGCGATGAGCCCTCCGGCCAGGAGCGCTATATTTTTGATCGATTTGCGTCGGTGCATGTAGTCGTAGGTTTTATTGTGATCTAAAAATGAATTTAACCTAAAATCGGGGTTCCTTTCAATTCGGGTCTTACGTCCTTGTTGTTCGGATTGAGTTTGACGCGGCTGTTGACGAAAGCCACCTTGATGCCCTCGGTCGAAAAATGACAAGTCACCACATCATTGTGCGCACTTTCGATGTAACGCCAGGTCATTTCAAACGTGTTTTCGTCCTTCCAGTAGCCGTTGGCCGCAATTTTTTTGAGGCGGATTCCACTGGCGCGTGAAGCAGGTTTGACCACGAGTTCATTGCCCGGGAAAGTGGTTTCTCCAGTCTTCCAGCTTCCCAACCCACAGTGGATGGCGTAATTTTCCTTTTCTCCGGTCAACTCAACTACACATTTTCCTTTGGAAAAACTCAGGCGCATGTGTTGCAGCCCCAGGTCGTTGTTTTCCAGTTGGAACTTGCGCTTGGAGATTTTTTTTATCCAGGCCGATTGCCCAGGGCTTTTTTCGAGCGGTAGTGCCAAACTGCTTATTGTGGCTTGCAATTCTTGATTTACGCTACTGATCGAGGCACTCGCTGGTGCAAAAGCGGGCAACAGGTGTTCCCAAATCAAGTCCAATTGTCCCTGCATGTTCGGGCTTTCGCTGGTGATGGCCAGCACGGCGTCCTGTTCGGGCATCACAATGGTATATTGGCCAAAAGCCCCATCGCCGCGATAGGCATTGTTCCGACAACGCCAAAACTGGTAGCCATACCCCTGGAGCCAATCATTTTCTGCATTGGGTCGGCTGGGTTTTTCAGGTGCGGGTTGCTGGATGTTGAAGCTGGTCGCTTCTTGGACCCATTCCCGGGATACGATCTGTTTGCCGTTCCATTGTCCTTTTTGCAAAAAAAGTTGCCCGAATTTGGCCAGGTCTTCGGTTTTGACCCTGAGTCCCCCAGCCGCCTACGTTGATGCCTTTGGGACAAGTTTCCCAATCCATCCCCTCAATTTGTAGCGGGTCGAACAACCGTGGCTTGAGGTAATCCACAATCTTTTGTCCCGTTACTTTTTGTACAATGGCGCTGCACATGTAGGTAGCGCCGCTGTTGTATAAAAACTGCGTGCCGGGTTGGTGCTTGAAGGGAAAAGCCAAAAATGCTTTTACCCAATTTTCCTCCGTGCGCATGGCCTGAGACGTATCCACTTCGTGCCCTACCGACATGGTGAGCAAATCCTTTACCGTCAATTTTGCCAATTCAGGGCTGATGGTGGCGGGCAAGTCTTCGGGGAAAAATTTAACTACCGGATCGCTGACTTTCAGTTTGCCCTCCATCACGGCAAACCCCACGGCCGTAGAGGCAAAACTTTTGCTCATCGAGTAAAGGGTATGGCGCAAATCAGGGGCATAGGGGGCCCACCATCCTTCGGCCACCACCTGGCCGTGCCGCAGCAGCATAAAACTGTGGAATTCGTGTTTGCTTTGGTGGATGGCATGGATAAACGACAGGATTCTGGAGGCGTCTACTCCCTGAGCGGCGGGTGTGCTGCGCGGTAAGGCACTGGCCGAATGCAGGAAAAAATCTTTGGAAAAACTGGCTCCCAAACCAAAATACAGACTGGTAAGCCCAACCTGGCCTATAAAATCTCTGCGCGTTGAACTCATTTTTGTTGTGATTTATTTTTTCATAGTGTCTCCTGAAAACCCGTACGCTGTTTGGAGATAGTGCATTGATAGAAATAAATTTCGCTTATTTTGACACCGGTCAAATTTAAGTTGTTATTTCTGGATAAATCTAATAAGGTGCAACTGCATTTCCAAGAAAGAAGTAAATTAGAAAAGATAAACTACCTTCGTCGACATGTTGATCACCAACGCACACGATTATTTACAGCGCATCTGGCCCAATTTGCCCGGCGATATTTTGCAAGACTTGGCGGGTATTTTCCATGAATATTCCGCCAAACGCAAAACCGTACTCACTGCCGAGGGCGAAGTGGAAAAGTACCTCTACCTGGTGTTGGAAGGCGTGCAAAGGGCTTATGCCATCAGTACCGATGGGCGAGAGGCGACGCTGGTGTTTACGTATGCGCCTTCTTTTTCGGGGGTAGCTGATTCCTTTTTGCTGCAACGGCCTTCGCGGTATTGGTTTGAAACGCTGACACCGAGTAAGTTTTTGCGGGCCAACTTTCAGGATTTTGATGCTGTTTTACTCAAACATCCCCTGCTCGAACGCTTGATTCGCCTCGCCCTGAGCGAAACCCTGGAAGGGGTACTCGTCCGCCAAATCGAATTGCAATCTTTCACTGCGGAACAACGTTTTCGCACCTTGCTGGCCCGCAGCCCTCATCTTTTGCAACTGGTTCCCCACAAGTACATCGCCAATTATCTGGGCATGGACGCCACCAATTTTAGTAAATTAATGGGGCAAATTCGCATATAAACAAACCTTGCCTCCTTTTCGGGTTCCCTTATGCCGTTGGTTGCGTAGTCCGTCATTTTTAACACACCAAAACCACTTCGAAAGCCAACACTTGAAATCCTTTGTGGGTACTTATTTGTGCTGTCATCTCCTTGGGTGGTGGGGTTGTCGGCAAAAATCTTGGTTTTTACCAAGGATTTCCCAATAGAAGCCCCGTAGGTTTGCAGAAAAAAAAACATGGACGCGAATAACCTATTGGACCAGCACTATCAGCAAACCGAAGCCATGCTGGACAAAGCCGTGAAAGAGTGGCAAAATTTGCCACCCCAAAAACTGACTCAAGAACCCGCACCCGGTAGTTGGAGTGCGGCCCAATGCCTGGCGCACCTGAACGCCTACGGCAACTACTACCTACCTGCGATTGAAAAAGCCATTCAAACGGCACAGGCAGCGGGTAGTAAACCCAGCCCTGAATTTAACAGTAGCTGGTTGGGGGCTTACTTTACCAAACTGATGCAACCGGATTCCAAAACCAAAATGAAATCACCGGCTAACGCGATACCTCCCACATTTTTGAATCCTGCGGAAACTTTGGCTCAATTCATCGATCAACAGGAGCGCATGTTGAAATTGATTGAAAAAGCCCGCACGGTAAATCTGAATCAGGTACGCATCCCGATCTCTATTGCGCAGTGGATTCGGCTGAAATTGGGCGATACATTTGGGTTTTATACCGCACATCATCGGCGGCATGTGCTGCAAGCGGAGCGTGCGTTGGGAAAATGCGTTGGGAAAATAGAAGGGGTGATGCGAGTAAGGTTGGGTACCCATTTCATTTAGATGAGAAAACTTCCAACCCCTTCCGTACATCACTCCGTCTAACTATAAAAAAGAACCCGACATCATGACAAGTAAATTGAATATCTTCCTCTTTTGTGCCGCCATGCTACTGGGTTGGAGCTGCGACCAGAGTGAATTAGAAGTGAGCAAAGATGCCATTGCCAATGTAGATCCTAAGCTAGAGGGCACCTGGCTCCTGGTGAATGGGCCTCTGGACGTAGGTTTGGTACTGGACGGGGACAAAAGCCGTGGCCCGGCCTGGATTACCCTTTTGAAGGATGGCAAGATGCGGGGGCACAGCTCGCGCAACCTTTTAGGGGGTAAATACACCACCAAAGACAACAAAAAAATTGATCTGGAAGTAAACATGCTGACCCGGGTGGCAGACAACCCGTTTTCTACCTGGTTTATGGAAGGTGTGCGCACCGCCAGCGAATACCGCATTGAGGGCAGCAACCTGACCTTTTTAAACGAATCCAGCAGCCGGCAGGAGCTGATCTTTGCCAAACTGGAAGACCAGTGCCGCCCGGTATTGAAAGACAATGCCTTGTACAATACGGAGAGCAAAGAAGTGGATGTGGTGATCAATCAGGCTTACCAGATCGAAAATTGTCTGGTATTGGACGTCACCTACAGCGGTGGCTGTGTGGAACAAGAGCCGGAGTTGGTTTGGAACGGCAATTTGTCCAAAAGTTTACCGCCCCTGGCGAGCTTGAAGTTGCATTACACCAAATCCGATGATTGTGAGGCCCTCCTTAGACGGACGTATTATTTTGATTTGTTGCCTTTCTTTAAGGCCGCAGGTTATGACGAGATTCGCGTGAATGTGATCGGACTGAAAAGCGAGATCATGGTAACGAAACAATGAATTAAATGACGAATTTTTCTAGTGACGAATGACGAGTAATTGACAAAGTTTGGCATTATTCGTCACTCGTCACTCGAAAAATTCGTCATTCAAATCACTCGGTACGTGCACGAATAATTCCCAGCTCCAATCCCCTCAACTCTGCCAAGCCACGCAACCTGCCAATCCCGGAGTACCCCGGATTGGTTTTTTTATGCAAATCATCCAGCATTTGGTGGCCATGATCCGGGCGAAAAGGAATGGGTTCGCTGCGGCCTTGTTGCAGGTTCACCAGTGCTTTCATCACGCCGTACATGTCCACATCGCCTTCCAGGTGGTTGGCTTCATAGAAGTTACCCGCCGCATCGCGTTGGGTGCTGCGCAGGTGTACAAAATGGATGTGTTCACCCAGGCGTTGCACCATGCCCGGCAGGTCGTTGTCGGGGCGTACGCCAAAAGAACCCGTACAAAAACACAACCCATTGCTGGGGGAAGGTACCCCTTCTACAATGCGCCGGGCATCCGCTTCGGTGCTCACCACGCGGGGCAAACCCAAGATGGGGTAGGGGGGATCATCGGGGTGAATGGTCAATTTGACGCCCGCTTCTTCCGCTGCAGGTACCACATTGGCCAAAAATTCCTGAAGATTGGCAGCCAGTGCGGGGGCATCAATATCCTGATAGCTGTCGAGCACCGTTTGGAATTCTTCCAGCGTATACCCTTCCTCTGCGCCTGGCAACCCAGCGATGATGTTGCGTTGCAGCAAGGCTTTGTCGGCTTCGCTCATGTTCTGGTAAAATACACCAGCGTGGGCAATTTCTTCGTCGGTGTAGTCGCGGTCGGCACCAGGGCGTTTCAACATACACATTTCAAAGGCAGCAAAGGCTTTTTTTTCAAAACGGAGTGCTTTGGAGCCGTCGGGCAGGGTGTAAGCGAGGTCGGTGCGCGTCCAGTCCAGTACGGGCATGAAATTGTAACACACGGTTTGGATGCCACAAGCCCCGAGGTTGCGCAAAGATTGGGCGTAATTGGCGTAGTATTGGCGGTAATTGCCGCTGCGTTTTTTGATGTCTTCGTGTACGGGGACACTTTCCACCACACTCCAGCGCAGTCCCGCGGCTTCGATGATGGCTTTGCGTTTTTCAATTTCTTCTATCGTCCACACGGTGCCGTTGGGCAGGTGGTGCAGGGCAGTGACGATGCCGGTGGCTCCGGCCTGCCGGATGTCGCTGAGCGAAACCGGATCATTGGGGCCAAACCAGCGCCAAGTTTGTTCTAAAAACCTCATTTGTTGAGCTTGGATTTGAGTTGTTTGAAGGCTTGATGTTCATCAAAACGAGAATAGGAGGCACGGGAGTCTTGCTCAAACTCCAGAATTTCTACCAGAATAAGTGGGTCGTAACCTTTTGCCCGGCACTGGCGTTCCAATGCGCTGCGCTCATGTGCCGTGAGGGTTCCCGCAGCGTAGGCTTTTAGCTTTTCCATATCTACCTCCTCCATGTGTTTGTTAATTACATAGGCAATAGAGTTGTGGTAAGGAGCGCATTTGAGCCAAGTAGTCTCTCGTTACCACAAGTCAAATATAAGGAAAGACGGGAAAAAGAGCAGATGCCCTGAAAAGGGGCCTGGAAAGTTTGAGGAGCCAGGGCTGAGGGCAGGGTCACACGCCTAGATCACCACAGTTATCCCACGTTCCAAAACCAACCTGGCCCGTTCGATCGTGAACTTGCTTTTTCTGGTGTTCTGGTTGGGTCGAGGAATGGGGCTGCCCTCAAACTGGATCAACTGTTGACAAACCTCTCTCCAGGGGGTACGAGCCAGCGCTTGTACATCCGGGTAATTCCTTTTTTGAACCAGATCACTCAAGGCCTCGCTCATCACCATGGCCATGGTGTTGGGGCCGAGATTGACCCCCATGGAAATGGCCAGGGCCTGCGTTTCCAAATCGGGCAGGATGCTCGCCAGGGGGCTGCGCAGCAGGAGACCATTGCTCCCGGTAATCGACAAGGTGGCGTTGAGTGAGGGCTGGGCATACAAGGCATTGGCCACGCGGTACTGCTCCAATACCAACTGAGGCACAAAACCAGCCTGGATGAAGGGTACCAACAGGGTAGGATGCCCTTTGATGTATTGCCAGGCGGCGTCACCCGTGAACTGGTTTTGCGGTGTAACTACTACCCTGATCACATTGTTTTGGACAAAAATACCCGCGCGCTCAAAGGTTTGTTGATACTGCAGCGGAGCATTGGTTTTCATACTTTGCAGCAATTGATCCAGGCTCTTGAATTTGGAGGTAAACTGGATAAAACCGTAGGAAAACACTCCGCTGTCGTAAGTATTGATGGCGTCGTAATAGCCTTCTACTTTTTTACAAAACTGCAAGGCGTTGAAAACCTGCGCACTCATGCCGATGGATTGCACTGCCTCGGCGGTGGGTACCGCGCTGGATTTACCGGCATAACGATACCCGCCCTCATACTTTTGCAATTTGGCGGCTTCTCTTTTTCCACTCAACAACTGGATGTCCAGGTACAAATAACTGGCGTCTTCCCGGTAACTCAGCAAGGCCGCATTGGGCGGTGTATCGGTAGGCGGGTTGACGGGTGGCGAGGGTGGATTGACAATCGGGGGCGTAGGTTTGACGGGCGCAGGAGGGGGATAGGTCGTACCCCCCGTATCTACATTGATGGCTACTTTGGAACCTACCTGCAACTTTGTGCCAATACTCAGGCTGTCGCTGCTCAGCTTGTTGAGCAGTTTAAGGTTGGTGACGCTGGTGTTGTACAATTTGGCGATTTTGTACAGCGTATCCCCCGCTTTGACTTGGTGGTATTGTACACTTTCGGGTTTACTGATGATGGCTGGGCCCGCTTTGCGGCCAACGATCAGTTGTTTTCCAATCCCGATTTGATCAGAACTCAGGTTGTTGTCTTTTTTGAGTTGTTCAACGCTCAGGTTGTACAATTTGGCGATGCGGTATAAGCTGTCGCCGGCTTTTACGGTGTGGATACGGACGCTGCTGCTGTCGTCGAGCAGGCCGCGGGTTTTGAGGGCCGGAGATTCCTCGGGTTCCTCATCCGCCAGGATTTGAATCAAGAGGGTTTGTCCCATGGTCAATTTTGCGGAATGGAGGCCGTTCAGGGCCTTGAGGTGCCGAACCTTTACGTCGTACTGGCGGGCAATGCCGTGGAGGGTTTCGTTAGGTGCGACTTGGTGCAACTGGATGGTCATGGATTGGTGGTTTGAATGAGGGGTTTGGTCTTTGTGAAAGATATGGGTTTTAATGATATTCCGGGATAGATTATTGTGGATGAAGGTTCATTTACGCGTTTATGCGGTTCTAACACATTGTACCCAGTCATTTGCGGGCTGACTTTTTCACATTCCCCAGGTTTCGACCACTACGACCAATGTATCAAAACATCCGGATAACCGGAATCAAGCATGCCTCCCAGATACACCCGTTTCCCAAAACAATCCAAAACGTTTTCCCCCCGCCGTGATAATCAGCAAAATCCGGGTTATGGCCTTGATCAACTCCGTCCAGTGGCTGCAATAGTAATGTTGCAAGCCGTTGGGCTGGTTTTGACAAGTTGAGACCTTACAGGGAAATTAACTCATTTTATGCACGATTTACACATCAAAAAGCCACAGTTGTTGGACACGCCCCGCCCAGACCCCAGACGTCAAACCCCTTCCCGAATGACAAAAACCAAACCCGGGCACCGCGAATCCGACGGTAAACACAACAAGCCCATTTTGCACCAAAAACTGGATACCCCCAAACCCGTAGTATGGATCAACCAGGCGGTATCAACTGGTTCGCCAGTAAAAACATGATGGCAACCAAGGCGAAAAGGAAAAGGAAATACAAACGTTGGGCTGGTGTAAACATGGGTTTTTTTATTTTGTACGTCAAAGTTAACCATGATCCTTTTCATGAAGCTCACTTGAATGGGTGGATGATTGACAAAATTATATGCAGGGTCACAAGCCCATCCTCACCGGCAAACCGATACCCCTTTTCCCTCAAATCCCGAATCAAGTCCGGCAAGCGAGCATACAACTTATCTTTCCGCGCCGGATCCGTACCCAAATGGATCAACACAACCGCGCCATTCAACTTTTGGGGATCGTTTTTTTCGAAATCCAACAAACCCTGATACAAGGTTTCGCTGCTGCGGTAGTTGGCCATGGTCGGGGTTGTGTAATCGGCGTTGGTGCCCGTAAGCGGCGTGAAGTTGATTACTTGTAGGCCCTGTTCAGTGCTCCAATCCACAATCTGTTCGTTGTACCATTCGTAAGGCGGCATGAAGTAGGGGAGGGGCGTTTTGACCTGAAAACCTTGTAGGGCGCGGAGATTGGCCTGTAAATCCTGGGTAAACTGTGCCCGAGTCAGCAGTAGAGAATCCCTTTTGCCCCAATCGCAATACAGCAAGTGTTTGTCGGAGTGCGGCCCGAGGTAATGCCCTTCTTTTACCATTTTTTTGATGCTTTTTTTGAAGGCTGGATTGCGCAAAAAATCACCCGTCAAAAAGAACGAAGCTTTCACGCCCGCCTTTTTTAAGCTGCGCAGAATGAAGGCCGTACCTTCGCCGTATTCATGTCCGGTAAAGCTCAAGTACACCACGGGCTGGCTGGGGTCCAGGCGTTGAATGCTGCCAAACACATCGTGCTGCGCCGTGCTGGCCGCTGTTTTCCCCGCTTTTTCATACGCCGAAAGGATGTAACTTAGGCTGGCTGTGCCGTCCATGGTAGGTTCATTGCTGGAGTAGTCGCCATAATCGTCGTGGTATACCACCAGTTTGGACTGAAACTCGGCGTATTCATCGGCTTCGTGCATGGTGATGCCAATCAAGCGGCCAAAAATGCTGCCGTAAATGGGGCCATCCACCAAACCGCCGTCGATGGGATAATTGTACAGGTTGGTAAATGCCGAATGCGGATCTGCGGGCGTATCACCATCTGCGGGCAGGCCATAAATCATACTCGTGCCCCAGGGATTGCAGCCAAAAAGCCAGTCGCGCAAGGCGGCCTCCAGCTCCTGGTACTGATCATCTTTGCTCAATTGGTGGTAGAGGTGCAATTGGGTCAAAATCCCCACGGTCAGGTTGTTGGAGCACCAAATGAAGGGGACGCCGTTGAGGAAGGGGTTGTTTTGCCCCCGGATTTTTACTTTTTCAATGCCTGCTTTGAGGTATTGTTGAAATTGGGTGCCCGTTGTTCCACCTTGCTGAGCCAAGAGATAATGCCCCAAATTCACAAACGGATACCACTGGTAATGCCGGGCGGTATCGGCCCCCATCCAAGGGGTAGTGGGTTCGGCCTGGCCGTATGCACTGGCTTGTTGCAGGAGTTCGCTGCGTTGCGGAGCGATTTGAAACAATTGCGCTGCCGCAAGTTCCATGTCGTCCACATCATTGTCTTCTTCGTAAAAATAGGGCGCGCGGCAGGGAGCGGTTTGGCAAACTCCGGGGTATTTGCGGCCAAATTCGTAAGCGTCCCAGGCTTTGGGCAAGAGTTTTTGGGCGTATTCAGGGTAAAAAGGAGCCAGGATGCGGCTCCCCAGGGCAAAAGCCGAGGCGTATTTGCCTGCTGTTGAAGCTACGCCCTTGCTGCGGTTTTGGTAGCGCAATAGCCCCTGCGGTTTGCCGGTGACAAAATATACCGGACGGCTGTAGCCATGTTTGGCATCGTACACCACCGAATCGAGGGTGGGCAGGCGCATTTTAAGGTGATCGCGGTCGTCGGCCAGTTGGTTGTACATTTCCTCTTTGGCGGGGTTCATTTTGAGCAGCCAGTCCAGGCCCCATTTGGCTTCGTCCAACACGTCGGGGATGCCGTTGGGGATAGGGTTGCCCGATGCATCGTGACCATCGCCAAATGAACCCGGATTTTGCTGGTAGGCAAACAGCATTTGAAAAGTGGCGTTGGCCGAGGTGGCGACGTATTGCAGGTAGTCGGAGGCATCGTGCCAACCGCCGGACACGTCCAGGTGCGTACCATTTTTGACCGGATCGGGATGGTATACGATGTATCCGTCTTGGGTATGGCAGGAGTCTTTGAGGTAGGGATTGTAGCCGCTGCGTTGCTGGCGCATGTAGCGCAGGATAAAATCGGCGGTTCCAGCATACACATCCGAGGCAATGCGAAAGTTGGGCGAACGCACCCCGGCTGCCCGCACATAAAACCGACCTTGCAGGTTAAAACGGGAAAAATTGAGTCGACAACCCGAGCGGAAAGCGGCGTAGGGGCCAAAAGTTTGAATGTTGCGGCTGGTAAAAACGACTTTGTGGGTGTTGGCTTCGCAAAGCTCGAAACTGCTGACCTGCGGTGTTTCTTTGCTGACGAGGACGGCAACTTTGGTGTCGTCGGGGAGGTAGCCGAGTTGGTTGATGCGGATCCAGGTGGATTGGGCGTTCATATTTTGCAGAAAGCACAAAAAAAAGAAGAAGGATGAATATTTCATTGCATGTAGGGTATATAGATACGAATTAGAAAGATATAAAAAAGG
>NZ_JADKCX010000087.1 GCF_016718685.1 Haliscomenobacter sp. | reverse complement strand
TATTGGAATGCGCAAAATCATTCACATCGATATGGACGCCTTCTTCGCATCCGTCGAGCAGCGGGACAACCCCGATCTGCGCGGGCGGCCCCTTGCGGTAGGGGGCGGAGGTCCACGCGGTGTGGTGGCTTCAGCCAGTTATGAAGCGCGCAAATACGGCGTGCGCAGCGCGATGTCGGGTGGCATGGCCCGGCGTTTGTGCCCCGAAATTGTTTTTGTACGTTCCCGGTTTGATGTTTACCGCAGCGTTTCCTACCAGATCCGCGACATCTTTTTGGACTATACCGACCTGGTGGAACCCCTTTCTCTGGATGAAGCCTACCTCGACGTAACGGAGAACAAAAAGAACATGTCCTCTGCTACGCTCATCGCCCAGGAAATTCGCAAGCGCATTGAAACCGAAACGGGTTTGACTGCTTCAGCGGGTGTATCTTTTAACAAATTCCTCGCGAAAATCGCTTCCGACATCAACAAACCCAATGGCATTAAAGTGATCACGCCGGAGGAGGCCATTGCATTTTTGGAACAATTGGCCGTAGAAAAATTCCACGGCGTGGGCAAAGTCACCGCGCGAAAAATGCACAACATGGCGATTTATACTGGCGGCGACCTGAAGCAGCGCAGCGAAGCAGACCTGGTGCGTTTTTTTGGCAAAGCAGGGCGGTATTATTACCGCATTGTACGCGCCGAAGACAATCGCGAGGTCAACCCGCACCGCATCCGCAAGTCCATTGGCGCTGAACGCACCTTCAATGAGGATGTGAGTGATCCCGAAATCATGAAAAATAAATTGACCGACCTCGCTGAAGGGGTACATCGCTACATGGACAAAACCCAAAACTTTGGCCGTACAGTAACGCTTAAACTCAAATCGCCCGATTTTAAAATCCTTACCCGCAGTCGCTCTTTTGCTACTGAAATCCGTAACCTGGATGAACTGATCCGCATTGTACACGATTTGCTGGATCAACACATCGAAGAAGCACCCACCGTGCGTTTGTTGGGCGTAACCCTATCCAATTTAGAAAAGGAGAATGAAACGGAGGGAGGTGCAGTTGATTGGATTTTCCGGAGGAGTAAGTTTATAATTTGTAAAGTGTACCCGCTTTTCCAGAGGTTTATAGATATGACTAAAATCTTTCTGGCCTGACTTCCATTCCCGCCGCGGCGCCATTTTTTTTTTCGCCCGACATCCATCCATCAGTACCTGAAAATCCCAGGCATCCTGGTACAAATGATCGCTGTAGGCGGTGGCGCGCAAGCGTAGGTGGTGTACCGCTTCATTGCGCAAGACGAGTTCAATGGTTACATTGCCGAAACGCTGCCGAATCAGTCCCGAATCGTTGATCGAAGACTTGGGCTTCAGGTAGTGGCGTTGAATGGTTTCCAACCAGGCACCGCGCTGGATCGCGCGAATATCCGAGAGTTCAGATTTGTAATTTTGGGCCAAAACCTGTCCTTTCAGGTAGTCAAAAAAACAAACCGCATCCTGTTTGGTGTAGTTGGTTTTGGAGAAATGGATGACAAATCCCTTGCTGGAGGGTGTATCCAGAAAATCTACGTCCTCATCCGTATCGGCAGGGGATGATAAAAAAGTACGGTATTCATTTTTCAACCAAGCCTTTAATTGCTGGCAGGTGGCGCTTTGACCCCACTGCTCGCAAACCTCCAATTCTGTGGGCGTACGCACCAACAGTACACGTTGGGGCACTGGTGCTACAGCAGCAGGTGCAGAGGGAAACCAAAACTTAAACCAGCGGCGCAAAAAAGACATATGCTGTATTTAATTACACTTTTACCCAATGCCCCACAAACTGAGCACCATTGTCGATGATGCGGTGCGGACTACGGCGAAAGCCCAGACCGCAAGCCTCATAAGCAAAAAACACCCCGGCCTGGTAGTATTGTCCGTCGGTATCGCGGGCAAGTTGGGCGAGGGATTGATAGACCTTGATTTGGTCAGCGTATTCCCCAGTCCTGGCAATATCGGCAATTCCGTTTTCATCAAAAATGGTGATGTTTGCGCCTTCCCGACCCAACACTACTTTTTCCACAAAAGGATAATTTTCACGGCCTATGGGTTCTTTCAAGCTGCATTTCAGCAACAGCGGGTCATAAGGCTGCAAATCCCACATGTGGGCCAGGATGGCTTTGGATTGAAACAGCATGGTATACGCTGGGTTGAGCACAATGGCAAGGCCACGGGTAACAATTTTGGTCAACAAACGCAACAATTCCGGTTCATCCAGGGCGATGTATTCCCAAGGGATGAGTTTGAACCAAAAAGGATATTGCGTCGTGTTGCCCTGTTCATCAGCGGCAAAAATGCCGTTCACTTCGGAAAATATCACTTCGTCTACGTAACAGAAAGCCGTTTCGAAGCCAGCTTCGCGGGCAGCAACCTGTAACATTTCGGTATTGTGGTTGTCTTCAGGAGCACCTTTTAAGGTTGAAAAAAGAATTGCGGCTTCGCGGCCAGGATTCAGCTCGCGCAAACGTTTGAAATTGTCGACTAAAGCCTCGTACAAAAAGTTGAATTGGCGGTCTTCGGGAATGCCATTGGCCCGCAATTGCCCCCATTGGATGATGGCCGTTTCCGGTACAGAAGTAGGGGTATCAGCGTTGAATTCCAACATTTTGATGGGCAAACCATCCGTCCCCCCAGCCAAATCAAAGCGCCCGTATAAGTGCAAGTGCCGCTCATCGGCCCAGGTATATTCAATCAGTTCATACAAATTGGGAGGAATACCCAGGGTAGGCAATAGGTTGTTTTCCAGCACATACTCCGCGGTTTCCACAAAACGGGCGTACAAGCGATTGCCCGCTTCATAAAACGCTTCCCGCTCGGCTACGCTGATTTCCACAACCTCATCAGCCAGGTATTCATTGCCTTCAGGGGAAACGAAATAATCCCAACCCAACTCCTCAAAAAGAGCATTGGGCAATTGGGGCAATTTGTATTTCAGCATAAAAATTCAAAGTTAAGAACCAAAACGAGAACGACCACTGCCTCCAAAAAAGCCACTCCGACCTTTGATTGGCCGCATTTCGGTACGGGTCAGGGCAGTGCTGCGCAGTTGACTGGATACCCCGGTGTATGTTCCGGTTCCAGGAGAACGATAAATCCCGCTTGGTGAAACGGAATTAAAACTGCGGCCCATCATGTGGCCCATAGCGCTCCACCACAAAATCCGACCGAGCCCATATCCATGCCCATGATGATTTGTAGCAGAACCATGCGTGGAAACGGTATCCTGATTCGACACCAAGGTTTGGGCTTCGCTGAGACTGAGGGTGTCTACCGTTCCACTCAGTCTTTTGATGACCACACTGGAAGCTTCTTTGCCCTCAACCAATTGCTCATCAACTACTTCAAACTTGTCGGGTTCTACTTCTTCCAGCGTTGTTTTTACGCCTTTGGTTACTTCGTAGGTCGTCACTGCCTCCCAATCTCCGCCTCCACTATTGTTGGTACAGGAAGTATGGGTGGCTAAAATTGCGGCAACCGCCACATAAAGCCCACCACGGCGCAGGCGATTGGTGAATTTTGGATTATTGCTAAAATGCCGAAACGGTGTCATGGATGAATAGTTGTGCGTTAAATTAAGGTTGAGAAGGTTGAGAAGTTGAGAAGGTTGAGGCTGCCGCGAGCAACAAATATAGAATTACTGCAATAGGCGAACTTCATTTCAAAAAAATAAATAAGCCACTTTGGTATGTCGCTCGCGGCAGCCTCAACTTTCTCAACCCCGCCCAAACTGCTCCGTAAAGATAGAGAATTTTCAGGCTTTAGGCCGGTATTTCCGACGAGCAGTCCCTCTGCCTCTACCTTTGTTACAATACTCCACCCATTCTGTATTTTTTCCCCATTGTAAACATTCGATTCAAAAGATAATTTTGAAGGCACAACTTATCTGGTAAAGAAATTCTTATGAAAGGTTTATTGGAAAAACTATTTGCACATTTTAGCAAATCCGCTATGTGTTTACTATTGATGCTGGGATTTGCGAATCAAACATTTACCCAAACTCCTGCTGATCAAAAAGCGAATCAAGCCGTTCGCAAGTTGTACCGCAGCCTGCACCATGCCATGAATGACAGTTTGGTGCTCTTTGGCCATCAAGACGATCTGGCCTACGGCATCGGTTGGAAATACCAGGAAGGCGAATCGGATGTACGCCGTACAGTGGGTTCTTATCCCGCAGTTTTTGGTTGGGATTTAGGCCACCTGGAACTGGATGAAGCCACCAACCTGGATTCCGTTCCTTTCGATCGCATGCGGGATTTCATCAAAACTGCGCACAAAATGGGTAGCATCAACACCATCAGTTGGCATTTGCGCAATCCTGAAAATGCCGGAACTTCCTGGGATACCAGCCAGGCCCGTACGCCAGGTGTTGCCCGGAGGGCTTAAGCACAAGCGTATCTGGCCTGGATCGACAAGGTTGCCGACTTTATGAACAGTTTAAAAACGGGGTTCCTGGGCAAAAAAATTCCAGTTATTTTCCGGCCTTACCACGAACATACGGGTTCCTGGTTTTGGTGGGGTGAAAAATTGTGTACCCCCGAAGAATACATTGCCCTTTGGCGCATGACGGTAGACCGTTTAAAAGCTCAAGGGGTCAATAATTTGCTGTACGCCTATTCTCCCGCAGAATTCAATTCGGCCAGTCATTACCTCGAGCGCTATCCCGGTGATGCCTACGTTGACGTCATCGGATTTGATACCTACCACCGCAACCCCGATGATTCGCTGGCGACCCAGTGGTTCACCAACCGCTTGGCTAGCAGTATGGCTACCATGACCCAAATCGCCAAAGCGCATCAGAAAGTTATGGTGCTTTCGGAAACAGGCTGTGAACAAGTTCCGGTACAAAACTGGTGGACCGGCGTACTCTGGAGCGCCATCAAAAACTACCAGCCCGCCTATGTGTTGGTGTGGCGCAATGGCCGACCCGACCACTTCTACGCGCCCTATCCCGGACACCTTTCCCAAAACGACTTTAAAGCATTCCAACAACACCCCCGGGTGTATTTTCAGGACGAATGGAAAGCCCGCAAGCGGCAGAAATAGCCGGAGTTTTAACACCAGTGTGATATGAAGTTGCACAACCTCGATTTGTTGATCATTGCCTTGTACTTGGGCATAACGGTATTGATTGGTTTGCTGATGCGGCACAAAGCCCGCATGAGCCATCAGGATTACATGATGGGGGGTAAAAAACTGCCCTGGTACCTCCTGGGTTTGTCCAATGCTTCGGATATGTTCGACATCTCGGGAACCATGTGGATGGTCGCTTTGTGTTTTGTTTATGGCCTGAAAAGCATTTGGATTGTCTGGCTGTGGCCCGTTTTTAACCAGGTTTTTTTGATGATGTATTTGTCGCGCTGGTTGCGGCGCTCCAATGCCTCTACGGGGGCAGAATGGCTCAAAACACGTTTCGGCGAAGGCCGGAGCGGCCAGTTTTCACACCTTATTACGGTGATTTTTGCCCTATTGGGCTGTTTGGGATTTTTGGCTTACGGTTTTGTGGGGCTGGGCAAATTCATCGAATTGTTCATCCCCTGGAATGTCCTTGCCCCTCACTTGCCTTTTGCCTTGCCACCGCAATATGTGCCCCATTTTTATGGCCTGTTGTTCACCGTGTTTGTGGTTTTTTATACGATCCTGGGCGGAATGAACAGTGTGGTGTGGAGCGATTTGGTCATGTACGGCATTCTGGGCATCGCGTCTATTTGTGTTGCAGTCATTGCCGCCGTTCACCTCAATCGCCAAGATTTGCCCGTTCCCGCTGGCTGGTACAATCCTTTTTTTGGCTGGGATTTGGAGCTCAATTGGTATAAACTCAATCCCGAAGTGCAGCATAAAATCATCGACGATGGCTTTTCGCCCTGGGGTGCTTTTTTTATGATGATGGCTTTTAAAGGGATTTTTGCAAGTTTGGCCGGGCCAACGCCCAATTACGACCTGCAAAAGATTTTTTCAAGCCGCTCTCCCGAAGAAGCCGCTAAAATGTCGGGATTTGTGTCTTTGGTTTTGTTGCCCGTGCGCTATGCCATGGTCATTGGATTTACCGTTTTGGCGCTTTTGTACACCGATCAGCTCAATTTGGCTTCGGCGCAGGGTATTGATTTTGAGCGCATTTTACCGGCTGCCATTGTGAGTTTCACCCCGCCAATTGTGCGCGGTTTGGTTGTAGCGGGTTTGGTCGCTGCGTTTATGGGCACCTTTGCAGGCACACTGAATGCGGCGCAGTCCTATTTTGTCAACGACATCTACCTCAAATACCTCAACCCGCGGGCTTCATTGCGTAGCATTTTGAATACCAACTACCTGGTTGGAATACTGGTGGTGTCGTTCAGCATGGTACTTGGCATTTTTTCCAGCAGTGTGGATGCCATTTTGCAATGGTTGGCCTCGGCACTTTATGGAGGATACATTGCCGCAAATGTGCTGAAGTGGCACTGGTGGCGTTTCAATGCGAGTGGCTTCGCCTGGGGCATGACCATTGGCGTCATTAGCGCCTTACTCATCCCTGTTCTGGCCCCCGATGGGCTGCCCTTGTGGCTTTTCCCCTGATGTTTATGGCCTCGCTCAGCGCGTCCATCATTGCTTCACTGGCCACACCAGCTACCGATGAGGCTACCCTCGTGCAGTTTTACAAAACGGTGCGCCCCTGGGGTTTTTGGCAGCCGATCCATCATAAAGTGCTAGAGCAAGACCCCCATTTTGTGAGCGACGCTCGGCCTTTCCGCGATGGGTTCAATGTGTTGATTGGCATTGTGGCGCAGTGCTGCCTGACTTTGTTGCCGATGTATCTGGTCTTGTGGATGAAATTGCCGTTGCTCCTGGTGGTGCTTATTTTGGGTGCTTGCGCTTACGTGTTGAAACGCAGTTGGTGGAATCAGTTGCAGGAAAAGAAAGAAGTAGGGGAAAAGAGCTGGAAGACGATTTTTGAGAATTGAGGGTTTGAATCATTCAAAGGCTAAGGAATGTCGAGCCCAAAACACCCCAAAACAAAAAATGCCAATCGAATTTCCTCCGATTGGCACTTTTATGTTCCGATCTGATGTTCAACTAGCGCATCATTTCTTCCCCGCTACCTTCACCCGCTGCACGAACGCCTGGGCGCGGTTGTTGTCGACCATCTGGATTTCGAAGTTCTCCCCGTCTTCCATTTTGAGCACCAACTCGGTTTTTTTCATTTTATTGGCTTCGTCCATAAAGCGGCTGTCGTTGGAGGTGATTTCCAGGATGCCTTGCTTGTAGCCGTAGTAGTAGTAGATGTCGTTGGGGAGCTTGAGGTAAAAGTAGATCCGATCGTCGTCGTTGCTGGGCATTTTGAACTCGACGTAGGAGGTGATCACTTTGTTGACGGGCTGGCCATTCATTGAAACCAGGCCAATCTTGTCTTTGGTGCTCACAAAGGACTGGTAATCCATGTCCCAGCGCATTTTTAAGCCCGAGAGCAGGAAACTATATGGATTGAACTTTTTGGGCAATTCAAATAAGCCGCTATTTAGTTCAGTAATTGCTTTGTCCACGTCTGGGTCAGCGGGTAACATCATGCTCAGCCGCCGTTGGTAATACGGCAAGTCGGTCAGGTAATTGACGGTCTCTGAGCCGAACCCGGCAGCTTCCACCTCGTTTTGCATGATGCGCATCAGTTTTTCAGGAATGCGCATGCTCAATCCCGCCAGTACGTCAATGTCTACCGGAGGTGGTGGAGTTTTGCCAATCAAACTATCGGGTATGTTGGTAAATTCGCCCAAAATACTGCCTGCCGCATCCACCGAAACGTATTTCAGGGCAGAACCGATGTTGAGCTTGCCTTCACCTTCTACTTTGCCATTTTTGTTGTTGAAAATCAGCCTTGATCCGCGCAGGTCATTTGCCATTACCTTGCTTGAATCGCCAAAGATGAACTGATCTTTGCTGGCATCGTATTTAAACACCCCTTTGGTGGGGAGAATGGGGCGGTCTTTGCGGAAATACAGGGGCATGATCACGCTGGGGTACGCAAAACTCATTTCTTTGCTCAGGTAAAACCCGGTTTCCAACGGCACCCCGTCCATACTTTTGGGTGAATCGTACTTGATGGCCAGGTTGCTCTTGTCGCCAACACTCTTCAAGGTAAACCAATGCCTCACGGGCAGTTTGTCGGCTTCCAAACGGGCAAAGCCATCAAATTTCAGGTTCACCGATTCGGACGACAAATTGATGGTGCCAAAGAACGAAGTTTTGCGGTCAATGATGAAACTGTCTTCTTCCGCCACTGTACCCTGGGCGCGGGTAGCCGTGGCTTTTTCACTGGCTTTGCCTTTGCCCACGCGTTGCCCTACGATGTCACTGAAGAGAATCTCCTGTTCTTTATTGGCCACGTTGTACTCGTAATAACCCCGCGCCCAATAATCTTTTCGGCCTTTCAGGGCTACCGTTGCCCGGTTGATCTTGTGGTTTTTGTTCAGCGTATCACAAATGATGGTTGCATTGTGCAAGGAATCCATGATCGCCTTGGGTTGGACGTACACCGTGCCACTATCGGGAATAATCATGGCATCTGCCGATTTGATGAAGGGCACTTCGGTCACTTTAAGCAGGTAGGTTTTGAGGTCGTACGAAGCCCGTTTTCCCCGGAAGCGCAAGGAATCCTGATCGGGATGTACCGAAGTAAAGGTTCCCAATTTGGTAGAGTCCGATTTGAAACGAATCATGGAGTTCTTCATTTCCCAAATGAATTCGTTCATAGACGTCACGTACTGATTCAGCGGCAATTTGGTTTCCAGGTATTCGTCAAGAGACTTGAAGCGACCCAGTTGTTTGTCAAAATCCACATCACTGCGCAAACGATCCGACTGGATGGCAATCGCGCCTACTTCTTCTGCTTTGATTTTCAGGGCAGTGGTATCGGCTTTGGCCGAGAAGGCGCCAAAGTTGAATTGTTTGGAAGTCATGGCGGCTTGTGGCCAATCCAATAAACCATTGCCTTTCAATCCACCCGGGGTGAGCGCAAGGCTTCCAGTGAGGGTGTGTTCACCCGATTTAAAGATTTGAAAAGCATTTTTTTCCGAACGCACATACATGCTATCCCGGTAAGGCCTCCAATCCAGGCGCACCAATTCGCCGTGTACCTGGGGTACTTCCTCCTCTTTGCTGCGCTTTTCGGCCAAATCGAAATCTTTGGCGCTGGCCAACATCTGTTTCGGTAAAAATTTCACGTCTTCAGATTCCAGCGTAGCCCCGAGGTATTGAATTTTACCCTTGCCCCAGAGGCCACGGTTGCTCAGGTCAATTTCGCCAGCAAAACGCCCTTTCACTTTGTACACTGGGTATCCTTTTTCAGGCGTTTTGTGTACAAAGCCCAAAGAAAAGTCTTTCTCCCGCACTTTTAACAGTTCTTCAAAATCGGGGAATATTTGGGCAGAAACCATTTTGCCTTTGAAAGTGACCATTTCTTTCACATAGTTGTCCAAACTATTGAAAAAGAAAGGCTTCAGTTCAAAGTAAAAAGAGTCACGTGTGTACAAGGTGTCTTTGACAAAAGGATTTTTTTTGCCATCGTAGTATTTACCATCGTAATACACATAACTATTGGAGCGGCTATTGAGGTTGGGAAAAATGGGCACATCGTTTTTACCACTGCGGTTGCCTTCCGCGTCGATGATGAGGGTCGCTTTGAAGTTTTCGATGTCGGAAGTCAATGCAAAGGGGTTGATTTCTTCCATTTTATGCGACTTGGGCAATTTGTCGGGCACAAACAGACGCCAGTATTTGATGGAGTCGCTGAGGACCGAAAATTTCCCGTAGTCAAAATGGAATTTGTTGCTGCGCAATTCGCTGAATCCCGCCTTAAGCATCCCTTTGGAGTCAATGTCGCGGTTTTGCCGCATCACTACAAAATCATCGTCGGGAATCACTCCTACTTGTTGTAGTCTACTGAATTCCAACCACTTCACCCCTTTGATCAAAATAGAATTGTCCCTCAAGTTGAGCGTGGCATTGGCGCTATCGGTTTTGGATACAATCCTCAACTGGTCATAATCCGAGCGCTGCATGTAGGAATTGTAATAGTGTTGGACCTTGTCTTGCACATGAATGAGCAAACTATCGGCATTGTAGCGGATGAAACCCTGCCCGACCAAATCGTAAATCAAGGAGGTGATGTTTTCGACTTTAAAGGTGGGGTTGAGTTTAGCTGCATACTCATCGGCATAAATGTCTTTCCCCAGTTCGTCAGAAAGTTGTTTAAGTCGTGCCAGCGGGTTAGCGGTGGCGATGCTCTGCATCTGGTCGTAGTCTTTTTTGTTAAAATACTGCAAAGACTCAAATTTCACCGGTTCCTTACGGGCAAAACTCACCGATTTGTCGCCAATGACTACTGAATCTTTGGCCAGGTAAGCTTTAAAGTTATCGGCATCAAAATTGATCTGGTGGTTGGAACTAAAGAAAGGGTTGCGGTCACTACCCCGTTCTCCCCGGTACAGCTGCAATACCTGATCTTTGATGGTGTAGCGGAAATTGACCGAAGGGTGGAACAAAGAATCTTTTTTATAATAAAACACGGACTCTACCCCTTCACCGCCGATTTGTTCGCCACGACGAACCGAAAAACGCCGCGCTGTACCTTTAAATATCCGTTGGTTTTTTTTGTCGTAGATTTCAATAATGGCCCGACGGCTGTCCGAACCAGTTCCGTAAATTGTGGTGCCTTCCAGGTTAAATCCTCCTCGAAACCGCACACCCTCGGCAAAGTTTCTGATTTCAAGGTCTTTATTCGCTGAATTGAAGCGCGGATAAGATCCCTGGCCATCAATGGATACCTTGTCGCTGAACTGACCGGGGATTTTTTGTGTGCCAAAATATTGTGGGTAAACCAAATACGCCTGGTCCGTTTCATATAGCCCCTTTTGCACATCCAGTGTATAATTGCCCAGTTCGGTGATTACCGTAGAATCAAGTCCAACCCTCTGCCAGCCCACCTGACCACCTTTGCCAATCCACTGCCCCTTCAAGGGATAATAAATCCCTGTCGTATTGGCCAGTCGAATGGAATCTGTTTTGCGAGAAGCAACCAAGTTGCCCTCCTCCATCATCAGGAAAGGTTGTTTATTTTTGTAGCGCAGGTGGGTCTTATCGGAATATATTTTCCAGGTCGTACCCGCAGGTTCGGCTTTGTTTAAGGATTTGTTGCGGAAATAATTGGTGGAAAAACCAATAAAATCTGTAAACTGCGTAGTTTGATGGTTGCCAGAAAGCAACATGGAATCCAGGATGACGTGCCACTCGGCAAATTTTTGCTCATCGGGCATTGTACCTTTAAACGCCATAAGCGAGTTGAGGTAAGCCTGAAAATGGGGGTTGGGACTGAGGCGCCGCGTCAGCATCGCATTACACGTGCGGATGATCCGTTCTCCTTCAATGCTGGAGAAACTTCCGGCCCGGAAAATGCCGTCGAATTCTTTGAAGGTTTTTTCCAGGACTTCATTTTTGGATGAACTCATGAATACCCCCAATTGAGATAGAAATTCGGGGGTTTCCACTGGAAATTGTTCCGGTCGTTGGGCTGAAATGGCAATCGCAAAACCAATAAAAATCAGCGTAGCAATCGAGTGGCGAAAAAAGATTTTCATGAAAAAGATTTTGTCCCGGAACACCTTATGGAGTTGAGAAGGTTGAGAGGTTGAGGAGGTTGAGGCTACCGCGAGAGACGGGTCACCGAGTAGAGCCGAGGGGCAATGTCGCTTGCGGTAGCCTCAACCTCTCAACTTTCTCAACCTCCTTAACTCATCATGTTCTCAATGCAGCCTTACCGCCAACCAATTGCCTTTCTCTAAAGTTTGTACCGGAGAAAAACCATGCTGGAGCGCTTCGGCCAGAACCAAGTCCCGATCCGTTTTCAGGATTCCGGATATGAGCAAAATACCGCCTTGTTTGAGTTTTTGATGTAACGTTGGAAAAGCATCCAAAATTACACCCCGGTTGATATTCGCTAAAATAATATCATACCCACTCCCTTCTACAACGCTAAGATCGCCCAAAAGTGCATGTACAGCATCCGACACTCCGTTGATTTTTGCATTCTCCAGGGTATTTTCAAACGAAGGTGGTTCAATGTCTACTGCATCGATCGCAACGGCGCCCAGTTTAGCGGCCAAAATGGCCAAAATTCCGGTGCCACATCCAAAATCGAATACGCGCTTTTCCCTAAAATCCAGGTCAGCCATCAATTGCATGACCATGTGGGTGGTTTCGTGGTGCCCTGTGCCAAAAGCCATTTTGGGATTGATGATGATCTCGTGCTGTACCCCTTCCATGGGGGCATGGAAGTCGGCCCTTACCCCGCAAAAATCGCCTACGGTGATGGGTTGGAAGTTGGACTCCCAGATGACGTTCCAGTTTTGATATGGAATTCCTGAACGAAAACCCCACCCCAATGGTTCGACAATTGCTTGAACCTCAGCACTCAAAGCAGCAACATCAGCAGGCATTGGAACAAAAGCCATTAAGTTCTCACTCCCTTCTTCAAAGGTATCAAACGGTAGGTCACCCAATAAGGCGACCAATATCTCTTGTAGATCCGGGGCCGCGGGAAAAGTATATTGCAAATAATTCATG
The DNA here is from genome assembly GCF_016718685.1 of Haliscomenobacter sp. GTDB lineage: Bacteria > Bacteroidota > Bacteroidia > Chitinophagales > Saprospiraceae > Haliscomenobacter. The sequence continues at coordinate 25,098 of NZ_JADKCX010000087.1, read as the reverse complement.
GTAAAAATTTAGTCATGCCTCTTGCTGGCGAAATTTGATGGTGGATGGTGCTACCCCAAAGTTTTTGTCTTTGAGCAAATCGGGAGCTTCATTTTGCAAGCCAATTTTGATCATGGCCAAATGGTGAACCGCATGATCGTGTACAAACATGAGTTCACGACCTACCGAGGAAGGGTATTCCGGGCGGCCTACGTCGCTTTGTGTTGAAAAATCGGCCCGAACGCTCAACGGCATCTGCTCATCCAGGGTCAACAAATAATCCAGTTCGCGATGGAAAGCGGCCAGAGCAAAACGGGGGTCTTGCTCGATCTGCAAGTCTCTTTCTCTACTGGCATAATCCACCACGTTTTCTTGCGCACCATACACCAAACAACGAAAAAAATCGTAAATGTGCCGAAAATGTTGCCCGATAGATGAGCCGTTATAAATGCCCAAAGGCATTTTGTAGAGATTGCTCTCAATGTCGATCAGAATGTCATTAATTTGCATGACAATGTTGCTGATGCCTTCTTTACCGTTCATTTTTTTAAGTTGAAAAGTTGAAAAGTTGAAAAGCCGAAGAGTTGGGTAACGCTGCATTTGAGCGTTCATCTGGAAGCATTTTCAAATTCTTACGCTACCAAACTCTTCAACTATAAACTTTTCAGCTTAAACCATATATTTCTCCTCTAGCCGATTTTAGCGTATTGATCAACAACGCTACCACAGTTAATTGACCTACACCACCGGGTACCGGGGTAATCCAGGACGCCAGGGGCGCCACTGCGGCGTAGTCTACATCACCTACGAGTTTGTATCCTGTTTTGGATGTAGGGTCTTCCACCCGATTGATGCCGACATCGATGACCACGGCTCCTTTTTTGACCATGTCACCCTTGACGAACTCAGGCACCCCAATCGCAGCGATCAAAATATCCGCTTGCCGGGTATGTGCTGCCAGATCCTCCGTCCGACTGTGGCATACCGTAACAGTGGCATCGCCGGGGTAACCTTTGCGGGAAAGTAAAACACTGATCGGTGTTCCCACAATGTTGCTGCGCCCGAGTACCACCACCTCTTTACCTGCAGTAGGAATCTCATACCGCCGCAGGATTTCCAAAATCCCCATCGGTGTTGCGGGCAAATAGCAGGGCAAACCTTGAGCCATACGTCCAAAATTCACCGGATGAAAGCCATCCACGTCTTTTTTGGGTTCAATCGCTAAAGTGATCTTGTGTTCATCAATGTGCCTGGGCAAGGGCAATTGTACGATGAAACCGTCAACTGAAATGTCGCGGTTGAGCTGTTCCACGATTTCGAGGAGTTCTTGTTCCGAAATGTCTGCCGGGCGATGAATGAGGGTAGACTGAAAGCCTACTTCTTCACAGGAGCGTACTTTATTGCGGACGTAGGCTTGGCTGGCGGGGTTTTCACCGACCAGGACCGCCACCAAATGGGGCAGTTTACCACCTTGCTCTTTGATTTTGTCAACTTCTGTGCGCAGTTCTGCCTTGATTGTTTGGGCCAGTTGTTTCCCATCTAAAATTGCCATCGTGTATGTTCTTTACGGCTCAAAAGTACAAGAGTTCTCTGCAATAACCAATAAAGTAAACTCAATAAGCTTTTAGCAACTTATCGCGTAGGGTTTCCTTTAGTGCCTCTGGCACAAAGGCATGTTCGATCGCCTCCAGATTGCACTTCAAAAAATGTTCCTGTTTCCACTTAAAAACTTGCTCCAGGGTTTGGTATTCACTACTCAAAGTAACGTTCGAGATGGCTCGGGCATCGGTATTGACACTCATGGATACGCCGCTGTGGTAAATTTCGTCGATGCGGTGGTCTTGAATGCGGGCATAAATATTGGTCTGTACATTGCTGGTGGGGCATACTTCCAAATGGATCTGGTTTTTTTTCAAAAATTCCATTAAATCTGCGTCTTCAATACTGCGTACGCCGTGGCCAATGCGCGAGGGGTGAAAGTATTGCAAGGTTTCCCAAACGCTTTCTGCACCTTTGGCTTCACCGGCATGGGCAGTGCAGCGCAATTGGTGGGCTTGTGCAAACTCAAAAGCCCGGATGTGATGGGTGATGGGAAAGCCCGCTTCATCCGAGGCAATATCGAATCCAACAATGTAAGTACCCTGAAAATCTTTGACCAGTTGCACCGTTTCCATACTCTGTGCTTCATTGTAATGGCGAAGGGTGCAAAGAATCACGCGCACTTCTACCCCACTTTGGGCAATCCCTTCCTCTACTGCGTCATTTACCGCCTGAACAACTTCCTTTGGACTCAATCCAGGACGGGTATGCTCCAGGGGGGCAAAGCGTATTTCTGCATAAATGACCCCATCTCTTTTCAATTGATCAAACAAATCAAGCGTCACCAGGCGCAGTTGTTCTGCGGTTTGCATCAAGGCAATGGCGTGTTGGGCCCGCGTGATAAAATCGGCCAAATCGTAACATTTTAAGGGACCAACGAAAGAACTTTTATAGGTTTCATAAGTGATAGTTGGGTCAAGTTTTTGCACCACCTGGTAACTCAAAGAGCAGTCCAGGTGTAGGTGCAGTTCCACTTTGGGCAGTCTGGTATAATCCATTGCTTTGCTTTTCTCCGTTAAATTTAATCCTTTTCTTTACATTTGTGCACCCGGTATTTGCGTTATCTTGATTCAGGTTTTTGCCTCAGTATAAAAGAGGCAAGAGCACTCTCGTAATTCCGAAAACCAATGTTTCTATGGTGAAAATGATACGCATCCTGGTGTTTTTACCGGTGCTGTGCTTTTCAACAGCTACTTTTGCGCAATTCATTCCCCTCGCTGACACCACGTTAAGTGCATGTGGGGGCTTCCTTACCGATTCTGGAGAGCGCAATTTCAATTACCGCGCGAACGAAAATCTAGTCATGACCATTTGTCCGGACCCCACTGTGGGTTCACGGATCAGGCTCAATTTTCCAGCCATCAATTTGGGAAGAGGTGATCGACTTTGTTTTTACGATGGCAAAGACACCCTCGCGCCATTGTTGTTGTGCATCGATTTTTCACTGGGTAATCGCCCTTTTTCGGTACAATCTTCAGCAAACAATCCTGATAGTTGCCTGACCATTGCTTTCCGCTCGGATGCGCAAGAAGAAGCTGCGGGTTGGGTCGCCAACATTGAATGTATCCAGGAATGTCAGAATTTTACTACTGCTGTATTGTTTTCCGACCCTGCAGCACTACCCCAGGATACCAATACGATCAATCTGTGTCCGGGAGGCAACCTGTTTTTAAGAGCCAGAGGGCTTTACACCCAAAACAACAATCTGTACGCCCAGGCGGACAGCACGACCACCTTTTCCTGGGATTTTGGTGATGGCGTAGTGCGTACTGGACGAACTGTTGAACACAATTATCCTCAACCAGGCGGTTATACCATCAAACTCAGTGCGATCGACGCTAGGGGCTGTCGGAGTACCAATGTGGCGGAGAAAAAAATCCGCGTTGCCCCATCACCACGTTTTAGTGCCGATGCATCCTTGTTGCCAGAGATTTGTGCTGGAGACACTTTGCTCTTGGTGGCGGGGCCCTCCAACGCGCCAAGCGCTACGGTGAAAGTTACCCCTCAAACTGCCAGCTTTCAAACCGATTTCATCAAGGGCGAAAACCAGTTTATTCCCGACAATGATGGGCGAAAATTGGAATCAAGCCTGGCGATAGATGGATTTTTTGTAGGCCAAAACCTGACCGAAGTAGACAACCTCACGGGCATCTGTATCAACATCGAGCACTCCCAAATGCGCGATTTGAATATTGTTCTGCGCTGCCCCAATGGCAGTAGTGCCGTGCTACAGAATTTTAATGGCCCAGGTGGAAATCTGGTGGAGTTGGGACAAGCCAATCTCAACGACGATGCTGCCCCCCGCCCCGGTCGAGGCTACGAATATTGCTGGAAAACCCCGGTCTCCAACAACAACTGGAGCGACTACGTGGATTCCTTCAACCTCGATAGTTTACCCATTGGTGAGTATCGGCCCTTTCAGTCGCTGAGCCAACTTTTGGGTTGTCCGCTCAATGGCGAATGGGTATTGGAGATTGAAGATTTGAACAGCACTGAAAATGGTTTTATTTTTTCCTGGAGCTTGCAATTTGATCCCGTCGTTTTCCCCAGAGTCGAAACGTTCAACCCGGGGATTTCGGATCTCATTTGGCGTTTCCATCCAAGCATCCTGTTTCAGGATGAAAACAGCATCTCTGTTTCCCCTTCCGAGGGTGGTTTTGCTTCCTATCGGCTGATTGTGCAAGATTCATTTCAATGCAATTTTGATACCACCATTACCCTGCCGGTTAAACCCCAGAATGATTCAACCTGTGGCACTTGTTTGTTGACTTTTGACAAACTCGCCGATACCACCCTCTGTCAGGGCGACAGCTTACAATTGTCTTTTTTGCCCAATGAGCGCTTGAATCAGGTGCTTGGCTTCACTTCGTTTCCCCAATATCGGTTCAATTTTGTGCAACACCCTCCTGGTACACCTTATGAATCGGTCATTCCGGTGAGCAATATCGCCCAGCGCGTGTTAACCGATCCGCGCAATCAAATTGAATCGGTTTGTATCGACCTGAATTCGGATTGGAACTCGGATCTGGATATCTTTCTGCGAGCCCCCAGTGGTGAACTACTGGAACTGAGTACGGGAAATGGAGGCTCAGATGACAATTTTATATCCACCTGTTTTACCGCTCGGGCAAGTGACCCGATCAACGCAGGTATGGCACCTTTCACCGGTGATTGGTTGCCGGAGGGCAGCTGGAACGACTTGCAGGGGCCCGCATTGAAGGGGATTGGGCCTTACTCATCACCGATGCATTTGGGACTTTACCCCAAGAAATCAATGAATTGCTGAGTTGGTCCATTCGTTTTCGCTCGGTCGATACCCTCACCTACGAGTGGTCACCAGCGGTAGGCCTTTCTTGTACAGATTGTCCAAACCCTGTAGCACTGGTACCCAGCAATACCCGCATCAACGTGAAAGCGCAAAGCAGCTACGGCTGTACTTTTGAGGATGATTTTTTGGTGCTGGTTCGGGATACTTTTGCCGCACCGCAGGTAAGTTGTGCCCAAATCACGGCCCGCAGCATTCGTTTTAGCTGGCCAGCGACCAATGCCCGCCAATACAGCATTCGTTTTGCCATCAACGGCCGTGATTCAATCTTGCCCATTCCGATTAGTGATACTTTTTATACCGTAAGAAACCTCATGCCCAATGATGAGGTGCGTATTGGGGTACAAGCTTTTAGTACCGATAGCCTCAATTTTTGTCGCTCCGGTATTGGCGCTGCTTCATGCAGCATCATGCCTTGTAACTTGTCGTTAAATTTGCTGAGCACCAAAAACATTTCTTGCACTGCCGCCAGTGACGGGGCCTTTGATTTTGACATCAGCGGAGGAATTGGCACGATTGATTACGAACTCAGGGGCCCTATTGGCTTGATTCAACCTTTTCGGAGCAATGGGTTGGATTTTGGCACCTATCAATTGATTGCACTGGATGAGGCACTTTGCCGCGACACGCTGGACTTCAACATCGGCCAGAATGATTCACTCATCCTGACCTTGACACTCGATCGCGCGTTACGTTGTGCTGGCGACCGCAATGCCATCATTTCTTCGAGCATTGCCGGAGGTAGTGGCCCCTTTCGATACACCTGGAACAATGGCCTTCCCTCTTCTGGTCTGAGCAATATTGGTGCAGGTACTTACGCCCTTTCGATATCCGATGTCAACGGTTGCCGAGGCACGCAACGCATTACGATTTCCGAACCCGATTCGATTGTACTGGCCATGATTCCACTCGATATCAGCTGCTTCGGAGCCAGCGATGGGCGTTTGACCGCCATGTCATTTGGCGGTACGGGCAATTTGAATTATCGTTGGTCCAATGGCGCCGTCACCAATAATTTGACCAACTTAAGGGCCAATAACTATTGTGTTACCGTTACCGACGCGAATGGTTGTGTGGTTTCTGATTGTCGGGACATCAAATCTCCTGCCCAAATAAAGCTTGACTCTACCAGGATCAGACAACCCTCTTGTGCCAACCGCAGTGATGGTCAAGCAACCGTTTTTGTCTCAGGTGGTACGGGTGTCTTATCCTATCAATGGAATGACACACAAGGGCAAATCAACCGCAGTGCAAACTCGCTAGCGGCTGGGCAATACGAAGTCATGGTCAGTGATTCCAACAATTGCAGCACAACCCAAAGCATCACTTTAGTTGCGCCAACTGCGCTCAGTTTGCAAATCAATGCCCGCTCCATCAAGTGTAAAGGAGGCAATGATGGACAAGCCTCCATCAAAGTCAGCGGAGGTACCCTACCCTACCGCTATACCTGGGAAACCGTGAACAACAATGACACTTTAGTCACCTTGCTCAGTGCTGGCTCGTATGGCATTACGGTTACGGATTTGAACAATTGTACGGTAGAAGGCCGTGCCCTCATCACCGAACCAGCCAATGGCCTTACCTTGAGCCTTGAACAAACGCGCCAGGGCTGTTATGGATTAAAACAAAACATGGCGCGTGCACTGCCAGTCGGTGGCTCGGGCAGCCCGTATACCTATCTTTGGAGCAATGGGCAAACCAGCCAGGTACTGAGTGGACTTGACTCGCTCAACTACTCGCTGACAGTAACCGATGCCACGGGTTGTACGCAGGCGGGTTTGATCAAGCTCCAGGATCTCCCCGCCATGGAGCCGAATACCATCATTTCTCAGCCTTCTTGTTTTGGTGGCTCCAATGGGGCCATCGGCATCAACCTGATTGTGGGACGCCCCAATGCCGATTTGGATCAATACCGTTTCCGCTGGAGCAACGGAGAAACTGGCCAGATCATCCGGGGTTTGCGGGGTGAAGAGACGTATTCCGTGACCATTACTGACCCGCAAGGCTGTATCGCTACAGGCACCCGCACCGTACGCCAACCGCGTGCCATTACCTTCGACATAGCCGGCGATACCTTGAGTTGCAGTGGAGGAAATACCGCCAGTGCGACCGTGCGCAACATCGTTGCCGACACCCGCAATTTTACATTCAAATGGGACAGTCGAGCCCGGAACCAAACCACCCAAAGTGCCACCGCCCTTGCCGCGGGGATTTATACCGTGACCGTCACCGATGATTTTGGCTGTTTTGGCATTGGGGCTGTACAAATTCGCGAACCGAGCCCGGTGCAGGTTTTGGTACAAGCTTTTGGTCCGGTTTGTTTTGGTGATACCTCCGGGCGCGCAGCCATCAGCCCATCTGGTGGCACCCCGGGTTACCGCTACAACTGGAGCAATGGTGCGACCACGGCATTCATTGGCAATGTACCCGGGGGACTTTACCGGGTAACGGTCAGCGACGCAAAAGGCTGTTCCAGTGTGAGTAACGTGAACATTCCAATACCCAATCCGATCAACATTAATCTAAGAACCCAGGACCCCACCTGCAATGGCGATTTGGACGGTTCAATAACTACTGCGCCATCTGGAGGCAAAACGCCTTATTCATTGAGCATCAACAAGGGCAATTATCGCCCCACGCTTAGCGCCATTGGATTAAAAGCAGGCAAATATGAGGTGACCATTAAAGACGCCAACGGTTGTATCACTTTTGAACAAGCAGTGATCAATGAAAAGCCAGCGCTTTTGATTGATCTGGATCAAAGCAGCTACACCATTCAGTTGGGTGATACCATTCAACTCAACGCAGAAGTCATCAACAACCAGGGAAACGTTAGCTACACATGGGAAGAGCCCGATGCAGGCACCTTGAGTTGTCTCGATTGTCCTAGGCCAACTGTTCGTACCCAAAACGGCATCGACTACGCGCTCATGGCCGTTGATGAAAAGGGCTGCGAGGCAAGCGCCAAAGTGAGGGTTTTTGTACGCAAAGAACGCATCGTGCTAGTACCTACCGGGTTCTCGCCCAATGGCGACCAAAACAACGATTTACTGCTGGTTCACGGCCAGAAGGGGGTCAAAATAAAAAGTTTCAAAGTATACGATCGCTGGGGAGAAGAAGTGTATTCGCGGGAAAACTTTGACGTGAATGACACCACCACAGGTTGGGATGGCAGTTACCGCGACCAGGTACTCAATCCCGGGATTTATCTTTGGTTCCTGGAGGCCGTGTATCCCGATGGGTACAGTGAAATCAAACGTGGACAAACGACCTTACTGCGCTAATGAATGAAGCAACTACAGCCCTGCTGACTACTCAATATTGTCCCCCGGTTCAATATTTCGCCAAGTTTTTGCAGTACGACACGATCTGGATTGAGCACCGGGAAAACTACCAAAAAGGCAGTTACCGCAACCGTTGTCACATCGCTGCGGCCAATGGTTTGTTGCGTTTATCGGTTCCTTTGGTCAAAGGAAAAAACCACCAGACGCCCATCTGGGAAGTACGCATAGATTACAAAACCAAGTGGCAAGCCAAGCAGTGGGAAGCCATTGCGTATGCCTACGGCAGTGCGCCTTATTTTGAAGAATATGCCGCTTTTCTCTCGCCGCATTTGGGGGGAGAAAAGCGCTATGAATTCTTGTGTGAATACAATGCAGCCTTGCTCAAGATTTTCCTCAAACTCCTGAACTTGCGCAAAGAGGTCCTCTATACCGAATCTTACTATTTTGACCCACCTCCCGGCGTGATTGACCTGCGGAGCAGCATCTCCCCTAAGGTTGAAATGAGCAGCGATCCAGATTTCCAGCCCAGTCCTTACTTACAAGTTTTTGGACATAAGTATCCATTCCAACCAAATTTGAGTATCTTGGATTTGCTTTTTTGCACGGGCCCGCAGGCGCTGTTTGTGTTAAAAGAAAGCATACGCTCTTCCCGATAATCACGCGAGCAAACCCAAGCTTATGCACCAAAGTAGTATTCAAACCGAAGTGGATGCCAGTTACCTCTATCAAAAACTGGCTGAAAATGAATCAGACCAGGCCATTGCCTCCGTTTTTGCCAAAATGAGTGAAATTGAAAAAGGTCATGCGATTGCTTTTTTAAAAACCTTGAACCTCGAAGCGAAAGATATGCCCGCGCCTTCGCGCAGAGCAAAAATACTCAACACCATTGGTCGCTATTTTGGATACGACTACGTGTTGGGCGTTTTAATGGATACGGAAAAAAGCATCTCCAATGCTCTGCTGCTTGCCAAGAAAAAAAATAATATTCCGATCCAAGGCACCGAAAGCAATCATGTCAAAATCCTGCGCAACATTTTGGATTCTGAGGCCAAAGTGGGAAGCAAAGCCATCACCAAGTTTGAAAGTCGCCACCGCTCAGTGGGAGGTAATGCCTTGCGGGCAGCGGTGCTGGGCGGCAACGACGGTTTGGTGTCCAACTTCAGCCTGGTGATGGGTGTCGCGGGGGCCAGCGATGGCCAAAGTGGTGTGTTGGTGGCCGGTTTGGCGGGTTTGTTGGCTGGCGCACTCTCCATGGCTTTAGGCGAATGGATTTCAGTAAAAAGCTCACAAGAGTTGTACGAGAACCAAATGCAACTCGAAATGGACGAATTGGAAAACAACCCCGAAGGAGAAATGCAAGAGCTGTCTTTGATTTACCAGTCCAAAGGTATTGAAAAAGAACAGGCTGAAAAAATGGCCGCAGAAGCCATGAAAGACACCAATGTAGCCCACCAAATCTTGGTCGAGGAAGAATTAGGCATCAATCCGGAAGAACTAAAAGGCTCGGCCATGGAAGCAGCGCTGTATTCTTTTGTATTATTCGGCATCGGCGCAGTTATTCCAGTCATTCCCTTCTTTTTCACCAATGGGTTCAAAGCCATTTTGTACAGCGCACTACTGAGTGCCATTGGTTTGTTCGGCATCGGATCGGCGATTACGCTGTTTACGGGCAAAAGTGTCTGGTTTTCAGGAATGCGCCAGGTGATTTTTGGGCTATTGGCCGCAGCGATTACCTTTGGCATCGGCAAAATCATTGGGGTTTCTTTGGAATGATCTGGGATTAATCACCGAGCAGGTGCTGCTTGCGGTATTCCAACGGCGACATCCCGGTATGGTTTTTAAAGGTAGTATTGAACGTTGTTTTAGAATTAAAACCTGCTTCAAACCCAATGGCCAGGATGTTGAGGTGACTCAAACGTTCTTCGAGAAGCAACCTTTTACTTTCCTCGATGCGGTAAGCATTGATGAGTTGATAAAAGTTGCGTTCAAAACCCCGGTTGATGAGACTGGATAATTCGTGGGTGCTACAATTCATCATTTGGGCTAACTTGGGTAAACTCAATTCTGGATCCAAGTAAGGCTTTTTTTCTTCCAGCAAAAGACGCAATTGCTCCTTTTGTTGAAATTCAATTTCTGTTTCGGGTTTTACCTCATGGCTTTTATCTTGAATAATTTCTGCAATGGCCTCCAAATCTTTTTGGGCGTAAGGGAAAATTTCTTTTTGTTTGGTTGCATAAAAACCAAGATAATAACAACAAATCAGATAGCCCCATCCCGATTGCTGCATCACAGTTTGATCCAAGAATACCACCTCCGCTATCCACAACAGCAGCATTAGGGAAATGCCAATCCAGAAAAACTTCAACCAGTTCAAATCAGTTTTGGCGCTATTGGAGGATATTTTACGCAATTGCTTTTGATGCCTGAGGATTTTGCGCAAGCTGAAAATTAAATAAGTCGAACATTGCATAAACAGGATGCTATAGAATATAATTTCAACCGTCCCCAATTTGATTTGTAGCGCTTCATCAGACTTTATCAATTCTATTAATTCATCTCTATTTAACAAATGAATAGGAAGACTCAAGAGCAGCAAAAGGAAGGTTGGGATAAAATGCAAAATTGTTCTACGAGAAATGCGCTGTTCGGGCAGGGTAAAATGAAAAACTGAAAAGTAAAGTATGGGCGATACCGCAAAAATAGACAAATCCAACAAGTTAAATAAATGTGGATGCTGAAGATAAAAACCACTTTCCCCCAAGGCATCATCTAGTTGCAAAAAGCCGACAAAAAGTAAAAAAAGCGCCATCCAGCGGTTGGCCAAGGTGTTATCATTGTAGCTTTTTAGCCACAAAATATACCCCAAATACATAAAACTTGCCGCGCTAAAAGTATTGATAAGCATGTTCGATTCTTGAACTAAATTCACCATAAAAATAGTGGATTTAGTTCAAGAATTAAATCATGCTCATTACCAAAGGAATTATTTGAGCAATGCCAACAAGTCATCGTTCAAAGCTAGCCTTGCTTCAGCTTCTTCTTTATTTCCACCATTGTAACTGTTGTAACAAACGACCAAAACCAGTTTTTTACTTTTGTCTACAATCAGGGAAGTGTTGAAACCACCTGTACCTCCGTCGTGCAATAGTACAGGTTCAGTTACGTCTTTAAAGGTAAGACTGACCCAGCCCAGGCACATTTCAGCTGTCTCTCCCAAGTTCTTGGAATCTTTAAAGGTGGGGATTTGGCAAGTGCGCATGGCCTGTCCCAAGGCACTGTTGGGTGGATTGATCACCATCGCACCATATTTGAGCAAATCTGCGGTAGTAGACCGCAATATCCCTGCACCGTCCAGCGCTCCCAGGCTTTCCCAATAATCTACTGTTCTTTCTCCTTTGTGCCCTTTGGACAGACGCATTTTTTCAGTGCTGCTCAACACGGCTTTGGTTTCATACAATCCCAACGGGACACATACTTTTTCCTCCACGTAGGTTCCGTAGCTCTTTTTGTTTTCTCGGGCCAAGATAGTCCCCAGCAATCCCATTGCCGTATTGGAGTATTCGTATACCGTACCTGGAGTTGCATTTAGTTTGCCTTTTTCGAGGTATTCAAACAACTTAGCCTCGCTGTAATTGGCCAATGCTTTTGCGGGGTTGATCAACAAACTCAAATTACTGGGGAAATAGGCTATCCCCGACGAATGGTTCAACAAGTGTTTGAAAGTCACTTCTACACCTCCTTTGCTTAATGTCGGGATGACCGAAGGCAGAAAAGGTCGAATGGGGCTATCTACGCTCAAACCTTTTTCACCCAGCCATTGCACCGTGGCCGTTGCCGTAAAAGTTTTGGTGATGGAGCCAATTTCGTAAAATGTATGGGCGTCAGGAACCCGGCCACTGCCTTTTTCCATTTCGCCATAACCATATATATGGCTCTCTCCATTTTTCCAGACCCCAGGGTAAAACCCACTGTATTCAGTTGGCGGCGGTGCTTTAGAACGAGCGCGTCAATGGCTTTGTCCAGTTGACTCTCCAGCGGATTATTGCTCAACTCAGCGGGAGCAACAAGGTCTTTAGAACAGCCCAGGAAAAGCCCAGCTGTAATCAGGGCAATTAAAAATGCATTTTTCATGTCGGATATTTTCCCACAAAAAAAGCTGCAATCAAGCGCCTGAGTGTTCGAAATGATCCATTCGAACGTTAAGAAAATCACAAATAGTACAATCCTTACTTTAACACATAGGGAATCAAAGATGCTTTGTTTGCTTGATAGGTGTCTTTTTTTCCATTGATGTTAATGACCCACAGAGGTTTTTCGCGAAATTTAAATACGGCCATTCCGATCAAACCTCCCACAGCTCCAGCCCTAAACAATTGTTCGGTTGAAGTCTCCGTGCTCCTTTGATTCAAAGCTTTATTCATCGCGACTGTAATCCCCCCTCCGATAAATGCACCGAGCAAAACCCTACCCACAAGATTAGCCTTTCCCCGTACTTCAATTTTTTTAATGTCTACTATATTGAGGTTAACGGGATGAGGATTATTAGCATTTTGGGGATTTTTGAACAACACGATCATGCTGTCCTGTAAAGCGCCTAGTTTTCCGATTTGATCCCATTTTTGCTTTTTTATGTGCTCGATTTTTACCCAAGGCATTTTTACAAGCTTGGCAGAGGTATCCTGTTGAGCATTGCCGAGCAAGCCCCATAGCAGGACAGGAAGAAGAATGACCAGCTTTTTCATGGCACTACTTTTGTTGTATAATGCAACAAAAAAGCCCGCAAAAAACTGATCTTCATCAGGGCTAAGCAGGTAGTTTTCTCAGCTACTTCTCAAACTCAATCGTATACTCAGAGCGGTATTCTCCCTTGTCCGAATACTTAAAAAAGAGCCGCGCTTTTTTGCCCAACTTCAAACAAGTACGTTTGTTGGCAATGTCTTCGGGTGTGTTCATCGGTTGAAGCGACGGATACCAGAGGATATGGCCCGGCTTTTTGACCAGCAGCTTGGGTTTGCTCCATTGCTGTGCATTTTCGCCCTTGCCTAAATCCTGGTTTTGATTGAAAGAAATGTACAACTCATCACCCTCCCAGGAAGGCCCTTCTACTTTGCCCATCAGCATCACCCAACAATTGAGGTAGGTATTCCAGCTTACCGATGGGCCCCAGTGAAACCCTCCGGTCGGCGAAGATGCTGGTCCACCACCCGTATCGCGGGGAATCTGTAAAGAAGCGATTGGTGAACCGATGCCATTGTACGGCCGGATAAAATTCTTTCCGTCCCAACGTTTGGCCTTGCCTTGTGGATTGTCCAGGTCACTCAGGCGGATGCGGGCAACGCTGATGCACTGGCCGCTTCGTTCTTTCGCGGGGTTATAGCTCGTGGAGTCGTATTGCCCGGGTAGCCGTATTCACCATAAAACAAGTACAGGTAATCCCCGCTGGCTACCGCTGAAGGGTCCCCTACTCCACCCGCAAAGGTGTTGGAGGTATTGTGTGGCTTCAGGATCATGCGGGCGTTGAGGTCTTCCAGGAAAAGTCCCCGATTGTCCCAGCTGCGGCCACCATCGCTGGATTTCATGATGCCGATGCGACATACTGCTGCGGGCGAAGTGGGGCCGGTCAAGCCTCTTGGCCATTTGCTGCTATTTTGGTAACCCTCCCCAGTGCTGGCGTCATAAGGCAAGGTTTGGGGGTAATTTTCGTTGTGGTACACCGCGTAGAGGGTACGTCCACTGGGGTCTTTGGCATCCTGGTATACCGTTTCAAACCAAACGGCGCCGTGCAGTCCGGGGGTTCCAATCGGCACATTTTTGGGCATCCGTGGCTCGGTAAAGGCTTCTTTTTTGCTGCTGAATGCCTCATCGGCGTTTCGTCCATTGGCAAACTTCAGGTCGCGGGCGTCTCCCCAGAGCGGATCTTCACCGTATTTACCCGGAAAAATGCGGAAGGTATCGCCGATCCAGGCCTCGGCCATGTTGCAATCGACAAAGGAATTGAAATAGAATTTTTCACTGGCCGTAAGTTTGAACTTGGGGATGGTGGACGTTTTCTTCATTAGATTTTGGCTGCCAAAGTCCCAGGAGTAAACCCAGGATAAATAAGGCCAGCATGGCCTGAGATGGATACTTTTGTACTTTTGCATAATTGTATTGGATCTGATTGGGAACCCCTCCCCCCCCCCCCCCCCCCCCCCCCCCAAACCCCCCCCCCCCCCCACCCGCATAAAACTAAGAAAAAGCAGCATTTTTCTTGCTTTCTTTGTTGATAAAACTCAATTAAATATGACCCAAAAACACCTTTTCCTACCAATTCTACTCCTTTGCCTGGGCATTCAGCACTTTGCCTTTGGCCAAAATCCCGGCAATTACATCCATGCAAGCGGAACCAGCATCGCTACCCGCATCAAATTGCCCAAAAATTATGAACGTATTCCAGCGGCGGAAGGCACTTTCGGGGCTTACCTGCGCAAATTGCCCCTCAAACCCGATCAAAGTGGGGTGAATCTTTACGATGGCCGAGCCAAATCGGCCAATGTACATGTCGCCGTGCTGAGTATCGATGTAGGTACCCGTGACCTACAGCAGTGCGCCGATGCGGTCATGCGTTTGCGCGCCGAATACCTGTTCAGTCAGGGGCGTTTTCAGGACATTCACTTCAATTTCACCAATGGTTTTCGCTGTGATTACAGCAAGTGGCGGGAGGGTTACCGCATGAAGGTGGTCGGCAATAAAACCTCCTGGTACAAAAAAGAAGCGGCTTCAGCGGGATATCGCTCTTTTCGCAGTTACCTGGATTTGGTGTATACCTATGCGGGAACCCTTTCTTTGGAAAAAGAACTCAAACCCGTCAAATTTGCTGAAATGGCACTCGGTGATGTGCTCATTCGGGGTGGCAGCCCTGGTCACGCGGTCATCGTGGTGGATATGGCTCAAAACAAGTCCACTGGCGATAAAATATACCTCTTGGCTCAAAGTTACATGCCTGCGCAAGACATGCACATTTTACAAAATCCCAACGACAGCAAGTTAAGCCCCTGGTACAGCGTCAACACCCCTGGGGATGAGGTGATTACTCCGGAATGGGATTTCACAAAGCTCCAACTGAGGCGCTTTTGAAGCAAGAATGCTGCGGGAATTTGTAGTTTGTGCCGCAAATACGGTTAACAATGAAAAAAATATGGGTCAGCTATGGACTTGCAATTGGACTCCTGGTTTTTGCGTCATGGTGGATATTGCAACAAGGTAGGCTACTCGAAACAGATGCTGATCTGCTGAACGGTTTGTCGAATTCAGCACAATCCATTTGGCAACCCATCATCGAAGGATTTTCCCATCCTTTGAGTATATTTTTATTGCAAATTTTGATCATCATTGCCCTGGCCCGTTTGCTGGGTTGGGTGGTCGGAAAAATGGGGCAACCGACCGTGGTGGGAGAAATTATAGCAGGTATTCTCTTGGGACCCTCGCTCTTGGGCTGGATCGCTCCTGATTTTTTTGGCTTTTTATTTGCACCCGCCTCACTTGGCAACCTCCACTTGATCAGTCAGTTGGGCTTAATCTTGTTCATGTTTACGGTAGGCATGGAATTGGACCTGCGCATTTTGCGTACTTCCGCTCTAAATGTCCTGGTCATTAGCCAATCCAGCATCATTGTTCCCTATTTTCTGGGCATTTTGTTGGCTTGGTATCTTTACTTAGATTATGCTCCTGAGGGGGTGAGTTTTTTGGCTTTCTCTTTGTTCATTGGTATTGCCATGAGCATTACCGCCTTTCCAGTGTTGGCACGAATCGTTCAGGAACGTGGTTTATCCAAAACTGCATTGGGAAGTTTGGCCCTTGCCGCAGCTGCGGTCAACGATGTTATGGCCTGGTGCATCCTGGCTGTAATCATTGCTGTAGTTAAATCGGGTCCCGTACACAGTGCTTTGATGACCATCGGATTGTCTATTCTCTTTGTGCTGTTTATGTTCTATTGCATAAAACCGTTGTTGACTCAAGTAGCCAATCGTTTTTTTAGTTTTGAAACCATGAATCGCAGCGTAATTGCGGTCATTTTTCTGGTCCTGCTGTTTTCTGCTTACATCTCGGAAGTGATTGGTATTCACGCTTTATTTGGCGCTTTTTTAGCTGGCGTCATCATCCCACCGAACGAAGAATTTAGGCACGTTATCACGAATAAAATTGAAGACCTGACCGTGATCCTCTTATTGCCGCTCTTTTTTGTTTTTACAGGATTGCGTACGCAAGTTGGACTACTCAACACGCCAGAACTTTGGCAAACTTGTGGCTTGATCGTGCTGTTTGCCGTGCTTGGTAAATTCATTGGCAGCACCCTTCCGGCTCGATTGAGTGGCCAATCCTGGTACAATGCACTGGCTATCGGCGCATTGATGAACACCCGTGGTCTCATGGAACTCATTGTGCTCAACATCGGTTTTGACCTTGGTGTGCTTTCCCCTGAGGTTTTTGCCATGCTGGTCTTGATGGCCCTGGCTACAACCTTTATGACCGGGCCAGTGCTCAATGTGTTGAATTGGTTCGAGCTAAAACGACTCAAGTCCGTTTCGCTGGGCGACGCAGCAAACCAGGCCGTCCAAAAGGCTTTTAAACTCTTGATCTCTTTTGGGCAACCCCGGGCAGGAAGTCGATTGTTGCAATTGGCTCAGCAATTGCATTTCCATGCAGAAACCCATGCCTTGCACTTGACGCCCAATGCCGACCTTCCCATTGCCGAAACGGAGATTTATGAAAAAGAAGGATTTGAACCCATTCGAAGCCTGGCCGATAAATACCATATTCCCCTGCACACCCATTATAAAGCCAGCAACAATGTGCCCCAAGAAATCATTCAATACACCAATCGGGGCGGTTTTGATTTGATGTTGATCGGAAGTTCCCGTCCGTTATTTTCGCGTGATGACACCGGAGGGATGGTGCAAACTTTTTTTGACTCCATCGACTGTACCATCGGCGTCTTGATTGACAAAGGTTTTGCCCAGATCAAAAAGGCGTTACTCATCGTTCAGGATGATTCCGACGCTTTTTTATTTGACTTGCTGAAAAATTTTGCCGAAATTGGACACAATCAATTGCACATCACAAGTACTAATCTCCTTTCCTCAGTTCCTCAATCCCTGGCTTCCCGTGCAAGCGTCCAGGTGCAGGTAAATTTGGATATGGCCTCTTTTCGCAAATTTGACATTTTGATCCTAAGCAGAAATTTTTGGGAGTGCATCAAACTCCAGCGCTACGAATTGATCGCCTCTGCTCCAACGATTTTAATCATCCACAAACCTTGACATTTATCACCATATGATTTTACATTTTGGATAAAATGTTATTGTTTCTTCTAAAAGAATCTTTTTTTGCAAAATAAAAGAAAGGTTTTTTTGGAAGATTTGGGAATTTTTTCTACATTTCACAGGAACAAGTTTTTCTCCTTTCTTCACTAAATGAATTGTCTATGAACATCACATTCAATGATCTTAGAGACATTAAGCACAAGCTTCCTACTGGCAGTGTTTCCAGAATTGCCAAAAAACTGAACATTTCCGAACAAACCGTTCGAAACTACTTTGGAGCGACGAAATTAGATGATGGAGAAACGATCGGCGTACACATCGAACCAGGTCCGGGAGGAGGAGTTGTTCATTTAGACGATGAGCGTATTTTAAAGGCTGCCAGGGAAATTCTCGCTGAGCAGCAGTAAAAAAAAAGGTTTTGGAAATGTCTTCCAAAACCTTTTTTTTTTACTGAAAAATCCATTTAAAACTTAAGGTAAAATTCCTGCGTCAATAGTTGATATTGCGCTGTCCACTCATTATGGCCTTCGTGCTGGATAATGAGCTGATCACGGATTGGTGTCTTGCTCTCCAATTCAAATTGCATCAACAGGCGTTCTACCGGTTTGTGCTCTTTGGGCAAGACCTCGGTAACCCTGGTACAATAAAAATGGTAACTCGTTGCCAACTCCTGAAAGCGCAGACCTTCCACAAAAGGTAAAATCACACAAAACTTCCCTGATTTGGTCAATAATTTTTGCACTGCACGCAGCATGTCTCCGTGAGGCAATTTGATGGTATGCCGCACACTGTTGCGGTCTTGATTAAAGGAAAATGTTCCCCCACTAAAAAATGGTGGATTGCTCACGATGAGGTCGTATTGCTCCGGCTGGGTTTCGGCAAAGTCTTGGATGGAATGGTGAATTACCTCCAAACGATTGGCCCAGGGTGCGTTGCGCATGTTTTCCTGAGCTTGCTCAAAAGCGAGGTCGTCTACTTCAACGGCATGAATGATGGCTTCTTCATTGCGCTGCCCCAACATGATGGCGATGATCCCTGTTCCTGCCCCAATATCCAGTATACGCTTGGCCTGGCTGATATCGGCCCAGGCTCCCAGAAGAATTCCATCGGTGCCCACCTTCATCGAACACTTGTCCTGCTGAATACTGAACTGTTTGAATTGAAAGGGTTGTTCGTTACCGGCAATCAAGTTCGTCTCCGTCCCTTTTGCTTTTGCACTCATTTTTTCGACTGGTTTGAAAATGCAAATCTACAACATGCCACAAACAAGATTAGTTTTTTTATTGCACACCAAAAATGAGGTTCAATGAATCTATAGGGTTAAACACGCTTATCAATTGTCGGCTCAAGGGTTTCATACCCTTGCCGATCTTTTTGCACCCATAAAAAAACACAACATGGCAGAAATGAATGTACCGGAGCGCGCCTCCCAAGGGAAGCGGCGTGCCCAGAAACGAACCACCCGCGTGGACCTGACCGCAATGGTCGATTTGGGATTTTTGCTGATCACCTTTTTTATGTTGGCCTCGGTTTTTCAAAAACCCAAGGCAATGGAAGTGAATAAACCTGTACCATTAGACTCTGAAGAATTGCGATGCTTTGTAGGTAAAAGTAAAACCTTTACTTTATTGGCGGGAAAAAACGACAAAATATACTGCTATACTGGTGCAGATGACGCACTCGATACAAAAATTGACACCCTCACTTTTTCCCGACAGGATTTGCGGCGTCACATTGTGCAACGGCAACAAGAGGTAAGTGCCAAATGGGGAAGCCCCGATGAGTTGTTTGTGTCCATCAAACTTTTTCCCAAATCCAAATTCCGAAACATGGTGGATCTGCTGGATGAGATGGCCATCTGTGGGGTGAAACGTTACGCCATCGTGGATGAATTGAATCAAACGGATGAATTGGTGGCGATGCTGACGGGGAATAAATTGGAGTAATGTTATTTTTCACCACCTAAGATACCTAAGTTCACCTCAGAAAAACTAAGGTGAACTTAGGTATCTAAAGTGGTGAAAAATAACCGTCACTGTACCACCACCGCCTGGCTCAATACCCCACGCCCCACCTGCATCCGCAAGTAATACAAACCAGGGCTCAATTTTTCCTTCCATTGAACCTGTTGTGGTCCAGCGCCCATTTGCCCTTGAGCCAAGGTAGCCACCACCTGCCCCAGGTTGTTGAACAACTGCACCTTTACCCATTCCGCTTCCGGCAAAGTAAAACGTACTTGTATGGCCCCTTGGGTGGGGTTTGGGAAAACGTCCAATTGGTGCCTGGCCTGCAATTCCTCCCGCGTGCTGGTCAGAATTAAAGCCGGGGCGTTGGGTAGTTTTCTGGAGGTCCACAAAGAGTATTGTCCAGCTTGGAAGTTGATCGTTTGGCTGGTTCCATTCACAGTGATACTGTCCCGGGTGAAGTAATTATACCACTTGCCCGCTGCCGGGAAATTCACCGTAAATGAACTGCTGCTTACGCCAAAATTACCTGCCACGACTACGTTCAAGTCGGCACTACGTAAAATGGTTTGTTTTTCGCTACTGGAACTGAGCTGCGCCGTAAAATCTTTGGTGTGAAAAACTTCGTAGTTTTTGCGCAGAAACAACAGGCTGCGCGTCACCTCGAACAATTGTTTGCGCTCAGGTTGGTTAAGGTAATCCCAACGAATGGGCTTGGGATCAAGGCGGCAGGCGTTATTCACCGTACCATTGGTGCAATGATTGATCGAATAATCATAGCCCAATTCCCCAAATTGCCAGAGCATTTTGGGCCCGGGAATACTGTAAAACAGCACCGCGGCCAGCTCTTGTCGCTTGAGCGCAGTGCTCAAATTTTTCACCGAATACCCCCCCGCTATATTGCCAAACTGGAGGTTTTTGTACATCAAACGCTCCTCATCGTGGCTCTCCATATAGTTGATGGCGCCGGGATTCGTCCAACCACGCGTGCGGTAATCGAGGCCACTCAGGTTATTGGAATAGCCCATGGTAGCTTCGTTGAATTGATGGTTTTGATTGCCCCACACCAGCATACCATTGTTGGTGAGTTCGGTTTCTCCGCGTTGTCGGCAAAATGTTCGAGGATGATGTAGGCATCAGGGGATACGGAGCGGACAGTGCTGGCATAATCCTTCCAAATGGCCACACGGCTGGCGTCGTATACCGCAAACAAAGCTTCATTGCCCAGGGTTTGTTTTTGGGTAAATCCTTTGGACAAATCAAAGCGAAATCCATCAATGCGGTATTCTTCTAACCAGAACTTCAACACCTGTTTTACAAAATCCCGGGTTGCAGTACTCTCGTGGTTAAAATCGTAGCCAACGTTGTATTCGTGTTTAGGGGTTACATTCAACCAGGGATTGTCCGCACTGGGGCGGAAATTGGCGTCGTCCCAATACATTTGCGCCAGCGGGCTTTGGCTAAAAGCGTGATTGAACACCACGTCCAAAATCACTGCAATCCCCCTGGCGTGGCAGGCATCAACAAACTCCTTGAATTTTTCGGGCGTGCCGTAATATTTATCCAAAGCCATATGGTACGAGGGGTTGTAGCCCCAGGAAACATTGCCTTCAAACTCGTTAATGGGCATCAATTGAATGGCGTTGACACCGAGGCGTTGGAAATAATTCAGGGTATCGATCAAACTTTGGTAATCGTGCCGGGCGCTGAAGTCGCGCAAAAGCAGCTCATAGGCCACCAGTTTTTCTTTGGCAGGCCGTTGGAAGTTATCCACTTTCCATGGGTATGCCGCTTTGCCAGGTTGCATCACAGAGACAATCCCGGTAGTTTTACCATTGGGATAGGCGGGTAAGTTGGGGAAAGTTGTCCCGGAAATGAACCGATCGTGATCAGGATCGAGCACCAGTGTACTGTAAGGATCACCAATGCGGCGGGTGCCATCCACGACATATTGGAAGCGATAGGTTCCCCCCGCTTTCAGGGTCGGTAAATCGATCCAGTGCGTAGTGCCGTTGATGCTGCGGGTAAGCAAATATTCGGTAGAAATGGTCCAGTCGTTGAAGTCGCCAATGACGTAAATGCCTACTTTGTTGGGCGCATACAAGGACAAACGCACTTTATCCGCAGCCAGGTAGTTGATGCCCGCTCGGGTTCCTGCCGGAGGGTCCTGGGCGGGTTTGACAATGGGCACCAGATAGTTGAACGTCTCCGTATCCCTCGCGGTAGCCGTAGCCGCAATGAACTGTACTTTGTGGTTGCCCGGAGTACCAGCGAACAGGTTGTAATTCAGTTCCAGGCCCGTGCTTTGGCTCAGCACCTGTCCATTGTCGACCAGGGAAAGTTCGGCACTTTCCGACACCACCGCTCGCACCGGGATGGCGGCACCCTCTGCGACCACCTGATTGCGATTGCTGGGGGTGATCAAGGCGGTCAGCAATCCACTTTGGTTGTACACGTCCAAAAAGAAGTCTTTGCTGCCCGTGTCTTTGCCCTCTCTGTTGCCCGCCGCATTGCGGAATACAAAGGCCATTTTTTGCACCACAGTACTGCCCGTGACGCCGTAAAAGCCCTTGATGCTCGGTTTTACATCGTACTTGTACACGTTGGGACGACCAGCAACAGGGCTCATCGCCCAGTTGGCATTGGCTTGCCCCCAGGTCGTGACTACGTTTTTCCAATCACTGGTTGAGGTACTGGCATTGGTGATGACTCCGGTGTGGACGTATACCGTGCAATTGCAATCTTTGAGTCCGCCAGTGCCGAGCGCAGCATCAAAATATACCGTAACGGGTTGGTCGGGCCGTGGGAAAAAGGGCTCCGTCCAGACAATCTGGGAAAAGGAAGTACTGGCTACAAGGCACAGGGTGAGCATTGCCAGCCAGTGGGTGGTTTTGTAAGGTTTCATGCTAATCTATTGTTTCAGACCAGCAAGATAGGGGGATGTGCGGGGAATTGCAAGACGGGAAGACGGCAAATGAGTGAAAAAGGGGGACTGGGGTCTATCCTTAATTTTAACCAATTTAGTTCCTTGAGACAATGGCCGCTTACTTACAGCTTTCAACGCTGAATCTCAAACACCAGCGGCAAAAGCCATTTTCCAGCACTTTGCACAGCAAACCCAATTTTGCCCCCGTTGACGTTTAAGCCTGCTTCGCCCAATGAAGCACAATGGGGTTCGACCTGCCATAGCGCTGCGACCCGTTCGGCCAAGGTCCCAGGCAATTGCTGGAGGCGATCCAACACATCCGGTAAGTCAATTTCTGATTTGGAGACCACTACACAAAGCTGCTCTTTGGCTGCCGCGCCACTGATTTTGATGTAATTTTCCGCTCCAGTGTTGGCATTTTTGGCCGGGATGGTCGTATGCCCAGTGGCGTCTTGCAACATCAGTGGACCTACCGATAAGTTGCGGCTATTGCTCATTTGAAAGCCACGCACCCAGGCTTCCCCAAAAGGATAAATGGGTGCAATGCTGCCGTCGGAGTTCAGCGCAAAAACATACAACAAAGCGGTGTTTTGCACTTGAATCTGGAAAGCGGTGCCTTCTCCAAAGGCTTCCATAGTCCGCAAAACTGGAATACTGGAGGCCGCGCTGGGACTGGCATTCGGACTCACTTCACCGATGATCAAATTGCGAGAAAGCGAACGAGAGGGCGCTGCAAAATTCATGGGTCGGACAGGATTACCCGCGATGAGAAATTCCAGGCTCCCAGTCAGGGTTTTCATGACTGGATCCTCCAGCAACGTGTCGGAAGTAGCCAACATTGGCGGAGGCATTGTAGTCGCAGGTGGCGGAGTGTTGACGGGAACATTGGTGGCCACATTCCCAGCCGTTCCTCCTGCACCAGGCTGTATGCGCACCAGGCTTTCCCAGGCTTTCATTTCCATTCTGTTCAAAAAATGCTTTTTAGAAGCCAGCAATAGCTCATTGAGCAACAGGTTCTGGCGGGCATTTTTGCCTTTAAAGAGAGGCCCTAAGAAGTTGAATGCCTGCAGTGCCAGAGGCTCCAGCCAGTCTTTCAGACCCCGGGTCTTGACCACTCGATCGTATACCGGTTGAAATTGCTGGGTGTACGCTGCTACTCCGGTATTGTAG
Organism: Haliscomenobacter sp.; assembly: GCF_016718685.1. Classification (GTDB taxonomy): domain Bacteria; phylum Bacteroidota; class Bacteroidia; order Chitinophagales; family Saprospiraceae; genus Haliscomenobacter. The sequence goes on along the minus strand of NZ_JADKCX010000087.1, from coordinate 1,549 downwards.
GCACTTAAGTATCTGTTAATGGTGCTCTGATCCCCATTGGCGGCTCGTTCAAACAGTTGATAATCGATCATGTCTTGCCGCACCAGATTCAAAAACTGGTCAAAACTGGCTTTGGTTTGGCCGTAAGCGTTTTGCAAGGCGGCATAGTCTTCGGCACTGATGCTCGGCAGATTATTCAAAGCCAGCAATTGGTTTTCAATGGCCTTTTTGGAATTGCCGTAGTCGATGAAGACTTTGGTATTGAGGAGTTGTTCGATGACTTGGGTGGCGTCGAGTTTGGGGGTGGATTGGGCAAAGGAGGTGATGCAGCTAAAAATGATCAAACTGAATAGAAGGATTTTTTTCATGATTACGGGTTTGAATGTTTATTTGTACCTGTTTAGCGCCCGTTTACGGCGAATGCATGTTGATTTTTTCCCGCAGATCGCGCAGATTTCCGCAGACAATGTCTCTTTTTGAAAAAAATCTGCGGAAATCTGCGCGATCTGCGGGAGAAAATAATAAGCCCCGAAAAAGTCGGGGTGCTAAACTGTTACGTTTATTTGCGGATAAAAATGAAATTTCCCCCTTCATCCCCGGTGTTGATGATGGTGCCAAATTGAGGAATCTGGCCAGGGCTATTGTTTATCACTGCGGTTTTGAACTGGCTGAACAACTGCTCTTCGGTCAGGAATTTCTCTTTGTTTTCTTCCAGTTTTTTGACCAGGTATTGGATGAACACACTTTTGTCGGGCACCAGGGTCAGGTTGCCGCTGGTGATGGCTTTGCGGCTCGGCATTTTGTACACTTCCTCCACCGCACGTTGCCCCGTGAAGGCTTCGCGGGTTTTAAAAATGCCGCCGCTGAAACAAGCATCGGAGATGAGCAAGGTGTGTTTGGATTTGATGGCTCGCATGTAGCCAGTTACATCCTCGTTGGCAATCCAGTTGGTAGGCAGGTCACGCTCGGCATCAGTAGGCAGCCAGTAGCCTTTTTCCATGTCTTTGTCCCAGTAGCCGTGGCCGGCGTAAAACACCAGCAGATTGTCGGTTTCTTTTACGGCGGCGCGCAAGCGGGCGAGTTCGGTGAAGACCTCTTTTTTACTTGGGTTTTTGAGCAGCTTCACATTTTGGGGCTCAAAATGATAACTCGTGGTGAGGGTTTTTTGCAATTGCAGGGCATCCTTCACCGGGTTGTCCAGTTTAGTGACGCTGGGGTCGGTGTAGTCTTCCACCGCAATGAGCAGAGCATGATAAGTGCCAAAATCCTGGATGGACATGGTGCCTGCCTTGGGTGCAGCAGTAGTAGAACTGGGCTGGGGTTTAGTGTTGGGTGGCACCTGAGCTTTGGTGGTTTTGGGTTCTTCAATACCGCCTACCGAGAGGTCGCGCTCGCTCAGGCCAGCGTCGGCGATGCGGATATTGGAGATGAAGGGGTAGGATTCGCGGGAAGAGTGAGGCGCACAGTAAAACCTAAGTGTACCAGATTGCAAAAGTTTTGCTCCCATCACTTCTGCTAAATCAATCACTTTGTTTCGTCTAGCCACCACTCGCAGCCGTTGTTTGTTGAT
>NZ_JADKCX010000086.1 GCF_016718685.1 Haliscomenobacter sp. | reverse complement strand
GTTGAAAAATTAGAGAAAACAGGGAGGGACGAGTTTAGAGATGTGCCTAACTCAAAACTCATCCCCAAAAACTTACTTCAATGCCAGCGTATCCGTATTCCACATGCCGTAGATAACCCTTGCCATCTGCGCCCACGTTTGAGCAATTCAGTGTATTTGCCCTTTCGCCGACGATGCTTCCATCGGGCATTTTTATCTTCATCTGCAAACGTCCGATTTCGTGGCCCAGGTCGCCCTACTTCTTATCATATCATTACTGATGTGTCCCGGACGGTTATCCATTTTCCGTTGCGTTTTTCCCAGTCAGCCATGTATTTTGCCGGTATGGATCACCTTTCCAGTGCTATCCGTTTTAGTGGTTTTCCGACTTCCGTCACGCGGCTTTCGTCGCCGTACAAGTCCAAGGTTTCAAACACGGTCTTGGTGTTTTCCTTGCGTCTTGCCATCTCCGCTTCTACGCCTTTTTGGATGGCAGCTTTGCCCACGAGCATCGGTAGGTCGTCGTTCATGCTGATCGCATCGTCTGCATAAAAGCCCACAATCGTGGCGACATCTTTTGCATTGGAAGCGGCGGCCCAAGCATCTTCGATGGCTTTTATTTCGGCTTTGATTTTCGCCATGTCGGGTTGAGCAACTACCGTTTCGGCGGCTTTGGTAGCGGCATCATTTGTCGGTGCATTGCAAGCGACTGTGAAAATGGACAAGGTATTACACGTTGCTATGAATGAGAAAAAAAAAATTATTTAATTGCATGGTAAAAATTTGTTTTTGAGCAGTTGACCACATTAAATTAACCGATTTAATGTGATCAACTGCTTATTGTTAAAAACTAGAAGTAGTCATTCTACCTTTCAAACACGAAGGATAGCGGAACACCTCGTTTATAGTTTCTCCATCTTCTCCTTACTGGCTGTAAACTTCGGGTTCATCTGAAAAGCCTTTTGGTAATTGGCCTTGGCTTTTTCCTTGTCCCCTTTGGCCGCATAAGCGTCGGCCAGGCTGTCGTAGGTATTGGCAGAGTTGGGAAACATCGTGTTGTTGAGGGTGAGCAGCGCGATGGCTACGTCGACTTTTTTGGCTTCCAACGCTTTATAACCTGCTGCATTGATGTCCCATTCAAAAAAGCTATAGCCCTTCGGATTGTTTTTTTGCAACGCTTTGAATTCGGCCTCGGCGGTGGCAATACCACTTTTTTCGGCGGTTTCTACAAACAGATCGCAGGCAGCAGGCTTGGCGTCCATCACGTCGGTGATTTCGATGATGGAGACGATGTACCCCGATTTTTTACTTTCGGGCGCCTCGGCAGGCAGTAGGCTGTAGGGCAATTCTTCGCGGTATTTGCTGCCTTTTTTCATCTGGGTCATCAAGAGGTCCCGGGCTTTGGAGATGGGGTCGGTTTCTTTGCCCAATTGGAAATGGATGTTGTATCCCAGATCGCGACTGGAAAACTCTACTTTGCCCGTGCTGTCCAATCCCTCTACCTGGATCATTACTTCCTGTCCCATTTTTGGGGCTGGGCCGTTGCCGGCTTGAAGGACGGTGTATTTCAGGCCTTCGGCGGTGGTGCCGCTTTGGGCAGCAAGGGTCAGGGCGCCGATCAGGGTGATGGCGCAAGCGAAAAACAATTTGGTAGACATATTTAGTGGATTTTAGTGTTGAGAATGATTTAACGTAGTACGGCGTGTGCTTCAGTGTTCGGCGCAGCAACGCCACTTGAAGTTGCATTTCTCTGCATCGGTTGCAATTTCCAATAGGTCAGGCTTCGCCATAGCCACTCAAGTGGACCGAACCGAAAATGCTTCAACCAGATCGGGCTGATGATCAACTGGATGGCCCAGATGACCAGCACGACGAAATAGATCTGGTAAAACTCCAGCTCGGCATAATAATTCAAACCATAGCCAAAGAAGAATAAAGTGCAGATAATCGAATGCGAGATGTAGTTGCTCAAAGCCATACGCCCCACCGCGGCCAAACGACGGCACAAGCCCTGGGCTACGCCCGATTTGGCCAACAGAATCAGTGCCGAAGCATGCCCCAAAACGATCAAAATGCGCTGGAAGGGATAAATCAACCCGATCCAGTTGATTGGCACCTGTTCCATCCGAGCGAGGTTGGCTTCGAGGGTGGAGAAGTGATGGAAGGCATAATAACTGCTGCACATCACCAGGGGCAAACCCAGTCCATAACCAATTTTCAGTACTGTCCAGTACTGCTTTGTTGACCATCCACCCGTCAGAAATCCCCATTTGAAAAGTGCCAGACCCAGGAGCATCAAGGCCAGTGAATCCCATACTTCAAATGGCAAGTATTTGGTTTGACCGTCCCAGGCTAATGGGCGCAGATAGCCTGCCACAGTGGCATAATCCGACTTCATTTTGCGGGTGTTTTCTTTGGCGTCTTCCCGGTTGGGGATCATGGTCTTTTCTATTGCTCGCCATTCTTTCAATGCCTTGGTTTGGGTTGCGGTAAGGGCTTGATTTTGGCCTTGGGCTGTTGTCGCCTCTACATATGCGATGCGTTTTGCCCGGATGTTTTGGTATTGAATGGTTCCGGCTACAAAACTCGCGATGGCTACGATGGGCACGGCCCACACCAGGTATTTGGCCGCTACATTGCGGAAGAGGTACAGGATCATTCCGCAAACGGCATAGAGGTACAGGATCTCGCCAATCCAAAGGATGAGGTGGGCATGAATCAAACCGAAGAACAGGAGCCAAAACATCCGCCGATAGTACAGCGCATGAACCGAAGCGCCTTTGGTTCCTTTATTGGCAATGAACAGCAGCACACCTGCCCCGAACACCATGCCGAACATGGCGCGCATCTTGCCTTCAAAAAAGATACCAATGATTTGATAGAGCCAAAAATTGAAACTGCCAGGGTCGTTTTTGAAGGCTTCAAACGAATAATCGGCCATGGAAAAGCCGGGAATGTTCATCAATAAGATACCCAAAAGGGCAAAGCCTCGGAGGATGTCGATGGTGTCGATGCGCTGGTTTTCCGCAACGGGGGCGGCAGTAGCCATCGCTTGAGTTGTTGATGACATGTTTTTTTGATTTTAGGGGCGATCAAAAAATAAATGTTCATTTTGCCATAGGATTAGATGAGTAAACGGTTCACTTTAGTGTCTTATCTAATCCTAACAGAAAAATGAACATTTATTTTTGCCCCACTACTTAGGTATGTTGGAGTTGTATACTTAGAGCCGTAAACGGATTGTCCTAGGAAGGTTTCTTCCTCGCCTTCAATCCGCGTGTTGACTATCCGTTGTCCACAAAACTTACAGGTTGAGATACGCTGTGCTGGATACCCGATGGTTCGATAAATGTTGGCAAAAGCAACCGGCTCCTGATTGGCCTGATGCGGGCATCCGCTTTGAATATGCGCTTGGGTAAGGTCTGATGGTGAGGCTTGCATCTCCTGGGCTACGCCACAACTGCTGCAAAACATACCCATACCAACTACCAGTACGATGATGGTCAGGAAGTGATTGTGGCTATTTTGCCTTGAAACATTCGACTGGGTGCTTTCCTTAAATACGTAAAACACCAGTACGATACCCAGCAGAACAACCCCGGCAGTTAAAGCCAGGAGGATGTTTTGTTCAAGCAAACGGACAGTATTGGATATTTCCAGCTCCGCCTGCTTCACATTGTACAGGGAGGCCATAGATTGTGCGGAAAGTGCAGGTAAACCTGTCAATAGGGTACAGAAAACCATAAGAGCAGCGTTTTTGATGAAGTTTTGACGTAGCATGGCTTTGGTGTTTTAATGAGGTGATCAATTGTTTGGTGTTCATCTGGGACTTGGCAACAAAACAACCCTGAATTTACGCTACCTGCTATTCCCAACTTCCAGATGGTTAAGTTGAGCTTCCCTTTGGAAGATTTGAGATGCAATGAAATACACAGGTGTTTGCAAGTCAACCAATGTTTAATCTTTAATTGCGGCACAGGGTGGAGAGGTAAGTGGGAAAGAGAGATTTTTTTAAAAAAAAGTAGATGGCTACATTTTCCTTCGCTAAGGGATCGACTATATTTATGGCTAAAACCTAATTTGTTACCATGAGAACAACTAAAATTTTGTGCCTGTTGAGTTTTGCTGTTGCCCTAGGGCAGGCTTGTCAAAATGCAGCGCCAAAAAAGGCTGAAGTGCCTGCCTTCACCGCTACACCGTATTGGGTATCGAGTGCGTTTATTGAGGCTCTGGAAGCGGACAGCGATTCACTGGCTACTGCCGAATGCCATGAACTTCAGTTTATCAGCCCGGATTCAGTGGTGTATATTTACGGCAGTGTGGAAGCTGCGCCTGGCACCTATACCATCATTGACGACAAAACCATTGAGATCAGTGGGGAAATGTTTGGTGATGCGGTGCTGCGCGTAACCCAAATTTCGGATCAGGAGATTGTATTGGACAAGGACACCGAGCGCGAAGTTCGGTTCAAACCGGTTGAAAACCATGAACACGATCCTCGTGGAGCAGCTACATTGCTGGTTGGTCAACACCTTGCTGGCACTTACACCCGTGAGAATCCTTTTGGTCGAAGCAACGCAGACCGTCCCATCACCTTGAATGCCGACGGAACGGTCAAAGGGTTTGAGGCCTATCATCACTACGAAACTGCCCTAGGCGGCGACCTGGCGGCAGCCGAAGATGGCAGCAACTTGATCTATTTTTCTGCTGAGGGACAAAAAATGTTTCCCCTGGCCTGGAGCAAACGCGGCGACACCCTGAACTTGTGGACTTTGGAAAACCTGAGTGCGGCGGATGAAAAGCCGTTTTATACAGTAGGAAGAATGTATGATCGATTGATTCGGAAGAAGTGATCATCTCAAAATTTTAAACTTGCTCTGGCTGTACAGCAGTTCCTGATACTCATATCAAAATTAAGGAACTTAGCTTGATCACCGCAATGACATTTTTCAAATTGGCACTTCACGGCTCTGGAACAATGCTCCTTGCACAGTGAAGTGCCAACTTGAAAAATCGTGTTACCAATAGAGCGGATCACTTCGTCGCATCCACCTCTACCCAAAGTTCGCTCGATTTGATGCTCATGGTTTCTCGAATGGCTTTCATGGTCGCCGCATAATCTTTGGTTGGATAAACTTTTTTAAAGCTCAATTCGATGTAATTGCTTGTATCTGCCTTGAGCATGTCGTCCAGGGAATTGGTGCCAATGATGCGGTAATAATTGCCAACTTCAGGACTGTAAGGGTACAGGTGTCTGCCAAAAGTCCAGCTGGCAATGCTACCCATTTTGGTGGCTGCTTCAAAAACGGGCTTCATCATTTTTTCATGCTGTTCTAACTCAGCGCCTTTGCCTGAAGCGGCTTGCAGGTGCGTGATTTTCATGAAGTCGGCTTCGGGAGAGATGCTCTCGGTCATCAGATAAAGGCTGGTGGCAACCAGGTTGCGGGTTTTTTGTTGTCAGCAATGCCCAGGTCTTCTTTGCTCATGCCTTTGGTGATGTAATCCCAGGTCATTTTACCAGCCTCTTCCAGTTCCTTGCCGCTCTTGAAGCGGGTAACGGTCATTTAGTCGTACTCGGCGTTGGTGCCACTGGGATAGGGTGATGGGAACATCCACATGTTGATGTGGGACAGGCTTTGCCCGCTGCTTCATCAAGGTGCTGAAAAATTTAAGCATGGGAAATTTGGGAATGCAACATGATTTATACCGAATTTTCGTAAAAATTTAGCACCTCGCGTCCCAGTGGTTTAGTTTTCCCGAGAGCGCAGATTTCCGCAGATTTTTTCAAGGACATTCTGCGGAAATCTGCGCGATCTGCGGGAGAAAATTTATAGGATTTACTCCGACGAAGTCGGGGTGCTAAACTTTTACGAATTTTCAAAAGTCAAAATCGGGGTACGGCAAAGACTTGGAGTCCAGGTTAAAATCAGCCTTGCCAGATTGAGATTCTTTTTCCAATAATTAGATAAGACACTTGAAGTGAAACGTTTACTTTCTGAATTCATCGGCATACAAGCCCATTTTATCAAAAGGAATAGGTTTGAAATGGGGGATCATTTTAAATACCTGTGCATCTGAACGCAGCTGAAAATTGCCATTTTTAAAATCTACAAACCCTGGATCACTGCTGATGACCAGATTGTTTCGGTCTTCACACACGGCGTACTGCCCACCCAGCAAATGGACGGGTTTTCTTTACTTCCCACAATGACGTTATCCGCAACTACATTCCGCTTTGAGCGCATGCCTTCCCATTCCTTGCCCTCAATGATTGGGTTTAGATAGTCCTTAAGTTCAGGGTAGCGGGTGCTGTAAGGCGGTTCGAGTATGTTGACCTCCTGTAAAAGACGCTTCCGAAGTAGGCCTTTTTCGCCAAACATAGGCACGGCATGTACCGCTGCCCAGGTGTAATAATGGGCTGAAATTTCAGCGGTGTAAGTCATGGGATTGACGACGATATTGTTCTTCATGGTCAAATCCCATCCCGTGTTGCTGAACAATACACCATGACTGGTTTGCATATTGGCAAAAACATTGCCTTCCACCGTCACACCCGTAGAAGAGTCGTCACAATAAATGCCCATATTCATCCGATTGGCACTGCCACAATCATGGAAATAGTTGTAGCGCACGATATTGCCACGGCTGCTAGGGTTGCGCCCGATGTACCAGGGAGAGGTGTCATCCGAGTTGAGGGTAACATGGTGAATGTGGTTGTATTCAAAAACATGTTCATTGCCGTAGACAAAAATGCCCTGCCAATCGGAGTTGTAGATTTCACAATGGGCAATGCGGTTGCCACACCCGTCAATATTGATTCCTGCCCACAAAAACTTGTTGCGGCGATTGTAATCATGCACCTTGCAGTTTTCCACCACATTATGGCCGGGGATCAATTTGCGTTTGCTGCCCCCACTCAGGTAAATGCCGCCACTGCCCGTATTGTACACGTCACAACTCTGAATGCCATGATGTGTCCCCGCCTGGCGTTCCCAGGTAGAATACTTATAAATGTGCCCTTGCAAATTGCCGATTTTCCGTGAGATGGGCACACCCTCGTAGTCATCAATGGTCAAATGAGGAAAAGTCTGTTGTGCACCCTGACCCATAAAAATGCCATTGGTACCCACGTTGCGGACCGTACAGCCTGCGATCAGGTTGTGTGCCCCCCTTTCCATATAAATGCCGATGCCTCGCCCCACTTCTATGGTCAAATCTCTGAATACAAGGTGGCTCACTCCTTCAAGGCAAACAATGGGGTCTTCTAAAAGGGAGATGTGCATTGTGGCTGTTTGGAGCTCGGCGGGAGGGAAAAGATACAAAATGCCTGCTGCGCGGTCCAGATACCACTCTCCCGCAGTATCCAATTCGGAGAGCATATTCTGAGCAAAATACTGTTGAAAATCTCTGCCACTTGCTACACCATACAAATGTGATGCCGCCAATTTTACCTGATTCCGTGAGGTGTCAATGGTCGCTACCGGGATCATATCGTCGGCAAAACCATAATTAAAAGTGCCTTGAAACCAAATGTCTTTTAACCCAGCCCAGGCTTTATGGCGCGGGTCTGTATACGTAAAAACGGCTCCCCGTTCGTTGTAATCGCCGGCGCGAGGCACTGAGCCTGGATCAATAACTTTACCAATTTTTATAAAACCCTGATTCGGGTATCGAGCCAAAGTCATGGGTTGATGATTAAAAAACAACTCCAGGGGAGCCTCTTTGACGGCATGCCCGTGGCCGTATTGAGCATGTTTTCCAAAGTCGGAAATACCCAGGGTTTTTAAGTTGACCTGTACAAGCCGGGAAGCAACGCCAGGTCTGAGCTGCTTGATGATCTGCTTATCGGTAAGTGCGGTAAATTTTTCGCCTGGAATGCGCGTCCCCCCAATGATGTGTACCTCCTGCCCAATTTCCGCCCGCCAGGTAATGGGTTTACCGGGTTCGCCACTATCGTTTTCATTCAGGACAAAGGCCTGTCTTTGCTCGTATTCGCCTGCCGAAATCCAAATGGTTAGGCCGCCTTCAGGTAAGTCATGGATCGATTTATAGTGCCTAATGAGGTTTTGAGCAGCGGTAAGGGTGGCCACAGGCTTTTCTTTGGTGCCCGGATTGGAATCATTCCCCGTTTTTGATACATAAATATCTTGGGAATAAAGGGTTTGCTTGAAAAAGCACAGCAAAAAAAGGAGGATCAGACCGTGAGTTGTTTTCATAAAGTAGATTGTCAGAGGTATCGGAAAGGTACAAAATGTCCCTGACACACGCTACAATCCTCACTCCACCAACACAAATCCCGCCCACTTAAACGCCTCGCCACTGTACCTCCCCCGCAGTTCCGCCTGCGTAGCCCGAAACGCTTCCGGCACCGCCATTTTTCCTTCCAGCCAATGCTTGTAAAAAGCCGTCATAAACACCTGGGTCTGAAAATCGGGCACCTGCCACAGCGACATGATGAGGTAGCGGGCACCCGCTATTTTGAAGGCGCGTTGCAAGCCGTATACCCCTTCGTTGCCCACCAGGTCGCCGAGGCCCGTTTCGCAGGCGGAGAGCACCACGAGTTCGGTATTGGCGAGGTTCATCTGGCTGATTTCGTAGGCGGTGAGGATGCCGTCTTCCAGGCCGGGGCTTAAGGGTTTGCCCGTTTTCCAGGCGTGGTTGCCACCCGCCAGTACCAGGCCGGAGCGGATCATGGGGTTGTCGGATACTTTGAAGGTTTTTTCGCCAATGGCCTGCCCCTCACCTGGCTTCAACTCTTTTGGATCGGGAAAGAAAAAGCCGTGGGTGGCTACGTGCAGGACACGCGGTGAGGCGCTGCCTTCCCCAGGGCTTTGAAGGATTCTTCGGTAGCTTCGGTGCCTTTTTTCAGGGTAGGGGCACGATGCCTTTGCTTTTCATCACATTGGCGGCGGCGCTGATTTCTACTTCGGTCCAGCGGAGGTAGTTCCAGTTTTCGCCGCGTAGGGTGGAGTCGTTTTGGGTGATATCGGGGCCGCGCCGGGCAGCCAGGTCTTCGGGTTTGGCTGGTGTATTAGCGGCCATCGTAGGCGTTGCATCGTATTGGATGCCGCCGTAGAGTTGGGCGGTAGCGCTTTGCTGGGTGGTGGGCACGGGTGTGATAACCAACTGCCGGGTACTGCCCAGTATGCTCAGGCGGTTTTTTTCGGCCAGGGTTTTGCCGTCGGGTGTGGGGATGGCCCCCAGGTTGAGGCGGTGCAGCAGGCCAGAAGGCGAGCAATACACCGTGGCTCCTTCTGGCACGGCTGCGGCGATGGGTTTCCAGATTAAATCGTAGAGTTGGTCGCCTTTTTTATCATTGGCATAAAGGTCGTTGTAAAAAGCGGGTTGGGGGCTGCCTTCAGTTTTGAGCAGGGCAGTGAGTTGTTTTTCTTCGAAGAGGGGGATGAATTTTGGGGAGTCTGAACCTGGCAAAAGGAGGAGTGCGGCGTAAAGTATGCTGTCGGTTTGTTTTTTTAGATAAAAACGGTAACTGACAAATTCGATCGCTGCTTCACCGGGTTTCAATGCTGTTTGAACTTCCTGCCATTTGACTTGCTGCAAGGCTTGCCCAAAACCTGCTACAGTGCGGGCGAGGTCTTTTTCGAGGTCGTTGGCTTTGGCTTCCAGGTCGGCTATGCTTGTATTATTGCGGTCGGCGATTGGCTGGGCATACTGTGCGGCGAGGCGGCGTTCGTAGGATTTAAGCAGGTTGAAATTTTCGGCGGCAGCCGGGTTGGAAAGGGATAAACGTTTAAGTTGTCCCGCAGTCTGGAGTAGAAAACCCTTGTAAAAAAGGCTATTGTCAAAGCAGGCTGCTGTCTTTTTACTGGTGGACAGTTTTGCAAAAGAGAGGGCTTGATCTTGGCTTTCGGAAAATTTATTCAGGTAGCTGCTCAGTTCGCGCTCAGAGAGATGGCGTATCGCTTTTTCCAACAGGGCTTGATTCGCCTGCGAACATTCGATATAGAAGGACTCGGCTTTTTCGTAGTTGTTGGTGGCCATGTAAAGGATTGCGAGGTTGCCCAGGCTTTCAGCATAGTCTGGATGTGCTACCCCCAAGGCTTTTTCCCGGATAACTTTTGCTTGAAGCTGAAGTGGCTCAACCATTTCATATCTACCCATGTCAAGATAAAGAAGTGCCAAGTTGTTCAGGCTTGAGGCATATTCAGGATGCTCTTTTCCTAGTTTTTTTTCCCGGATGGCAATGGCTTGGAGGTAGAGTGGTTCAGCTTTTTCATAGTTGCCCATAATCCAGTAAAGGATTGCGAGGTTATTCAGGCTTAGGGCATAGCCGGGGTGCTCCTTTCCGAGTGTTTTTTCCTTGATTGTCGTGGCTTCGAGGTAGAGCTGTTCGGCTTTTTCATAACTGCCCATAGCCTTGTATAAAATCGCGAGATTATTTAAACTCAGGGCATAATTAGGGTGCTCTTTTCCAATTATTTTCCCCTTGATCGCGATGGCTTCGAGGTGGTGCAGTTCGGCTTTTTCGTAGTTGCCCATGGATCTGTACAGACTTGCCAGGTTGTTCAGGATTTCAGCGTAATCGGAATTGTCCTTACCTTGTACTTTCTCCCGGATGGTTTTGGTTTCGAGGAAAAGCGGTTCAGCTTTTTCGAAATCGCCCATCGCCATGCATAGGAGTGCGAGGCCGTTCAGGCTGGATGCATAATCAGGATGCTCTTTCCCCGCACCTTTCCAAAAATGTCTTTAGCCTCAAGTTGCAGCAGTTCAGCTTTTTCGTACTTGCCAATATCCTGAAAAAAGAGTGCCAGATTGTATAGGCTGGCGGCATAATTAGGGTGCTCTTTACCCAATGCTTTTTTTCGGGTTTCCATGGCCTCAAGGTAGAGTGGCTCGGCTTGGTCATAGTTGCCCATGGATTTATAAAGAATGGCAAGGTTATTCAGGGCTCCGGCATAATCGGAGTGTTGCTTTCCCAGTGCTTTTTCCCGAATGGCGATGGCTTCGAGGTACCACTTTTCGGCCTCTGGGTTATCCCTTTTAAGGGCATTTACCCTGCCCCGATTGAAAGCGCAATTGCCATAGGCCGCTGATTCCTTTCCTAGTTTTTCGAGGGCCAGTTTTTCAGCGGCAGCATTCACTTCGAGGGCTTTGTCAAATTCCCGCTTACTGCTAAGTGTACGAGAAACCTGGATGAGGCTATCCACCCGCCGCAGCGCCACCGAATCCACCGTTTGCGCACTCAACAAACCGGTGATCAGGCACAAAGCCAGGCATAAGTAGTTTCTCATAGCAGGATTGATTAACAGGGTGTGGTGAATTATAACAACAACTTCAGCGCTTTTCGAGCTTGCCTGCGGTAAGGATGTCCTGAGTTTGCCGCTATCGTAGTGAATTGCGCAAGTGCTTCCGGCTTTTTGTCCGCCAACAATAGGGCCAGGCCCCGGTACCATTCCACTTGGGGGTCCCAATCCAATTGACGACTCTGGATTTGGTCGAAATGAAGCAAGGCTTCCTGGCCCTCGCCCGTTTGCAGCAGGCAATAAGCTTGCAGAGCGTGCAGGGTATCGTTCGTGGGCCGGGTGCTCCCCAATTGCTCCAATTCGAGGTAAGCCGCGGTAAAGTCCCGTTTTTTCAGTTTTTCGTCGATATTGGGAAAGGCCTTACTTACGTCAAGCCCTAGTAGCGGATAATCCACGTACCACAACTGATCAAGCAGGGCTTTCAGGGCAATATTCGCTTGGCCCGCACCGCGCGTGGCAACCAAGTCGGGCGCAGCATGGAGCGGCTCAGGAATGAGTTCATCCTGTAGCGCAAAGGTGGGGAAAATAGGATCAGGTGGCACTGGAACTTCTTCCTTCGGCTTGATTTGGGCAATAGGGGCTTTTCGCGAGGTTTTTCTGATTTATTCTGGTCAGGCGTTTGTTCTTTGCGTGGTGCAGGTGCGCTGGGGGCTTGCTTTTCACTTGGTGGCACACTTGGTGTAGCCTCATTTTTACTAAAAAACCAATAGGCCACGGCGGCCAAAAAAGCCAGCGCAGCCAGGGTGAACAATAGCCGCCTCCAAAACGTTCGTCGGTGCTGGGCAGCCTGTTCAGCCGCTACCTCGCGCAACTTGGATTCCAGCCTCAAGCCCGCCAAGCCCTCCATGACTTGTGCGGCTGCGCGGCGTTCGTCGTCTTCAGCGTTGTCACTCAGGTATTGTTCGTAATCTTCCATTGTCGCGCTATTTGGATCAATTTTTTCATACAATCGCTGCGTTTTATCTTCAGCGAATCGGTAGTAGTATAGCGGGTCCAGCCTTGGCGCACCACCTCTTCGTCGGGATAACCTTCGATGTGGTGGAGCCGGATGACTGAGGTACAAGGTTCGCCCATTTGTCCCAAAAATTGCCGCACCAGTTCTGCTGATTCGCGTTGCCGGTTGTTGGCTTCTATATCCGGGTCGTGCAAATCGTGGTGGTCTTCGATCGATTCATAGTTTGTTTGGCGTTTTCTGGTCATCGACAAGGCTACCCGCTTCATGATTTCGACGAGGTAACTAGAGGGGGCATGACCTTGAAACTGGTACGAGCCGTCCTCTATTTTTCGCAAAAAGATGAGCGAACTTTGGTTGAGCAATTCATCGACGCTTTCTGGATCCAGTTTGTATTGCTCAACCAATTGCTTCGCCGAGGGCCTCGCCTTGTTTTGTACGCAGCGTATCGCCGAGTTGTTCAAACTTTTCAGGGCTTGAAACAATTGCTCATTGTTTTCAAATTGTCGACAAGGGTTTGAAGGTGTCAGCCACTCGGTAATGCGCATCGAACTCAAGCTTATATTGTATTGATCAACTTAAAGGTAAGTGTTTTTTGAAAAAAATGTTCAGATGGAAAAAACCGCCTGGCTTCTACTTTGGCAATTGAGCAAAGTTGATCACCGGCTTTTTACCACCCGGGGTTCGTTTAAACATGGAATCCGGGTCAGTGAAATTGTTGAAAAAGCCACAATTGCGGAGAAAGAACTGGTTGTTTTCCACCCCACCATTAAAGTCCATGCGCAGTTTTTTTCGCCCGGTATCATCATTGGTAAATCGGGCCTCCGTCATTTCGCTCCAGTTGCCCGAATCATCACAAACCCATTGGTTGTTGAACAACACTTTGCGGGTTACCGCGCCTCGTTCGGGTTGGAAATTCTCCAAAAACGAATGGGGCGACTTATACCAGGTTGAGATTTTTGGCCGCTTGAAAGAAGCGATGAGCCGCCAGGCCTGGGTGTTGGGATCAAAAAAGTAGGAAGTATAGGTTGTGGTGTTGTCGCCATTGGGGCGAATGCGGGTGAGGAATTTATAGGTCTGGCCCGCTTTCCAGTTGTACACCAAATAACTTTGCCCACCAGAGCCTTCGCCTCCAAAATCCTGGGCACTCACGCCCGGTCCTTTGGCCAACAACCTCACCTGCTGATCGGCTGGGATGGATTTCGGATCGTCGGTGGTAAAAGGGCTCCAGACCGAGAACAAAACCCGGCGCTCGGTAGGGCTATTCACCTGGATTCCACAATAGCCTTCGGCAAAGCCGTTGACCATAAAGTAGGAGCCGATGGCATCGTTGCCGCTGGGTACAGTTACTTCATTGTAAAACCATTCGATGTCTTTGCCAGCAGGGAGGGTGTAAGTCATGTGTACCGAAGGGCCACGTCGCCCGAAGTAATAACTGTCCTCCACCGCGCCCGTCAGACTGGCGTTTACAAATTTGATGTTGGCTGGGTCGCCCTGAATTTCTATGGCCTGGATGTCGGCAAATTTGGCTCCGGTTCTGAGTAATCCCTTCAACACGATGGGCAGGTAACCCGCCTCCAGGGTAAATGAACCCAGGGAGTATTTTTGCCAATCGCTGCTCTTTACGTCTACTTTGATGGTGCTGCCTGGAATACCCACATTGAGGCTGCTGGCTTGAGCAGCTTTGGCGATCAGTTTCAGGGAGTAAGTTCCTTTTTCTAGGATGCGGAAATACACCGTGGGGATCACCGCAGCATCCGTCCAGTTTTGGATACCCATGGTTGAAAGGCCAATGCCACTTGCCCCAAAATTATTGAAGAAGGTATTGCCACCCAAGGGGACCAGGTTGAAGGGTTGGGTGCTGGTAGTTGGAGGCAGACGTGTTGTGCGGGGTTGGTTTTCCAGCGGGCGCTTGCCCAGCCGGGCTGGATAGTGCCCAGTTCAACGGCACCGCTTTCGGTGTGTAAATAAGTACTCCACCATTTGTTTTGGAGGCGCAGCTGATCAGTACCCGCAACCGGTTCCAGTATCCACATGGCGCTCCACCAGCCGGGTTCGATGGCTCCGATGGAGGGGAATTTTGCATCTTTTTCGGCATTAAGGTAGCCTCCGCTGGCCAGGTGTTTGAGGCGTACTTCAGTGCTGCTGGCAATTTTTTCGATAACCCAGACCGCTTTGTTGCTCTGAACACCTAAACTAGGTTTTTCTGCATCTGCTTGGAGGTAAGTTTGTTGCCAAGCGTTTTGGATGCTTACATTGCCTTGCGCCAAAAGCTGCTGCGCAATAAAAAAGCAGAGAATGATGGTGAAATTCTTCAATTTTATACCGATTTTTGGGTTATATTAAGCGCGGCCAAGCGAGGTACCCCCCTCCAAACAAGCCTTTTAATGGACAAACTTAGTCACAAAAAGAGAAATTATCTCCTTGGGAACTTTATAGCGCTAATTTTTGTATACGTAAAAACTAAAACTAAATACCATGAGAACCAGTTATTTTATTTATTGCTTAGTCATTTATGTTGCGATTCCAAACATCGCTTTGTCCCAAACCCTGTCTGGGTTTTTCAATTTGGTCAACAAGAACAGCAATTTATGCCTGGCTGTCAGGAATGCCTCGAACCTGCCCGGCGAAGAAACCTACCAATGGAATGCGGATGGAGCAACGGATAAAGCCTGGGAATTGATATTCCTGGGAGGCTCAACCTACAAAGTCAAAAATGCAAAAAGTCAACTGTTTTTAGGCTTAAGGAATCCTGTTCAATTCAATGGGGAAAAAGTGACCCAACGCGTTGAACACAGTGGTGACCCTCAGGAATTGAATTGGATTTTTATCCATGCCGGGAATGGGTATTACAAAATTCAGAACCGGTATAGTCGTTTATACCTGGCGGTGGAGGGTAGTTCCTTCGAGCGTGGTCGCCCCATTATTCAATGGGCTGATCTGGGGCAAGATGACTTGTTGTGGCGCTTGGTACCAGCCAATTTACCTTATCCCAATCAGGTTTCACCTACGCATAATCCTTACCTGACCAGCAGGGGGGGAAGTACAAGCACAGTTTTGTTGCCCACCCGTAGTTATAATTTTCCTGGTGGAGGCTTCAAAAACAACAATCAGTACATTGGTGATTTTTTTGGTACTGGTGAAACGGCAGCCGTTCTGGACAATTCCAACGCCTGTGTAGGCTACGTCTATTTTTTCAACTCTAGAAACCCCAGCTACAATGCACCAGGGGGTATGGTCATGAGTGATTTGGAAATCCTGTTGAGCGGTGCATGTCAGAAGAAATTAGCTTCTGACACCAGTCGTTTTTTTTACAAATCCGTAATCAACTTATACTTGGGTACCAAGCTCTTCATCACCACCCAGGCGATCACGTACGCCACCGCACAAGCTGCGAACATGATGGAATACCCGGTTTGGATGTGCCCCAAAGCCTTGTAGTGGTCAAACAAAGCCCCAGCCACCTTGGATACCATTACCCCACCCAAACCGCCAGCCATACCCCCTATGCCGACAACCGAGGCCACCGCCTTTTTAGGGAACATATCCGATACCGTGGTGAAAATATTGGCGCTCCAGGCCTGGTGTGCCGAAGCCCCAATGCCAATCAGTACCACCGGAATCCAAAAACTGATGCCCCCCAAGGGTTGTGCCAACAATACGACCAGCGGAATCAAAGCAATCAAAAACATGGCTCGCATCCGGCCATCGTAAGGCGCATAACCTTTATTGATGAAGTACATCGGGAATGCCAGCCACCACCAATACTACCCACCATGGTCATGCTGTACAATACGGTCAAAGGCAAAGAAATTTCAGTTTTTTCCATGTCGTATTGCGCTTTCAAATAAGCAGGCAACCAAAACAAAAAGAACCACCATACGCCATCGGTCATGAACTTGCCAAAGGCAAAAGCCCAGGTTTGGCGGTAGCCCAGTAGTTTCATCCAGGAAACTTTCTCTTGCGTGCCTACCGATTCTTCTTCTTTATCGCTATGGATGTAATCATATTCTTCTTTCGAGAGGCGTTTCTGTTCCTCAGGCTTTTCGTAGTACATCCACCAGAAAATCAACCACAAAAAGCCAACGGCACCGATGATGACAAATGCAGTTTGCCAGCCCCAATGGGCAGCAATATAGGGAACGGATAAGGGTGCTAAAATTGCGCCAACATTGGTTCCTGAGTTAAATATCCCCGTAGCAAAAAGCGCGTTCTTTTGGGAAAATATTCCGCAGTTGCTTTGATGGCCGCTGGGAAGTTCCCCGCTTCTCCAAAGCCTAAAAGCGCCCGGGCAACCATAAATCCTGCAATCGAAACCGACACCGCACCGATGCCGAATATGCCCAATACTGCAGCAGTAGCTTCTCCCAATGGAATAGCCAATGCATGTAAAATTGCCGCTATCGACCAAATGATAATTGCCCAGGTATACCCTCGTTTGGTACCCAATCGGTCGATGATGCGCCCGGCAAAAAGCATCGAAATGGCATACACAAATTGAAACACCGAGGTGATGTTGGCGTAATCAACGTTGGTCCAACCGTAAGTTTCCGCCAAAGTAGGTTGCAACAAACTGAGCACCTGCCGATCGAGGTAGTTGATCGTAGTGGCAAAAAGAGCAGTGCACAGATCGTCCACCGGTATTTACCAATTGTGTTTGCACTCATGATGTAGTAGGTTTTTTAAGTTGAAAAGTTGAAGGGTTTAGGGTTGAAAAGTTTCTTCGCAGGCACTATTTGCCCCGGATATTTTTGACAATTTGAATCAGTTCCTCAATATGCGCAGTAAAGCCTGCAATGCCGAGTTCTTCGGCTTTTTTGATCAGTTGTGAACCAATGCCTACGTAGTTGACACCAGCGCTGAACCACTCGCGCAAATTGGCCTCGTTGGGTTGTACTCCACCGGTAACCATCAGTTTGATGTGGGGCATGGGGCCGCGTAAAGCTTTGATGTACCCAGGTCCAACGGCATCGCCAGGGAATATTTTCACGATATCAGCACCCAAACTGTGGGCTTGATACACCTCATTGGGGGTGAGTGCGCCGGGCATCCAGGCTACCTCATTGCGCTTGCAAACTTCCCCCACCGCAGCGGTGATGATGGGCTGGATGATAAAATCCGCTCCCAAATCCAAAAACTGCTCGGCTTCTTCGGGGCGGTAAATGGTGCCGATGCCTAAAGCCAAATCGGGCAAATTAGCCGCAACGTGTTTGCTGAGTTGGGCAAAAGTCGCCGCTGCATTGGCCCCCCGGTTGGTAAACTCAAAAGCCCGCAAACCGCCCTGATAACAGGCGTCGAGCAACTTTTGAGCATAAGCAGCTTCGGCATGGAAAAACAAGGGCACTACGGGTGAGGCCTCGAGTTTTTCGTGTATTTGTTGAATGGTGAATCTAGGCATAATTATTTAGGTTCGAGGGTTCGAGGGTTCGGGGGTTCGGGCTAGAATTGTGTGCAACCCTCGAACTCCCGAACCTTCGAACCCTTATCTTAACAGTCTCCCCGACACGTCCCCCGCCAAAATCTGTTCCACTTCTCCTACCGAGTGTTGGGCGAAATCGCCTTCCACCATGTGTTTCAAAGCGGAGGCGGCGGTGCCGAAGCTCAGGGCATCCAGTTCATAGGACAAATTCAGGCGACCATAAATGTATCCCGCGATGAAAGAGTCTCCTCCTCCAATGCGGTCGACGATTGGGTTGATGTCGTAAGTTTCGGTTTCGCTATACCCCGCTTTATGGGAAAAACCGATCCCGGTCAAGCGGTTGTGGCTGGCACTCAAGGTATCCCGGCGGGTGGCAATGATGCTTTGAGCGTTCGGAAAACGCGCGAGCATTTGTTCCGCCATGTCTTGAAAGCCCGTGGTTTCCATGCCAAAAATATCTTCGGCATCGCCTTCGGTGCAAACCATCACGTCACAGTGTTCAACCAGGGCGGGCATTACTTCTTGTACGGTTTTGCCATACTGCCAGAGGTTGCGGCGGTAGTTCACATCGGCGCTGACGGGGATTCCCAGGCGGCTGGCGGCTTCCAATGCCTGCAAACAGGCCACCGCAGCATTGTCCGAAATAGCAGGCGTGATGCCCGTCCAGTGAAACCAGCAAGCGTCATCCAAAAGTTCATCCCAGTCAAAAGCTGCCGGATCCATGTTGGCAAAAGCGCTGTCGTAACGGTCGTAAATGATGCGCGAAGGGCGCATACCAGCGCCCACCTCCAAAAAGTACAAACCCAATCGTTGCCCCTGGTATACTGTGCGGTCAAAATCTACCCCATGCTGGCGATAGAAAGCGGTGGCCGCACGCCCGAGATCGTTGTCTGGAAAACAAGTGACGTGACGAGCAGGCACCCCCAATTGGGACAGTGCTACGGATACGTTGGCTTCGCCACCGCCATAAGTAACTTCCAAATTACGGGCCTGCAAAAAACGTTGATGGCCAGGGGTGTTCAGGCGCATCATGATCTCTCCGAAGGTGACGACTTTTTTCATAGAAGGTTCGAGGGTTCGAGGGTTCGAGGGTTCGAGGGTTCGAGGGTTCGAGGACGAGACAGCAATGCTCCCAGCCCTCGAACCTTCGAACTCACGAACCCTCGAACCCTAAAATCTAAAGTAGTTTTTCGCGTTATTGTAACAAATATCCTGCACCACTTTTCCGATCCACTCGTAATCGCGGGGCAGCTCACCGTTGTCGATGTCCTGACCAAAGAGGTTGCACAAAATGCGGCGGAAGTACTCATGCCGTGGGTAAGACAAGAAACTGCGGGAATCGGTAAGCATGCCCACAAATTTGCTCAACAAGCCCATGTTGGACAAGGTGTTCATTTGCCGTTCCATGCCATCTTTTTGATCCATAAACCACCAACCTGAGCCAAATTGCACTTTGCCCGCAATCGAGCCATCGTTAAAATTACCAACCATGGTCGCAAACAGCTCATTGTCGCCAGGATTGAGGTTGTACAAGATGGTTTTGGCCAATTGGTTGTTGCTGTCCAGGCGATCGAGGAATTTGGACAAGGAGCGACCTTGTGGAAAATCGCCAATGGAGTCCCAACCCGTATCCGGGCCAAGCTGGCGCAACATCCGTGAGTTGTTGTTCCGCAATGCCCCCAGGTGAAACTGCTGCGTCCAGTTTTTTTCCCAGTCCCAAATCCCAAAATAAACCAGCATGGCCGATTTGAATTTGAGGATTTCGGTCTGCTCCAAAGTATGGCCGTCGCGAATTTTGGTGAAAATGCCTTTGATTTCAGTTTCCGTGTAGTCTTCCGCGTATATTACTTCCAATCCGTGGTCGGATACCTGTGCCCCTTTGCTGGCAAAGTAGTCGTGGCGGTTTTTGAGGGCGTCCAGAAAATGGTTGAAGTTTTCGATGGAAGTATCCGCGGCTTTTTCCAAACGCGCCACGTATTGATTAAACGTTTCGGGGTTCTCGACCGCCATGGCTTTGTCGGGACGGAACGCGGGCAAAACCCTTACCTCAAAGCCGTCTTCGGCGATGGCCTGGTGGTACTCCAGTGAATCTACTGGATCGTCGGTGGTACAAAGCACCTTAACATTCATTTTGCTCAACAATTTCCGCACCGAATAATCAGGAGTGCGCAACTTGGCACTACATTCCTCATAAATGGAGCGGGCTGTGGCTGGAGAAAGTAGCTCATCAATGTCGAAATAGCGCTTCAATTCCAAGTGCGTCCAATGGTAGAGTGGGTTGCGCAAGGTGTAGGGAACGGTTGCCGCCCATTGTTCAAATTTTTCGTAATCGGACTTGCCTCCGGTGCAATAGTCTTCCGAGATGCCATTGGTGCGCATGGCCCGCCATTTGTAGTGGTCGCCGTACAACCAGGCCTGGGTCAGGTTGTCAAAGCGCTTGTCTTCGGCAATCTCTTGCGGCGGCAAGTGGTTGTGGTAATCAATGATGGGCATTTCATGGGCATACTCGTGGTAGAGCAGCCGCGCCGACTCACTTTGCAGCAGAAAATCCTCGGTGAGGAAGGAACGCGTAGTAGTTAAGGTGCTCATATGTTTTAAGGTTCGGAGGTTCGAAGGTTCGGGGGTTGGGGTTCGAGCTCGAACTCTGCTCGCAACCCGAAACCTTCGAACCCTCAAACCCCCGAACCCTATAAAGAAACTCCCCGCTTCCAGGGAATAAAATCATCCTGTCCGTGTCGTACTGCAGCCACTTCAATTTCGCCACTGGCCACAGCGATGACATATTCCAATAAGCGTTTGCCCGCTTCTTCGATGGTTTCGTCGCCTTCGATGATGGAGCCGGTATTAAAATCAATAATATCGGGCATGCGGCGAGCCAAGGCTGTATTGGTAGCAATTTTGATCACGGGTGCGACGGGGTTCCCGGTAGGGGTGCCCAAGCCCGTAGTAAAAACCACGACGTTGGCTCCTGACCCCACCTCGGCCGTGGTAGATTCCACGTCATTGCCAGGGGTGCAGAGCAAATTTAGGCCGGGTTTGGTCACCATTTCGGGGTAATCCAGCACCGCCGTTACGGGTGAAGTTCCCCCTTTTTTGGCCGCACCAGCCGATTTGATGGCATCGGTGATCAGTCCGTCCTTGATGTTGCCCGGTGAAGGGTTCATGTCAAAACCAGAACCCACCGCTTTGGCCCGCTCATTGTAGGTATACATGAGTTCCGAAAAACGCTGGGCGGTAGGTGGGTCGATACAGCGATCGCACAGTTCTTGTTCTACGCCACACAATTCGGGAAACTCCGAGAGGATCACCGAGCCACCCAAAGTGACCAGCAAATCCGAAGTATACCCCACGGTGGGATTGGCCGAGATGCCCGAAAAACCATCCGATCCTCCGCATTCCAACCCCAGGCAGATTTTGCTGATCGGCGCGGGTTGGCGCGTAATTTGATTGGACTGCATCAAGCCCGCAAAAGTCATTTTGAGGGCTTCGCTGATGAGGGCCGATTCGGTTCCAACAGTTTGTTGTTCAAGAACGTATAAAGGTTTGACCAGTTGGGGGTCCCGTTTGGCAATTTCTTCTTTGAGCATGGCAACCTGGGCGTTTTGGCAACCCAAGCTCAAAACCGTAGCTCCCGCCACATTGGGGTGTACAATGTAACCCGCCAATAAACCACAAAGGGCTTGCGCATCTTGACGTGTGCCGCCGCAGCCACCATCGTGGGTGAGGAATTTCACTCCGTCCACATTGGGAAACAAGCGGTCATTTTTGGCAAAGGTTGCGGTTTCAACATCGAGATCAGCTTGTAGAATATCTTCCACTGATTTGCCCGCCCGCAGTAAACTTACGAGTTCACGGGTTTGGCGCTGGTAGCTGTGTTTGCGGCCATAACCCAGGTCATCAACCAGGGCTTCACGCAGGACATCCAGGTTGCGGTTTTCGCAAAAAACCAGGGGAATGACGATCCAGTAGTTGGCTGTTCCCACTTTGCCGTCGGCGCGGTGATAGCCCTGGAAAGTACGTTCACGAAAGCCATTCACTTGTGGTGCCGGCCAATTGCTTCTTTGTTCCCCCAGTTGATAGGTACCTGCTGCGTGTTTGAGGTTGGCGGTACTGATCAAACCGCCCCGAAAAATGGGCGTTTGCGCTTTGCCCACCAAGACGCCGTACATGGTCACTTCATCGCCAATTTGTAGGTCTTGGGTGGCGAATTTATGTTTGGCCGAAACGTTTTCCAGGACGACATATGTTTCGGTTCCGAGCTGAACCGTTTCACCCGCCACGAGGTTGGTCAGGGCTACAATAACATTGTCTTGAGGATGTACCTTAAGTATCTTGTTTTTCATGACTGTGCTGCTTGCGCAATGTGTGAAAAGTTTTCCAAAGTACGGGAAACTCCACGATCTTTCATAGCTTCCAGGTGAAAAGCAACTTTTTCTTCAAAGCCATTTAATCGGCTGAGATCGGTGCCCCACAAGTCTTCATTTTTCAAAACGGCACTCACCAAGGCGCGGGTCGAAAAGTTTTGCCACATGGTGTAAAAATAAGCGGCCTGGTCATCCTGAATCAGATAATCCACCCCGTTGCGCTGGCCGTAAAAGCGCCCTTCTTCGGTTTTGACCACCCGCAAAAACAGCAGATAGGCCGCAAAGCCAAAAGCCATGTGTTCTGGGACAATTCCGAGGGCATCGTAGTACCGCAAAATGGTCGGCACGTTGCGCATTTGCATCTTCGAGCTGTACTGCATCGTGATGCTGAGCCATTTGTGTTCGATGAATGGATTGCGGAAACGGTCGAGTACTTTTTTGGCAAAAGTTTGCGCCTCGGCCTGGGTCAGGGGCTGCGGAATGGTTTGGGCGATTTCATCCAACAAGAGGCGTTCGATAAAATGGGCAAAAAGTGCATGGTTCATGCCTTCCACCACGGTGTCCAGACCGCACAAATAGGCCAAACCACAAGAAAATGTATGCCCCCCGTTGAGGATGCGTAGTTTGAGTTCCCGGTAGGGATTGATGTCGGGCGCAATGATGACGCCTTGGTGAGCCAGGTGCAAAGGAAACCTGTTTTTCACAAACTCATCTCCTTCAATGGCCCATAGGGCGTACACTTCCGACATGATCAACAAATCATCGCGATACCCCAATTGGGTTTCAATGTTGGTTTTGGTTTCTGCGGCGGGTTTACCCGGTACGATGCGGTCTACCAGGGTATTGCAACAATGGTTGTGCTGCTCCATCCAGTCGATAAAATCGGCTTCCAGGTTGTTGAGGTGGGCCAATTCGAGTAAAATGCGTTCCAGTTTATCGCCATTGTCTGGAATCAATTCGGTGGGGGTAATGATCAAACCCTTGGTTGGATCGCCAGCGAAGGCCTGATAACGAGCGTACAAAAAGGCCAGCAATTTACCTGGAAAAGAAGCTGGCGGCGTTTGATGAATGTCTTCGTTGACCAGTTTGATGCCCACTTCGGTGGTGTTCGAAATGACGATTTCCAAAGCGGGATTTTTGGCGCAAGCCAAAATTTCATCCCACTGGGTGTTGGCGGTTAAGACCCTGCTAATGGCACTGCACACCATGTTTTGCTCCACGCGCGCTCCGTCTTGCACGCCCCGAATACAAACGGTATATAAATTGTCTTGTTGGTCAAATTCCGCGGTATCACCCGAACTGGTTGATTTGACCACCACAATCCTGCTATTAAAAATCCCCTGGCGATTGGCCTCGTCAATGAGCAAATCGGGTAAGCCCCTCAACAATACACCCGTGCCGAATTGCAACACTTTTTCCGGGAGGGAAGCGGGTTCCTGCGGTAAAATGTGCTGAGCATTTTGAGATGACACGAAGTCTCGGGATAAATATTCCATGCTTGTGGTTTTCAAAAAAGTAATTAAAAGGCACACCGACGGTTTCCCCCCCGCGGCCCCGGGGGCGCGCGGGGGGCGCTTTTTGGGCGAACCAGGGGGGGGGGGGGCGGGGGGCCGCAAAAACCGCGGGCCGCCCCGGCGAGGCAAAATGCAAACAGAAAACAATGAAGTCTTCCCGAATCGGGGTGAATACGTCTACCAACTCCCCCGCTTCCAAACACCGTGCGCCGTGGATTTCATTGGGAGGAATGTAGTATCCATCACCCTGGCGCAGTGTTTTTTTGGTGCCCCCAATGCTGATTTCAAATACGCCTTGTGCCACGTAACTGATTTGGGTATGGTGGTGATGGTGCAATGCGCCAATCCCACCAGTATCAAATGACACTTTGACCATCATCACTCGTTCGTCAAACGACAAAACCTTACGCCTTACACCGGGTTCAATGGTCTCCCAGGGAATCTCCGCATCCAGGATGAATTGTTGTTCAAAAGCGGGATGTTGGTTCATGTTTATTTGTTATTTTCCCGAGCCTGGAGGCGTCCAACGACCATCGAAAGTCCAGGATACGTTTATTTCTTTTGCTTTTACCCCACTCCTCAGGTTATCCTGATGCCAGCCATAATTGCCTCCGCTGCGTTTGCAGCGGTAGTAAAATACCCTTTTTCCCCACAATGTCGTACCTGGGCCCGATTGCGCCCAGTAAATATCGGCATCCGCCATTTCTTTGGCAAAGCGGCATTGCAACAAATAAAACTGCGATTCGCGGTGAAAACGGCCCAGTTTAAACCCTGGATCGCCCTTGAATGTGCAGTTTTTGAGCACTGTTTTTGAACTTTCGTGCAACGACCCATCGTGCCAAATGGCGGCGCTGAGGTTGTGGCAAATAAAGGTACAATCTTCAGCATAAGCCCAACCTCTTGGGCAATAAAAATCTACCCCACCTTCCATGATGCAGTTGCGAAAATAGTACATGCCCTGATCAACGTCCCAAGGGCTGACCGTATCTCCACCCAAAGCGCGAAACACACAATTGATGACCGACAAACGAGTACAACCCGGCATGCTACGCAGGGCAAACTGGTGTCCATCCTTGCGCACCACTTTAGCCACGTTAGCCTCGTTGGCGCAAGTGATGGTACTGTCACCCTTGGCATTGAAGCCATAACTGTTGATGACCGTCAGGTTTTGTAGGGTGATGTCCTGCGCCCGCAAGTTCATGGTGGCTGCGCCCCAATCATCGGGATGCGCACAACGCCAACAATCCCGCGCCTGGCTCACGGTAATGACGACACCTGCCACCGACTGCCCTGTAAGGGTGATCTTGTTTTTTTCGATGAAGATTTTTTCTGGATAGTTGCCATTGCGGATGTACACCTCGCGCCAGGTGGAAGATTCAGCAGGTAAACTGTTGATGGCGGCCTGGATGCTGCGGAAATCGCCTGATCCATCGTTGGCAACCACTATGCGACTTTGGCAAAAAAGCAAACTTGTCGATGCAAGGAAGAGGCAATAAATAAGGCAAAGC
>NZ_JADKCX010000085.1 GCF_016718685.1 Haliscomenobacter sp. | reverse complement strand
GGCTTTCATGCGCGTCTATTCTGGTGCACTGGATGCTGGTTCTTATGTGTTGAACACCCGTTCTGACAACAAAGAGCGCATCTCCCGTTTGTATCAAATGCACGCCAACAAGCAAAACCCAATCGATCGGGTAGAAGCAGGTGATATTGCAGCAGCGGTAGGTTTTAAAGACATCAAAACGGGTGATACCCTTTGTGATCTCGACAAACCAATCATTCTCGAATCTATGGTTTTCCCTGAGCCGGTTATTGCCATTGCGGTAGAACCTAAAACTCAGAAGGACCTCGATAAACTGGGTATGGCTCTGGCTAAATTGGCCGAAGAAGACCCTACCTTCCGCGTAAAATACGATGAAGACACCAACCAAACCGTGATCAGCGGGATGGGTGAATTACACCTCGAGATCATCGTTGACCGTCTGCGTCGCGAGTTCAAAGTAGAGTGTAACCAGGGTGCACCTCAAGTAAACTACAAAGAAGCACTGACAAGCAAAACCGCTCACCGCGAGCGTTTGAAAAAACAAACGGGTGGTTCTGGTTTGTTTGCCGATATGGAATTCGAACTCGGCCCTGCTGATGAAGACTTCCTGGAAAGCGACGACTTCAAAAATGGCAAAACACGCCTCCAATTCGTTTGGGGTATCGTGGGTGGTGCCATCGATAAAAACTACGCAAAGCCAATTCAGGATGGTTTCAAAGCCATGATGGACAACGGTATTTTGGCTGGTTTCTCTATCGATAGCATGAAGGTTAGAGTATTCGACGGCTCGATGCACGCCGTGGACTCGAAGCCAGTAGCCTTCGAACTTTGTGCCAAAGAAGGTTTCCGTGAAGCCGCTCCTAAGTGCAAACCTGTTTTGCTGGAGCCAATCATGAAACTGGAAGTCATTACGCCTGATGAATACACTGGATCTGTAATTGGTGACCTCAACCGTCGCCGTGGTTTGCCAAAAGGGCAAGAACCACGCACCGGTGGCGCCATCTCTATCCAGGCTGAAGTGCCGCTCGCTGAAATGTTCGGCTACGTTACACAATTGCGTACCATTACCTCTGGTCGTGCGAACTCAACCATGGAATTCTCTCACTTCGCAGCAGCGCCTGCGAACGTAGCGAAAGACGTGATTGAAAAGGCCAAAGGTGGCAAATAATTTTTAGGGTTTTGTGTTTTAGGTTTTAAGTTCGGGACGCCAAGCGAAGTCGAGGTGCCGAACTAAAACCTAAGACCTTAAAACCCTAAAACCTTGAAAAAAAACGCTTCCGGTAAAAGTTGCCGAAAGTTCATTCATTGACATATATCAAATCAGATTTTCAGGCATGAATCAGAAAATCAGGATCAAACTCCGCTCGTATGACCATAATTTGGTTGATAAATCGACGGAGAAAATAGTAAAAACAGTACGTAATAGTGGTGCCGTTGTAACTGGCCCGATTCCGCTGCCCACTGAGAAGAAAATCTTTACCGTGCTCCGTTCTCCGCACGTCAACAAGAAGTCTCGTGAGCAGTTCCAATTGCGAACCCACAAACGTCTGATTGAAATTTACACGCCTACTCAAAAGACAGTAGATGCGCTGTCCAAGTTGGAATTGCCCAGTGGCGTAGACATTCAAGTTAAGTTGACGTAATTGATTGATTGCAATCCTATTGCAATGAATTTTTAAATCAAGAAGTGATGAACGGACTGATTGGTAAAAAGATTGGCATGACCAGTGTGTACGATAGCACTGGCAAAAGTGTGGCGTGTACCGTCATTGAAGCAGGTCCTTGCGTTGTGACGCAGGTGAAGACCGAGCAAACCGATGGGTATACTGCCCTCCAATTGGCTTATGGGGATACCAAAGCCAAAAATACTTCGAAGCCCCTCCAGGGCCATTTCGAAAAAGCAAATACCGAACCAAAGCATAAGTTGGTTGAGTTTCGCGATTTCTCTATTGTTGAGAAAGCGATTGGCGAAATCATCAAAGTGGACGATGTCTTCAATGAAGGAGATATGGTACATGCAGTGGGCGTTACCAAAGGTAAAGGCTTCCAGGGCGTTGTTAAACGTTATGGCTTTTCCGGGGTTGGTGGTGCTACGCACGGTCAGCACAACCGCCAGCGTGCCCCAGGTTCTATGGGTGCTTCTTCCTATCCTTCACGTGTATTCAAAGGCAAACGTCTTCCAGGACGTACCGGCGGTGACAACGTAAAGGTGAAGAACCTCAAAGTACTCAAAGTATTTGCTGACCAGAACCTCATCTTGATCAAAGGTGCAATTCCTGGACACAAAGGTGCTTACGTTATTCTGGAGAAAAAGTAATCGTTAACGGCCTCGTGGCGAGTTAAATTCAAGAAACATGAAATTGGATGTTTTCAATATTCAGGGCGAAAAGACCGGTAGAGCCGTTGACCTTCCAGATGACGTTTTCGGCGGCGAGCCGAATGAGCACGTGCTTTACTTGTCTGTAAAGCAATATCTGGCAAATCAGCGCCAAGGTACCCACAAATCAAAAGAACGCTGGGAAATCAGCGGTTCTACACGCAAGTTGCACCGTCAAAAGGGAACCGGTGGCTCCCGGAAAGGTGACATCAATAGCCCATTGTTCCCAGGTGGTGCCCGGGTTTTCGGACCACGCCCACGGGATTATGAGCAAAAACTGAACAAAAAAGTTAAACGTCTGGCACGCAGATCAGCACTGAGCACCAAAGCGCAAAGTGGCTCGATCGTAATCGTTGAAGATTTTAACTTCGAAACCGCAAAAACCAAAAATTTTGCCGACATCCTGAGCAAGCTCAATGTGGGTGGCAAAAAATCTTTGGTCGTAGTTGCAGAACAAAATGACAATGTATTCCGCTCTAGCCGCAACATCCCTACTACTAAGGTGGTGCGTGCCCAGGATTTGAATACATATGAAATTCTGCGCGCCAACGCACTGGTACTTTCCGAAGGGTCGATCCAAAAGATTGTTGAAACGCTGGCTTGATCCGTATCCGGATAGCCTTAAGAATAGTTGAAAGATGGCAAAGAAAGATATTCTCATCCAGCCCCTGATCACGGAAAAAACCGAGAAACTGTCCAGTAGCCTGAACAAGTACTCCTTTATCGTGCATCGGAAAGCCAATAAGGTAGAGATCAAGAAAGCGGTAGAAGCTTTCTACGGAGTGACCGTTGAAGCAGTGAACACCCTGGTTGTTCCTGGTAAAACCAAATCTCGTTCTACCCGTACTGGTGTGGTGCGTGGCCGTGTATCGGCTTACAAGAAAGCAATTGTTACCCTTGCAGAAGGTGAAAACATTGACTTCTTCGCAGAATTGTAATTTATACGGCTGTAGCCCAGGCTACTGCTGTAAGTTAACCAATGTTCGTTCGGGTCGGCGAAACAATTATGGTGGTTTCGATCCGGCGATGAACGCAAAAGACCATAACAATGGCAGTTAAAAAGTTAAATCCGGTTACTCCGGGATCGCGTTATCGAGTTGGTCAGACTTTTACAGAACTGACTACAGATACGCCAGAAAAGAGCCTGCTGGCACCCCTCAAAAAGAGTGGTGGCCGCAACAGCTCAGGTCACTTGACGATGCGTCAACGTGGTGGTGGCCACAAGCGCCGCTA
The DNA here is from genome assembly GCF_016718685.1 of Haliscomenobacter sp. GTDB lineage: Bacteria > Bacteroidota > Bacteroidia > Chitinophagales > Saprospiraceae > Haliscomenobacter. The sequence continues at coordinate 30,163 of NZ_JADKCX010000085.1, read as the reverse complement.
CCGGGTCATCGACTTCAAGCGGGACAAAGATGGTGTCAATGCAATCGTAAAAACCATTGAGTACGACCCCAACCGCACGGCGTTCATCGCTCTGGTGGAGTATACCGATGGCGAAAAACGCTACATCATTGCACCCGACGGCCTGAAAGTAGGTACCGAAATCGTATCCGGCGATGGAGCCGCTCCAAACACAGGAAATGCCCTCTTTTTGAAGGATATTCCACTTGGTGCAACCATCCACGCCATCGAGTTGAGTCCAGGTAAAGGTGCAGCACTTGCCCGCAGCGCGGGTACATACGGCATCCTGAATGGTCGCGAAGGCAAATATGCAGTTGTAAAACTGCCTTCAGGCGAAGCACGTCGTATCCTGCAAACTTGCAAAGCTACCATTGGTACTACCTCTAACGGTGACCACGGCCTGCAAGTGTTGGGTAAGGCTGGCCGCAGTCGCTGGTTGGGCCGCCGTCCACACGTTCGTGGGGTTGCGATGAACCCTGTCGATCACCCCATGGGTGGTGGTGAAGGTCGCGCTTCCGGTGGACATCCACGTAACCGCAAAGGTATGCCTGCTAAAGGCTTTAAGACCCGGGATAAGAATAAGTCTTCAAACAGGCTGATCATTACCCGGAGAAAAACCAAAAATCCTTAATTAGTTAAAAGCGAATAGTGAAAAGTGAATAGCAATATGCAACTTATCGGTTTTCACTCTTCACTTTTCACTTTTCACTTCCACTGACATGGCAAGATCAATCAAAAAGGGACCATACGTGTTCCATAGACTGTTGGAAAAGGTTCTTGCATCAAAGGATGCAAAGAAAAAGGGCGTCATCAAAACCTGGTCACGCGCTTCGATGATCATCCCCGATATGGTGGGTGAAACCATCGCGGTTCACAACGGTAAAACTTTCGTACCTGTATTCGTTACCGAAAACATGGTAGGACACAAGTTGGGCGAATTTTCCCCAACCCGTAATTACAAAGGTCACTCTGGCAACCGTAAGAAATAATTGAAGGGTTCGAAGGTTTGACGGTTCGACAGTTCGAGGGCTATCCCCCGAACCCTCGAACCCCCGAACCCTCACACCCCAAACCTGAAGAGACATGCAAGCTGTAGCAAAACTCAAAAATGTCACGATGTCTGCGCGCAAGATGCGTCTTGTAGTGGACAACATCCGCGGGAAGAAGGTGGAAGATGCCATCAACATCCTGCGCTTTACCAAGAAAGAAGCTGCGGTGTGGTTGGAAAAATTGGTTCGTAGTGCGGTTGCCAACTGGGAATACAAACTGGAAGGTAACGAAAGTGCCGACGATTACAACCTCTACATCAAAACGGCTTTTTGTGATGGTGGAACCATCGTTAAGCGTTTTCGCCCGGCTCCACACGGCCGTGCACACCGCATTCGCAAACGTTCTAACCACGTTACGATCATTGTGGAAAACCGCATCGCGGTTCCCGGTGTCGATGATCAAGGGGTTGTGGTAGAAGAAGTTGAACAAACTAATTAAACATCCAACTACACCATCATATGGGTCAGAAGACAAATCCAATTGGCAATCGCCTGGGGATCATTAGAGGTTGGGAATCCAACTGGTTTGGAGGTAAGGATTTCGCTGCTAAAGTGGTTGAGGACGAAAAAATCCGCAACTACCTCAATGCACGCGTAAACAAAGGTGGTATCGCCCGTATCGTAATCGAGCGTACCCTTAAGCGCATCACGGTAACGATTCACACTTCCCGTCCCGGTATCATCATCGGTAAAGGTGGCCAGGAAGTTGACCGCATCCGCGAAGAGCTGAAAAAACTGACGAGCAAAGACGTTCAAATCAACATTACGGAGATTCGTAAGCCAGAATTGGACGCCAATATCGTAGCCGAATCCATTGCCAAGCAATTGGAAGCACGGATCAACTACCGTCGTGCGATCAAAATGTCTATCCAATCTACCATCCGTGCAGGTGGAGAAGGCATTAAAGTACGCATCTCGGGTCGTTTGAACGGCGCTGAAATGGCACGTACTGAAGAATACAAAGAAGGTCGTACACCATTGCACACTTTCCGTGCAGACATCGACTATTCCTGGAAAGAAGCATTGACCGTTTACGGCAAGATTGGCATCAAAGTCTGGATTTGTAAAGGAGAAGTTTTGGGTAAGCGCGAATTGACGCCTTCTTCAGCTCCTTCCAATACAACTCAAGCCGGTGGTGGACAAGGACAAGGCCAAAATCGCCGTGATGGTGGTGGCGGTGGACGTGGTCGTGGTGGCGAACGTGGCGAAGGCCGTGGCGGCAACGACAACCGGAATCGCGGTGGCGGCGGCGGCGGTGGTGATCGTCGTGGCGGCGGTGGCGGCGGCGGTAACCGTGGCGGCGGCAATACTGGCGGCGGCGGTGGTAACCGTGGCGGCGGTGCCGGTGGGCCACGCAAACGTTAAGTAACAGGTGAAATTTTCTTTGGCTAGAAAGTTTACTTTTTAGCCAAAAAAAATTAAACCAGTACTTAGAATATTTCAATCCAAAGCTGTACCTTTGCCAGACTTTTTCAAAAAGCTGGCGGGTTTTGGCTATTTTACTGAAATTCTGCTAAATACATAAGAAATGTTACAGCCTAAGAGGACGAAATACCGCAAGCAGCAGAAGGGCAGAATGAAAGGTCTGGCCATCAAAGGCGGTACAATTGCGTTTGGGACTTTTGGTCTTAAGGCGATTACAGGTGCACGCCTTACCAACCGTCAGATCGAATCTGCTCGTATTGCGATGACTCGTTCTATGAAACGTGAAGGTAAAGTGTGGATTCGCATTTTCCCGGACAAACCCATCACCAAGAAGCCTCAAGAGGTGCGGATGGGTAAAGGAAAGGGTGCCGTGGATCACTGGGTAGCACAGGTAAAACCAGGTCGGATCATGTTCGAAATCGACGGGGTTACGCCAGAAGTAGCCAATGAAGCGCTGCGCCTTGCTGCACAAAAATTGCCAGTTTTGACCAAAATCGTAACTCGTCCTGATTCTGGGTTTGGGTTATAATTTTGCACAGTGCATTTGAATAGTCGGCAGACATTAGTTTCATGACAACCCTCCATTTTTTGGTGGTGTTTTGCCAAGAAACCCAATCTGGCGGCGATGATTTATATCAAACTTAATTTTTTAAGCCAATGGCAAACAGTAATTTAGAAGAGCTAAAGGGATTAGCTGATGAGGCGTTACAAGCCGAGTTGGACAATTCCGAATCGCTCTACCGTAAAATGAAGTTCGAGCACGCCATCAAAGGGTTAGCCAACCCGATGGAGCTGCGCGATCTTCGCCGCGCTATTGCGCGTCTCAATACAGAGGTGCGCCGTCGTATCGTAGCGACCATGGGTCCGGAAGAATTGGCATTGCGTACTAAAATTCGTGCAAGAAGACGTCGTAAACAGTAAGGTGATGGAAAGAAATCTTAGAAAAACGCGTACCGGCGTCGTTACAAGCAACAAAATGAATAAAACTGTTGCAGTAACAGTGGAGCGTAAGCTGCGCCACCCAATTTACGGTAAGTTCGTGAAGAAAACCAAGAGTTTCATGGCTCACGATGAGAATAATGATTGCAGCATCGGAGATGTTGTGAAAATTATGGAAACACGGCCAATGAGTAAACTCAAGCGCTGGCGCTTGGTCGAAATCATCGAAAGAGCGAAATAGCCCACGATTTCAATCGTGGGATCTCTGCACGATTTCATTCGTGAATTGATGATCTACACGATTCTTATCGATGGTATTATCACGTGTGTTTACGATTTATCCCTTCTTTTTAGGCGAGATAAATCCTCTAAAACCAGACGTCAACCATGATCCAACAGGAATCCAGACTCAAAGTAGCCGACAATAGCGGAGCCAAAGAAGTGCTCTGCATCCGTGTACTCGGTGGTTCAGGCCGCCGCTATGCATCAGTAGGCGATAAAATTGTCGTTGCCGTTAAAGATGCCTCTCCTGGAGGTATCAAAAAAGGTAGCGTTTCAAAAGCGGTAATCGTTCGTACCAAAAAGGAAATCCGCCGTAAAGACGGTTCCTATATTCGTTTTGACGACAACGCTTGCGTATTGTTGAACAACCAAGATGAGCCACGTGGTACCCGTATTTTTGGGCCAGTAGCTCGTGAGTTGCGCGAGAAGGAGTTTATGCGTATTGTATCTCTTGCTCCAGAGGTACTTTAACCCAGGCGTTGCTTTGATACGCAAGCGCTATTAATTCGTCAAACAATGGCAGTAAAGAAAACAGCAAACAATAAAAGACATGCTCCCAAGCTGAAAATCAAAAAGGGAGACATGGTCTTTGTGATCGCCGGCGCCTATAAGAATCTCTCTGAACCAAGGGAGGTGCTGGAAGTGTATCCGGCTGAAAACCGTGCACTCATAAAGGATGTAAACGTGCGCATGAAACACCGCAAAGCAACGCAAGACGCTGCGGGGGGCATCGAAGAAATGCTCGCACCCATCCACATCTCTAACCTCATGATTGTTGATCCAAAAGAAGGCAAGCCTTCTCGGGTAGGACGTAAAGAGGTTGATGGAAAATTGGTTCGTTATTCTAAAAAATCCGGCGAAATCATTAAGTGATGAGTTATTTTCCTAGACTGAAGAAAAAATACACGGAGGAGGTGGTAAGTGCCTTGATGGAACAGTTTCAATACAGCTCCATCATGGAAGTACCCCGCCTGGTTAAGATTTCGATCAACCAAGGTATTGGATCCGCTACTCAGGATAAGAAGTTGGTCGATGTAGCCATCGATGAAATGTCTCGTATTGCTGGCCAGAAAGCCGTACCTACGAAGGCAAAAACTTCCATCTCCAACTTTAAATTGCGTGAAGGCATGCCGATTGGTGCGCGTGTTACTTTGCGTGATTACCGCATGTACGAATTTTTGGATCGCCTGATCTCAGCTGCGCTTCCACGCGTACGCGATTTCCGTGGCATCAATGACAAGAGCTTCGACGGACGTGGCAACTATTCGATGGGCATTACCGAGCAGATCATCTTCCCGGAAATTGACATCGAAAAAATTACCCGTATGTCTGGTATGGACATCACCTTTGTGACTACAGCCAAAACGGATGCTGAAGCTTTGGCATTATTGAAACTGTTGGGTCTTCCATTCAAGAACCAGAAAACAAACTAATATACCGTGGCAAAGAAGTCGATTATCGCTCGGGAAGTAAAAAGAGCCAAGTTGGTTGCTAAATACGCAGATTTGCGCAAGCAACTGAAGGAGGAAGGAAACTGGGAAGAACTGGATAAACTGCCGCGCAACTCCAACCCCATTCGGATGCACAACCGTTGCCAGTTGACGGGACGCCCGAAGGGTTACATGCGCCAGTTTGGTCTTTGCCGGGTGAAATTCCGTGAAATGGCCCTATATGGCAAAATTCCCGGAATTACCAAAAGCAGTTGGTAGAAAGAAATTCTTTAACAGTTGGCCAGGTTCCGCGTTTTTTTAAAACGGAAAACCGGCTGGCGAAACATCATAACGATGGCATTTTCAGATCCTATTGCAGATTATCTGACGCGCATTCGCAACGCGCAGCAAGCGGGACACCGCATTGTAGATATTCCTGCCTCCAAGTTGAAAAAAGCAATCACCGAGATTCTCTACGAGCAAGGCTATATCCTGAAATACAAATTTGAGGACAATGTCGGCAAAGGTGGTCAGGGGCTCATCAAAGTCGCTTTAAAGTACGATCCCATCACCCGTAAACCGGTGATCCGTGAGTTAGGCCGTATCTCTAAGCCTGGTTTGCGTAAGTACGCCAAAGCAGATGGACTTCCTCGAATCATTAACGGCCTCGGCCTGGCAATCGTTTCTACTTCACGTGGTGTGATGTCTGATAAAAAGGCACGCGAACTGAATATAGGCGGCGAATTGCTCTGCTACATTTATTAATTAACCGCTCAAATCAGAAAAGATGTCTCGAGTAGGTAAAGCTCCGATTCAACTTCCCCAGGGGGTAGACATAAATGTCAGCAAGAGCAATGTGGTTACGGTTAAAGGCCCTAAAGGCCAGCTGCAACAGCAAATCGACCCAGATTTAACGCTAGACATGAATGATGGCACGTTGGAGGTAAAACGTCCAACCGATCAGAAACGCCACCGGGAGGTACACGGTTTGTACCGTGCCCTGATCAATAACATGGTAACTGGTGTTACCGAAGGGTTTGTACGGGAAATGGAAATTTTTGGGGTAGGTTTTCGTGCATCCAATAACGGCCAGTGGCTGGAATTGAGCCTCGGTTACTCTCACCCGATTTTGTTCCGTATTCCACAGGAAATTAAGGTAGAAACCCGCCAGGATAAAGGTCAAAACCCCATCATCAAGTTGGAAGGTATTGACAAAGAACTGCTTGGTCAGGTTTGTGCCAAAATCCGCGGCTTCCGTAAGCCAGAACCATACAAAGGCAAAGGTATCCGTTTTGTGGGCGAAGCAATCCGCCGCAAAGCTGGCAAGACCAGTGGTAAAAAATAATCGTAGGGGCAACCCTATGTGGTTACCCTTGGGTAGTCACGCAGGGCTACCCGTACGAAAAAATAAAAACGGGACTTTGGGTTTGGCTGTACAGCTCTACACTAAGGTCATAAATCAAGTGACATGCAACTCACGAAAGCGAATAGAAGACGTCGGATCCACAATCGTGTCCGTAAGAAAATTACGGGTACACCTGCCAGACCTCGTCTCACTGTGTTCCGGAGCAACAAATCCATCTATGCTCAAATCATTGATGATTTGTCTGGACACACCATTGTATCTGCATCTTCGATCGAAGCTGCAGTTGAAAAGAGTGTAAACAAATCTGAACAAGCCAAAGCAGTAGGAAAAATCCTGGCTGAACGGGCGGTTCAGGCGAATATCAGCGCCGTTGTATTTGACCGCGGCGGTTATCTGTACCATGGTCGTGTTAAAGCGTTAGCCGATGGCGCACGCGAAGCAGGACTATCTTTCTAAAAAACCATTAACCATACAAGATAATGGCTAAACAGAGTGCAACCAGGGTAACACCTGCAGAAACAGAACTCAAAGAAAAGCTGGTACAGCTCAACCGTGTAGCGAAGGTTACCAAAGGTGGTCGTACATTTAGCTTTGCTGCGATTGTAGTAGTTGGAGACGGAAAAGGTACCGTAGGACATGGCTTGGGAAAAGCACGTGATGTATCTGAAGCAATTTCCAAAGCAGTGGATGATGCCAAGAAAAACCTGGTACGCGTTCCAATCTACAAAGGAACCATTCCTCACGAAGTGAAAGGCAAGTTCAAGGCCGGTAGTGTCTTGATCAAACCAGCTTCTGACGGTACCGGTGTAATTGCAGGTGGGGCCATGCGCGCCGTACTTGAAATTGCAGGTGTCCACAATGTATTGGCAAAATCACAAGGTTCTTCGAACCCTCACAACGTAGTAAAAGCCACCATTACGGCGCTTTCACTGTTGCGTGATCCAGGCGTGATTGCCAAGCAGCGGAATATCTCTTTGGAGAAAATGTTCAATGGTTGATCGGGCGCCATGTCCGCATCGTTTTGTAAATGCTTAAAACAAGAAGATCATGGCTAAGATCAAAATTACCAAGGTCAAAAGCACGATCGATCGTCCTAAAAATCAAAAACTTACCATGACTGCTCTCGGGCTGAACAAGGTAAGTTCCACCGTAGTCCATGAAGCTACGCCACAGATTTTAGGGATGGTTCGTGTAGTCGCCCACCTCGTTCGGGTGGAAGAAGTGAAGGAATAATTTCTTTGACGAATGGCAACTCTCGGCGGTGAATGCTTATTTTTTGTAACTTGCATCCTCATCGCTGATTTGCTCAAAACATAATGCAATGGAATTGCATAATTTGAAACCTGCACAAGGTTCTAACAAAGGTAGAAAACGTATCGCGCGTGGCCAGGGATCTGGTCATGGTGGTACTTCTACTCGTGGTCACAAGGGGGATGGTTCTCGTTCCGGGCACTATACCAAGCGTAACTTTGAAGGCGGTCAAATGCCCCTGCAAATGCGCTTGCCTAAAGTTGGGTTCAAGAATCCGAATCGTGTAAGCTACGTTCCTTTCAATCTTGGCCAACTCCAAGCCATTGCCGAAAAATTCGGCGTGGATACCATTTCTAACGAATGGTTGCTTGAAAATGGATTCATTAGCCGTACCGACAAGGTGAAAGTCTTGGGTGCTGGTGAAGTGACTTCTAAACTAAACGTAAGCGCACACGCTTGTTCTGCATCTGCCAAGGAAGCCATTGAGAAGCTCGGCGGAAGTGTAAACATCGCTTAATTCTGCACGATGAAAAGGTTTTTCACCACTCTGCGTAACATTTGGGATATCAAGGAATTGCGTACGCGCATATTGTTCACACTGGGAATGATCTTCATTTTCCGGGTGGGTTCCTTTATCGTTCTCCCAGGCGTGCTTCCTTCGGTGCTGAAGCAGCAATCCCAAAGTGACGACAATTCACTTTTGGGTTTGATTAACGCTTTCACCGGTGGCGCCTTTAGCCAGGCCTCCGTTTTTGCACTGGGTATCATGCCCTACATCACAGCATCGATCATCATTCAGTTGTTGGGCTTTGCAGTTCCTTACTTCCAACGTTTGCAAAGCAAAGAAGGGGAATCTGGCCGCAAAAAACTGAGCTCGATTACTCGTTTGCTGACGGTAGCCATCACGCTGGTTCAAGGCGGCGGTTATTTGCGCTATCTGTTCTTTCTGAAAGCTGTTGATCCTAGGATCGACCAAGGTATCTTTTGGTTTTCCAACATCATCATTTTGGCTGCGGGTACCGTATTTGCCATGTGGTTGGGTGAGAAGATTACCGATCGCGGTTTAGGCAACGGTGTTTCCTTGATCATTATGGCGGGTATCATTGCACGGCTTCCTTTCGCATTGGGCTTTGAATTCCAATCTCAATTGGACAACAATGGTTTGTTGTTCTTTGTAGTGGAAATGGCCTTGTGGTTCGGGGTAGTGCTACTATCCATTATGATTATCCAGGCGGTACGACGAATACCGATACAGATGGCCAAAAAAGCAGTCGGCAGAACAGATAGTACCGGAATGAGATCTGAGCAAGATTTTATTCCACTCAAGCTGAATGCCTCTGGCGTAATGCCGATCATTTTTGCACAGGCACTGATGTTTTTGCCTACTACCGCTGCACAGTTCAGTTCTACAGGTGGTACATCAACCACAGGTGTGCTTGCTGCATTGAATGACTTTACGAGTGTTCCCTACAACGTGATTTATTTCTTGTTGATCGTTGTGTTCACTTATGTGTATACCGCTTTGATCGTCAATCCGCAAAACTACGCGGAATACCTCAAGCGCAACAACGCATTCATTCCTTCCGTGAAACCGGGGCAACCTACTGCCGATTACATTGATGCCATTACTTCCCGGATTACGCTGCCAGGTGCAGTGTTCCTGGGGCTTATTGCAATCCTGCCTGCGTTTGCAGCAGCGATAGGCATCAACCGTAACTTTGCAGTGTTCTTCGGAGGAACATCTTTGCTGATCATGATATCCGTCATTCTGGATACTTTGCAGCAAATTGAAAGCCATTTATTGATGCGCAAATACGAAGGTTTGGCTAAGTCTGGACGTATTCAAGGACGTTCTTCTCAAAGCCGCCTGCAAGGTATTGGCGACTCAATTTAAACGAGTTTTTAACAAAAAAATTCGCTTGATTAAAGGCGGTTGGTGAATTGGCCAGTCGCCTTTAATTGCTAGTTATCCGGTGCAAAAGGCGCTACAATAGTACTTTTTGACCACACTCAATTCAAGGCTCTATGGTATATTACAAGACGGACGAAGAGGTAGAGTTCATTCGCAAAAGTTGCTTGCTGGTTTGTGATGCGCTGGCGCATGTTGCTTCCATCATTCGTCCTGGAATTACTGCCAAAGAGATAGATGCTGCCGCCGAGACGGTGATTCTGGATCATGGAGCATTACCCGCTTTTAAGGGGTATCGTGGGTTTCCTGCTACCTTGTGTGTTTCTATCAATGAACAGGTAGTACACGGCATTCCAACTGGTAATGTCATTTTCCAGGATGGTGACATCGTCTCTGTCGACTGTGGGGTGCAATGGAATGGCTTTTTTGGTGATGCTGCCTATACGTTTCCATTGGGCAATGTTAGCGAAAAGGTAATGGAGCTTTGTCGAGTTACGAAAACTTCGCTGTACAAAGGAATTGAGCAGGCTGTAGCTGGTCACCGGATCGGTGATGTCAGCTTTGCTATTCAAAACTATGTGGAGAAAGGCTTCCAATACGGGATCGTTCGCGAATTGGTAGGCCACGGGGTTGGACGTAATCTACACGAAGATCCAGAAGTGCCAAACTATGGCAAGCGTGGAAAAGGAATCAAACTACAGGAAGGTTTAGTGATTGCCATCGAACCAATGGTTAATCTGGGCAAAAAAGAAGTGATTACTGCAAAAGACGGTTGGACCGTTGCTGCAAAGGATCATCAACCTTCTGCCCATTATGAGCATACCGTTGTGGTACGACGCAATAAAGCCGATATCCTCTCCAATCATGTACCCATCGAAACCGCAATTTCCAAAAATTCGGAAGTTCGGGAGGTGAGTTTGAAAGGAGAAATGGCCCTTGAAATGGCCTAAAATGGATTATTGTCTGTTAACTGTAATTTTTTTCACGGAATGAGGAGAAAGATAAGTAAACATGCTTATCTTTGCACTCCGAAAACGGACTATGGCTAAAAAAGATTTGATCAAACAAGACGGAATTATTGAAGAGGCACTATCGAACGCAATGTTTAGAGTGCGCCTCGAGAACGATCACCAGATCATTGCCACTATTTCCGGGAAAATGCGGATGAACTACATCCGAATCCTCCCAGGTGACAAAGTTTCGGTGGAGATGTCTCCTTACGATTTGAGTAGGGGACGAATCATTTATCGTTACAAGTAATTGCCGTCCGCTGTTTGGAATACCTGATAAACAACTCGAACCATGAAAGTTAGAGCATCTGTTAAGAAGCGATCTGTTGATTGCAAGATCGTACGCAGGAAGGGCAAAGTTTACATCATTAACAAGAAAAATCCAAAGCTGAAGCAACGCCAGGGTTAATCCCTTTGTTGCCAGGAGCATTCAAAAGCACACGAAGATGGCTCGTATCGCAGGTATCGATTTACCCAGACACAAGCGTGGCGTAATTGCCCTTACTTATATCTTTGGCGTTGGTTCTACCACGGCAAGTAAAGTATTGGCTGAAGCTGGCGTAAGTGAAGATGTGAAGGTAGAAGCTTGGACTGATGACAACATTCGCGAGATTTCTCGCATCGTCACTTCCCAGTACAAAACCGAAGGTGAACTCAAAACAGAAGTTACGATGAGCATTAAGCGTTTGCAGGACATCGCCTGCTACCGCGGATTGCGTCACCGTAAAGGACTACCTCTGCGTGGACAACGTACCCGTACAAATGCACGTACGCGTAAAGGACCACGTAAAACGGTGGCTAATAAGAAGAAAGCAACCAAGTAATATCGGCATGAAAGAAGCCGAAGCTTTTGGCTCACCTCCCACGATTTTAATCGTGGGCAGGATAATGTCCCAAAACACCTTCGTATGTCTTTTATGTGCCTGATTCTAAAAAATTTTTAAATGGCAAAGGCGAACAAGAAAGTTAAGAAGCGCAATGTAAAAGTTGAATCCGAAGGGTACGCATTCGTACAAGCGACGTTCAACAACATCATTGTCTCGTTAACTAACAAAACTGGCCAGGTAATATCCTGGTCTTCAGCAGGTAAGTCGGGTTTTAAAGGTTCTAAAAAGAACACCCCTTATGCCGCTCAGGTGGCTGCGACGGATGCAGGTAAGGTAGCTTACGATGCAGGAATGCGTGTTGCTGAAGTTTTCGTTAAAGGTCCGGGCTCTGGCCGTGAAGCCGCTATCCGCGCGCTTGACCAAGCTGGCATCCGTGTTACGAAAATTAAAGATGTAACGCCGGTACCCCACAATGGCTGCCGCCCTCCGAAACGTAGACGTGTATAATCCTTAAAAGCAATTTATCACAATGGCAAGATATACGGGTCCAAAGACCAAGAAAGCAAGATCGTTCGGAGAAGCCATTTACGGTCCTGATAAGTACTTTGAACGTCGCAAATTCCCTCCCGGGCAGCACGGAACAAGTCGCAAGCGCAAACAGCGCTCTGATTATGCAGTTCAGTTAACTGAAAAGCAAAAAGCTAAATATATCTATGGTGTGCTGGAACGTCAGTTCCGCGGCACCTTTGAAAGAGCAACCGCCAAGCACGGGGTAACCGGCGAATGGTTGCTCAAGTTGCTTGAAGCTCGTTTGGATAACGTGGTTTTCCGCATCGGTTTGGCACGTACCCGTAGCGGTGCGCGTCAATTGGTTAGCCACAAACACATCCTGGTAAACGGTATCGTATCCAACAGTCCTTCACACCAGCTTCGCCCTGGCGACGTGATTTCCGTACGCGGAAAATCTCAAAGCATGGATGTGATCAAGGATAGTGTTGCCAACCGTAGCCCAGAATCACGCAGATATACCTGGCTGGAATTCAGCCCAGATAAACTGGAGGGTCGTTTCATTGAATATCCTACTCGGGACATGATTCCGGAGAAGATCAATGAACAGCTGATCGTCGAATTGTACTCTAAGTAATCGAAACGTTTCGGTACTTGAAGGTTTTATTTTATAGTTGAAGAATCATCAAAGGGTTCAAAGCTATAAAATAAAGCCTTTTAGAGCTTAAACAAGTTCTAGGTACCTAAACATACTTTGTTTGGATCAACGTTGGAAGACGTTCCTGCGTTTAGAGACCGGTCATTTAATCCTTCTCAAAGTCCATTATCCGCATATGAGCATTCTCAATTTCCAGAAGCCGGACAAGATCGTAATGCAAAAAGCCAACGATTTTGAAGGTCTTTTTGAGTTTAAACCCCTTGAACCAGGCTTCGGTCAAACTGTAGGTAACTCCCTTCGCCGGGTGTTGCTGTCTTCCCTGGAAGGCTATGCAATTTCTGCTGTGCGCATCGCGGGTGTCGATCATGAATTTGGCACCATCCGTGGCGTAGTAGAAGACGTAGTGGAGATCATCCTGAACCTCAAGCAAGTTCGTCTGAAAAAGATTTTGGGCGACGATGATGTCAACACCGAAAAAGTATACTTGACCATTAATGGTAAAGAAGAGTTTCGGGCAGGTGACATCGAAGACCACACCAACGTATTCCGGGTGATGAACCCCGAGTTGTTGTTGTGTACCATGGAGCCTTTCGTGAACTTGGAGGTCGAATTAACCATCACCAAAGGACGTGGCTACGTACCCGCTGATGACAACCTGCCCAAAGATGCACCCATCGGGGTCATCCCGGTAGATGCCATCTATACCCCGATCAAAAATGTGTCATACCGCATTGAGAATACCCGGGTAGGTCAACGTACCGACTACGAAAAGCTCACCATCGAGGTAAAAACCGACGGTACCATTCATCCTGAAGATGCCATCAAAGAAGCTTCACGCATCTTGATTCAGCACCTCATGTTGATTACCGACGAAAACATCACTTTCGATGACGCTTCCAGCCGCGAAGACAACATTGTGGACGAACACATCCTCCACATGCGCAAGCTGCTGAAAACTTCACTGGAAGATTTGGACCTTTCGGTTCGTGCGTACAACTGTCTCAAAGCTGCCAAAATCAATACTTTGGCTGAATTGGTCCACTACGACACCCACGAATTGCTCAAGTTCCGCAACTTCGGTAAAAAATCCCTCGTCGAAATCGAAGAACTCCTCCAGGAAAAAGGACTCACCTTCGGCATGGACTTGTCCAAGTACAAACTCGACGAAGAATAAAAGGCAACCCACGACTTCAGTCGTGGGCGATTCGTAACCCGCACGACTCCTGCGTCGTGCACCCTGCAATAACCGGTGCAAATCATCTGCACGGTGTTGCGAAGTCAACAACTCAATAAAATGAGACACGGAAAAAAACACAACCACCTTGGCCGTAAGGCTGAGCACCGCCAGGCACTGTTGGCGAACCTGACCATTGCGCTGATCACGCACAAGCGGATCACCACCACTTTGGCCAAAGCAAAGGCATTGCGCGTTCACATGGAACCGCTGGTGACCAAAGCAAAAAATGATTCTACCCACAATCGCCGCGTAGTGTTCAGCTACCTCCAGAACAAGGATGCGATCAAGGAGTTGTTTGATGTCATCGGACCAAAAATTGGCGATCGCCCCGGTGGTTACCTGCGCATCATCAAAATTGGCTTCCGTAGAAGTGACGCCTCTGACATGGCCATGATTGAGTTTGTAGACTTCAACGACCTGTACAACCCAAGCAGCGCAGAATCTAAAGCTGCCGGTAAGAGCCGTCGTTCTCGCCGTGGTGGTGCTAAAAAAGCAACTGAAACTACTGCAAAAGAAGAAACAACTGCAAGCACGGAAACAGCGGAAGAAACTGCTGCTGAAGAAGTGGAAGATAAGGAATAAGCCAATTGTTGTTTGTTCTGAAAAGGGGCGACGCTGGAGAAATCTGGTGTCGCCTTTTTTGTTGTGAATAGGGTGTGGCTAATTTTGAAATGGCGTATCCAGAGCAGAGCGTTGTTACAAGGCAGGATAGTGATTTTGGTGCCTTGATTTTTAGCGATAGTGCTTCGTTAATGAAGCACTATCATTCGCTGCACCTGAAGTTCATCCTCCGATCTTAAAACATAAGTGTACATTCCCGCAGCTACACCATTCAGGTCAATGGTGAACTCATGAGGCCCGGCCAGGAGCCGTCCCAAGCTCAGCTTACGAATGACCCTTCCTTGCAGGTCGATTACTGCCAGACTTACGTTCTGACTGATACGCAAAGAGAACGGAATACGGGCAAAGCCATCCACCGTAGGATTCGGAAAACTCTGTCCCAAGCTCATTTCCGGCTCTTTTGGTTCACGAGCGGCAACCGTTGCTGACAACGACCACAAGCCATTGGAAGCAGCATAAAACAGTTTGCCTCCCTGTGCGAGCAGGTCAAATCCAAGCCCGTTTTTTGGAGGGGCCAATGGGAAGGCCGACCAGGTTTGTCCCGTGTCGGTGGTATTGCGCAGAAAGCTGCCGTTAGGTTTAGTCAGTAAAGCCACGACCTGCCCATGCCAGTTGGCGAAACGTACGCGTTCCACTAGTCCTACTCCCGGATTGAAATGAGTCCACTTTACCCCATCATCAGTGCTGCGGTAGAGACCCTGCGAACCCGCTCCGAGTAGCACCTGTCCGCTGCGGGTAGCGTCTAAAAAAAGGTTGATTTGGCCATTGAACCGGTCAAAAGAGTGTTCACTCCAGGTTGCTGAACTGGCAGAATTGCGGGACAAGGTTGCATTGGCTCCTGCCCCGGCCAGTAACTGGTTTCCATCGGCAATTAAGCTCTGTACATTACTCCAGGGGATGTTGGTGTTGAAAGGTGACCAGGGTGCCAACGGATTAGCGAGAGGCTTTACGAAGACACCAGCACCAATCGTGGCCACATAAATCTTGTCGCCACGAACGGCTAGTGCAGAAAGGTTGGTCGCTCCCAGTCCAGTTAGCCCGGCGTTGTTTTTTTGCCAGTTTTTTCCTCCATCGGTGCTGATGTAGCAACCATCCTGGATCATTGCTGCATAAATGATCCCATCAACCACCACCAGATCGGTTATTTCATCTTCATCCTGATGGATGATGGCGGATGTTGACCAGCTGGTACCGCCATCCTTGGAATGATAGATTCGGTTGGCGCCAGCGGCGTACAGGTCATTCCCCTCGCTGAAGAGTGCCAGAATGGGTTCGGCGGGTATGTTCGGTACTTGCAGCCATTGCGCCTGGGTGGAGGTGGCCATCCACAACTGGATGATGAGTAAGGCACTAAAAAATTTCATCATTTAATGTGATTTAGGATGGTAGGTCAAAATAGGTGGAGTAGTTCATTTGTGCATTCGACAAATTTTAGTCTGCCCGGGTTGTAAATCGCACTAATTTTTTCTGCTTCGTTCCGGTCCGGGATTTATACTCGTCCGAAACGTGGAATTCTCCAACCAGGTTTTCACATTCAACTGGTTACGAAAAAAAAATCCTCAATCTTTCATTTTATCGCTTCACTTTCCCAATCAATCATTAATTTTGCAGCCAAATTGAGAAGATGGAACATAAGTTCAGTAAGGAACCCAACTATACCCCTGCAATCCTGTTACTGGAAGATGGTACTGTTTACCACGGCAAAGCCGCTGGCAAGATTGGCACCACCACCGGAGAAATCTGCTTCAACACCGGCATGACGGGCTACCAGGAAATTTTTACGGATCCTTCCTATTTCGGTCAATTGTTGGTGACCACCAATGCCCACATTGGCAATTACGGCACCAAAACCAGTGAAGTAGAATCCAGCAGCATCAAAATTGCCGGGCTCATCTGCAAAAACTTCACCATCCAGTATTCCCGCGAGCAAGCCGACGACGATATCCAGGATTATTTCGAAAAAGAAGGCCTGGTAGGCATCTCTGACGTGGATACCCGCGCTATTGTGCGCCACATCCGCGATAAAGGTGCCATGAATGCCATCATTTCTTCCGAAAATTTGGATATTGCAGCATTGAAGAAACAGTTGGCAAAAGTGCCTTCGATGGATGGTTTGGAATTGGCTTCAAAAGTGAGCACCACTGAACCTTACCTGATTGGGGACCCTGCGGCCAAGCACAAAGTCGCTGTGCTGGACTTTGGCACCAAGCGCAATATTCTGGAGTGTATGGCCGAACGCGGCTGTTACCTCAAGGTATTTCCGGCCAAAACCGGCTTGGCTGAACTCCAGGCTTTTAATCCCGATGGCTTTTTCTTTTCCAACGGCCCTGGCGACCCTGCGGCCATGGATTATGCCATCACGACTGCCAAAGAGATTCTCCAGCAAGAAAAGCCAATTTTTGGCATCTGTTTGGGGCATCAACTATTGGCACTTGCCCTGGACATCCCTACGTACAAGATGTTCAACGGCCACCGGGGCATCAACCATCCGGTCAAAAATTTGCTCACCGGGCATTGTGAAATCACCAGCCAAAACCACGGTTTTGCGGTAGATCCCCAGGCCATCAAAGCAAATGAGCGGGTAGAAATTACCCACATCAACCTCAATGACGAAACCATTGAAGGCATTCGGGTAAAAGGTAAAAAAGCCTTCTCGGTACAATATCACCCGGAGGCAGCACCCGGGCCACACGACGCACGTTACCTTTTTGATGATTTCATCAAAATGATGCAATAGACTTGTTGCGACAAGTCTAATAAACACACTTGCCGAAGGGATTCGGCGCACCTTTTTCACCAAACAACACAAGGACTTATGAGTACCATTGTTGATGTTCACGCCCGGCAGATCCTCGACTCCCGCGGCAACCCAACGGTAGAAGTAGAAGTAACCACCGAAGACGGCTATTTTGGCCGCGCCGCCGTCCCTTCAGGCGCTTCTACTGGTAAACATGAAGCTGTGGAGCTCCGTGACAATGACAAAAGCCAGTACCTGGGCAAAGGTGTCAATAAAGCCGTTAGCAACGTCATCGAAGAAATTGCTGACGAACTGATTGGCCTCGACGCGATGGAGCAAGTTTACATCGATAAACTGCTCATCGAGCTGGATGGTACCGAAAATAAAGGCAAACTGGGGGCCAACGCCATCCTGGGGGTTTCGATGGCCGTAGCCAAAGCAGCCGCAGAAGCCAGCGGACAATCCTTGTACCGCTACATCGGTGGGGTAAATGCCACCACGCTGCCCGTCCCCATGATGAACATCCTCAATGGGGGGTCACACGCCGACAACAGCATCGATTTTCAGGAATTCATGATCATGCCTACCGGTGCGCCTACTTTTTCGGAGGCACTGCGTTGGGGTGCGGAGGTTTTCCACCACCTTAAAAATGTATTGAAAAAAAGTGGTTACTCAACGAACGTGGGTGATGAAGGTGGTTTTGCCCCCAACATCAAATCCAACGAAGAGGCCATTGAAATTGTACTGAAAGCCATTGAAGTAGCAGGCTACCGCCCCGGCGAAGACATCTTCATCGCCATGGACGCTGCGGCTTCCGAGTTTTATAACGAAGAAGAAAAAGTATACCACTTCCACAAATCCAGCGGCGACAAACTGACCTCAGGAGAAATGGTTGGTTACTGGAAAGGCTGGTTGGACAAATACCCCATCGTTTCGATCGAAGACGGTTTGGCTGAAGATGACTGGGATACCTGGGTAGAAATGACCAGGGTATTGGGCAGTCGCTTGCAAATTGTGGGTGACGACTTCTTTGTAACCAACACCAAGCGCTTGCGCCGTGGCATCGATCTGCGTGCAGCCAATTCAATTTTGGTGAAAGTCAACCAAATTGGCACCTTGACCGAAACCATCCAGGCAGTTGATCTCGCAACCCGCAATGCGTATACTTCCGTGATGAGCCACCGTTCCGGCGAAACGGAAGATACTACCATCGCCGATTTGGCCGTTGCATTGAATACCGGACAGATCAAAACGGGCTCTTTGTCTCGTTCTGACCGGGTCGCTAAATACAACCAATTGCTCCGCATTGAGGAAGAATTGGCTGAAGCAGCAGTTTATCCAGGGGCAGATATCTTCCGCTGGAAAAAGTAGACTAGTTCTAACGGGAGCACTTGAGGTCAAAAATAAAGGAAAAAGACCATTTTTGAGCCAAGTAGTCACCCGTTACAACTAGTCTGATAAATCCAATTTCATGAGCGCGAACCCACTCCAACCCTTTGTCAACCTGATTCCGGCACCTTTTCGGAATCGGTACATCTTGTTGTTGACCGTCTTCTTTTTTTGGATGATTTTCATCGACAAACACGATGTAATCACCCAGTGGAGATTGCAAAAAACCAAGGACAAATTGGAGCAGGATAAGGCTTACTACGCCAAAAAAATCCAGGAGGCAGAGCGGCAACGCAAAAACCTCCAGAAAAATGGTGAGCAGTTTGCCCGGGAGAAGTACTACATGAAAAAGGAAGGGGAGGATGTGTTTATCATTGAAGAAGAGAAATAAAACGGGGTTCGAAGGTTCGGTGGTTCGAGGGTTCGAGGGTTAGCTACTCCCGAACCCCCGAACCCCGAACCCCCGAACCCAAAAAACTATAAGGTTTATGGCGGTTCTCGTTAATAAGGATTCCCGGATCATCGTACAGGGATTCACTGGCAAGGAAGGTACGTTCCATGCCACCCAAATGTTGGAATACAAAACAAATTTGATTGGTGGGGTTACTCCCGGCAAAGGAGGAACGACCCATTTGGACAAGCCGGTTTGGGATACCGTTGAGCAAGCCGTGAAATTGGGCGGTGCGGATGTATCCGTCATCTTTGTACCACCCGCTTTTGCTGCCGATGCCATAATGGAGGCTGCCGATGCGGGCATCAAAGTCATCATTTGCATCACCGAGGGTATTCCGGTACAAGACATGGTGAAAGTGAAAGCCTATATCGCGACCCGCGATTGCCGCTTGATCGGCCCCAACTGCCCTGGTGTGATTACTCCTGATGAAGCCAAGTGTGGCATCATGCCCGGCTTCATCCACAAAAAAGGCACCATTGGCATCGTTTCCCGCTCGGGTACATTAACCTACGAAGCGGTAGATCAGGTGACCAAAGCTGGTTTGGGTCAATCCACTTGTATCGGTATTGGTGGCGACCCCATCGTGGGTACTTCCACCAAAGAAGCGGTTGAACTCCTGATGAACGACCCCGAAACCGAAGCCATCATCATGATTGGTGAAATTGGTGGGGGTATGGAAGCTGAAGCAGCGCGTTACGTGAAAGCTTTTGGTACCAAGCCCGTTGTAGGGTTTATCGCCGGTCAGACGGCTCCTAAAGGCCGTAAAATGGGGCACGCGGGTGCCATCATTGGTGGCGATGATGACACTGCTGAGGCCAAAATGAAAATTCTGGAAGAGTGTGGCATTCACGTCGTGAAATCTCCAGCTGACTTGGGAACTACCGTGTTGAAAGCACTGGGAAGATAAGCATCACTGCTTGATAATTGTTTGAAGCGTAAGGGTGCGGTGTCGCGTCTTTGCGCTTCAATTGTTTATGCTGGTTATCTTGCAGGCTGCGCCTTAAATTGACCATTTGAATACCCCGCGCGGGCAGGGCAGGTGAAATTTTGGCGAATTTATTTTTTTGACCTGCAAGGCGCAAAGCGCAGACGTAGCCAAAGCTACGGCGAGCATTTGCAACGCGGCAGGGCGAAAAAAGAAAGAGACAAAAATCACCTGGTCTTCCCGTGCGGGGTAAAACACAACATACATGAGCGAAAAACGACAAGGATCTGCCCTAACTTTCATTTTTATTACGATGCTGATTGATGTAATTGGTTTAGGCATCATCATCCCGGTGATGCCCAAACTCATTATGGAACTCAGCGGGGAAGGTCTCAGTTCGGCAGCGCGTTACGGCGGCTGGATGGTTTTTGCGTATGCTGCCATGCAATTCTTTTTTTCGCCCATCTTGGGTGGACTGAGTGACCAATATGGCCGCAGACCTATCCTGCTTTTTTCCTTGTTTGGTTTTGGCATCGACTACATCATCCTTGGGTTTGCGCCCACCATTGGCTGGTTGTTTTTTGGGCGGGTCATTGCGGGTATTACGGGTGCAAGTTTTACGGCTGCTGGAGCCTACATTGCCGACGTCAGCCCTCCAGAAAAACGTGCACAGAATTTTGGTTTGATTGGAGCTGCTTTCGGCCTGGGTTTCATCTTGGGTCCGGTGCTGGGCGGGTTTTTGGGGACTTACGGCGCCAGGGTGCCATTTTTTGTATCCGCTGGGCTTGCTTTGCTCAACTGCTTGTACGGCTACTTCATTTTACCCGAGTCGCTTCAGCCGGAAAATCGCCGTAAATTTGAATGGTCGCGTTCCAATCCGATCAATTCATTGCTGAACTTGCGTCGGTACCCGATCGTACTAGGGCTGGTTTTTCCCAATATTTTGATCATGATTGCCGGGTTTGCCACCCAAAGCACCTGGACCTATTACTGTATGGATAAATTTTCCTGGACCGAAAAAATGGTCGGCCTGTCCTTGGGTTTTGTGGGGGTGATGGCAGCAGTAGTACAAGGAGGACTTACCCGTGCCCTGATTCCTCGCTTGGGGAATTTTCGCTCCATTTCCTTTGGGCTGTTGTTGTATTCGATTGGTTTTGTATTGTATGCCTTGGCGGATCAGGGTTGGATGATGTTTGCCATTACGGTCATTGCTTCATTGGGGGGCATTGCCATGCCCGCCTTGCAAGGAGTGATGTCCAATCAAGTGCCCATGAATGAACAAGGAGAACTGCGGGGGGCCCTGACCAGCGTGATGAGTTTAACCTCAGTAGTTGGCCCCTTGATTATGACCAATTTATTTGCGTATTTTACCTCCGCCGCTGCGCCGATTCAATTGCCGGGTGCACCGTTTTGGATGGGGGCTTTGTTGATTTTTCTGAGTTGGCTTTGGATCATTCAGTCTTTGAAGGGATTAAAAATATAGAATAGCTTAATAATTCCTAGTTCCATGGACACCGCACACCACCCAAAACTGCTTTCTTTATTGATTCCGGCTTTTAACAGCGCCAAACGCCTCCGCCCTGCATATGAAGCCATCCGCAATTGCCTGGACACCGCACAGATTCCCTTCGAAATGCTCATCATCGATGATGGCTCAAAAGACGATACCTGGGAAGTGATGAAAACCCTGGCCGCTGAAGATTCCCGGATACGCCCCTTTCGCATGAGCCGCAATTATACCTCTCCGTATGTGCAGTTTGCGGGCATGTCGGTCTGTCGTGGTGCTTGTATTAGCTTTATGCCCGACGACCTGCAGCGTCCGTTGGAAACTTTGGTGGAGAGTTATCGACTTTGGGAGAAAGGCCATAAACTGGTCATTTCATACCGTAGCTCGCGCAATGATGGCTGGTTGAACGATTTGTTTTCCAGTACTTATTACCGCATCATGAACGCTCTCTCGGAGGTGACCTTCCCGCCGGGTGGTGCCGATGCCTTTTTTGCTGATCGTGAGATCATCGACATCATGAATACGCGCATTCATCCCATTCATACTTCAGCGGTAGTGGAGGTATTGCGTTTGGGGTTTGACCCGGTCTTTATACCTTTTGATCGCCCCTCACGTCCTGGCAAATCCCGCTGGACCTGGAAAAAAAAGGTGCGTTTGGCGAAAGATACTTTTTTTGCTTCTTCTTCTTTTCCGATTCTGGCCATTACGTACATGGGGTTGGGTATTTCCCTATTGTGTCTTTTGGCCATTCCCTTGTTGATTTACGCGCGATTTTTTGCTGAAAGCCGTTTGTTCGGCTTTGAAGTACCGGGTTGGACCACGATCATTACCCTGGTGGCCTTTTTTAACGGTCTAGTGTTGTTTTGTTTGGGGATCGTAGCGGAATACATTTGGAGAATTTATGAGGAGGTGAAGGGGAGACCGGGATTTTTGTTGCGGAAGGAAGAGGTGAGCGAAAAGCGAAAAGAGAATAGCGAATAGCAGTTATACCAGTTGCCTTTCAACTGTTTTATGTGTTTTTTGCTTAAAAGTTTGGATATGAAGAGGTGTGATTTGCTTTTCGCTTTAATCTCGCTTTACCTCCCGAAAATACCGCGCTGGCTGACCTGCCCAAATCTGCCCATCTGGTACATCTTTAATCACCAGGGCTGAAGCACCCACCAGTGCATAATCTCCGATTTTACAAAACTCTATTACCGTAGCGTGTAGCCCAATCGTCACGGCTTTGCCGATGGTAATGCGTGAGCCTACCACACAAGTTGCCGTGATGTGGCCCAAAGAACCAATCACTGTATCATGCCCTACGAGGGTATGGGTCGAAACAATTGTACACTTACCAATTTTGGCGTTTTGAGAAATTGAGGCAAACTGCATCACACAAGCTCCGGGCGCCAGTTCCACTGTGGGTGCAATAAAAGCGCGTTTGCTGATGATGTTGGGCAAACGATCATCGGGTAAGTTGCAACGCAAGAATACTTCCTCGGTGAGGTAATTGCGGGCTGTCATATGGATGGTAAACGCAAAATAATAGCCCTCATCAATAAACCGGGGAATATCCGACAGCATACCCAACACCGGATAGCCATGAATGATTTTTCCCATGTCAAAATCATTACAGTAACCAGCAACTTCAAATTCCAGGTCCCCGAAATTGTTGCGGTTGTCTTCAATGACCTGAGAAATCAAAGCCCCTTTACCCGCGCCGCCGATGATGATGAGTTTTTTTGACAAAAGTTATGAGTTAGAGTTATGAGTTATGAGTTATGAGTTATGAGTTATGTTAGATCATGACAAAAATGGAGCCTTCGTCAATTTCGAATTCAAGATACGCCAAACGCAGGCGGGATTCAACTACCGTTCGCCCATTTTCCAAACTGAATTCCCAACCGTGCCAGGGGCAGCGCAATACAGGGAGTTCAGCATCAAGGGTAAGCTCATGGCTTGCGTCAAAGATTTGCTTTGGTATAATTTTTCCACTGCAAATCGGAGCACCGGCGTGGGGGCAAAAATTGAGTACCACAATGAGTTTTCCCCGGTGTAAAGTAGCCCCAACCGAGCGATTCCCGAATTCCCGAATGGTGAATCGACCCTCCTGTATTTCAGCTAATGTACCGAAGTAGTGTCGTTGCCTCATCCTGCTGGTTTGAAAAATTTAAACCAGGAAGCCGCATTGTCGTAAAAAATAGCTGATTCCCATTCTTTTGGTAAAAACCGCCGGATAAAATCGGGCTCATCGGCATCCCAATGGGGATAGTCACTCCCAAAAACAAGGTTTTTTTGCAACTCACCGGCCTCAATTACCTGCTGAAACATACTCGCCTCGCGGGGCTCATAAATGGGCTGGATGCCAAATTTGAAGTGCTGGTGAATGTATTCAGAAGGTAGCTTGCGCAAAGCAGGAGCCAAGCGGTACAAGGCTTTGTAGTCTTTGTCAAAACGCCACAACAGGTGAATTACCCAGATAAATCCACCTTCCATCATCAAAATTTTAAGGTTGGGCAACTCCTCAAAAATACCGGAAGAAACCAACATCACCAGTTGCGACATGTAGGGCAAACTCACTAGAGTATGAAAATCCATGTAGTTGAAAGGCATGCCAACTGGGGTAATGGAAGGCGCGCTCAGTCCAGGTTGCCGAAAGTGCAGCGCCACCACCAAATCCATTTCTGCCGCAGCACGTAAAACGGGGCGGTAAAAAGAATGCGCCAAGGGTAGGGTAGTGGCGGCTGGAATACTCACCTGTACCACTTTTGGGTGGCTGCCCCAACGATAAATTTCAGCTGCTGCGGCTTCCGGGTTTTGGATGGCCAGGTGCAATGAACCCAATAGGCGTTCATCTTTACTGAGCCATTCTTCGACCATCCAATGATTGTAAGCACTGGCCAAAGCCGCTGGATATTCCGCATCGGGCATGTACGAAACGCCGGAAATGCCTTCCCCCGTCAGAATCCCATAATCAATGGAGAGTTTGTCCAGGAGTTGGGTTTTCAGCAAGCCATAATCTGATCCTGCTGGACCATTTTCAGGTTTGGCATCCAATCGTTTGGCTTGAACACTGCTGTGAAAAGTATCCAGAGAATAACCAAATCCTTTTTCTTTCAAACGGGAAAGCCAGGGTTCTTGTAAAAAGGGGTACAATTCCACCTGAGATCGGTAGGTATTGTGAACATCGCAGTCAATGATGGCTTGTACTTGCTGCATGGTAGGTGAGAGCTAGATCAATGAATAAACGAGCACAATAACAATAATCACCAATACAATCACAGTGAGGGTTTGATAAAAGCGACTGTGTTCGTATTTGATGCGATAAAGTACCTCCATGGCATCGGGCCATTGGAGTCTTTTTCCAATGCGTTCATGCACCATTACAAAGTACTTTTCCCTACCCAGTCGAAGCTGATCTCCATGTTTTTGGAGGATAAAAAAGTTCTCATTCATAAACGACAACTCGTACATTTCGGTACTTTCATAATCCAGAATCAGGCGATTGGGGGTATCCATGAGTCGCCAACTCCCATTGCTGACATCGCCATTTTCGATGCGCATGTATTCACCTCCATCGTTAAAAAAATGCAGTACTTGATCGTGGAAATTGTCGTCATCGCGAAATTCAAGCCAAGGTTTCCCTACATAGAACTGCTCTTCACGCAGGTCTTCCCCCCATTGCCTAACCTGTGGAATGATGATGTCCAGGTATTTGCGCATGTCCTCGGCCTCGGGTAATTCCCGCCGAGAGATGCTACGGGCTTCGTTAAAAGCATCAAGTAAACGGTTGCGTGCCATGGTTTTCCAGGTGCTTGAGTTTTCCTTTGGATTACAAAGATACGCAAACCTGAAAAGTGAAAAGCGAATAGCTAAAACTGAAAAGCGAATAATAACACAACAGTCTGTTTTCATTTTTCGGTTTTAGCTATTCGCTATTCGTTTTTTGCTTTTCATTCCATTCGCTTCTCTTCTTAAAATATTTGGGATGCACGATGAGTAAACCAAAGGACTCTCCGTCTTCTTTATGGGTTTTGGCATGGTGGGAGCCATGGGCCCGCAATATGGCGCGCGAATAGCGGCTATCCAATTGTCGAAACCACTTGAAACGTTGATGAATGTAGACATCATGGATCAAAAAATAGATCAGGCCATAAATGGAAATGCCGATGCCTACAAAAAGTAGCCAACGTTGCGGTGTGGCCAATCCAATGATGTAGGACAACGCACTGGGGATGGCAAAAACAAGGAAGAACAAGTCATTTTTTTCAAAAAAACCTTCTTTCTCGTGGTGGGGCTTGTGGTGGTCTTCGTGCCAAATCCACAACCAGCCATGCATGAGGTATTTGTGCGCCGACCAGGCCACAAACTCCATGACCAGTACAGTAAGAAGGGTAATGCCGATATACATGAGAACTTGTATCATAGGAATATTTTTATGCTTAGAACCAGCGGAGTAACGCAAAAATACAAATTGCATCAGTAACAATGCGATGGCCACTTTGTTGCGAATTTGGCCTTGCAAATAGGCAAATAGCAAGAGCAACGGCAGTGAAACCAGGTACCAGCCCAGGTAGTTTTGCAAAGGTACAACGCCTCCGGGCCATTCCCAAAAATTGTACGCAATGGCCACAGGTTCAATGAAAGAGTCGAGAAAAACCATCAAGGCGGCAGCTACGGGCCCTTTTTGCCACCAGGCCCACCGGGGCAGTAAATGATTGATCGTCACACCACAGCAATACCCCAGGAGCATCCAGTTTACGCCGATCATGATGGGGGTATCCCAAAGTTTCCAACCCAATACGTCTTCGTAGTAATACTCCCCAAACAGTAGCCCGGTATGCACGCCAAAAACCTCGGCAAAAAAACCCAGCACAAAAAACACGACCAGGACCAATACACTTTGCGGTTGCCAGGCTGGGTGAAAAAGCAATACTGTAAGCAATGAGACCAGCAGATTTAGCGGAGTAAGTCGAATAAATTCAGGGTGGATGGGCAATAGAATACCCACAATGCCCACCAGATAAATGATGGCCAGATATAGGATGGCCAGGCTTGGTTTACTCCATTTCATAAAGCAGGTGATTTTTCCATAATGTCATCCACAATTTTTGCCGACAACAAGCACAGTGGAATTCCCCCTCCGGGATGTACACTTCCCCCCACAAAATACAAATTTTTGATCTTGGAACTAAAATTGGGGTGCCGCATAAAGGCGGCCATGCGGTCGTTGGAACTTGTCCCGTACAAGGCCCCCAAATGTGACCAGGTTTTGCTTTCAATGCTACGGGGTTCGAGGATTTCTTCACAAGCAATCAAATCGGGTAAAGTTACTCTCAGTATACGACTGATTTTGGCAATGATTTGGGTGCGAGACCTGGCAATGATAGCGTCCCAATCCTGCCCGGCGTTGTAGGGGACGTTGATCATTACGAACCAGTTTTCACAACCTGGGGGAGCATCGCCCTGCGTATGTTTTGACGTAATGTTGATGTACACGGTGGGGTCATCGCTCACCTGCCCCTGGCTTAGCAGATCAAATTCGTGGCGGTAATCTTCGCTGAATAAAATATTGTGCATGTTCAATTCTGGAAACTCGCGTTGAACTCCCCAGTAAAAGATCAAAGCGGAAGTAGATTTTTCCTGGCGCAAGATTTTTTCGGGTTGCGGGGCATGCGGCAAGAGTCGGCGATAAGCGTGGAACACATCCATGTTGCTGATGATGCGATCGTAATGCCGTTTCTCCTGGTTTACTTTGATGCCTACCGCTCGACCTTTTTCCAGGACTATTTCTTCCACTGGGGCATTAAAATGAAACCTGGCGCCTTTGCTTTGGGCCAACTCGTATACCGATTGGGTAATGCTGTGCATGCCTCCCTCTGGGTAAAATGCACCGATGTGGTGCTCAAAATGGGGGATAATGGTCAGCAGTCCGGGCGCTTTGTAAGGATTGGAGCCATTGTAAGTGGCAAAACGATTGAGCAATTGCACCAGTTTGGGGTGTTGCACCATCCGCTCGTTGACTTGGTTCATGCTGGTGAACAAGTCGAATTGCGGGATTTTCAGCATGGCTTTGGCTACACTCAGATTCAGCCAGGTGTCCCAGCGGTGCAATGATTTTTCTAAAAAAATGCGCCCGCTGAGTTCGTATTTGCGGCGGCTATCGGCCAGGGATTGGAGGAGTTTGCACGCTTCCACTCCCAGTTTTTGTTCCACTTCGTGGGCAAATTCCGTTTCATCGGCAAACGCCGAGAGTCGGGTCTGGTCTTCCCAAAAATAATTGCATACGATGGGTAAACGCTGGTAACGGAAATGCTCGGCAGGGTTGAGTCCGGCCGCTTGAAACAACTCGTCGACATACTGCGGCATCGTAAACAAAGAAGGTCCGGCGTCGAAGCGATAGCCCTGTACCTCAAATTGGGAGAGTTTGCCGCCAGGATAAGCATTGGCTTCGTACACGTCCACGCTGTGTCCTTTACTGGCCATGCGTACCGCCGAGGCCAAGCCTGCTATTCCTGCTCCAATGATGGCTATTTTCAAGATGATGTTTTGCTGTGGTAACAAAAAAGAGAGCGGAAGGTTTTTCAGCAGAAAACATTTTGTCATTCGGCCTGATTTTCGTAATGTCCATAACCGGGGAATCTGTGAAAATTCGTGGAAATGTGTGGTGAAATAATCTTTAATGGTGTAAAGGCAGCTCCACCCAAAATCGCGTCCCCACATCTTCAGTGGTGCTAAAACCCATCTTCCCGCCCGCATTTTCCACCATGGTTTTACACATCGCCAAACCCAGGCCCATACCCGAAGATTTGGTGGTGAAATTGGGTAAAAACACCTTATCCTGAATGGCGGCAGGAATCCCTCGACCATTGTCTTCTACCATTAGTAGCGCTGCTTTATCCGCCGTACAGGCAATGGTCACTTTGCCTGGGCGGTCATGCGGAATGGCTTGCAGGGCATTGATCACCAGATTGGAAACCACCCGAGCCAATTGATCCCGATCGGCAAATACCGTGATGGGCTGGTTCGGCACGTGCAAACTCAAGCCATTTTGTCCCTGGTTTTCTTGCTGATACAAGGTGAAGATAGAGCACAACAAATTCGTCAAATCAAATACCCGTGGCGAAGGACTCGGCATTTGAGCATAATTGGAAAAAGCATCTGCAATGCGGGTCAAGGCATCAATTTGCTCCAGTAAGGTTTGAGCCATGCGTTCCACCAACTGCGGCGCATCCTCCGGGTTTTGTTTTTGTGCTCGCTGTAAATGTTGCACACTGAGCCGCATCGGCGTCAGGGGATTTTTGATTTCGTGCGCCACCTGGCGGGCCATTTCGCGCCAGGCCATTTCTCTTTCGTTTTGTTTCAGTTGGTCAACGCTGGCTTCCAGGGCGCTTAAGGCCTGGTTGTAAGCCTCTACCGAGTCTCCCAATTCATCGCGGTGCTGGTATTCCAATCGCTGGTTGTTGCCCAGCATGAGTTGGCTCAGTCCTACTCTAATTTGACTGATGGGTGTGGTCATGCTGCGCGCTACCCAAATGGATACCGCAGCAACGATGAAGAGGAAAAAGATGTAACTCGCGGTGAGGATGTTCAAAAACTCGTTGACACTGGCCTGGGCTGGCTTTTGGAAATAAAAATAAGTGATCAAAAACACCAGAATCAATGCCCCTGCCACCAGCGAAAAAATGGCCAACTGGATGCGCAAACCCCAACTGATGCCCTCGCGCCGCGCCGTGCTGAAGACCCAAATGGGCAGATGCCCAATGATGAGCAAAAATAGGTTGGCAAACAGGGTGAATACAAGCGGAAATTGCGCTTTGCTGACGCCCAAAGTGGCTGCACTAAATCCCGCACCCACTCCGGCCAACATCACGAGGGTAACCAAAATCCAGGTCAAACTCAACTCGTCGTCGTCGAGGTACATGTCCAACAACAAAAAGCAAGCGAAAGTCAAGAGGGGTAAAACGATGATGGGAATGCTCAGGCCAAACAACAGGTGTAAGCCAAAACCGAATAAAGAGCCCAGCGCCATCAAACCCAAACGCTGGTTAAAAGGGCTGTTTTGCTCCCGCGCCAGCTTGGCCAAACGGTACAGGCATACAAATGACACCATCAACATCCAGCTCAAGGCCAGCATGATGCCCCAACTTTGCCAGTACAAGAAGTAGGGCTGTTCCAGGTTCCAATCGGTTCCATAGTTGCCAACTACCCACTTGATGATCCAGGCTATAATGCTCAAACAGAACGCCCCACTGGCGTAAATGCCGAGCGTGATCAGCAGTTGTTTTTTCATGAAATAAACGCTGATTGCTTATACGATAAGAGGCCTGAAAGGTTGCGTTAAAGTGTAAAAAAATTGACAAAAACTTTTGAACACCTGAATCCGTAAAATCTAAAACCTTATATTTGATATCACAATCATGTTTTTTTCAGCCCGGTAGTTTTTTGATTATTCAAAAATCTACCATCTCATGAAAACACGGAATTTTTACCAAAAAATTAGCCTTAGGTTTACTACAATTGTTACTCTTTTTAGCCTCCCTTTTAGTCTTCAAGCATTTTCGACCGCAGCTGTAGTGGACTCCCCAAGCCTTGGGAAGTTCGCCATCCCGGTCGGTATTCAAACTGGCCGCGCAAAGC
>NZ_JADKCX010000084.1 GCF_016718685.1 Haliscomenobacter sp. | reverse complement strand
TTTTGCATTGTTAAAATTGTTGTGGCTTTGAGGCCGAACAAAAAATGTATCCCATGAACAACAAATCCATTAAAAGCCGTATAATTATGGCTTTATCTACTATTCATGTCTATGTCTGCTCCACAAATAATTTTTTCCTTCAAAATCCGATTCTATTTCAACCTGTGCTTCAACGCACAAGGTGATTTTTATATATTTTTTAATTGAAATATCAAGGTATTTTTTGAAATATTTATTCATTTTCTTTTGATATTTCAATCTGCTGCTTAATTTCGCATGAAATTGTGTGCATATTCTGACGACCGTGATGCTGAACAATTTTGTGTTTACGACCTAAGGCTAATTCTAATTCACTTTATTTCTTAACAACATCAATTTTCCTAATTGTAATCTTATGGAAAAAATGACCTTTACTAGCTGGATGACTAAAACCGCAACTGCAAGTTTGCTGGTTCTAGTCACTTTGCTGTTTGGTTCTAATGTAACTATGGCACAATCGACACTCAGCTGCGGTTGTTACAATGTAAATGTTACTTTGGACGAGAACTGCGAATTTGACCTTATTAAGTGATTTGGTCGCTGACGGGAACCGGAAATCTGCTCGAAACCTAAATGAGTTTTGCCTTACTGCGACTTTTAGAGAAGACGGCAGAACTTATTTCAGCCTATGTCCGCGTGATGGACAACGACCTCTGCCAGGCGATCCATCAAGAATCGACTGTGCCGGGGTTTGGACGTATGGCCGGTTTGACCGGAAAGGTACAGTTGACTCCAAGGATGACGTGGTCATCTGCTGGGGCAAAGTAACCGCAGAAGACAAAACTGCACCTCGTCTGGTCTGTGGACCTGCTCCCATTACTTTGGATTGCTACGATGTTGACTATGTGTTGAACAACAAGTTGACCATTGGTAACGTAGGCGCAACTGCTTCTCCACGTCCTACCGCCTCTTCAGACGGACGTACCTTCACCAATGCTGAAGGTGTTGCTAAAGGATCCAACGTTGGTGACCCTTGCTTTGATCGATTGGCTCCACCTAACTTGGTATCTGACAACATCAGAAACCTGGGCTACGCGTATTACGAAGACAACTGCTTCGATTGCGGTTGTAAGGTAACGTTGAAGTGGACGGATAAAGTGGTGTTCTACTCTTGTACCGATCCTGAGTTCACAAACCCTCGCAAGCGTTACTACGCCAAAATCGAGCGTGAATGGGTGGCTACGGATTGCAACGGCATGCGCCAAGATGCGTACATCCAGGAGATCTACTTCACTCGCCCTGATCTCGAAGATTTCGAATTTGCCATCGGCAAACCAGATGATCGTGACGTAACTGGCGAAGAAGGCGTTGAACTGGACGAAGTAGGCTACAACTGGACGGTTGAATTACCAGTCTTGTACCGCTGACAAGAGCCTGATCCTGCATGACGATGTAACGCCATTCCACGAAGGTTATTTCCACACTGATAACAACTACCGTCGGATTTTCATCGACAAGTTGGAGTGCAACTACTCTGTAACGACCAAGGACACCGAGTTCCCAATTTGTGGTGGTAAAGGTGTGAAGATCGATCGTGAGTTGTATGTATTTGATTGGTGTGCAGGTAAAGTTGTAGATACCTTCCACATCCTGATCAAAATTGGTGACTTTAAAGCACCAATATATGACTTGGCGCACCATGCACCATTTGAGATTTCTACTGGTCCAATGGATTGCACAGCTGCTTTCCCAGTAACCAAAGCTGGTGTTAAGAGCGCATTTGGTGTAGACGTCTATGACAAGTGTAACTTGCCAAACATGACTGAGTGTATACACCAAAGACCTGTATGTAAAAGGTATTTTGGTAAACACCGGAAATGCTAACCCCTTCTGTGTCACTGCTGATAACACCCCTAAAGTGGGTTATTTGGGCCCAGATGGAGAATTAGATCCAGGTGGAGAAAACTACTACCAATTCCAAAAAACAGACATCTGCTGGGGTAAAGTAGACTATGCCATCATGAATGGCCAGATGATTGGGGTACCTGTTGGGGAGCACCTGATGGTCATTGAGGCTTTCGATGGTTGCTACAATGCATCTACCATTTATTTCGAGTTTGAAGTGAAGGACAAGATTGCACCTGTAATGAAGTGTGATGATGACCTGCACATCAGCTTGAGCAACGCCAATGGCTATGTGAATGGTTACGCACAAGTTACTGCTGAGGACATCGATGAAGGCTCTTGGGACAACTGTAAGTTGGCCTGGATTGCAGTTCGTCGCAATGTACCTACTGCTTGTGTAGCGAGCTACATCCAGAAAGGATACGACAGCAACGGCAACGGTAAAATCGATGCAGTTCCTTTCGACAACACTGGTGCTATGAGCGATTGGCCAAGTGACTTCCAAGGTCGCACCACTGGTAATCCTGGTCCATTTACCAGCAACCGCGACATTAGTGGCAACCAAGTATACGATGGTATTGACCTTAACGGTGACGGTGACATCTATGACCGTGGGGAAGCTTTCTCGACCAAAGGTGGCAAAGTGATGACTCCGCTGCAAGATGCAGTTGATTTCTTCTGCTGCGATTTGGCTGAGCGTGTCCACCATCGAATTGTGGGAGCTGGACGTTTACGGCAACTGGAACTACTGCTGGAACGATGTACTGATCGAAGACAAAGTAGCCCCAATTTGTATCAAGCCATGGGACATCACGGTTGATTGTTATGACAAAACCTGGCGATCATTGAAGACAAGGTGGCTTCTGCAGCCATCTTTGGTGTAACGATCACTTCAGGTAGCGATTGTGCCAATCTTGATACGGTCTATTCGGTTACCAAAAGACTGAAGTGTGGTTATGGAACCATTACTCGCAACTGGAATTGACCAAAGAAACAGTTAAAGGACCAATTGAGATCTCTTGCTCACAGACCATCACTGTAAAACCAGTACACGAATACGACATCAAATTCCCAGCGGATGCGATCACCGATTGCAAAACTCCGGTTGTGGATACGGTAATTACGGATGAATTGGGTTGTGACATCTTGTCGGTGAACATTGCTGAGAAGCGTTACGATGCATCAGGCGATGAGTGCTACAAAATCTTCCGGACTTACACGGTGATCAACTGGTGTACGTTTGAAGACAGTTGTGGTGACCCAATGGCGCAAGAACCTGCTGGTGGTGAACCGTGAAACGTTCAACAACTCTGAGAGCCCATTGTTTTTGGTACGTGACCCAGTACAAGACAAGATTGCGTACTCCAGGAGGGTCTAGCCCAACATTCCCTGGTAACTTGTATCCACAATATGATCGTTCATTGACTCCCCTTGACGCTCGTCGGCAGCCAGTTCTTAAAGGTGGTGGAACGCTGGCCAACCAGACTTGGGAGTTTGATGGAAATAGTTCTGAATACGAATTTGATGATGATGGTTATGAGGAATTCTGGATTTCTTCTGACGCAACTGTAGGAAACAGCAATGGAAGACTCTGATCCATGGCTTCATGTATACCCAGATCATCAAGGTATACGATGACATCTCACCGGTGGTAACTGGTCTGAAAGACACCTTCTGCATCCGCGAAGGAGCTGATTGTTTGGCTGACATGGACATCACGGTTACGGCTACAGACAACTGTACCGATAAAGTGACTTTGGAAACTCAGTTCTTGATGGTTGCTCCAGGTCAAACGACTGATGCCGACAAGATGATCCGGTTCCCAGGTTCAGATTCAAAATGGACGTGGAAGGATTTGGGCAATGGTAAATTCCAGATTGTTTACAAAGGTCTGCCAGTAGGTACCCACGATCTGATTGTGGTGATCCGCGATGAGTGTGGCAACCTGAGCAAAGCAACCCGGATTCCATTTGTGGTTGCAGATTGCAAAGGCCCAGCACCAATTTGTATCAATGGCTTGAGCACTGAACTGATGCCTAACGGCAGCGGTGGTGGAATGATGGCAGTATGGGCTTCTGACTTCGTGGCATCGGACATTTACGATTGCTATGGTCAGGGTGAAACCAAAAACGGCCTGAAACTGGTTGAGAAGTACTCCATCAACCGCGTTGGTGAGCCAGTTGACCAAAACCAACCGGTATCGATCTGGATTGTGATGACATTGGTGCACCAGTATTGGTTGAAATCTGCACGCTTGGGATGAGCAAGGCAATGACGACTTCTGTATCACTTTCATCGAAGTACAAGACAACCGTTCGGTTTGTCCTACGGCTAACCCAGGCAACACTGCTACGGTAGCTGGTACGATCGCTACGGAAGGCAACGCTAACCTCCAGGGTGCAACCATCACCTTGAGTGGCCAGGCTTCCATGAGCGCAACAACAACTGCAACGGGTGGTTACGCTTTCGTTAACCTGATCAAAGGAAACGACTTCACCGTAACGCCACAATTGGATAAAAACCACCTCAATGGGGTATCTACTTTTGACCTGGTATTGATCCAGAAGCACATCCTGAATGTACAGGCCCTGAACAGCCCATACAAAATGATTGCTGCTGACGTCAACAACTCTAAGTCAATCACTACTTTGGACTTGATTGCCCTGCGCAAGTTGATCCTCAACATCGATCAAAGCTTCCAGAACAACACTTCCTGGAGATTCGTTGATGCAGCTTACAATTTCCCAAATGCCAGCAACCCATGGGCGGCTAGCTTCCCAGAAGTTGTGAACATCAACGACTTGGCTGGAAACATCAATGCTAGCTTCGTAGCGGTTAAAGTGGGTGATGTTAACGCCAGTGCGGCGGTAAGTTCTGCTGCTTCTGCTGAAGTACGTACTGCTGGTACCCTGGACATCAACGCTGCTGACGCTGCTTTGAAAGCGGGTACTGAGTACAGTGTAGAATTCTCTGCTGCTGACCTGAAGAACATTCAGGGTTACCAGTTCGCATTGAACCTGGACAAGAGCAAAGTTGAATTGGTAGACATCGTTTACGGTGTAGCCAAAGCTGAAAACTTCGGTGTATTTACCAACGAAGGAGTGATCACCACTTCTTGGAATGGTGAAGCGAAGCAAGGTGCTTTGTTCACTTTGGTACTTCGTGCCAAAGCTGACGCTCAACTGAGCAGCGCACTGAGCCTGAACCGCATCGTTTCTGCGGAAGCATACAGCGCAAACAACGACCAACTGAATGTTGCCCTGAAATTCAGCGGTGCTGCGCTTGCCAATGGTTTTGAACTGAAGCAAAACACGCCTAACCCATTCAACGGGGAGACGATGATCAGCTTCAACTTGCCAAAAGCTGCTGCTGCTACTTTGACCATCAGCGATGTAACGGGTCGGGTACTGAAGAGCATCCGTGCTGACTACGCGAAAGGTTTCAACCAGGTTATCCTTAAGGCTGCTGATTTGAACGCTTCTGGTGTAATGTATTACACTTTGGAAGCTGACGATTTCACTGCTACCAAGAAGATGATTATTGTTGAATAATCGGTACAACCCATGATTTCAATCATGGGTGAGGGACCAAACGGAGAGGGCAGTGCAATTGCACTGCCCTTTTCTGTTTTATTATTTAGAATTTCTCTTTTTTTTTCAAATTTTCATTACCTTCGCAATGGTTTAAAGTTTCTCGATTAGGAACTTATATAATCCCATGATATGAAACAAACTATTCAAGTACTCCTTTGCTGGGCAGTGACATTCCTATGCTTGCCCCTTGGTAATGCTCAAACGCTTACCCGTATTTCTGTAAGTAAAGATACCCTTCCAAGTGGTGCAAAAACTTATGTTGCCAACGTCAAAGTTGCCGGCTTCAAAAAAATTATTGGTGCATCCTTCGCTGTTGCCTGGGACTCTGCGGTAATTCAGTTTGATTCGCTTGGAAATTTTGGTATCCCATTGAGTAAAAATGACCATTTTGGGTATTTGAACACCAAAAATGGTGTTTTGCGTTTTCTTTGGCAAGAAGGAATCAGTGGACTTACCTTGAAAGATAACACTACACTTTTTTCTATTTATTATAAGATTATCGGGAAACCAGGTTCTAAAAGCCCGATCTCTTTTGTCAATATTGCAACGTCGCCCACCTTGGAAAGGGAGATCATCGACACAACGTTTGCTACCGTAAATACAGAATACCAGGATGGTTTGGTGCTCATCAAACCACAGACCAGCACATCCGTTTTTGCCAACGATCCCAATAAATTTAGGGTCAATAAGGCCTATCCTAATCCATTCCACACCCAACTTACCATGGAGTTTAGCCTTAGAGAAGCAGGGCCTGTGGGCGTTGAAATAGTTGATGTATTGGGTAGGGTGGTCCATACTGAGCAACGCTCTTTTTTAGCCGGTAAACAAGAGTTATTATTGCCTAAATCAGTCTTTCCTTCCCCGGGCAATTACTATGTCCGCATGTACCAGGGAACATCATTTACTTTGCAACCAGTGATTTTACTGCAATAATCATTAACTCACTTTATCCCAAATTCCGACAAAGATGAAACCGATTATTACACACCTGCTCCGTGGGGTGAAGATAGGGTCAATAATTTTTGTATTGCTGGCCGCTTTATCTCCACTAAAAGCATTTTCAAACAACTCGCCTTCAAGCATTGGCGATGCTGCATTGCCCATCGAAATCATTCCTGTCAATGCAGCGATGATGGGTTTTTCATTCTCTATCACGAACGCAACCGTCCAAAAAGGAGGAGAGTTTTGTGCTCAGGTTAAAGTGGCAGGGTTTGTAGACATTACCGGGCTTGAATTTCTCCTGAAATTCGACTCCACTCGATTGACCTTTAAAGAAGTGAAAAACTTCAACCTTCCCGGGTTGACCGCAGGGAGTATGGGACTTCCTGGTGCAGGGAATAACCCCACAGGAACCTTAAAGGCCGCATGGTTTGACAATAACGTTACTGGGATTACCTTAGCAGATGGTACCGCTATTTTTGACATTTGTTTTACAACGGTCAATCTAGACGTTACTACCAATATCCGCTTTGTGTACAATGAAGTGGTAGATAAGAATGACCAAAATGTTGCCATCAATACCGGCGCACCACAAGCCGTAATTACCATTGGTGCCGGAGGTAAGGTGGCGGTGGAACAGGGGGCGTTCTGGCATTAGACCTTACCAACGCTACGGCGACGGCGGCCAACCAGGAGGTTTGTATCAAAGCCAATGTTGTTTCTGGTTTTACCAACCTGAAAAGCGCACAATTCACCATCAACTACAATACGACCCAATTGAGTTTCAGTTCGGTAAAGAACTTTAATTTAACGGGTTTAACCCAGGCTTCGTTTACAACAACTACTCCTGGAACCATTGCTGTAAATTGGACCAGCAGCACTCCAGCTACGGGACATTCCCTGGCGAATGGTGCCGCAATGGTTGACCTCTGTTTTACCGGAAAATCGGCAGGAATCAGTTCAACTGTTTCTTTTGCTGCAGGTGGACAAATTCAAAACAAAGATAACCAAGCGGTAACCTTAAACGGGACAGCAGGGGTGATTACGGTAAATGCTGCACCTACTACTGGCCCCGCGACCTTCGATATCACCGATGTTACCGCAACTGGTGTTGGGCAGCAGGCGTGCCAAAAGGTCAACGTGACCAACTTTACGAATTTGTTGAGTACAGAATACACGATTACCTACAATGCTACACAACTGGATTTTGCATCAGTACGCAATTTCAATTTGACGGGTTTGGTGGATGCCAGTTTTAGCAAGCCCGGCGTAGGTGGTACCCCGCTTGGTTCAATTAAGGTGTCCTGGAATGATCCCCAGGTAAATGCAGGCGTATCTGTACCCAATGGTACCAGCATTTTTGAAGTATGTTTTACCACTAAGCTGAACAACATTACTTCTACTGTGACTTTTGGAGCCAACAAGGAAATCATCAACAAAGACCAACAGGAAGTAACTTTTGTCGGACAAGCTGGAACGGTTACTGTCGGAACAGGAGGTAGTGGCGGGCCAAGTAATTTCGCCTTGGACCTTAGTGATGCGACGGTACCTGCAACCAACCAGGAAGTATGTATCAAAGTCAATACGACTGCTGGTTTTACCAATATAAATGGTTTAGAATTTACACTCAATTACAACGCCACACAGTTGGATTTTTCGGCAGTGAAGAATTTTAACCTCAATGGGCTAACTGATGCTGCGTTTGGTTTGCCAGGTGTAGGGGCAAACCGGTAGGAAGCATTAAAGTAGCCTGGTTTGATCAAACGTAGCTGGTGTCACCTTGCAAATGGCATCGCCATTTTGATGTATGCTTTAAAGCCAAGTTACCCAACATCACCTCATCGGTTACTTTTGCGACCTCCCCTCCTCCAGAAGCAATCGACAAAGACAATACTCAACTTCCTTTTACCGGAACATCTGGACAGATTACGGTAGGTGGAACCACCAATACGACCGATTTGGTGCTCAAAGTTGGCAGTGCTACCGGAGCAACCAACTCAGACGTTTGTCTCGAACTTACGGCCACCAATTTCAAGAAGGTGATCGGGATGCAGTACGTGATTAAATTCGATCCAGCATTCCTGACGCACAAATCGTATGACAACCTCAATGCTGGTCTTCGGGGATTTTCAATGGGAAGTTTAAATGCGAACAATACCACCGGAACCATTTTTTTGTAACCTGGGTAGATGATCAAGTTACCGGGGTTACCTTGCCTGATAACGCAGTCATCATGCGGATTTGCTTCACCATCAAAGGAACTACTGGTTCTTCAATCGTTGGCATCGATAAAACCAAAACCATTGAGATGACCGATGTGGATGAAGAAGCAATTCCCACCCAAACGCAAGACGGTACAGTTACCATTGGAGCAGCCAATGCACCTACAATTGTGTCTCCAGCCGTCATCACCAACGTACCTTGTTTTGGGGAAAGCAAAGGATCTATCAACATCGACGTGAGAGGAGGAACAGGTAGCTACGCTTATAAATGGAGCAACAATGCCACTACGCAAGACCTCAGCAATCTCGCCGCAGGTTCCTATAGTGTCACCGTTACAGATTTAGGGAACGCTACCACCGTCACCGGAAACTTTACCGTGACCCAGCCCAGTGCGGCATTGGCCATTACAGGAATCACCAAAACCGATGCGGCTTGTTTTGGTCAGGCTAGCGGAGCACTTAATGCTGCGGTTACGGGAGGAACGGCCCCCCTTAGCTATGCATGGAGTGGCAACCTGGCCGCAATCGCCAATCCAACGAATGTGCCCGCAGGCAATTATACCCTGACGGTTACCGATGCCAACGGTTGTAGAGCAGTATCCAATCCTACCGCAGTGGGACAACCTGCTGCTGCACTCAATGCGACTACCAGCACACTACCCGCTAAATGCGATGGAGCGGCAACAGGCTCGGCAACAATTACCGCCACCGGCGGTACTTCTCCTTACACCTATAAATGGGCCACCAACCAAACCACCAGCCAACTGAGCAATATTGCACCCGGAATTTACGGATTTACCGTTACGGATGCCAAAAGCTGTACCTTCTCTGGTTCAGTAACGGTGACCCAAGAACAAAGTGTACGAATCACTTCAATTGATCCGGTTAACTTTGATCGAGACTCGACCAACGGCGCAGTAAATATTGCCATCTCTGGAGGTGTTGCACCTTATAAGTACGGTTGGACTGGTCCAGCCAATTATGCTGCAACCACCGAAGACATCAACAACCTGGGTACTGCTGGTGAATACTGCGTTACGGTTACCGATAATGTGGGTTGTACCGCAACCATGTGTGCTGACATTGTTCAGCGCTTAAAAGTCAACCTGACGGTGACTGAAGCTTGTTTTGGTCAGGCTACCGGGGGCGTAAGTTTGCAAGCTACCGGGGGCGTGGGGCCTTATACCTACAAGTGGAGTGCCAACAACGCCACGACTCAAAACATCAGCAACATTGCCGCAGGAAACTACAACGTAACCGTAACAGATAGTCAGAACAACACCGTTACTGGTAACGCTACCGTACCTGCACTCACCGAAATAAAAATTAGCCGCACCATTACCGATGTCAATTTCGTAGGTGGAGCCAATGGTGCAATTGCCTTAACGGTAACCGGAGGAAAACCTGGCTATACTTACAAGTGGAACAACAACAGCAGTGCTGCCAGTTTATCCGGCTTGGTTGTCGGAGAATATTGTGTAACGGTTACCGATTTGGTGGGCTGTTCTGCAACCGGGTGTTTCAAGGTAGAACTTGTACTTGCCCCACTCTCCGTAGGAACCGACATTACCAACAACCTTTGTAATGGCCAAAACACCGGGATTGCTCGCCTACAGGTATCTGGTGGCGTGGGCCCCTATGTGCTGGCCTTCAACAATGGACAACCAGAAAACCTGGTTGCTGGTGCTTTCGAACGCAAAACCTGCCCGCAGGAACGTATACCTATAAAGTTACAGACTCAAGAAATACCGTAATTGATGGTTCCATCACGGTGACCCAACCCGCTCCACTGGCGATTTCTTCTTTTGCCCTGCGGCACGATTCTGAAGAACCAGGTTGTACGGGTAGCATCGCGCTATCGATTACGGGTGGAACCCCCGGATACCAAGTGTCCTGGAACTCACCCAACGTTGGTTTCCAAATCATCAATTTGTGTGAAGGCAATTTTATTCCTTCCGTTATCGATGCCAATGGATGCCGCAAAACGTTTGAACCCATTGCCTTGACCTCTTTTACCCTGAGCACGGCGGTGAAAAACACCAGTTGCCCGGAAGACCAGGATGGAGGAATCGATCTGACCCTCATTGGAGGATCAGCCCCCTATCGTTACGCCTGGTTGAGTGCACGTGGAGATACTTTGTCCAAGGCTCAAGATTTGGTCGATATCGCTGCCGGAGTATACCGACTGGTGGTGAGAGAAAATTCAGGGAACCGTATTGAAAGACAAATTACGGTAACCACCGCATCCAGACTGACCGCTAGTGTACAAATTCTCTCCAGCTTTAATGGCTTTGCAGTAAGCTGTCCCTGCTGCCAAAGATGGTTCAGTTCGGGCTTTGGGTTTAAATGGTGGAGGAATGGATATGTTTACGAATGGTTGCAAAACAACACCTTGGTTGCCGCTACACAAATCCTGAACAATGCCGGCCCTGGAAATTATGTAGTCCGCATTACCGATGGTTTGGGTTGTAGTGTAGAGGAAGAAGTGGAGTTGTTGGCTCCGGATAGTCTGGATATAGAGGCCTTCGTCACCGATGTATCTTGTATCGGTAGCCGGGATGG
The DNA here is from genome assembly GCF_016718685.1 of Haliscomenobacter sp. GTDB lineage: Bacteria > Bacteroidota > Bacteroidia > Chitinophagales > Saprospiraceae > Haliscomenobacter. The sequence continues at coordinate 10,345 of NZ_JADKCX010000084.1, read as the reverse complement.
TGAAATTACCGCGCAAGTAGCCGGAGGCGTAGCCGGTGGCCGCTTTACCTATGCCTGGAACAATGGCCGTAATACACCGAGGGTGTCTGGACTGGTCAAAGGATCGTATACCATCACGGTGACGGATCGGAACAACTGTACGCTGATCAAATCGTACGAAGTAAAAGAACCTACTGCTATTTCCGTACAATTGCAGAGCATCAACGCTACCGAAGGTTGCAACGGCCAGGCTTTAGCTGTGGCTACAGGTGGAGTTAAACCGTATAGCTATCGTTGGAATGCCCCCGTTACCAGCAGCGACTCGATTGTGAGAAGCCTTTGCCCCGGTGACTATTTTGTACAAGTAACCGACGCCAGAGGTTGCAAATCGACGCCAGAGGTCAGCGCGGTCTTGGTTAAAGATCGGCGTTTGCCATGTATGGACATTCGCTCGGTGATTTCTCCGGATGGTGATGGATCAAACGAAGAATTTTTGATCAATTGTATTCAGGAGTTTCCAGGTAACCGACTCTTTATTTACAACCGTTGGGGACAATTGGTGTTCCAAGCGGAAAACTACAACAATGACTGGAACGGTGTCACGCAAAGTGGTGAACCACTTCCAGAGGGCGCCTACTATTACATTCTGGAGTACAAAAATAGCGACGGAAAGGACATTCAGGCCAAGGGATCGATTACGCTCTTAAGAGACAAATAATATTTTTTTGCGCCGGGTCACTTACCCTGACTCGGCGCTTTAACAATATTCCATGAACCATCAACCGATTTTAGCCATGAAAAAATTTGTACACCTTATATTGTTGCTGTTGCCAACAGCCATGCTTTGGGCTCAAGATGAAGCCATCTTTACCCACTACAACCTCGCTCCAATCTTGATCAACCCAGCCGCTGCTGGATTTGAAGAAACGCATCAAATCCAGTTCAATGCCCGTGGGCAATGGCTCGGTTTCCCGGATGCCCCTAAAAACGTGGGTGTTCAGTACCACGGCCCTCTGGGCAATACCTTTGGATTTGGACTAGGAGTAATGGGTGAAAGTGCGGGCCGCCTGTCCAGAGTACGGGCAAGACTGAACTCTGGCTTCCGCTTCAAGGTTAATGAAAACGTTAAACTCGCCATCGGATTTTCAACCGAGTTTAGTCAATTGTCATTAGGGAATAACATCTTGGGCGAACCAGATTACGACACAGGAGATGATATTATAGAAGCAGCCGTTAATGGCCGCCAACAATTCGATGCCTCTTTGGGTTTTTTCGGGCGCTTTTATGAAAATACTTATGCAAGTTTGAGCTTCACCAACCTCATTGCCGAGCGCTTGAACAACATTGTCTCGAATGAGCCGCAGGGCAGCTTGTTTCAGCACTACGTATTTTTGGTAGGCCACAAATTTGAATTGTCTAATAATCAATTGAGTTTAGAGCCCTCCATTATGGTGCGTCAAATCAAAGACACGCCTTTCAACGTTGACATCAACCTCAAGGCGGGTATCCTCAATGATAAATTGATTGCAGGATTGTCTTATCGTTCGTTAAAAACGATTGGCGCTTTGATCGGTACAGAAATATCTGAGAGTTTCCGGTTCTTTTATACTTTCGACTTGTCGATGCAGGACTTGCAACAGTATTCGACTGGTTCTCATGAAGTTACATTGGCCTTTGGGTTCAAAGGGCCACAGGATAAAGCAGGTAGCCGTTACGGTAGAAGATAAAGCGTTTTGGATTGAAACCCGAGTCGGAGCCGGAGCCGATCACTGAGCGAAGCCGAAGTGCCCGACTCGGGTTTCAATCCAAAAACCAAAATACCTGTAAGAGGGTATTGGGTTTAATTAATAAAATTTTGATATTTGTTCCCAGTTAATATCTATTTGGCAGTTTGTTCCCTCCTAGGCTGTCTGAGTAACCTTAAAAGGCTGCTTTCCTTTTCCCTACAACCTACAACAACACTTAATCCTTCAACAAAAAACATCGAGCACAAAGGCAGGTATGTTTCATACGTTTGTCTGCGCTAAAGAATATACTTAAATCGGTTTTTGGGATGGCCTCCCTCATGTGTGAGGGGGGCTTTTTTTATGGAAAAAATAACGAGAAATAAAAAATATGCTCAAAAAGGCACTTTGGCACGGTATTGGAATTTATAATGGAAATTTATAATTCGAAACCGTCAAAAACGTAGTGCCATGAATGAGAAAACACCGTACATACCGATTTTAGAGGGATGGGTGCGATGGCTTCTAATCCTTATTCCGGTTCTGCTGTTGTGGAGCCAAACGGGAATAGCCCAGTGCCAACTGGTATGTAAAAGTATTTCTCCTGCTGCGCCAGTGCGCATTAGTGTTGGAACATCTGGAGAAGTAAGCTTCGGGAGTGATCTGATCGTAGAAGGATCCTCTACTTGTGTTGGACCGAAAACAATTACTGTCGTTGATGAGAATGGAAACTTCATTGCCAATGGGCCTGACCCATTGCTCTTAAGTGTCCGAGGAAGAATAGGAAAAGTTTTGACCGTATTGGTGCGTGACAATACCACGGGTTTTAACTGCTCAGGGTATGTTCAGGTATTTGATACACAAGCACCGCAGATTTCTTGCGAGGATATTACCCTGTTTTGTGCTGCCGACACCAGTGCGAATACACTGGGACGTCCAGAAGTTAAAGACAACATCAACAGAACTGTACGTCTTCGTTATGAAGACCTCTTCATGCGGGGACGTTGTGGAAGTGATACCGCGGTATACATTCGCCGGAGTTGGATTGCCCGCGATTCTTCTGGAAATGCGGATACCTGTGTACAAAATATTTTGATGCGCAGGATTGGGGTTGCTGAGGTGACGATTCCTGGTTTGGTCAACTTGCCTTGTAATCGCCCCAACGCAGATACCTCCATTACCGGAGTACCAACTTTCCAGGGCCGCAAAATCAAAAGCAATGGATTCTGTGAGTTCGTGATTACTTTCCGCGATGACACAACCGCCATTTGTGAAGGTTTGGGTAGATTGATCTCTCGCCGTTGGACGATACTTGACCGTTGTACGGGTAATTTCAGGGATGCAACACAAATCATTCAAGTAAAAGACGAAGAAGCACCTACCATTACTTGTCCAGCCCCCATCCGGCAAAGGACTGACCCCGGCCAATGTACCGCCGTGGTTTTGCTGCCTATGCCTACTGTAACGGATAATTGTGATGTAAACCCCGCAGTTTCGGTTCGTACCTCTTACGGCACCGCTGGCTTCAACCGCCATTTCAACGTGCCTTTAGGAACCCATACCGTTACGTACAATGCGATTGATCTGTGTGGAAATACCGCCGTATGTACCACTACCCTTACCATTGTAGATGAAGAAGTACCAACGGTGGTGTGCCGTAAAAACAACATCATCTCTTTGCCCGAAGGAGGCGTTGCCTTTATCCAGGCCAAGAATTTTGACGAGGGCAGTAATGACAACTGCAAAACACGCCTGTACTACAAAGCACGCCGTTTATCTCCCGGAGGATGCAATAAAATAAATGGGGATGACAATGCATTGATTGGTGACTATCAAGAATATTTTGACGACTACGTGGTATTCTGCTGCAACGATGTAGACAGCCAAAATGTGAAGGTAACCCTGAGGGTATACGAGGTTGATCCAGGCAATGGTGCAGTAGATCCAGCTAGAGAACGCCAAGGCGGAGACCTTTACGGAAAATTCAACGACTGTGATTTTACGGTAACCATTCGGGACGAACTGGGGCCGCGCATTTCCTGCCCAGCCAGCGTTACCGTCCAATGTACAACCGACGTTACGAATTTGCATAAATTCGGCTCGCCGATTGTCCTCGAGAACTGTTCTTTTACCCTTGATTCCACTAGCGTTTTTGAACGTGGCGAATGTAACCGGGGTAAAATCACCCGTACGTTTACTGCCAAAGATTGGAAAGGCCGCGCCTCAACGTGTAGCCAAACCATCACCATCATCAACACCAATAAACTGGTTGATACCATGATCACCTGGCCTAAAGACTATACGATCGTGGGTTGTGGTGGAAAAACCGATCCCAAGGAATTTCCTTTGGAAAATCGGGAACCAATAGTTCGTCATCCTATTTGTGGAACCGTCGGAATCAGCTTCGAAGACCGACGTTTTGAATCACAAACGGAAACCTGTTTTCAAATTTTCCGGAAATGGTCAGCCATTGATTGGTGCAACTACGACGTCAACGATCCATCGAAATCGACGTTTACCCATACTCAAATCATCCGGGTAGAAGACCGCACCGCGCCGAGCTTAATCGTACCAAAAGATACTACTGTAGCCCTGATAGAGCATTGCAAAACCATCAAAGTGGTGATGAAAGCAGCAAGTGGATCCGATTGTGGGGGAGTGGTGACCATTAGCAACGAAGGCAAATACAGCGACGCCAAAGGCGCGATAGCAACGGGTACCTACCCCGTGGGCAAACACCTCATCAATTTCCGTGCAGTAGACCAGTGTGGCAATGCAACGCTGGGTTCGATGACCATCACCGTGGTTGACAAAAAGCCACCAGTGGCCCAGTGTATCAATGGCCTTTCCACTACCCTGGACACAAAAAGTGGCCAAACCGCTGCCATCATCAATGCAAAGTTGTTTGACGCTGGAAGTTATGACGATTGTGGCGGTAAACCTGCCCGGATTGGCATCCGCCGGGGTACTGGAACCTTGTTGACCATTGCCGAGGAACAAGTGACTTTCACTTGTGCGGATATTGGCCGCCAAGTCAGTACAACTTTGGGTTTACGATACTTTAGGCAATGGGGCATATTGCACTACTTTATCGATATCCAGGACAACGGGGGCTTGTGCCCTCCGGTTGGTGGGAAAGTGGGTAAAATCTCGGGAATCATCCGTACTGAAAATGGGATGCAGGTTGAATCAGTGGCCATCAAAGGCAGCACCCAATTGGGCAATACCGCCACAGCTGTAGATGGAAGTTACCTGCTGAATGAAGTTCCACTCGGTGGTGACTATACCATCGTACCACAGAAGACCGAAGACCCCATCAATGGGGTAACCACGATTGATTTGGTGATCATCCAGAAACATATCTTGGGACTGAGCACACTAAAAACGCCGTACCAACACATTGCCGCGGATGTAGACAAATCGGGACACATTTCTACTGTCGATTTGATTCGGCTGCGCAAACTGATTCTGAATATGGAAACTACTTTCCCGAATGGAAATACGTCCTGGCGCTTTATTGATGCCAACTATGCGTTTCCACCGGGGCAAGACCCCCTTAAAGTAGCTTTCCCCGAGGCAAAAAACCTCAACAACTTTTTTCCAAGGAAGGACGGGCAGACTTTGTAGGGATCAAGATTGGTGACGTAAACATGAGCGCCAAACCCAACAGCTTGGTCAATACTGATGGCCGTACCACCAATGGTGAACTGATTGTGGAGACCAACAACCAAAGTTTTGAGGCCGGAGAGGAAATCAGCGTTGAATTTAGCGCAGAGCAAGTTGCTCAAATTCAGGGCTTTCAATTTACCCTCGACTTTGACCGCCACTTGTTGCAATTACTCGACACCGAAAATGGCGAACTGCCCCAATGGAGCGATGGCAACCTGGGCACCGCAGACCTGACCAATGGCTTGATCAGCACAAGTTGGGACAACAAAGGAGAAAACGTGCAAGATGGACGTCGCAAATTGTTCAAGTTGCGTTTCAAAGCCTTACGTGATGCAGAGTTGGCGACTGCGCTTACCTTGAAAGAAGCACCCACTCCTGCTGAAGCCTACAACCAGGCTGGTGAACTGATGCAAGTGTTGCTCAAAGTGAATGAATCCATCAAACAACCGGGTGAAGGGGTGCATTTGTACCAAAACTATCCGAATCCATTCAGCTCGGAAACCGCGATAGGATTTACCGTACCCAAACGTATGAATGCACAAATACGGATTGTAGATGCCGCAGGCCGCCTGGTATTCCAGCAAGCTGGCAACTATGAAAAAGGATACAACGAAGTAAAAGTACCGGAGCAGAGCTTACCTGCACAAGGATTGTACTACTACCAACTGTCTACGGATTCTTTTACTGCTACCAAACGAATGATTTATACGACTCGTCGATAATTCCAAAATCTATGTTTTTGAACGGTATTACGAGGCAGGCTCTTTTTGAGCCTGCCTCTTTTGTTTTTGACAAAAAAAGTTTATTTTGCAAGAAAAAAACACCAAACCATGACCGATAACATCATTCTGGGCCAAAAAGGAGAAACTTTGGCGCTACAACATTTGGAAACACAAGGACTTAAAATTTTAGCCCAAAATTGGCGCACGAGCCGTGCCGAGGTAGACATCATTGCCCAGGAAGGCAACATCATCGTTTTTGTCGAAGTGAAAACCCGGAGCTCTGATCGTTTTGGACCGCCAGAATTTTTTGTTACGCCTCAACAAAAACGCATGCTGGCGGGTGCTGCTTCGGTGTATTGTGAACAAATCGAGCACCCTGGCGAAATTCGCTTCGACGTCGTCAGCATCATCCTCCGCGATGACGGCAAAACCAAACTGGAATATTTGCGCGATGCGTTTTGGCCGGGCTTGTGAACCCGACGACCTCGAACCCCCAAACCCCCAAACCCCCGAACCCTAATTATACAACCACTCCTCCCACCTTTTGTACAACACATTTTCCTTTTGTTGAGGCAACAAAGGCGCCAGTTGGGCCATATACTGGTTGCGTTTTTGGGCATAACGTTCGTTTTCCTGATCAAACCAGCGCTTCAAGTCATTGTTGGTATTGGCAAAGCCAAAGGTTTTGAGCAAACTGTAAATTTGATCCAGATTATCCAGCCAGCTTTTTAGGGCAGCCAATTGCGACATAATGAAATAGGTCTGAATGTCGGCGCGTTCGGGGATTTCTTTTTTGGCTTGATCCAGTACGGCTAGGGATTTTTCAATTCTGCCCGTTCCAGAGAAGTTGACGATGTTTTCTTCGTATTGCTTCTTGACGTTTTCCATCATGCTTAGTGCTTCGGATGCATTGGGGGTAGTCGAGCGACTCTGGTTTTCCAGCTTAAATTTTTGTACTGCCGCATAGGCTTGATCCGCCTGAATCAAACCTTCGAGTGCCGTCATCATGGCCGACTCACGGGGTAGGGGTACGTCCGAATCTTGTAGTGCAATTTTTGCGGCCAATGCGCTTTCGCTGGCTTGTTGGTACAAGCCCAGCTTCCATGCGCTCAAAGCCCGCAAAGCCTGGGCATTGGCCAGTACACCGTCAGCTTTGAGTTTACTCTCTTTTTCCAGGGCTTTGTTGACCTGGGCATAAGCCAGTTGGTAACAGAGATCAGGCGTAGCAAAACGCATGGCTTCACTACCGGCTGCGAAAGGTTGTTCAAGATTGGGTTGTTCTCCAAAATTGCGGTTGCTTTCCAACGTAGCTCCTTGGTTGAAAGCATTCTGCGCCTGGTCCAAATAGTTGAGTTGGGCGCATCCTTGTATATCCTAAGATGCCCAACGTAAATTTTTCATGGGCAAAACAGAAAAGGTTGATGGGTTAGTTAGGTACCCAGCTTTAGCTATTGTTTGATTTTTTTGACTGTTTCAACCGTAGCAGCAATGGTGGCCAATGGCAAGGCTACTAAAAAGCCAACTACGGAAAGTAACAACAATAAATAAACGGCTCCATTCCCAATGGCCAAGCCGCGATTTTGGCGCACAAAACGCACGCTGTCCCGTACCCGAAAATGGCGCTCCAGGGCAAAATCCAAATTACCTGCACCGGCGTAATAAGCTTGAACGATAAAAATCATTGGGGTGGTAAGAATCGCCAAACCGGGAATCAACCCGAGCAAAAACAATAGGATGGTGAAAAACAACTCCCGCACAATCAAGCGAAGGGCAATGCGTACGCCGCGGGCCATATCACTCAAAAAAGCACTCATATTAAACGTTGCGGAAGCCTGTCCCCGGAGTCGATTTTCCACCCGCTCCGAAAGCAAACTCATAAAAGGGCCAGCGAGCGCGAGGACCAGGTTGCGGAAAATGATGAAGCCAAATGCACCCACCGCCAAACCACCAAATACCTGGGCTACATTGTCGATCCACTTCTGCCCCAATTGAAAGGCCAAAACCCAGCCATCCAATTGCCCAGGTCATCGGAAACCATCCAGACACCGTAGATCATGCCCCCTCCCAAGAGGATAGAAATAAGGGCGGGCGCCAGGAAGTAAATCCACAATTTGTACTTGAAACACAGTTGAACCGCACGTCCATAAGCGCTGGCGCCGGCTATGAAAGATCCAAGCATGGTATTTTTTACTAAAAAGATAAGGGTTGAACTTTGATCTTGCGCCACCAAATGTATACGCATGCAGAAGATTTAACGCAGTAAGGTTACAAATCCTCGATATTCTACCACTTCGTCCTTTGGATTCAGATATGTAACCAGCACGGTATACACCCCCATGGGTAGGGAAAGTCCTTGGTTGAATTTTTGTCCGTTCCAGGTATCCTGTGGATTGGTAGACTGGAACACCATTTCTCCCCAGCGACTCCATACATTGAGGTGAAAATTGCGGATGCCATCAAAAATACCCACTGCCCGCAATTCGTCGTTGACCGAATCTCCATTGGGACTAAAGGCATTGGGCAAAAAATAGCGCACTTCGGGTAAAATCTGCAGCAGTTGCGAGATGCTGTCCTGGCAACCAAAATTATTGAAAGCCATTTGGGTGATGCGGAGGGTACCCAGTTCGCGTGCCGAGGCCATCAAATTGCGGTCGGTATACTGCCTGCCATCGCCAAACTCCCACAGCCAGCGCACCGCGTCGGTCGATTGATCCAACAGTTGAAAATCGGGGAAGACATTGCTGACCTCTGGGGGCTCGATGGCAAAAGCAGCCTGGGGGGTTGGTTTGACCCGGATCAAATCTTTAAACACGGTATCATTGCGGCAGCCGATGGGCGACACGATGCTCAGCGCCACCGAATACAAGCCTTGATTGGGGTAGGTATAGGTGGGACTAAGGCGGCGGGAGAGGCCGCCATCGCCAAATTTCCATTCAAATCGATAGGTGGTATCGATGGGGGAGGACAGGTTTTGAAAAGTGACCTGCCCCGGTTCACAAACCTCAGCGGCACTGGGCCCTACAATCAGGATCGGTGGCACGGGAAAATACCGCACATTTTTGCTGATCGTAGACACGCATTGATTGGTGTCGCGTACGCTCAGGGTAACCCTTTTTACACCCGGTTCAAGATAGCGGTAGCCAGGATTCGGCAAGGTGCTACTCCTGCTACCTTCGAAGTTCCAGATCCAGCGATTGATAAATTTAGCGTGGGCAATCGAGCGATCGATGAATTGAATGTCGCTGGCCATACAGGTATCGTAATCGTACCCAAAATCGGCTTGTAACAAGGGCAAAACGTGTACCCTTATAATGGCAGAATCCGCGCATTCAAAGCCGGGATTCAAGACCAGTTTGCCCGTGTAGCGACCCGTATCTGGAAATTGAAATTGGGGATGCCATTGACTACTTTGAGCCGATCTTCCTTTTTTTAAATCAAAACTCCAACTGACCTGTTTGATGGCTTCCCTGGGGGTACTTTCGTTGGTGATGTCGACCAGGGTATTGCCGCAGGCACGAATCAAAAAATCTTTCTCGGCAAGTTTGAGGTCTTCTTTGACATTGGGCGTCAATTTGGGGTTACAGCCATCCGTGACGTTGAACTGGAAATCGCGGTATATTTTACTCAACAATACGCCGTTGCGGTATTCGCGTACGCAGACCCCCACGGCAAAGCGCCCAATGGCATTGGGCCTCAGAGTCATCAGGCCGGTTTGGGCATCAATTTGTAACGGCGGTATGCCCGGCATGGGCGATTTGGCGGAGTAGGGCGCGCGGTAATTCAACTCCGCATAAGGTGGAGGACAAGCAGGGCGGGTGGTAGTTCCATTGCAATTAAAGGTTCCCTGAGCACCATTGATGTTGCCTGCCCCGGCAAGTGGGGCACAGAGTTCGTAGACCAAACTATCGCCATCCGGTTCAAAAGCGGTGTGCTCGTATTCCAAAGTGGCGTCGACACAAATGACGGTGGGCGGTACGATGGAAAACTCGGGACTGTTGTTGCAAAGCAGTTGCGCCTCCGGGGTGATTTCTACGGTATAGGTTGCCCCGGTTGCACCGGGCAAACCAATGTTGGTCATGGATTCATCCCTACAGCAGCGCTGAAACGAGACATGGTAACTCAATTCGGACGGTGGTAGCGTAAAACGAAACACATAAATCCCCTCTTCCACACATACATCGGGCGGTACCAAACAAGGATATTCCGTGGGCGGAATATTGCGAATGCTCTGACGGGGTACGTTCAAACTCC